>NZ_CP189573.1:2060212-2746949 GCF_050157065.1 Carbonicoccus niuqiaonis
CGGCGAAGATCAGCCCCAGCACCGGCCCCAGGGCGTAGAACTCCTGGGCCAGCCGCTGCAGGGCGGCCAGCCCGGTGCCGTCAGTGGGTCGAGCCGACGTGGCGGCGCGGCCGAATCGGGCCCGGCACTCACGGTCGATGGCCCCGAGTAGGGCGGTCCGGTTGGCGAACTGCCGGTGCAGCGTCGACCGGCTCAGGTCGGCAGCCGAGGCGATCTCGCCCAGGGTGGCATCCGGCCGCACGGCGAGCACCTCGATCGCGGTGTCGACGAGGAGGGCACGGGTCCGGCGACTCGTGGCCGACTCCGGTTCCGATCGGGGCATGCGCAGAGCATAGTCGGTACATCGTGGTAGCAAAATAGGACACTGGTGTGTCACACTGAAGGCATGACGGGAGTCGAGGACCGCAGGAAGGACCACACCGTGGACGCGGCAGACCAGCCACCGGCGCAGTTCCGGGTGTCCGAGGCCGTTCGGGCCGGCATCGTCGTGGTCACGACCGTGCTCGGGACAGGCCTCGGCGTCGCCGCCCCGGTGGTGCTGCGATGGGCGAGCCAACTCGACTGGCTGCCGTTCCAGGGGCCACGCGAGCTGCTCGCCGGCCTGGCCGGCTGGGCCGGCTCGTGGATCCTGGTCGCGCTCGGTCTGGTCACCGGCCTGGTGGCCGGGCTGCTGATCGTCGGCTCACTGACCACCGTGACCGTGACCGCCCGCGACCTCGTGTTCACCACCGGCGACAAGGTGGAGCGGTACGCCCGCGCACAGGTGACCGAGGTGGTGCTCGACGGCAAGCACCTTGTGCTGCGCGACGAGCGGGACGCCGACCTGGTCCGCCACGACCTGGACGTGGAACCCCCGCCCGTACTCGACGCCATCCGGGAACGGCGCTGGCCGGTCCGTTGACCCGTACGTCAGCTCACGACCGGACTCGTCGCACCACGAGGGCGACCAGCCGCCAGCCGAGCAAAAACACCGCGAGCGTGATCGTGGCGACGACGATGAAGGGGACGGCGGCGGTGTCACCGGCGGCGATCCGCAGCATCATCCCGGCCGGGACGGTCAGCAGCCAGATGACCACGCCGGTCGGCCACAGCCGTGCCGGGTGTCGCCACGCCCGGGTGAAGACGTGGCCGACGAAGCACCCGATCAGAAACGGCCAGGCGGTGACCAACACTCCGAGCGGGGTCAGGTCGGCCGCGTGGCTCGCCCGACCGATCACCGCGAAGACGACCACCAGCACGTAGTCGATCACCAGGGGGACGGGTGACCCGGTGGTCGTGGCGGGCGTGGTCGACGGCTCGTCGGTCGTGGTGGTCACGGGCCCAGCGTAGGCGGCGACACTAGGCTGGCCCGGGTGACGGCAGCACCGGACCGCGTGATGGGGATCGAGACCGAGTACGGGATCAGCGTGGAGCGACGCCCCGGGGACGACCCGATCCATCCGATGCACCTCAGCAACATCGTGGTCCGGGGCTACGCCGACGCCACGCAACGCGGTCGGGCCGGCTGGGACTACGCCACCGAGTCACCCCTGCAGGACGTCCGGGGAGTCCGGATCCCGCGGGCCACCGCCCATCCGGACCTGCTCACCGACGCCGACACCGGGATGGCGAACGTCGTGCTGACCAACGGGGCCCGCTTCTATGTCGACCACGCCCACCCGGAGTACTCCGGCCCCGAGGTCACCACGGCGCGCGATGCGGTGGTCTGGGACCGGGCCGGTGACCTGATCATGGTCGACGCGGCACGCCGGGCGACCGAGCTGTTGGGCCGGGCGGTGCGGGTCCACAAGAACAACACCGACGGGAAGGGATCCTCGTACGGCACCCACGAGAACTACCTGCTGGACCGCGACACCCCGTTCAGCCGCGTGGTCACCCAGTTCACCGGCTTCCTGGTGTCACGGCAGCCGGTGATCGGCGCGGGTCGGATCGGCCTGGGACAGGCGAGCGAGCAGGCGGGCTTCCAGATCTCGCAGCGGGCCGACTTCTTCGAAGCCCCGGTCGGCCTGGAGACCACCATGAACCGGCCGATCATCAACACCCGCGACGAGCCGCACAGTGACCCGCGCCGGTACCGACGGCTGCACGTGATCACCGGCGACGCCACCCAGGCCGAATGGTCCACCTGGTTGAAGGTCGGTACGGCTTCGCTGACACTTCGTGCGTTGGCGGCCGGGCACCTGGCCGACGTCCCGCAGCTGGCCGACCCGGTGCCGGCGATGCAGCAGGTCAGCCACGACCCGACCTGCCGGGCCCTGGTCCGGACCGAGCACGGCGACCGGGTGACCGCGGTCGAGCTGCAGCGCGCCTACCTGGCCGGCTGCCGCACCTTCGTCGCGGCGGGGGAGTTCGGCAGCGAGCGGCAGTACGCGGAGGCCGGCAAGTTGCTCGACGCCTGGCAGGACGTGCTCGACACCCTTGAGCGTGACCCGCTCGAACTGCGGGACCGGTTGGAGTGGGTGGCGAAGTGGTCGCTGCTGCAGTCGTACGTCGACCGTGACGGGCTGCCGTGGTCGGCCCCGAAGCTCGCCCTGATCGACCTCCAGTTCTGTGACCTCGACCCGGAGCGGGGGCTGTACGCGGCGCTGGAACGTCGCGGCCGGATCCGTCGGCTCGTCGACCCCGCGGAGGTGGCCGCCGCGGTGACGAGACCGCCGGACGACACCCGGGCCCACTTCCGGGGCCGGGTGATGGACAAGTTCGGTGAGTCCGTCGTCGCGGCCAGCTGGGACACGCTGATCCTCGACGTCCCCGGCCGGCGCACCCTGCAACGGCTGGAGTTGGTCGACCCGTTCGTCGGCGACCGGGCCTCGACCGCCGCGCTGGTCGACGACGCCGACTCGGTGACCGCCCTGGTGGCGGCCTGGTCCGGACTGGGTGGTCCGGATGGCGGCCACAGCTCGGCCGCCGGACCACGCGGTTAGGCTGGGAACCATGTCAGAGCAGAGCCAGCCGAACCGGCGACCGGACGAGCCGGAACCCGAGCCCGCACCGCTGCCGCAGTCCGGCGGTGGACAGCGTCGCGACGAGGACATCGATTCCCTGCTCGACGACATCGACGACGTGCTCGAGGTCAACGCCGAGGAGTTCGTGCGATCGTTCGTGCAGAAGGGCGGCCAGTGATGCCGGCCGACGCCATGCTGCCCCCGGCGTTCCTGCGGTCGGGATCGTCATCGTTCAGTGAGTTCCTGGCCGACGTACGACCCGACCTCACCCCGGCCGCCAAGGTCGGCGCCGAGACCGCCGGCCAGCTCGCCCCGCACGGCACCACGATCGTGGCGGCGACCTTCGACGGCGGTGTCGTGATGGCCGGTGACCGGCGCGCGACGATGGGCAACATGATCGCCCAGCGCGACATCCAGAAGGTGTACCCGGCCGACGAGTACTCGCTGGTCGGCATCGCCGGTGCGGCGGGCATCGCGGTCGAGATGGTGCGGCTGTTCCGGGTCGAGCTCGAACACTACGAGAAGATCGAGGGTGCGCCGCTGTCGTTGGACGGCAAGGCCAACCGGTTGGCCGCGATGATCAGGCAGAACCTGCCGATGGCGATGCAGGGGTTGGCGGTGCTGCCGCTGTTCGCGGGCTGGGACCCGTCCACCGGGCAGGGCAGGATCATCTCCTACGACGCGACCGGGGGCCGGTACGAGGAGACCTCGTTCCACTCGGTGGGCTCGGGGTCGGTGTTCGCCCGCGGCGCGTTGAAGAAGTTGTACCGTCCGCAGTTCGACGCCGAGCAGGCCGCGATGGCGGTTGTCCAGTCGCTGTACGACGCGGCTGACGACGACTCCGCGACCGGCGGTCCCGACCTGACCCGTCACATCTACCCGGTGGTGATGGTGGTGGACGAGAACGGCGTTGACCAGTTCGACGAGGCCGAGGTGTCATCGATGATGGACCGGCTGATCGCGGGTCGGATGGTCCGGCCCGACGGTCCGGCGGCGGAGCTGTCGTGATCATGGAACCGTCCGTGCGAGAGGGAACGAGCCCGCGATGAGCATGATGTACGTTGCGCCCGAGCAACAGATGAAGGATCGGGCCGACTTCGCCCGCAAGGGCATCGCCCGGGGTCGGTCGGTCGTCGTGCTGCGCTACGCCGACGGCATCTGCTTCGTCGCCGAGAACCGGTCCCAGGCGCTGCACAAGGTGAGCGAGATCTACGACCGGATCGGGTTCGCCGCGGTCGGTCGGTACAACGAGTTCGAGAACCTGCGGATCGCCGGCATCCGGCACGCCGACCTACGCGGGTACAGCTACGACCGGGCCGACGTCACCGGCCGCGGCCTGGCCAATGCGTACGCCCAACTGCTCGGCACCATCTTCTCCAGCGGCGGCGAGAAGCCGTACGAGGTGGAGATCTTCGTCGCCGAGGTCGGCGTGACCGCCGAACACGACCAGATCTACCGGCTGACCTATGACGGCTCGGTGGGCGACGAGGCACGGTTCGCCGTGATGGGTGGGCAGGCCGAGGCCATCACCACCACGATCGCCGAGGGCTACCGTGACGGGTTGAGCCTGGCCGAGGCCGTGGCGCTGGCCGTACGGGCACTGGCCGGCTCCCGCGGCGGCGCGGGCGACCTGGCCGTCGACGACCTGGAGGTGGCGGTGCTCGACCGGCTCCGGCCGCAGGCGCGCAAGTTCCGCCGGATCACCGCGACCGAGTTGGGCGGGATGACCGGTGTCGGCAGTTCGGCGGCCGACAGCACGGCTGCAACCGCCGACGAGTCCGGTGACGTCGACGCTGCCGCGTCCGAGACTTCGGCCGACGACACCCCTGCCGACACGGATGCCACCGACAGCACGGATGCCCCTGACGCCGATGCCTGACGGGTCGATCCTGGTCATCGGTGTCGGTTTGGTCGGTGCGTCGATCGCCCTGGCCGCCACCGGCGCCGGGTGGACCGTCCACCTCAGCGACCGGACCTCCAGCCACGTCCGGGTCGCGGCCGGGCTGGGTGCCGGAACCGTCGAGCGTCCCGAGCCGACTGACGTCGGGCTGGTCGTGGTCGCCGTACCGCCCGATGCCTGTGCCGACGTGGTGCGCGAGGCGCTGGCCGACCACCCCACCGCGACCGTCACCGATGTCGCGTCGGTGAAGGCGGCGATCGCCGAGGCGGTGGCCGATGCGCCCGGCGCCGAACGGTACGTCGGCTCCCATCCGATGGCCGGGTCGCACCGGTCCGGGCCGGCGGCCGCGAACGCCGAACTGTTCGTCGACCGGACCTGGGTCGTCACCCCGCACCACGCCAGTGCCCCGGAACGGGTGGAGCAGGTGGTCGCGCTCGCCAAGGCCTGTGGCGCGATGGTGCAGTTGATGGACCCGACCGAACACGACGCCGCAGTCGCCGCGGTCTCGCACCTGCCGCACCTGGCCGCGGTGCTGGTCGCCGGTCAGCTGGTCGACGTACCGGCCGAGCACCTGCAGCTGTCGGGCCAGGGGTTGCGCGACGTCACGCGCATCGCCGGCGGTGACCCGGCACTGTGGACCCAGATCCTCACCGCCAACGCCGACGCGCTGCGGCCGCGGCTGCACGCCCTGCGCGGCGGACTGGACGAACTGATCTCCAGCCTGGACGACCGGTCCGAGTTGACCGGCGCGCTGCGTGCCGGCAACGACGGGACGAGTCGTATCCCGGGCAAGCACGGCCAGCGCGCCGTCGACTGGGCGCAGGTCGTCATCGAGATCCCCGACGCGCCGGGTGCCCTGGCCCGACTGTTCGCCGAGGTGGACGCGGCCGGCATCAACGTCGAGGACGTCGAGATCGAGCACGACCAGGTCCGTGAGGTCGGCTTCCTGGCGCTGTCGGTGGTGCCGGACCAGGCTGCCGGCCTGCGTGATCACCTGGTGGCCGCCGGCTGGGACCTGCGTGCCTGAGTGCCGTCGCCGGCAGGCCATCGAACGGTCGGCCGGGGTTCAGCCATTGTTCGCCGTCCACCGTCGTGGCGGTCTCGGAGGCGTCACGGCCGAACCGATAGCCTGTTGATCGTGTCGAGCATGCCCCAGGACAGCCGGACCGTGATCGCGATCGACGGTCCCAGCGGATCGGGGAAGTCGAGCACCTCCAAGGGGGTGGCCTCCCGGCTCGGGCTGGCCTATCTCGACACCGGGGCGATGTACCGCGCCGCGGCATGGCTGGTCCGCGAACGGGGTACCGATCCGCAGGACCGGGCCGCGGTGGCCGAACTGGTGGACGGGGCGGAGTTGGCCATCTCGACCTCACCGACGCAGCCGCAGATCCGGATCGAGGGCCACGACGTCACCGAGGCGATCCGGGACCCCGAGATCTCGGCGACGGTCAGCAACGTCGCGACCAACCAGGACGTCCGTCGCTCGTTGATCGCCCGACAGCGCGCCATCATCGCGGCCTCGCCCACCGGCATCGTCGTCGAGGGTCGTGACATCACCACGGTGGTCGCCCCGGACGCCGACCTCCGGATCCTGCTGGTCGCCGACCCGCAGGCCCGGGTCACCCGGCGGCACGCCGAGCTGGGGGACCGGGTCGACGAGGCGGCGGTGACCGACCAGGTGCTGCGCCGGGATCGGGACGACTCGACCGTGGCCGCGTTCACCGAGGCCGCCGAGGGCGTCACCGTCGTCGACTCGACCCACCTCGACCTGCCCCAGGTCATCGCCACGATCTGTCGGCTCGCCACCGAAGGCCCCACCAGCACCGCCGAGCCCACGACCCAGGAGCAGCCGTGAGCCTGCAGGAGTCCGAGCAGCAACCCGTCACGACCAAGCGTTCCCCGGCCCTCCGTGTGCCCGACCATCCTGATCTGGCCGACCTGCCGCCACTGCCGCATGCGGCCCTGCGTCGGTTCAAGGGGCCGGTGTGGCGGCTGATGCGGACCTGGTGGGACGTCCAGGTCCATGATCAACACTTGGTGCCGGCCACGGGCCCGGTCATCCTGGCCGCGAACCACATCGCCATGCTGGACGGGCCGTTGATCGTGCTGGCCAGCCCGCGGCCGACGTACGCACTGGCCAAGCAGGAGCTCTTCCGCGGGGTCGTCGGGCGGGTGCTGGAGGCCGCCGGCCAGATCTCGGTGACGCGTGGCACCGCCGACAAGGGAGCCGTCCGGCAGAGCCTGCAGGTGTTGTTGCAGGGAAACATCTTGGGCGTGTTCCCGGAAGGGCATCGCGGCAGTGGGGCATTCGACGTCGCCCACGGCGGTGCCGCCTATCTCGCGATGATCACCGGCGCCCCGATCGTGCCGGTCGCCATGTTGGGCACCCGGCAGCCCGACCAGACACCGCGCCAGGTGCCCGGCCGGGGGAAGTCGATGCACGTGGTGTTCGGTGAGCCGATCCCGATGACCCGGATGGCCTGGCCGCGCCGCCAGCACGAGGTGGC
This sequence comes from Carbonicoccus niuqiaonis, assembly GCF_050157065.1. Lineage (GTDB taxonomy): Bacteria > Actinomycetota > Actinomycetes > Propionibacteriales > Propionibacteriaceae > Avipropionibacterium. The sequence goes on from NZ_CP189573.1 coordinate 2,067,565, forward strand.
CACGTTGACCGAAGACCTCCGCGCGAAGCTGGCAACCCACGTCCGGGCAGCAGAACTGCGTACCGGACTCCGGCTCCCCGGGCTGCCGAGGGCCTGAGTCTCGTACCGGCCGACTAGAGTTGGCCGGTGATGAATGACACGACCCCGGCCGCGACATCCGCGGCCGCCGACCCAGCTGCGGACTCCGGTCCGACCCGTGCCGCCGGCCGCCCGATCGTGGCGGTGGTCGGACGACCCAACGTGGGCAAGTCGACGCTGGTGAACCGGATCATCGGTCGCCGGGAGGCGGTCGTACAGGACGTGCCCGGCGTGACCCGGGACCGAGTGTCCTACGACGCCGAGTGGATCGGCCGTGAGTTCGTCCTGGTCGACACCGGTGGTTGGGCGCCGTCGGCCCAAGGGCTGGCCGGTCAGATCGCCGAACAGGCCGAGATCGCCATCATGGCCGCCGACGTGGTGCTGTTCGTGGTGGACGCCACGGTCGGCACGACCGACGTCGACGAGGCCGTGGTGAAGGTGCTGCGACGGGCGAAGCGGCCGGTGGTACTGGCCGCCAACAAGGTCGACGACTCCCGTACCGAGGCCGAGGCCGCCACCATGTGGAACCTCGGGCTGGGGGAGCCGTACCCGGTGTCGGCGCTGCACGGTCGTGGCACCGGTGACCTGTTGGACGTCGTGGTGGCGGCGCTGCCGCCGGCCGAGGAGGTCGTCGAGGAGGAGTCCGGACCGCATCGCGTCGCCGTGGTCGGCAAGCCCAACGTCGGCAAGTCGAGCCTGCTGAACCAGCTCGCCGGGGAGAAGCGGGTGGTGGTCGACGACGCCTCGGGCACCACGGTCGACCCGGTCGACGAGTTGGTGCAGATCCGCGACGAGACGTACGTACTGATCGACACCGCCGGCATCCGGAAGCGGGTGAAGGAGGCCTCAGGTCACGAGTACTACGCCTCGCTGCGCACCCACGCCGCGATCGAGCGTGCCGAGGTGTGCGTCGTGGTGATCGACTCGTCCGAGCCGGTCACCGAACAGGACCTCCGCATCCTCAGCATGGTGGAGGATGCCGGCCGGGCGCTGGTGATCGCGTACAACAAGTGGGACCTGACCGACGACGAGCGGCGCTACTACCTCGACCGCGAGATCGAACGCGACCTGGTGCAGTTCGGCTGGGCCGGACGGGTCAACATCTCCGCCCTCACCGGGCGCCACGTCGACAAGATCGGGGTCGCCGTCGAGGCCGCCCTGGAGGGGTGGACCACCCGGATCTCCACCGGCAAGCTGAACGCGTTCCTGGGCCGGATCGTGGCCGCCCATCCGCACCCGGTACGCGGCGGCAAGCAGCCCCGGATCCTGTTCGGCACCCAGCCCCAGTCGGGACCGCCACGGTTCATCCTGTTCACCACGGGGATGCTGGAGCCCGGGTACGTCCGGTTCGTGGAGCGTCGACTGCGCGAGGACTTCGGGTTCCACGCCAGCCCGATCCACATCGAGGTCCGGCCACGGGCGGCCCGCGGCGGACGTCGCTGACCGTACGCCCCTTGGGCTTTGTCGGCAGGACATGAATCGGGGCCGGTGGCTCTCACCACCGACCCCGACCCCTGACGAAGCAGTTCGTCCCCGTTGACGCCGACTGCCGGCCAGTCCAACCTCCTCCAAGCTTGCTCAGGCCTTGACGGCCCCTGCGGTGATGCCGGACTGCACCTGACGCTGGAAGACCGTGTAGACGATCAGCACCGGCACCATGGCGATGACCATACCGGCGAACAGCGCGCCCCAGTCGGCCCGGTAGCCCTGGTCGACCGACAGCTTGGCGACACCGAGCCCCAGCACGTACTTGTCCTTGTCGGTGATCAGCACCAGCGGCAGGATGTACTGGCTCCACATGCTCATGAAGTTGAAGATGCCGACGCTGATCAGGCCTGGCTTGGCCAGCGGCAACATGATGCGGAAGAACGTCCCCCAGTACGAGCACCCGTCCACCCGGGCGGCCTCCATCAGCTCATCGGGGATGGAGCGGAAGAAGGCGGTCAGGAAGAACATCGAGAACGGCAGGCCGAACGCGATGTAGACGATCGTCAGACCGATCCGGGAGTTGAACAGGCCGAGGTTCTGCATGATGAAGAACAGCGGCACCAGCGCCAGCACGACCGGGAAGGTGAACGACCCGACGATCAGGCCGAACACCAGGCCGCGGCCCGGGAACCGGAACTTCGCCAACGCGAACGCGGCCAGTGAGGCGAGCAGCAACGTCGCGATCAACGAGACACCGACGATCAGGATGGTGTTGACGAAGAAGTCACCGAACTGCGCGGTGTTCCACGCCCTGACGTAGTTCTCGAACTGCGGCACGGCGGGCAGCGCCCACGGGTCGCCCATGATCTCGCCGCTGGTCTTGAACGAGTTCATCAGCGCCCAGATCATCGGCACCAGGACCACCAGGGCCCAGAAGATCAAGAACCCGTGGGCGATGATCGTGCTCACCCAGCCCATGACCTTGCTGGCCGTGGTCTGGCTGCCGACGGGGCCACTGTCGCCCCCGCGACGCCGGCGTGGCTTGTTGGCGGTGGCGAGTTCCTTGGTCGCGGTCTCCATGCTGGTGGTGGTCATGCGCCCTTCTCCGTTGCGAATGCCCGGGCGAGCAGTGCGATCGCGATCGACATGATCGCGAGTACGACACCGATCGCGGAGGCGTAGCCGTAGTTGCTGGCCACGAAGGCCTGGTCGTACAGGAAGTAGCCGAGCACGGTGGTGGCACCGTCAGGGCCGCCGGGGCCGATCGTCATGATCTGCACCAGGGCGAAGCCGTCGAGGGCGCCGATCAGCGCGTAGATGAGGCAGAGCACGATGGCCTCACGGATGCCCGGCAAGGTGATGTGGAAGAACTGCTTCGACTTCGAGGCGCCGTCGATGATGGCCGCCTCGTACAGCTCCCGCGGGACGCCGGCCATCGCGGCCGACAGGATGATCAGGTAGAAGCCGACGCCACCCCAGATCATCACGACGCCGACGGCCGCGAGGGCGGTCTCCGGGTCGTTCAGCCAGATCCGCTCGGGCAGTCCCAGGAAGCGGACGATGCTGGTCAGGATGCCGTTGACCGGGTTGAACACCGACTGCCACAGCACGGCGGTGATCGCCACCGACATGACCTGTGGGAAGAAGTAGATCACCCGGTAGAACCCGGTGCCCCGGGCGCCGCCGATGAAGCCGATCCGGCGCGACGAGGACCCGAAGTTGAGCATCGAGGCGAAGAACAGCGCCAGTCCGATCGTGATGATCGGAACGAAGGCCGCCAGCTTGAAGGTGTTGAGTGCGGCCGAGTAGAACCGCTCGTCCTGGAAGAGCCTGATGTACTGGTCCAGCCCGATGAAGTTCTTCTGGGCGGTGAAGCCCTCCCAGTCGGTGAACGAGTACCAGACCGCCTGCGCATACGGCGACAGGACGAAGATGATGAACAGCCCCATCGGCACCAACAGCGCCAGGTAGACGAAGAGGTACTTCTCCAGCTTCATACGATTCCTCGCGTCGTGTGGCCGGACACCCCTTGTTCGGCCACGTCAAACCCGCCATATTGCGGTCCGGGGTCGGTTGGGTGTACGTCCGTCGTGCCCGGCGCTGGGGCCTCCACCCGTGGCACCGTGGAGCTGTCCTTGCCCCGCCAACTGATCCAGACCATGTTGTGATTCATGCCTGCGTCGACGGAGTCTGCCCGCGACCGGAGTCAGTAGAACACAAGTTCCGGTGACTGTAAAGCATGCTTCGGTGGTCGTGATCGCGTCGTGTTTTGGCCGTCCCAGCAGTGCCCCGGAGGCACCTCGGGAGGGTGCTGCAGGCTGCTGTGACGGGAGCCGTGCGACAGGACCGGTCCGGACGTAGTAACATGTGTCGCCGGGCGCCCGATGGGCGCTCGATGTATGCCACGGGCTGTGGCGCAGCTTGGTAGCGCACCTGACTGGGGGTCAGGGGGTCGCAGGTTCAAATCCTGTCAGCCCGACGTAAGAGCCCAGGTGAGAGTAGGTTTCTCGCCTGGGCTTCGTCATGTCCGGGGGTCGTTTTCCGTGGTCCCCCTCTGGTCCCCCCGGCGCTCTCGCCGGTGGTCGCCTGTGGACGAACAGGGGGCCTTCGACCCCTGTCCTGTGGATAAGGGGACCAAAAGGGGACCAGAAGCCTTCTGGGGCGAGAGCACGCGATCTGCTCCGTGTCATGTTGGTGCGATCCGTCCACCCGGCGCCTGATGGAGGGCTCTCTGCGAGAAGCTCGCCCGAGTGCGAGCAACTGCGGCAGAGTGGAACCGTGACCGCTGATGACGCGCATGCCGAGCTTCGGGCCGTGTGGGGCCGGTTGGAGCGCCGACTGCGAGGTCGTCGTGACAACTCCAACATGGACTTCGGAGACGACACCTTCCACGTCGAGTTCGGCGACAAAGCCAATCGCGTAGCGAGCTTGGGACGATACCTCGACTCCGCAATCGAGTTGTCAGAAAGGCATCTCTACGTCCAGCATTCACGGTGCTCCGAAGCGGTCTTGAACACGCAGCCTTCGACTGGTTGGTCTTCCTCGGCGACACGTATGTGGAGCGCATGCGTTCGGTCTCAGACGAGACGTGGGAAGACTGGCAACGGGAACGAGAGGCAGGCGCCGACTGGGCTGCCAACATCCACACCTGGACACGTACCAAGAAGGGTGACGTCACCATCCGATGGCGGGGATTACTCTCGACACCCGATGAGCACGGCGACCAGGAAAAGCTGAGCATCTACTACTTCCTGATCGATGAGTACGACGGTCTCCTGGGAAAGCCTGCTGACCAAGAGGATGATGGCTTCCTCACGAAGGACGAACTACGACGTCGCGCTAGTGAAAACGAAGCGCGCTGGTTCGTGTACCTCCGGTGGTCTGCGCTCGTAGAGAACCTCGAAGAGAACGGACTCATCGACGCTGCCGATTCGGGGCGGCTCAGCGTTCACTACAGGTTCCTATCCAGCTACGCGCACCCTGTTACGAACAGCGATCTACGGCTCTATGGCCGCAACCTCGACGGAGCGACTCCTCACTACGACTACTACGCGAGCGAGTTGGTACTGCTCTACGCCATCGCGATCGCTGCCCTTGAACTCCGCACCTACAGCCAAGGAGTCAAAGAACGTCTTGACGCCGAGATCGCCGACCACGAGGGAACCACCGACGACCTCCGTGCGGCAGATCAAGTTGCAGGGCACTTCTGGTTCCTAGGCGAAAACCCGCACCCGAGGGACCACCATGACGAGGCGAACAGACGGTCAATCCGTCAACTTCGAGAAGGTAGCGACGAGTCGATAGCAGTCCCGAAGACGGGAGAGGTGGGGACTGCTGCACGGATAGGTGACAACCGATCTGCCTAACCAAGTGGTTGGGCTGGAAGGATGTTCACCGTGTCCAAGCCCTACCCCCAGGAGTTCCGCGACGACGTGGTCCGTGTCGCGAGGAACCGTGAGCCCGGAGTCGAGCTCTCCCAGATCGCGAAGGACTTCGGCATCCACTTCACGACCTTGTATTCGTGGATGAGGAAGGCTGATGTCGAGGACGGCGTGAAGCCGGGCGTCACCGCGAATGAGAACGCCGAGTTGCGTGAGGCGAAGAAGCGGATCCGGCTCCTGGAGCAGGAGAACGAGGTTCTGCGCCGTGCGGCCGCTTACTTGTCGCAGGCGAATCTGCCGGGAAAATGATGTACCCGCTCGTCCGCGAGCTGGCCGGCGACGGGATCCCCGTCACGGTGACGTGCCGGGTGCTCAATCTTGCTCGGCAGCCGTACTACCGCTGGGTCACCCACCCGGTCACCAACACCGAACTCGAGCAGGCCTACCGCGCCAACGCGTTGTTCGACGCCCACCGCGACGACCCGGAGTTCGGCTACCGGTTCCTGCTCGATGAAGCCAAGGAGGCCGGCGTGGCGATGGCCGCGCGGACAGCGTGGCGGATCTGTTCGCAGAACAGCTGGTGGTCGGTGTTCGGCAAACCCACACGAGGCAAGACGAAGAAGCCCGGCCCGCCGGTCCACGACGACTTGTGCGCTGTGGTCGACAAGCACGGTGTGACCCGGCATGAGTTCCAGACTGAGGGTCCCAACGAGTTGTGGCTGACCGACATCACCGAGCACTGGACAGCCGAGGGCAAGCTCTACCTGTGCGCGATCAAGGACGTGTACTCCAATCGGATCGTGGGCTACTCCATCGACTCACGGATGAAGTCCCGGCTTGCCGTTGCCGCGCTCAGCAACGCGGTCGCCCGTCGTGGCGATGTGGCCGGGTGTGTGGTCCACAGCGACCGAGGAAGCCAGTTCCGGTCTCGGAAGTTCGTCCACGCCCTCAATCGCCACGACCTGGTCGGATCCATGGGCCGCGTCGGTGCGTGCGGTGACAACGCGGCCATGGAAAGTTTCTTCGCGCTGCTGCAGAAGAATGTCTTGGACCGCCGCGCGTGGGTGACTCGTGAGGAGCTGCGGATCGCGATCGTGCGCTGGATCGAGAGGACCTATCATCGACGCCGTCGACAGCCCTCCCTCCGACGGTTGACCCCCATCGAGTTCGAGACCATCATGACCACGCCAGCTACTCAGGCTGCGTGACCCAACCCGTCACCTGATCGTGCAGCAGTCCCCGGCTATCACCCGGACAGATGCGTCCTTCACCCGGCCGCTTGCGTGGACGTCACCCGATGCATCGTCCGGTAGTCGCTGGGAGTAAGGCCGACGCCGCGGCGAAACTGGCGAGCGGCGAAGTCAGGATCGCTCCAGCCCACCTCCTGAGCGATCGCCGCAACAGAGCGGGACGTCGTGCGTAGAAGATGCGCCATCCGCTCGGCTCGCTGCATGGTCAGGTAAGCGATCGGTGACTTCCCGTACGCCTCAACGAAGATGCGGTTGACCTGTGACTTCGACAGATGTACTTCATCTGCCAAGTCCGACACGGACCAACGCCGCGCCGGGTCCGTCCGTAAGAGTTCAGCGACCTTGCGCGCTTCTGTGCGCAACGGCGCAAACCGACGAACACGAGGTAGCGAGGGTATCGCGGTCGCGCGCTGCGTCGGGGATGTACGGATCGGTGAGGTCTTGATAAAGGGAGTCACGACATGAGCGATGCTGAACCACAATGCCTGCATTCGATTGAAGTTCTCCGCGAATTGGCCATCGATACTGAGAGCAACCAGCTCATCGAGATGCGGCATCAGCATACTCGCTCGATCTTCGCCGATATTAAGTACCTGCGCAGGCTCGGCATACATATTCTCGGCAAAGCACTGCGCGTCGAGGCGGTCCCGTAATATGCCGACGTGTTGCCAGAAAATCTGGTCGATCAAGTAGTCGGTATCGAGATAGACCGTCGTCACAGTTGCACGACCCTCGGGTTCACCCCCAAGCAGTGTGTTGGCCCCCAGGAGAATCACGTCCCCAAACTTGACCAACTTCTGTTTGAACTCGCTAAACAGGATGGCGCTTCCATCGCGAACGACGATGACCTGAACGCAGTCGTAGGCCAACGGCCCGACCGGCTGGACGATGATGCGGTTCCGGGCGAGGATGGGCGCGAAACCGCGGAGACTGCAGGACTCGTGTTGGTTCAACGCGGCGACCGATTCGGGCTCATCAACCGCATTCCTGGGATGGGATTCCTGACCACCTCTTTCGCGGGCACCAGACGGACCGCGCTGAGGACTGCGCGACGGGCGGGTCTCGACAATCCCGCGACTAATCGACCGGTTCGAGCCCAACGAACTTCATCCGGTCCTCGCCGTAGAAGCATGTCTGCAAGGTGAATGAACCGTCGAGGCCAAGTAGGTCATCGGTGGTCGCCCAGGTCTTTGGCGTGTGGCGGATATCAACCACTTCATACACTTGATCGCTGCCCTCGACCTGCACCCGTTGGCCTATCTCCCAGGGGAGCAGGACGTCGCCTTGACAGTTGTTGTGGGCTGCCCATACCGGTGGAACACCCTCCCGCTCGTAGGAACTCATCTCCGTGAACGTTCCGTCGCAGCCGTCTAGTTCGTGCACGCCACCCGCGGCGCCCAAGTCCACGGTGGGCAGGTCTCCGAACGCGTCCTCCCGCGCGGCATGGATGCTTCCCGTCACCGCCGTCTTCACCGTCCCGTACACATACTCGACCCGCTCCGGCGCGGCGAGAAGGCCTACCAGCACCGCCCCGCCAGCGAGGACGAGGACCGTCCCCGCCGCCGCGCTGAGGGTCCCATGCCAGCGCCGCGGCGGTTGCTTGCTCCGTCCGACTGTCTCCCGCATGCTCCGAACCCCGTTCCGCGCGTCGACCAAGCCCATGCTCGACTATCCATCATAGTTACTATCTAGCATAGTCGTATCATTCAGCCGGTCTTCGCCGGACGCCGTGAGGTAGCCGCCCCCCGACCGGCCCGTGACCTCTGCGGCCCGCGCGGCCCGAGAGGAGTGGGCTGCGCGAGGAGCGATCGGCGGGCGCTGCACAACCGAGCGGCGAGTCCGCTTGCCTCTGTCCCGGAGACCTCGTTCGCGACGCTGCGATGACAGAGTTGAGATCGAGATACCCCTGGGGGTATATTCGAGTCATGGGTGCGACCGAGATCAGGCGAGAGAACCCGGCCCGGGTGGTCGAGGAGAGCTCGGTGCTGATCCTGGGTTTTTGGGCCGACCACCCGCTCGACGGCGTTCCTGACAGTCGGAGGAGTTTCGCCTATGTCTGACCAACAGCTCACCTGCGCCCCGGCATGTCGCGCCGGCGTATGGGGGCGGCTGAGCCGTGGAGCCGTCGCCCTGATCGTCGGCGCGTTCGGTGCATCCATGCTGTCGACGGACCCGGTGATCGCGGTGGCCGCCGGCGTGATGGCCACCATCATCGCGGTCATGGCGGTCACGGGAACATGCCCGACGGACTGGCTCACCACTCGTCGGCAGTCTCAGACGCCGCAGCACCCACTCGACATCCCCGATGCCCGGCAGCACGTCGACCTGACGAGCGCCCCCGTCCCGAACAGGAGTTCTCATGTCCACGAGTGACCTCGACGCCCAGCGCCGCATCCTCAACCGGCTCCGCCGCGCCCGCGGCCAGCTCAACGCCGTCATTGACGCGGTCGAAGGCGGCGGGTCGTGCCGGGAGGTGGTGACCCAGCTCGCGGCGGTCTCCGCGGCGCTTGACCGTGCCGGGTTCGCGATCATCGCCACCGCGATGAAGGACTGCATCGCCAACCCCGACGGCACCAACCGTGCCGACGACATCACTACCGAGGAGCTGGAGAAGCTGTTCCTCACGCTCGCCTGAACGAGCGATCCTCTCGACCAACCGACAGACAGCCCTCGAAGGAAGAAGCAATCCATGTGCCGAGCTGTGACCTGTAAGACCTGCGGCAAGACCACCTGGGCCGGCTGCGGCCAGCACATCGCCGAGGTCAAGCGCACCGTGCCGGCGGGCCAGTGGTGCCCCGGACACGACAAGGAGAAGGCGCCCGCGACGGGCGGGTTCTTCGCCCGCCTGTTCGGACGATGACAGGCGCCACGCGCCACGACTCGCCCTCTCAGAATCCTCAGGAGTTCTGGGAGGGCCGCTACCGGGACGCCGAGCGCGTGTGGTCGGGCCGCCCGAACCCTGGCCTGGTCAACGCTGTGCAGCACTTGGCTCCGGGGAAAGCGCTGGATCTGGGGTGCGGGGAGGGCGCCGACGCGATCTGGCTCGCCACCCAGGGCTGGATCGTCACCGGCGTGGACATCTCCGCCACCGCGACCGCGCGCGCACGCCGCGAGGCTCAGCGTCAACAGGCCAGCGCGGCCACCCGGTTCGTCACCGCCGACCTGGCACGGTGGGAGCCGGACGACGGCCCCTACGATCTGGTGACCGCCAGCTTCCTGCACTCGCCTGTCCCGCTCCCGCGCATCGCGATCCTGCAACGCGCAGCCGCCACGGTGCGCGCCGGCGGTCACCTCGTGGTCCTCTCCCACGCCGCACCCCCACCCTGGGTCGACGCGGCGGATCATCCCGCGCACAGCTTTTCCAGCCCGGCACGACAGTTCGTGGAGCTGAACCTCAACGAGCACGACTGGCTCGTCCTGAGCATCCAGACGCACACCCGACACGCCACCGCCCCCTCCGGCGAGGCCGCCGAGCTGACCGACGGGGTACTTCTCCTCCAACGCCGGTGACCGGCTCGTCCCGGCGCGGCGGACCCGCTGTGGGGCGGCTTAGCCGCGGGACATCGCGGTCTGGACGATGGCTTCGACGTGCAGCGTGGTCGAGTCCAGCAGCGGCAGTCCCGGCACGTCGTCGGGGCCGACCAACAGGATGATCTCGGTGCATCCGAGCACAATCGCCTCGGCCCCGGCCGCGTGGAGGTCTGTCATGACCCGGATGTAGGTCTCCCGAGACTCTGGCCGGAACACGTGCCTGGTCAGCTCGTCGAAGATGATCTGATCGACCGTGGCCCGGTCGACGGGCTCCGGGGTCAGCACAGTGAAGCCCGCGTCCTCGAGTCTTCCCCGGTAGAAGTCCTGTTCCATCGTCGGCGCGGTGCCGAGCAGTCCCAGCCGGGTCACCCCGAGATCGGCCGCCGCGGTCGCGACCACATCGGCGATGTGCAGGAACGGGACGGTGATCGCCGCCTCGATGACGGACGCGACCCGGTGCATGGTGTTGCTCCCGCAGGCGATGAAGTCCGCTCCCGCCCGCTGCAGGCCCCGGGCTTTGCCTGCCAGATACTGTCCGGCCTCATCCCAGGCTTCGGCGCGCACGCATCGTTCGATGACGCCGAAGTTCACGCTGGACAGCACCAGCTCGGCTCGCTCGTGCCCGCCACGCAGCTCGTTCACGCGGTCGTTGATCCGGCGGTAGTCCACCGTCGCGACGCTGCTCATCCCGTGCAGCAACCCGATGGTCCTCATCGGCGCTCCATCTGCCACCTTCTGGTCCGGTCAGATGCGGATGTAGGCGGCGCCGGCCAGTTGCGCATGGACGATCGCGGTGACCGCGGAGGGGACCGTGCCGACCTCGGGTCGCAGCTCGCCGGGGTCGATGCCGCGCCGTCCGAGCCCGACGCTGCACGCGGCCACCTCGGTGTGCTCGGGCACCTGCACGGCATCGGTGCCGGTCAGGCCGGCCAGTGCCGGGCCGTTGACGATCACCCGCACCCGCACTCCCAGGCCGGCGGCGTGGAGTCCGGCGGCGGCGTCCAGCGCCCGTTGCACGTCGGCGGGGTCGTCGGCCACGTGCAGGATCACCTCACGAGGATTCTCATCCATTGCTTGGTTGTTCTCTCTTGTTCTGGCCGGGGTCAGGTGGCGCAGCCGGTGAGGGCGGCCGAGACGTAGGGCAGGTGGACGGCGGCGGCAAGGGCGGCCATGCCGACCAGATATGCGGCGATCGCGACGGCGGGCAGGGCGCCCGCCAGCCCGGCGCTGGGGTGGACGAGGTGGCGGATGCGTTCGGGACCGGCGGCGTGGAGGGCGACCGGGCAGGAGTGCTGCGGCATGGCGGGGTGGGTGCGTTCGCCGAGCTTGACCAGGGCGCTGACCAGCGCCGGGGTTCCTGCGTGACGGCGGGCCTGGTCGTCCGCGGCGATCTCCAGGTAGTGCGGCAGCGCGTCGGCGGCAGCGCGGATCAGTGGCACCCACCGAAGGTAGGCGGCGATGCTGTCCACCAGCGCGGTGATGAGGTGGTGGCGTTGGTGCAGGTGGGCGTGCTCGTGGGCCAGCACGGCGGCCAGCTCGCCCGGCTCCAGCGCGCGCACCGCGCCGGTGGAGAGCACGATCCCGCCGTGACGGGCCGGGAAGGTGAGCGCGAACGGGTGCTCGGCGTCGACCAGTGCCACCTCGTGTCCATGCAGGAGCTGCCGCCGCGCGCCGTGCAGCAGCGTGCGGGCGGCGTGCCGGGAACGGGAGCTACGCCGGGACATCTGGCGGGCAAGACCTGCTCCCAGGGCAAGGGCCAGCGCCACCGGCAGGGCGAGCAGCAGCACCGCGGGGACCAGGGTGTCGGTGGTGTCGGCGGCGAACGGGTTCGCGGCGCTCAGGCACCGTTGGCAGACCTCGGCCGCGCGTTCGGGCAGCAGCGCGGGGCCGGCTCCGGCCCAGGCCAGCACGGGGCCGATCGCCAGCAGCGTGACCAGCCAGACCCCGATGCCGCCGGCGACGACCACGATCGCCAGGCGCGGGACCCGCACCAGAGCGGGGGCCGCGTGCCGCAGCAGGGCCGGCCCGAGCATTGCCAGCGCCACCAGTCCGGTGCACAGAGCCATCGTGAGGATGCCCGCGGTCACGGCATGTCTCCCCGGTCGCGGCGTTCCAGGTAGTCGCGTAGCAGGTCCAGGTCGTTCTCGGGCATCGAGTCCACGAACTGCAGGATCGAGGCGGCCCGGTCGCGGCTGGCCTCTAGCACTTGCTCCATCAGCCCCGCGGCGTGCTCGTGCCTGCTGAGTTTGGCGCTGTACCGGGTGGACCGGTTCTGCCTCGTGATGGTCACCAGTCGCTTGCGGTCCAGGTTGGTGAGCACGGTCGCGATGGTGGTGTAGGCGGGATCGGAGGGCAGGTGCTCGATCACTTCGCGCACAGTGGCCGGGCCGTGGTCCCACAGCACGTCCATCACCTGCGCTTCCAACGCCCCTAGGCGCAGCAGATCACCCGAGCGCTCACCGCCTACGTTCATGACGCGACCGCCACTGGCTCGGGGCGGACCGGGCACGCGACCTGCCCGCGTAGTCGCCACACCAGGGCGACGCCGGTCAGGATCAGCGCGCCGAGCGCGAGGAACGGCTGCACGGGGGTGAACCAGGTGATCGCTCCCGAGTACCCCAGCGCCAGCAAGGCGAGCTTGTTGCACACCGGGCACCCCACCGCGAACCACGCCAGGATGCCGCCGGCCATCCCCATCCGGCTGCTGCGCCGCGCCTGCGCCTCATCGGCCGCGTCGGTGGCGGTGCTGCCGTCCTCGCTGACCACGTTCGCCTGCTGCTCGTATGCGGCGGCGCGGTACGGGCGGACATAGGTGGCGACCAGCATGCCCGACAGCACCGAGGTGACCAGCCACACCGGATAGTTCCACCACACCGGCGGGATGTCTCGACCGAACACCGGGTTGGGGATCAGCACCGTCGCCACCCCGATCACCACCGCGACGACCGCCGAGGCGGCGATCGCGGCCAGCACCTGCCGGCCCGTCCACCCTCGAAGCGCCTGGACCGCCAACCGGAAGCTTTCGCCGATGCCCTGGCGGGATCGAGTCGTGGGAGAGGTCATGGAACCCATTCTGACATGACTCGACTACCACGCATAGTCGACTATCTGAGATAGTAGAGGTCGGTGCCCGCGACAGTAACAGGAGAATCCCTATGCCCACCGAGACCACGAACCGCCCGAAACCGTCGAACCGTTCGAGGTCGTCATGGGTCGTGCCGGTCGCCGTGTTGACGCTGGCTGCTGTCCTGATCGCCGTGATCGTGGCGGTGAACTGGGGTGGCACGACGGCCGAGGAGGGGGGCTCGCCGTCGGATAGCGGCGCGCCGACGGAGGTGCAGAACCCCGAGCAACCGGACCTGTCTGCGGCCGAGACCAGGGACGAGGCGGATTTGCTCGCTGCCGGGCCCGTGGATGCGCCGGTGGTGCTGGTGGTGTTCTCGGACTATCAGTGCCCGTTCTGCGCTCGGTGGAGCGAGCAGACGCTGCCGTCGATGATGGAGCACGTCGACGCCGGGGAGCTGCGGATCGAGTGGCGCGACATCAACGTGTTCGGTCCCGCGTCCGAGCGCGCAGCGCGGGCCTCGTACGCCGCCGCCCTCCAGGGGGCGCTCTGGGAGTACCACGACGCCCTGTTCGAGGACGGGGAGCGCAGGTCCGAGAGCGAGCTGAGCGAGGAAGCCCTGATCGCCTTGGCGGGCGAACTCGGTTTGGACACCGAGCAGTTCACCGCCGACCTGGGCTCGGAGGAGACGGCGCAGGTGATCGCCGCCAACCAGCAGTTCGGGTTCGACCTCGGCGCCACCTCCACCCCGATCTTCATCCTGGGCGGACAGCCGATCGTCGGGGCGCAGCCCACCGAGGTGTTCCAGGAGGCGTTCCAGACCGCGCTCGACGCGGCGGAGTGAGGCGGCGTGGACATCGGACTGCTCGCCGCGTTCGCCGGCGGCACGCTCGCGCTGCTGAGCCCGTGCGCGGCGCTGCTGATGCCGGCGTTCTTCGCCTCCACGATCGGCACCGGCCCCCGGCTGCTGCTGCACGGAGCCGTGTTCTACGTCGGCCTGCTGACCGTCCTGGTCCCTGTGGGAGTCGGAGCCGGCGCCCTGGGGACGCTGTTCGTGACCCACCGGCAGGCGATCGTGCTCATCGCCTCGCTGGTCCTGGTCGTCCTCGGCGCGGCACAGGCGCTCGGGTTCGGGTTCGACCCTGCCCGGCTGCTACCGGCCGGGGCCGACCTGCACGCGCAAGCGGCGTCCAAGACCGGACTCGTCAAGACGGTGCTGCTGGGCGCTGCCAGTGGCATCGCGGGATTCTGCGCCGGCCCGATCCTAGGCGCCGTGCTCACCCTGGCCGCCGCCCGCGGCGACACCCTCGCCGCCGGCGTCATGCTCGCCGTGTACGGCGCGGGCATGGTGCTGCCGCTGCTGCTGATCGCCGCGCTCTGGCAGCGCCTGGGCGCCCGTGGACGCCGATTCCTGCGCGGGCGATCGTTCACCGTGCTGGGCCGGGAGCTGCACACCACCTCGGTGGTCACCGGGCTGCTGATCGTGGGCGTCGGGGTGCTGTTCTGGACCACCAACGGCCTGGTCGGCGCTCCCGAACTGGTTCCGCTCGACGCCCAGGCCTGGCTCCAAGAGAACACCGCGATCCTGGCGAACCCGATCCTGGACATCCTCGCCGTCGTCCTCATCGCCGGGATCGCACTCTTGCTCTGGGCCAGACGCCGCCGTACCCACGCTCGCGCTGACGCCCAGGCGGGCGAGCACCGCGCGGAACAGTCATGAAGCCGCGCCGGCGACGCTCCAGCCTTGCCCTCGCCGCCGTGGCCGCGCTGCTGGTGACCGGCTGCGGGGCATCCGAGCCCGAGCCCGTAAGAGACCCCTACTCGGTCGATGGGTCGCTACCCGTGGTGGACACCTCGGGCATGCGGCTGCCGACGCCGTTCGAGGAGCTGGAGGTCGTGGACCCCGGGTGGGACATCACTCCGCAGTACGCGGACGGGGTGTATCTGGCCGCCGGTGAACGCGACGGTGTGCTGGAGTTCACCGCCGTGGACGTCCACGGGGACGTGCTGTGGGCCGCGCAACGTCCAGCGAGCTGCACCGGGTTCGTCGTGACCACCGACGCGCACGGCCGAGCCCTCGCGATCCTGGGCGACCTCCAGACCACGGCCGACGCCCTGGCCGCGACGACTGCCACCGCCTACGACCTGACGACCGGGGAACGGGTCTGGGGTCCGGTCGAGGTGCCCGGCCCCTACCAAGGCCCCGGCCTGGTCTTCGCCGCACCTCCCGAAGGCTTCATGGGCGAGACCGGCCCACGCGTCGCGCTCGACCCCACCACCGGAGACGTCGCGGCCGACGAGTCGAGCCCCGAAGGTATCCGCATCATCGGCGAGTACCACGGCATCGTGCTGCTCACCCACGAGGACGCTCTGATCGCGCGCGACACGGCCGACGATCAGGAGCTCTGGCGCGTCCCCCTCGCCGAGCACGGCTGGACGGCGGCGTCCATCAGCGCGTCCCTGCGCCCTGCACCGGGAGACGGGCTCGCGCTCGTCGCCACCTCCGAGACCACCGGCGCGCTCCTCGACCTGGATCAGGGCAGCATCGTGAGCAGCACCGCACGCGACGCCGCCGTAGACCCCACCACGGGGACCCTCGTCACCCTGGACGACACCGGCCTGCACGGCTATGACGCCGACGACCGACCGCTGTGGTCCCTGCCTGTTGCCGCCGAGACCACCATCGCGGCGATCGGCGGCGTCTTCCTCTATCTGCGAGAGGACGGGGCGATCCGGGTCCACAACGTCCTCACCGGTGATGTCGCCCAAGCCTACGAACCCGACGGCCAAGGACCGATCATCGTGCCCACCCACATCACCATCAACGGCGCTGCACTCCTCCTCCAGGAACGACGGCACCTGGTGGCGACGATCGCTGAGTCCCCTCTGAACGAGTCCTCTCCGACGGCCAGCCACGCGGGCATGTCGATCGTGGGCGCTCGGGTCGCACACTCGACTTGAAATACCCCAGGGGGTATGAGACGGTAAAAATACCCCCAGGGGTATCAATGGCATCGACGGAAGGATGAACAGTGCTTCTCGAACGCATCTACGACGAGGACCTGGCGCAGGCCGGGTACTTCATCGGCTGCCAGGCCAAGGGCGAGGCGGTGGTGATCGACGCGCGCCGCGACATCGCGGACTACCTGGCGCTCGCGGCCAAGCACGGCATGCGGATCGTCGCAGTGACCGAGACCCACATCCACGCTGACTACCTGTCCGGGACGCGCGAGCTGGCTGCGGCGGTCGGCGCCGAGGTCTACGTCTCCGGCGAGGGCGGCGCGGACTGGCAGTACGGTTTCGACGCCCGGCGTCTGTACGACGGCGACACGATCACGATCGGCAACATCACGATCCAGGCCCGGCACACGCCTGGTCACACTCCTGAGCACCTGGTGTTCCTGGTCACCGATGGTGCCTTCGCCAGCGAGCCCGGCTACCTCATCTCCGGCGACTTCGTGTTCGCCGGGGACCTGGGCCGCCCCGACCTGCTGGACGAGGCCGCGGGTGGGGTCGACACGCGCTTCGAGGGCGCGCGGCAACTGTTCAGCAGCTTGCGTGAGGTGTTCCTGACCTTGCCGGATCATGTCCAGGTCCACCCGGGGCACGGCTCCGGCAGTGCGTGCGGCAAGGCGCTCGGAGCGCTGCCCTCGACCACGGTCGGCTACGAGCGCGCCCACGCGTGGTGGAGTCGCCACCTGGCTGCCGACGACGAGCAGGGGTTCATCGAGGAGCTGCTCGACGGGCAGCCCGACGCGCACGCCTACTTCGCGAGGATGAAGAAGCAGAACCGCGAGGGTCCCGCCGTGCTGGGCGAGCGCGGCCCGGTGCCAGAGCTGGCCGTAGCGGAGGTGGCGCGGCGGCTGGAGGCCGACGAGATCACCTTCGTCGACACCCGCCCGCCGGCGCAGGCCCATCAGGGCACCGTTGCCGGCTCGCTCAACATCCCCGACGGCCCCAAGACCGCCACCTACGCCGCCTGGGCCTACGATCCCGAGACCGACTCGCGTCCGCTGGTGCTGCTGGCCGAGGACCAGCCCGCCGCCCAGGCGATCGCGGATCGGCTGCTGCGGGTCGGCATCGACCAGACCGCCGGCTACGTCACCACCATCGACGGGCTTCCTCGGTTCGTCCCGCCCCTCATCGAGCCGGCCGAGCTGGCAGGTTTCGATGCCGCGCTGCTGCTGGACGTGCGCCAGCGCGGCGAGTACGCCGCCGGGCACATCCCCGGCGCCACACAGCTCAGCGCCGCGCGCGTGCTCTGGCACCAAGACGAGCTGCCGCGCTCCGGCACGATCGTGACCTACTGCCAGTCCGGGATGCGGAACACCGTCGCCGCCAGCGCCCTACGACGCGCCGGGCACGACGTCGTAGAACTCGACGGCAGCTACAACGCCTGGCGCGCATGGCAGGAGACCACCAGCGAGACCGCGCTGGCCTGACGCACAGCAGACCGCTCGCATCCTCCGACGTGCGGTCGGCCCCAGCCCCTTCCGTTCGCATCTCCGCTCCCCGCGGCCAGACCTGACGAGGAACCACCCCATGACCAATCCCTCCGCTGAACTCCGAACGATCACCGCCGAGGAGCTCGCCCAGTGGCGTCAGCTTCACGACGACCTCACGATCATCGACGTGCGGTCCCCGGCCGAGTTCGAGACCCTCCATATCCACGGCTCGTACAACGTCCCGCTGCCGCTGCTGACCGAACATGCCTCGGAGCTGGCAGAGCGGCTCGGGCACCGCGCGGTGCTGGTGTGCCAGTCCGGCAACCGCGCCACCCAGGCCCAGCAGCATCTCGCTGCCGCCGGCGTGCGGACGGCCAACGTGCTCACCGGCGGCGTGCCCGCCTTCGAGGCCGCTGGCGGCCAGGTGGTCCGCGGCGCAGCTCGCTGGGACATCGAGCGCCAGGTGCGGTTCACGGCCGGGCTGATCGTCCTGGTGAGCCTGCTCGTGGCCGAGTTCCTGTGGCCGGAGTCCCGATTCATCGCGTTCGCGCTCAGCGCCGGGCTCGTCGTCGCGGCGCTCACCGGCTCCTGCCTGATGGGCCGCATCCTCTCCCGCATGCCCTGGAACAAGGTCACGGCCAGCCCCACCGCACGGAGCGCGATCGCATCCATCCCGGTCGCGACCCAGGAACTGTGATGCCCTGGCGTGCTCCGACGTTCCGACGGCGTTCAACCGCAACGACCCCGCATCTTGGACCGGCATCGGCACGGTCGGCGTCACGACCCGCAGCACCAACCACGATGCCCGGTGAGCACGAGTGAGCGGCACCCTGATCCTCACCCTCGTGCTCGCCGTGAGCGTCGGGCTCGCGCTAGGGACGCTCGGCGGTGGCGGGTCGATCCTGACCGTCCCGCTGCTCACCTACATCGCGGGCATGCCCCCGAAAGAGGCCATCGCGGCCTCGCTGCTGATCGTCGGCGTGACCTCGCTGTCCAGCCTCGTCGTGCACGCCCGGCACCGTCGAGTCCGATGGCGCACCGGGCTCATCTTCGGAGCCGCTGGCATGGTGGGCGCCTTCGCCGGAGGACTCATCGGAGGCCAGCTCCCCGGTGCCGTGCTGATGGTGGCCTTCGCGATCATGATGATCGCCACCGCGATCGCGATGGTCACCAGAAAGCCCAGGCGCCACACCGACCAACCCACGGCCGATGCCGGGACCGAGCGCGCCCACTCGCTGCCGATGCTGCGGACCATGCTCGAAGGCATCGTCGTCGGCCTCATCACCGGGATCGTCGGCGCCGGCGGCGGCTTCCTCATCGTCCCCGCCCTCGTGCTGCTGGGCGGCCTCAGCATGCCGGTGGCCGTGGGCACCTCACTGCTGGTGATCGCGATGAAGTCCTTCGCCGGACTCGCCGGCTACCTGACCACGGTGACCCTCGACTGGCCCCTGGTGGCCGCGGTCACTGCGATGGCCGTGCTCGGAGCGCTCCTCGGTGCGCGCCTGTCAGGACGCATACCAGCCGACGTCCTCCAGAAGGTCTTCGGCGTCTTCGTCCTGCTCACCGGAACGCTCGTGCTCGTGATCGAACTGCCGCCGGCCTGGGCGATCGCCGCCGGAGGCCTCGGACTCATCACGGTGGTCCTCGTCCTCGTCTGCCGGCTGACCGCTCTCAACTGTCCCTTCGGCCTAGCCCGGCCGACCCCGGGCTGAACCACTTCACCTCACAACACACCGTCGCCGACCAGACTCCGGAGCCCCACCCTCATGACAACCATCGACCTCACCGAAGACGCATTCTCAGCCGCCATCACCGACCATCCCATCGTGCTGGTCGACTTCTGGGCCGCCTGGTGCGGACCATGCCGCAGCTTCGCCCCCGTCTTCGAGGCCGCGTCCACCGAGCATCCCGACATCCTGTTCGCCAAGGTCGACACCGAGGCCCAGGCATCCCTGGCCGCCGCCGCACAGATCACCTCCATCCCCACGCTGATGGGCTTCAAAGACGGCGTCCTGGTCTACTCCCAGCCCGGAGCGCTCCCGGCCAAAGCGCTCCACGACCTGATCGGCAAAATCCGCGACCTCGACATGGACCACGTGCGCGCGCAAATGCAGGCGTCCGACCCTCGCTAGAACAGGGAGCGCATCATTTCCGGGCTCAGAGTCGAGACATCGGCCGACACGCGGACGCGGGCGTCCGAGACTGCGCCCTTGCCGCTATGGGCCGCGATGCCAGTCGCCGGCGTGGCCGGGCTCGCGATGGATGCGGCGTTCCCCGCACTCGGGTGGTGGCCGCTGGCGTTCGTCTCGGTGACGTTGTCCCTGGTCACTCTCATCGGGCGACGGTCCTGGGGGGCGCTGCTGGTCGGGACAGTCTTCGGCGCAGCGTTCTGGTTTCCTCACGTGTCCTGGTCGGCGCAGTTTCTCGGGGAGCATCCGCTGAGCTGGGTCCCGTGGGTGGCCCTGGCTGGCGCGCTGACGATCTACACGGCTGTGCTGACGGTGCCGATCGCCCTCGCCTACCGATGGCTGCCGCGCCGGCGCAACGCCTTCGCGATGCGGCTGCTGGCGCTGCCGCTGCTGGTAGCGGGAGCCTGGACGATCCGCGAACTCATCATGGGCTCCTGGCCCTACGGCGGATTCCCGTGGGGACGGGTGGCGATGAGCCAATCGGAAAGCCCGATCGCTCCGGTCGCGTCATGGGTCGGCGTCTCCGGCCTGGGCTCCCTGATGGTCGCCGTGTGCGCCGCCGCGATCGAAGCAGTCCGTTGGATCGTGCGCGCGCAACCGGCACGCGGTAACGCCACCGAGCACCCGAGAACACCTCTCGCCTCGTGGGCGGCGTCGATCCCCGTGCTCGGTCTCGCAGCGGTGATGGTCCTGGTGCCGCAGTTCCCGACCAGTCACGCGGGCACCATCCGGGTGGGCGCTGTGCAGGGCAACGGCCCCGCCGCGTACGTCGATGAGCACGAACCGGGCGCGGTCCTGGAATCTCAGCTCGCCGCTTCCGCCCCTCTCGAAGACGAACAGGTCGACATCGTGCTCTGGCCCGAGGGCGGCGTCGACAGTGATCCCCTCGCCGACGAGGCCACCGCTCACGCGCTCGACGATGCAGCCGCCCGATACGACGCCCCGATCCTGCTCAACGCCGCCGCGGCAGACGGCCACCTCGTCTACAACACTTCCTTCCTCTGGACCTCGAGCGGGCCGACGGCCGCGCACGCCAAACGCCATCCCGTCCCCTTCGGCGAGTACGTGCCCGACCGGCGGTTCTACGGCGCGCTCGTGCCCAGCCTGGTAGACCTCCTAGAACGCGAGTACGCCGCCGGCGTCGACACACCCGCCATCGAGGTCGACGGCGTAGAGGTGGGACTGGCGATCTGCTTCGACGTGGCCTTCGATGACGTCATTCACGAAGGCGCGCACAGCGGTGCCCAGGTGCTCATGTTCCAGACGAACAACGCCGACTTTCGCGACACCGATGAAAACCTGCAACAGCTTGCGTTCGCGCGCATGCGCGCCATCGAGACCGGCCGCAGCGTCGTCAACCTCTCCACCACCGGGATGAGCGACCGGCTGCCCGACATCCCCGGCCTGGCCGAACGATGGGGGAGTATGGTCCTGCACTGCCCGTACTGCCACGGCTGGGAGGTCCGCGACAAGCGCCTCGCCGTCCTGGCGGCCAGTCCGATGGCCTTGCACCAGGTCCAACTGGTCCGGCAGTGGAGTGACCGGATCACCCTCCTCGCCGGCGGCTCCGACCCGTTGGAGCCCGACGTCGAGCAACGGCTGCTGTCTCGTGGGATCGACATCGTGACCGAGCCGGTGGTGGAGGTGCTGGGCGACGGGGCCACCATGACCGGGGTCCGGTTGGCCGATGGCCGGGTCGTCGGGGTCGACGCGATCTTCACCCAGGGTCAACCGGCGTTCCACGACGACTTCCTGGCCCACCTCGACCCGGCCCGGACCGAGAGCCCGATGGGTGCCGGGCTGGCCGTCGACGAGATGTACAAGACGTCGATCCATCGGGTCTGGGCAGCGGGCAACGTCGTCAACGCCGGCGCGACCGTACCGGTCTCGAGTGCGGCCGGCTCCATGGCCGGCGGCATCGTCAACATGGTGCTGGTGGCCGAGGAGTTCGACCGGGCCGTGGCCGCCGACGTGGCGAACGCCGTACCCGCCGGCTGACCCCGCAGGGTGCCTGGCGACCCTTGACGCCCATGCCACACCGCCCTAGGTTTGCTGCAATTGCGGCACACCCCCTGCCGCGGGAGCAACGACAGAGGAGTCGTGATGGGTTCCGAAGAATTCACTGTCCCCCGACGTACGGTCATCGGCGGCCTGGTCGGGGCGGTCACCGCCGGCACGCTGGGTGCCACCGGTCTGGCACAGCCGGCCCGGGCCCGAACCAGAGCCAGGTCCCCGATCGTCCGCGGCCCGGCCGTACGACTGGTCTCGGGCGGGCAACCGCGGGCGGCCATCGTGGTCGAGGAACCCGGCAGCCCACTCGTGGCGGAGGCCGCCCAGGTACTGCAACACCTGGTGGAGCGGTCCTCGGGTGTCCGTCTCCGGATCGTCGGGCCCGGTGACGCCTTCCCCGAACCGGCCGCTGTACGGCTGGGACGTGGGCCCAAGGCACTCGCCGCGATGGCCGAGGCAGGTGTCAGCCTGGGCGCCGAACACTACTGGACCCACGCATCCGCCCGGGACGTGCTGGTGGTCGGCAGTGATCATGATCCCGGAACGGACTCCAACAACTACGTGAACCGGACCCCGGCCACGATCTGGGGCGTCCAGCGCCTGCTCGACGACTGGCTCGGCGTCCGCTGGCTCTGGCCCGGTGACGGCGGCATCGCCGTACCGCGCAGCAGCGAGATCGCCGTCGGACACCACACCGAGCTGCACCGGCCGGCCCAGCTGAACCGACAACTGCGGAACTCACTCAACACCGGGCACTCGCGAGCCACCAACGCCTGGCTCGCGGAGGATGAACTCACCCGGCTCAACGCCGAGATGTTCGGGTGGGCCGAGGCCCACCACATGGGCACCCGCGAGCGGATCGCTGCGCCGCACGCCTTCACGAGCTGGTGGGAACGGTTCGGGGAGACCCATCCGGACTGGTTCGCCGTGCCGCCGAGCGGCGAGGGGTACGCCCAACCGTGGCCGGTCGCCGAACGCGTCAAACTCCGCATCACGCACCCGGAGGTGGCCGACCAGATCCTGGCCGACTGGCGGGCGGACGGCAGCCCGGCGACCTGGAGCGTGACCCCCAACGACTCCACCGGCTTCGACACCAGCCCGGAGACGATGGCCACGGACTTCCCGGTCGGCCAGGACCCACTCGACGTGTGGCTCGGCAGTGGCAACCTGTCGACGCGATTCGTGAAGTTCTGGAACGGTCTGCTCGAGCGCATGCGGGGTGAGCGGCCCGACGTGAAGCTGCTGTCGCTGGCGTACGCATGCTATGCCGAGGCCCCACCACCCGAGGCCGGCGTACGCGTGGCCGACGGCACCATCCTCGGTGTGGTGCCGGCCCCCTGGCACCGGACCGGCTGGCAGGACTGGTCCGACCGCGGCGCCCAGCACTATCTGCGGCCCAACTGGTGGCACGCGGGGGCGAGCGCGCCCCTGTTGCCGCTCCAGCTCGAGGGAGGCTTCGTCGAGTTCACCCAGGCGCACAACTCGGCCGGCTTCGACTTCGATTCGGTGATGGGGTTCTGGGGCAGTCAGAACCCGCGCTACTACATGACCGCCCGGCTGAGCTCCCGGCCCGAACTGACCCCCGACGACGTGATCGAGGAGTACCTGACCACCTTCGGTGGTGCGGCCGATGCCGTCGGCGCCTACCTGGCGCACTGGGAGGACTTCACGACGCGGGCGTCCTACCCGTTGGGCTATCCCAACTATGAAGTGCAGGATCCCGACGGTCTCTACTCCCGCGCCGTACGTGACCACGGGATCCACCCCGGCATCACGAAGGGCTCGATCGAGGCCCTGGCGTACCTGTTCGGTGACGACGTCGTGCAGCCGGCAGGAGAGATCTTGGCACAGGCTCGGACCGACGCCGCCGGGGATACCGACGTCCTCGACCGGATCAGTTTCCTCTCGGACGGACTCACCGAGCTGACCACGGTCCGCAACACGTTGGTGCTCGGCAAGCAGGACCCCGACGGCATGGCTTTCCGTACCGCGGCGGGGGAGTTGCTCGAGCTCCGGAAGGAACTCACCAGCCGGCACGCGGTGTACGGCGAGGTCGCATACTGGCGGGAGCAGGCCTTCGACCAGCCCACCTCGATCTGAACGTTGCGGCGGGTCGGGCTGAACGTTGCGGCGGTCGGCCAACCCCTCCCGGCCCGCCGCCCGCCGCGACGGCGCGATGCAAGCAGGCGGGCCACAATTCGGTCCGCAATGTCGTACACCACAGGCGGTGTCGTCCCTAGTCGGAGTGGTGTGTCGCCTCCTGCCGCGTGATTTGGGACCGACACACGTCCCTGTGGTAAAGCACCCCCGGTTATGGGGCATTTTGGGTCATGGGTTAAAGTCGTTGTCCGATGCCTGTTCTGACCACAGATGACCGGGGGCTTCGTCGGGACTCCGACGTTGAGCTCCGACACCCAACAGTCGCTGATGGGGCGACGATGTGGCGGATGGCCGGCGAGTCCGAGGTGTTGGACGTGAACGCCTCGTACGCCTATCTGTTGTGGGCACGCGACTTCGCCGCAACCTCCGTGATCGCTACGGACCCCACCGGCGAGCCGTGTGGCTTCGTCACCGGCTACCGACGACCCGACCAACCTGACACGCTGATGATCTGGCAGGTCGCCGTCGATGCCCGGATGCGGGGACGGGGGCTGGCCCGGCAGATGCTGGACCACCTGACGGCCAGGGTGCCGTCCATCACCGCCCTGGAGACGACGATCACCGCCGACAACGAGGCGTCGATCGCCCTCTTCAGCTCCTTTGCCCGGGGGCAGGGCGCCACGCTGCGCACCGAGCCACTGTTCGGGGCCGCCGACTTCCCCGACGGCCACGACGCCGAGGAGCTCTACCGCATCAGCCCCATCGGCGGCTGAACCCACGATTTCCCCGAAACACCGAGTCCGAACGTCCAACATCAGCCCCGGCGCACCGATCAGCGCGACCGGGGCAACACCCCGGAGGTGCCGCATGACCGCCACGACAACCCAGACCACCACCATCGACGCCACTGATCCGGAGCCTGCCAAGCCCGGGGCCGGTGCGACCGCAGCCGGCCTCGACACGCGCATCTTCGAGGAGCGCGAGTCGCAGGTCCGCAGCTACAGCCGCAGCTGGCCGACAGTCTTCAGCCGGGCCAAGGGCCCCCGCGTGTTCGCCGAGGACGGCACCGCCTACCTCGACTTCTTCGCCGGCGCCGGCGCGCTCAACTACGGGCACAACAATGCGGAGATCATCAAGCCGTTGATCGAGTACCTGACCGGCGACGGCATCATGCATTCGCTCGACATGTACACCACGGCGAAGCGTGACTTCCTGAGCAGCTTCACCAAGCTGGTGCTCGAGCCGCGCGGGATGGACTACAAGGTGATGTTCCCCGGCCCGACCGGGACCAACGCCGTCGAGGCCGCGCTGAAGTTGGCCCGCAAGATCACCGGTCGGCAGCACGTGCTGTCCTTCACCAACGCGTTCCACGGCATGACCCTGGGCTCGCTGTCGGTTACCGGCAACTCGATGAAGCGGATGGGCGCGGGCATCCCGCTCACCAACACCTCCAAGATCCCGTACGACGACTACTTCTCCGGATCCGTCGACGACTTCCTGTGGCTCGAGCGGGTGCTGGCCGACAGCGGGTCGGGCGTCGACAAGCCGGCCGCGATCATCGTCGAGACCGTCCAGGGTGAAGGTGGCCTCAACGCCGCCCGTGCCGAGTGGCTCCGTGCGCTGTCGGAGCTGTGCCGTGAGCACGACATCCTGCTGATCGTCGACGACGTTCAGGCCGGCTGCGGCCGTACCGGCACGTTCTTCAGCTTCGAGGAAGCCGGCATCGTGCCCGACATCGTCTGCCTGTCGAAGTCGCTGTCCGGCTCCGGGCAGCCGCTGGCGGTCACGCTGCTGCGCCCCGAGCTCGACGAGTGGTCGCCCGGCGAGCACAACGGCACCTTCCGCGGCAACAACCCGGCCTTCGTGACCGGCCGGGCCGCCTTGGACCTCTACTGGGGCGACGATGCGTTCGCCGCGTCGGTACGCGAGCGCTCGGCCGAGCTGCACGCCGGCCTGGGCCGGATCGCCGAGGCCCACGGGGGCACGCTGCGGGGCCGCGGCCTGCTGTGCGGGATCGCCTTCCCCGACGACGCGACCGCCGGTGCGGTGTCGCGTGCGGCCTTCGAGCGCGGGCTGCTGGTGGAGACCTCCGGGCCCGAGAGCGAGGTCCTCAAGACCATGCCGCCGCTGACCATCACTCCGGCCGAGCTGGCCGAGGGCATCGACATCATCGAGCAGTCCGCCCAGCACGTGCTCGGCAACTGAGTCCCCAACCAAAGAAGGAGAACACATGATCGTCACCCACCTCAGTGACCTCGACGGCACCGAACGTGACGTGAAGGCGCCGACCTGGCGCAGCCGCCGCTTCGTGCTGGCCCGCGAAGGCGTCGGATTCTCGTTCCACGACACCGTGCTGTACGCAGGCACCGAGACGTCGATGTGGTACGCCAACCACATCGAGGCCGTCTACTGCGTCGGTGGCGAGGGCGAGCTGATCAATGACGAGACCGGCGAGGTGCACGAGCTGCGTGACGGCACGATGTACCTGCTGAACGGCCACGAGCACCACCGGGTGAAGGCGACCACCGACCTGCGGATGGCCTGCGTGTTCAACCCCCCGGTGACCGGAGCCGAGGTGCACGACGAGAATGGGGTGTACCCCCTCATCGTGGAAGACCCCGTACCGACGACTGAATCGAGTACGACAACACAGAATCCGAACGAGAACCAGGAGGTACCGGCATGACGACAGCACCAGAGATCCAAGACGTCTATCCGACCCGTGCGGAAGGCTTCACCGAGATCGAACGACAGGATCCGGTGGTGTGGGAAGGTGTCGACGGTCCGATCGACGCCGCGACGCTGAAGAGCTTCGACGAGAAGGGCTACCTGAGCGTCGAGCAGCTCGTCACCCCCGAGGAGGTCGAGGAGTTCCGCGCCGAGCTCAAGCGGCTCTCCGACGACCCGAAGGTCCGGGCTGACGAGCGCACCGTCGTGGAGCGACAGTCGCAGGAGGTGCGCTCCATCTTCGAGGTGCAC
This sequence comes from Carbonicoccus niuqiaonis, assembly GCF_050157065.1. Taxonomy (GTDB): domain Bacteria; phylum Actinomycetota; class Actinomycetes; order Propionibacteriales; family Propionibacteriaceae; genus Avipropionibacterium. Next base: position 2,094,520 of record NZ_CP189573.1, read on the forward strand.
AAGATCAGCGAGGTGTTCAACCGGATCGCCAACGACCCCCGTGTCGTCGGCCGGGCCCGTCAGATCTTGGGCTCCGACGTGTACATGCATCAGTCGCGGGTCAACTTCAAGCCCGGGTACGACGGCAAGGAGTTCTACTGGCACTCCGACTTCGAGACCTGGCACGCCGAGGACGGGATGCCGCGGATGCGTGCGGTCAGCATGTCGATCTCGTTGACCGACAACTACTCGTTCAACGGTCCGCTGATGATCATGCCGGGCTCGCACAAGACCTACATCTCCTGTGGCGGTGCCACCCCCGACGACAACTACAAGTCGTCGCTGGTCCAGCAGGAGGCCGGCACCCCCGATCACGACAGCCTCGCTCGGCTCGCCGATCGGCACGGCATCGACGTGCTCGCGGGTGCGGCCGGTGGCGCGACCATGTTCGACTGCAACTGCATGCACGGGTCGAACGGCAACATCACGCCGTTCCCGCGCTCGAACGTGTTCATGGTCTTCAACAGCGTGGAGAACACCTGCGTCGAGCCGTTCGCGGCCGCGCAGCCGCGCCCGCCGTTCATCGGCTCCCGCGACTTCACCCCGCTGGGCTGAGTGACGGGCACCAGCTGAACCACGAACAACGGCGCCGCAGTGATCATCACTGCGGCGCCGTTGTCGTCGGTCAGGTTGGTTGTCGAGTCAGCCCTTCTGGGTGGAGCCGATGACCTCGTTGACGTGTCCCTCCGCGGTGGCGTCACCCTTGGGCCAAAAACCCATCAGGCTGGCGAACCTGGCCGGCTGACCGGAGTCGAGCACGATGATCGTCACCCGGGTCTCCGGCGGCGTACCGCCCTCGTTGTCGGTGATGTCGATGACACGCTGCCAGCCCTGCATCCCGCCGATGGTGACCGCCTCGGAGCTGACCTCGGTCATCGGGTACTCCTTGTCGTTCCACGGGCCGTACGTGGTCAGGCACTCGACGTAGTCGGCCGAGGCCTTCTCCGGCTCGGTGAACCCGTTGCGGTTGTGGAGGCCACCCAAGGCCACCCCGGCGGCCATGTCGGCCTCCGGCCCGGCCTCGATGGTGCCCCAGGCGGCCTGGTCGTCCAGCCAGGTCCACTGGGTCTTGTCGAACCGGAAGCCCCAGTCCGCACGGCCGGTGATGGTGACGCCGGTGCTGGTGTAGGTCTCGGACTTCGTGCCGAGGGCGGTGCCGTTGCCGCCGGCGCAGTTGAGCTCGCCCACCTCTCCGCCACCGCCGCCACCGCTGCCGCCGCCACCGGGGGTCGGTTCGGTGCCCGGGGTCTGCTCGGTGCCGGGCGTGTTCACGCCGGGAGAGACGGGGGGCTCCGGGGGACCGTCTCCGCCGATCAACCGCGGCACGAACACGATGCCGGCCACCACGAGCGCGACCACGACGACCCCGATGCCCACCAGCAACGCGATCTTGCCACCCGAGGTCGATCCGCCGGGCGCGCCGGGGGCACCGGTGCCGCCACCGGGTGGGCCCGCGGGCGCACTGGACCCGGGGTCGGGGAAGGGCGTGGCCGGGTTGTACGTGGTGTCCTCACGCCACGTGCTGCCGTCCCAGAAGCGGAGCCGACCCGAGACACCGGCCGGGTCGGGGTACCAACCGGGCGGGTTCATCGGGCGGCTCCGGGACTGGTCGGATGATCAAGTTCGAGGATGCTCACGTGGATCGATGCTACCGGGTGAGGGACCACGATCACGGTCGTGACGGCGACCTCCGGGGTGTCGCCGACGGGTAGGCTGACGGTAAATGACTCCCTCGCACCTCCCCGAACAACGAGCTTCGGTGCTCAACGTCCCGAACACGATCACGGTTGCTCGACTTGTGCTGCTGACACCCCTGGTGATCTACCTGATGTCGAGCCCGGACACCCGGGTGCTGGCGACGGTGGCGGTTGCGGTGTTCTCCGGAACGGACTGGATCGACGGCTTCCTGGCTCGTCGGCTCAACCAGGTGACCGAGTTCGGACGGGTGTTCGACCCGGTGGCCGACCGCTTCGGCATCGGGTTGATCTGCATCGCGATGTTGGTGTTCGGGATCCTGCCGTGGTGGGTGCCGGCCGTGATCGTGCTGGTCGACGCCGCCATCCTGTTCGTCGGCATCGGCCGACGCTCCCGGGTCAGGCATATGCGCGTCCTGCCCCTGGGCAAGGCACGGACCGCGCTGATCATGGTGGGCCTACCGCTGGCCACGCTCGGGGCGAGTGACCTGGCCGCCGCGCCGACGATCCGCGTGGTCGCCCTGGTCGTGCTGGGCGTCGGCATCGCCGCCCACGCCGTGGTCGGTGTCCGCTACCTGTACGAGTTGCTCCGCCCCCGGCCGGTCGGCGAACTGGAACGCGACGGTGACACCACGGCAACTCGGCCCGCCGAGGCCGGCGCCGAATCGATCGGTGATCGCAGGAGCCGCAACGGGGGAGACGACGGACCCTGACCCGACGGGCGGCCAAACGGTCAGGCGAGTTCAGCCGCAGCGGCCCGACCGGCGGTCCGACCGGAGAACAGACAGCCACCCAGGAACGTCCCCTCGAGGGCGTTGTAGCCGTGCATCCCGCCACCACCGAAGCCGGCGACCTCACCGGCGGCGTACAACCCGGGCACCGGATGCCCGTCGTGCCCGAGGACCCGGCCCTGCAGGTCGGTCTCCAACCCACCGAGCGTCTTGCGGGTCAGCACGTGCAGCCGGACCGCGACCAACGGTCCGTGCACCGGGTCGGTCAACCGGTGGGGCGGAGCGACCCGGACGAGCCGGTCACCGCGGAACCTGCGGGCACCCCGGATCGCCGCCAGCTGGGTGTCCTTGCCGAACGGGTTGCCCAGTTGGGCGTCCCGCGCCGACACCTCGGCGGTGACCTGTTCGTACGACAGCAGCGGCTCGTCGGTCAGCGCGTTCATCCGGTCGACCAAGGACCCGAGATCCTCTGCGGTCACCCAGTCCGCGCCCCGATCGAGGAAGGCCTTCACCGGGGCACTGGCGGCAGGACCGAGCCGGCCCGCGAGGAGGCGCAGGTCGCGGCCGGTCAGGTCCGGGTTCTGCTCCGACCCCGACAGCGTGAACTCCTTCGCCACGATGGTGTGGTTGGTGACGAACCAGGAATGGTCGTGCCCGGTACGGCGCAGGTGCGCCAGCGTGCCCAAGGTGTCGAAGCCGGGCAGGTAGGGCGGCGGTAGCCGGCGACCGGTGGCGTCGAGCCACAGCGACGACGGGCCCGGCAGGATCCTGATGCCGTGCCCCGGCCAGACGGGGGAGTGGTTGATCACGCCCTCGGTGTAGTGCCACATCCGGTCGCTGTTGATCACCCGCCCACCGGCCTCCCGGGTGATCTCCATCATCCGACCGTCGACGTGGTCGGGCACCCCGGTGACCATGTGCTGCGGCGGGGTCCCGAGCCGCTCGGGCCACGCCCGACGGACCAGGTCATGATTGCCGCCGATGCCGCCGGAGGTCACCACCACCGCCCCGGCCAGGATCTCGAAGTCGCCCACGACCGTACGGGAACTGGGCCGTCCGCGCTCGGCGTCGGTGGGCTCCAACACCCCACCACGCACCCCGACGGCACGGCCGTCGCTCATGATCAACTCGTCGACCCGATGCCGGAACAGCCCACGGACCCGACCGTCGCGAGCATGATCAAGAAGGCGCCGGGCGAACGGTTCGACCACGCCCGGTCCGGTACCCCAGGTGACGTGGAAGCGGGGCACCGAGTTGCCGTGCCCGGTGGCCGTACCGTCACCCCGTTCGGCCCAGCCCACGACGGGGAAGAACCGGTGGCCCATCGCGTGCAACCAGGCCCGCTGCTCCCCGGCGGCGAAGTCGAGGTACGCCTCGGCCCACCGCCGCGGCCAATGGTCCTCGGGACGGTCGAACCCGGCACTGCCGAACCAGTCGGACCAGGCGAGCTCCACCGAGTCGACCACACCCATCCGTCGCTGCTCGGGGGAGTCGATGCAGAACAGTCCACCGAACGACCAGAACGCCTGCCCACCAAGGGATTGACGTCCCTCCTGCTCGACCAGGCAGACGGTGTGGCCGGCATCGGCCAGCTCCACGGCGGCCACCAAGCCGGCCAACCCTGCCCCGACAACCAGCACATCGGTGTGCATCGGCGTCTCCTCTCAGACGACGGGCTTGATCACGCTCTCGATCCTGATCACCTTCACGACCCGTCGGCCGCCGTCGCCAGGGCAGCCACGATCCGCTCCGCACTACCGCCCAGTCCGAGTTCGTCGACCAGTTCCGACCACCGGTCCGGCTCGGCGGGGGAGTCGACCAGTCGGAGGTCGTCCACCTCCAGCGGCAGCGGCAGGTCCCGGACGACCTGGACGACCTCCCGGGCCGGGCCGAGGTAGTCCACGGCCGCGGCCAACTTGCTCCGGACACCGGGCGCCAGACCGCCCTTCGGGTCCTGCGCGACCTCGACCAAGGCATCGATCGAGCCGTACTTGGTGAGCAGGGACGAGGCCGTCTTCTCACCGATCCCGGCCACCCCGGGCAGACCGTCGGACGGATCACCGCGCAGCACGGCGAAGTCGACGTAGTGTCGCGGCTCGATGCCGTACTTGCGGTGCAGCAGGGCACCGTCCACCCGCTCATGCTTGTTGATGCCGCGGGCCACGTACAGCACCCGTACCTCGGCGTCGTCGTCGACGAGCTGGAACAGGTCGCGGTCACCGGTGACCACGTCGGTCGGCATGCCCGAGGTGGTGGCCAGGGTGCCGATCACGTCGTCGGCCTCGTGGTCGTCGACCCCGACGATCGGCAGCCCCAGCGCGTTGAGGGCGTCGACGATCAACGGCACCTGCGCCTCCAGCTCGTCGGGTGCCTCCTCCGACTGCCCGGTCGCCGCCCCGGCACCACCGGCGCCGATCACCGGGGTGGCGGCCTGTACCGGTGCCACCCGATGGGCCTTGTACGACGGCAGCAGGTCGACCCGCCAACTGGGTCGCCAGTCGTTGTCCCAACAGCAGGCGAGGTGGGTCGGGCGGTAGTCCGTGATGAACCTGGCGGTGAAGTCGAGCAGTCCGCGGACGGCGTTCACCTGTCGCCCGTCGGGTGCGGTCATCGACGACGGCAGCCCGAAGAAGGCACGGAAGTAGAGCGAGGCGGTGTCGAGCAGCAGCAGCCTCGTCGGTGCCGGGGAACGCGTGTCGGCCATGGCGGCATCCTGTCACGCCCACGTCGTGGCGGCGTCGCACAGGTGACCCACCCGGTCAGTGAGACCCTCCCCGGATGCAAGGATGGGGCCATGGAGGGGTTGGACCGGCAGATCGTGCACTTGCTGGTGGGGGACGGACGCATGTCCTACACCGACATCGGGCGGGCGACCGGCTTGTCGACGTCGGCCGCACAGCAACGGGTGCGGCGACTCGAGCAGCGGGGCGTCATCACCGGCTATCGAGCGGTGGTGGACCCGTCCACGCTCGGGGCGGAGCTGACCGCGTACGTGTTGCTCCATCCGTTCGACCCGAGCCAACTCGACGAGGCGCCGAACGTGGTCCGGGTGGTGCCACAGGTCGTGTCCTGCCACGCCGTCACCGGACGGGCCAGCTACCTGCTCAAGGTGCAGGTGGCCGACCACGCCGAGCTCGACTCGGTGCTGGGGCGGATCCGTCACAGCGCGGCGGTCGCCACCGAGACGATGGTCGTGCTGTCCACCCCGTTCGTCGACCGGCCGGTGGACGCCTCCGGGCCCGGCGAAGGCTGAGGCCCCGAGCCGCCCACAGCCGCGCGAGCCGGGTGCCTCTTGGCACCGGCAGGTAGGCTGTCGTGGTGTCCGTCGCGGTCGTGAACCACAGCCGACGCACCCGGTGGGTGCGCCTCGGGCTGGTGGCCGTTGCCGGCCTGGCACTCGGCCTGAGTTGGGAGCCGTACGGGCTGTGGCCGCTCGCGCTGGTGGCCGTCCCGCTGCTGACCCTGTCGCTGCGTGGCCTGCGCCCCCGTACGGCCTTCGGACACGGCTACCTCTTCGCCCTGGTCGCGCTGACGGTCTCGTTGAGCTGGGTCCACGTCATCGCCGTCCCCGTCGCGTTCGCGTTGATCACGTTCATGTCGTTGTGGTTCGGGCTGCTCGGCATCCTGCTGTCCCACGTCGGCCGGCTGCGGCTCTGGCCCTTGTGGGCGGCCTGCGGCTGGGTGGCGACCGAGTTCGCGTTCAGCCGGTTCCCGTTCGGCGGCTTCGGCTGGAGCCGACTCGGCTTCACCGCGGTCGACGGTCCGCTGGCCGGCTGGTTCCCGGTGCTGGGGGTGGCCGGGGTGTCGTTCCTGGTCGCGCTGACCGGACACCTGGGTGCCTGGCTGGTGTTGCGGATCCTGGCCCTCCGGCGCGCACGTGCGCTCACCCCCTCGACCGCCGGCGAGGGCCGGCGGGCGGGCCGTACGGCATCGTGGCGACCGGTCGCTCTTGTTGCGACTGCCGTGGTCGCGATCGGCGGCACCGGAGCGGTACTGGCCAACACCGATCCGGTGATCGGGGCAGCCGAGCGCGGCACCGTCGACGTCGGCATCGTGCAGGGCAACGTGCCCGGCCGTGGCCTCGACGCCATGGGCCGGATGCGCTCGGTCACCAACAACCACCTCTCCGAAACCCTCCATCTGATGGCCCGCGCCCACCTGGGCCAGATCGCCGCGCCCGACTTCGTGCTGTGGCCGGAGAACTCCACCGACATCGACCCGCGCACCGACCCGGTCACCCACGCCACCGTCGAGTCCGCCGCCGAGGCGGCCGGCGTGCCGATCCTGGTCGGCGCCGTGTCGTACGGCCCGGAGGAGGGACAGCGCCAGACCACCGGCATGTGGTGGATGCCCGGTGTCGGCCCGACGACCGTCTACCACAAGCAGGACCTGGTGCCCTTCGGTGAGTGGATCCCGATGCGCGACGTGCTGTTGCCGCTGGTGCCGATGCTCGCCATGGTCGGCGCCCAGGGTGTCCCGGGAACCGAACCGGGGGCGCTGGACGTACGCCTCGCCGACGGCCGCGCCCTGGTGGTCGGCGACGTGATCTGCTTCGAGCTCGCCTACGACGACACGATCCGCAGCATGGTCACCAACGGCGCCGAGGTCGTGGTGGTGCAGAGCAACAACGCCACGTACGGCGGCACCGGCCAGATCGAGCAGCAGTTCGCGATCACCCGCGCCCGGGCGATGGAGACCCGACGCGAGATCGCGGTCGCCACCACCAACTCGGTGTCGGGCCACATCGACCGTCGCGGCGTGGTGCTGCAGCGGTCGGAGGAGTTCACCGCCGCGTCGATGATGGCCACGATGCCGGTACGCCAAGGACTCACCCCGGCCATGCTGATCGGGCCCTGGGTCGACCTGGCGATCACCGTCGCGGCCCTGCTCGCGTGGGGTGTGGCGCTGGTGCTGCTGCGCCGCGAGCGGCGCCGGGTGGGGGTGGGGACCGACAGGCCCACGGCCGACCCGAGCTCCGAGCCGGTTTCCGTCCCCGACCCGCGTGCCACCGACCCGGTCCTTGTCGGCGTACGTCACGATGGACCACAGTCCGAGAGCGGCGACACCGCCGCCACGAGTCCGCCACCGTCCCAGAGGGAGCCAGAGCATTGAGCGACCAGAACCCAGCCGAGCCGTCGAGCCACCCGCGCACGTTGGTCATCATTCCGACGTACAACGAGGCCGACAACCTGGAGTGGATCATCTCCCGGGTCCGCGACGCAGCTCCCGAGGTCGAGATCCTGGTGGCGGACGACAACTCACCCGACGGCACCGGTGAGATCGCCGACCGACTGGCGGCGGCGGACGGCCACGTCCACGTGATGCACCGCCGCAACAAGCAGGGGCTCGGCGCCGCCTACCTGGCGGGCTTCGACTGGGGCCTGGACCACGGCTACGACGCGCTGATCGAGATGGACGCCGATGGTTCCCACCAGCCCGAGGACCTGCCACGGTTGATCGCCCGCCTCGCCGATGCCGACCTCGTCATCGGATCGCGGTACGTCCGCGGTGGTGGGGTGGAGAACTGGCCGCTGTACCGCCAGCTCATCTCCCGCGGCGGCAGCCTGTGGACCCGGCTGATGCTCGGCATCAAGACCCGCGACGCCACCGGCGGCTTCCGGGTGTTCCGCCGCGAGACCCTGGAGGGGATCGGCCTCGACGAGGTCGCCTCGGCCGGCTACTGCTTCCAGGTCGACCTGCTGTGGCGGACGTTGAAGCGCGGCTTCCGCGTCGTCGAGGTGCCGATCACGTTCGTGGAGCGGGAGCGCGGCAACTCCAAGATGAGCAAGGCGATCTTCATCGAGGCGCTCATCCGCACCACCCTGTGGGGGATCGCCCATCGCGCCGAACAGCTCCGTGACGCCGGTGAGAAGGCCCTGGAGAATCGCGAGAAGCGGCGGACCTGATGTCACACCCCGTCTCTGGCGCCAACCCCGAGCCGGGCCCGTACGACAACTCCGGCAAGGGCCCGTACGACGGCTCCGCCGAGGGCCCGTACGGCGGCTCCGCCGGGGGCCCGTACGGTGATGCGCCGGCGGGCGGGTCCACCCCGTCCGGTGGGACCGAACGGCGTCGGTCGGGCTCGGCGCCGAAGCGGCGCTGGACGTCCACGCTGGCGATGGTGTTGGCGGTCGTGGTGCTGATCGCGGTGCCGATCGCCGAGGTCTGGGTGTTGATCACGGTGGGGAGCACCATCGGGGTGATCCCCACCATCGTGGTGTTGCTGCTCGTGGCCGGTGTCGGCGCGTGGCTGGTCCGTCGCGAGGGCACCCGTGCGTGGCGAGCATTGCAGGAGGCCTTCGGCACCGGTCGGATGCCCAGTCGTGAGTTGACTGACGGTGCGCTGGTGCTGGTCGGCGGCGTCCTGCTGCTGCTCCCGGGCTTCGTGACCGACGTCGTCGGCTTCTTCCTGCTGCTGCCGTTCACCCGACCCCTGGCCCGTACCTTCCTCGGTTTCCTGCTCGCCCGCGGCGTACAGAAGCGCTACGGCGTCAACGTGGACACGGTCCGCGCTCGACTGGACACCGACAACACGATCAAGGGCGAGACAGTCGACGAGCCGGAAGGACCACGCAAGCCGGAAGGACCACGCAAGTCGGAAGGACCACGCGAGTCGGACCGACCCGGCGGTTCGAAGCCACCCGGTGGCCAAGGCCCCTCCGCACCCGGCGGCCCGACGATCATCGCAGGTGAGCTCGAACCCTGAGCCCCGGAGGGAGCGGCACTGCGCGTGGCACCCGTTCCCCGGCATAGCACCCGTTCCCCGGCATGACACCCGTTGCCGACGTCTGCAGCGTGTGTCACAGCGAGGAACTGGTGTCAGGGCGAGGAACTGGTGTCAAGGCGAGGAACTGGTGTCAAGGCGGGAAACGTGTGTCACGGGTGGCGAGTCCGACACTCCGGGTGGACAGCAAAGTGCCCCGCCCGGTCACCCGGGCGGGGCACCTTCAGCGTGCCAGATCAGACGGATCGCGGTCCCGGCCCGATCTGGCCGTCCCGGAGGAGGGTGAGCCGCTCGGTCAGCAGCTCCTCCAACTCGGCGATGGAACGACGCTCACGCAGCATGTCCCAGTGGGTACGCTGCGGCTTCGTCTCCTTGGGCTCTGCCACGACACCGTCGGTCCGCTTGGAGACCAGCCCACAGCGCGGGCACTCCCACGCCGTCGGGGTCTCCGCCTCTTCGGCGAAGGTGAGGTCGAAGTGGTGCCCCTTGGGGCAGTCGAACCCGAGTTGGCGCCTCGGTGCGAACTCGACGCCGGTCTCGTCCTCGAAGCTCTTGGATCCCAGTCCAGCACCTCGTAGTGCGCGATCAGCCATACTTCCTCCCAAAATCCTGGAGGCGGTTCCCTCCACCCGTTAGAACCGCCGAGACCGTCAAAATGTTCCCCGAACGGCGAGATTCGTTCATCTCGCCGTGGTCCGGGCGTCCACGACTCGTGGTTGGCAACAGCCCGCAACCCGTCAACGGTAGCGCGATCTGTGGTGCGGCGTCATCTTGCCGCGTTGACTCATCCAAGATGCCCGCGTGGGTCGGTTCGTTGCCTCATCTCAAGATGCCCGCGTGGGGAACCCTTTGGTGGATGGAGTTGACGATGGCGGCTCGGCGGGCGATCACGCAGGCGCAGGTGGCGAAGTGGCCGAAGGCGACCAGGGCGGAGAAGACCGAGATCTTGGACGCGGTCTGCCAGGTGACGGGCTGGCATCGTGACCATGCCCGCAAGGCGATCCGGACCCTGGTGGCCGATCCGGGGGCGGCGAGCAGGCCACGGAAGCGTCGGGCCCCGGCCCGGACCTATGACGACGACGTGACCGCGCTGCTGGTGCAGTGTTGGTCGGCGCTGGACGGCCCGGCCGGCAAACGGCTCCACGCGGTGCTGCCCGAGGTGGTCGCCAACATGGCGCGGCACGGCCGGCTGACCGGGGTCGACGACGGCGTGGTCGACCAGCTGCTCGGCATGTCGGCGGCGACGATGGACCGCCGGTTGGCGCCGGCCCGGCAGGGGCTGGTCGCCGGGAAGGGGATCTCCCATACCCGGCCCGGGTCGATGTTGAAGTCGTCGATCCCGCTGAAGACGTGGGCGGAGTGGAATGACACCGAGCCCGGCTTCATCCAGATCGACCTGGTCGGTCACGAGGGTGGTGACAACAACGGCGACTTCCACTACAGCCTGGACGCCACCGACGTCGCGACCGGCTGGACCGAGACCATCACCGTGCGGTCCAAGGGGGAACGGATCGTCGCCGCCGGGCTCGAGCAGTTGTGGCTGCGGTTCCCGTTCCACATCGCCGGTGTCCATTCCGACAACGGGTCCGAGTTCATCAACCACCACCTCCGCCGGTGGTGCGAGACCCGTCAGGTCACCCTCACCCGGGGCCGCGCCAGCCACTCCAACGACCAGGCCCACGTCGAGCAGAAGAACTGGTCGGTGGTCCGCCGCACCGTCGGCTACTACCGCTACGACACCCTGAAGCGCCCCAGGTTTGATGCCGCATCTTTGTGAGTTGGAAGGATGCAGTCCATGCCCAAGAAGATCGATGGCGAGCTCAAGGCTCGCGCTGTCCGGCTGGTCGCCGAGCACCAGCAGGAGTATCCGTCGCTGACCGCTGCCTGTGAGGCGGTGGCTCGGCAGCTCGGCATCGGCAAGGAGTCTGTTCGCCGTTGGGTGCGACAAGCTGAGGTCGACTCGGGTCTGCGGCCCGGTCTCACATCGACGGAAAACGAAGAGATCAAGAAGCTGAAGGCGGAGAACCGTCGGCTCCGTGAGGACGTGGCGATCCTACGCGCGGCCACGTCTTTCTTCGCGGGGGAGCTCGACCCCCGCAGCCGCTGATCATGGGATTCATCGACACCATGCGCGAGCAAGGCCATGCGGTCGAGTCGATCTGCCGGGTCCTGCGTGAGCAGGGCTGCCAGGTCGCCGCGCGGACCTACCGAGCCTGGAAACGCGCTCACCTGAGGATCGCTGCTCAGACGATCACTGACGCGATCGTCGAGGACAAGATTCGTGACCTGGCCTGGCCTGGCCATCGATGAGCGCGACGGCCGACGCAAGCTGACTCCCGAGGGCCTCTACGGTCGGCGCAAGATGACCGCGCTGGTCCGCCGGCACCTGCCCGAGGCATCCCCGGGCAGCGTCGATCGGGCGATGAGAAGCCTTCAACTGAGCGGGATCCGCCGCAGCAAGAAGCTGCGCACCACGATCCCGGCCAAGAACGGTAATCGCGCCGGGGACCTGCTGGATCGCGACTTCACCGCCCCGGCCCCCAACCGGGTCTGGGTCGCCGACTTCACCTACTGCCGCACCTGGGCCGGCTGGGTCTATGTCGCCTTCATCGTCGATGTGTTCGCCCAGAAGATCGTGGCCTGGCACGCCGCGACCGTCCGCGACGTCGACCTGGTGATGACCCCGCTGCGGATCGCGTTGTGGCAGCGCGGCCGCGACGGCACCCCGATCACCCGCGAAGAGCTGATCTGTCACTCTGATGCCGGCCGACAGTACACCGCGATCCACTACACCGAGCACCTCGCGCTCGAGGGCATCCACCCCTCGATCGGGTCGGTCGGCGATGCCTACGACAACGCGCTGATGGAGACGATCATCGGCCTGTTCAAGACCGAGTGCATCCGCACCACGGTCTTCCACGACGGTCCCTACAAGACGATCGCCGACGTAGAGTACGCCACCGCCGGCTGGGTCGACTGGTACAACCAGCGGCGCCTGCACAGTAGCCTCGACTACATGACCCCGGCCGAGTTCGAGGCCGCCCACTACGCGACCCTCACCCGAGAGCCGCAACCCGTATGAGAGCGGCAGAGAACCTGGGGCGCTTCACCCCCCGAGAGCTCGCCCTGCTCAACCAGCTGTGGCCGTTGGTGTCACTACAGGTCAACCTGTTCCTGCCGCAGCAGAAACTCCTCTCCAAGACCCGACACGGGGCGAAGGTGACCAAACGCCACGACACCGCCACCACTCCGCACCACCGACTCGAACGCGACCACAGCGACCTGCTCGACCCCCACGACCAGGCCCGGCTCGCCGCCCTCCACCACGACACCGACCTGGTCGAGCTGAAACACCGCATCAGCGACATCCAGGGCAACCTGCTCGAACTCGCCCGCCGACGCGGCACGATCCAACGCCGCGCCAAGACCAACCACATCTACCTCAGCCGCAAAAAACTCGACAAACCCAAGCGGGCATCTTCAGATGAGTCAACGAAGCACACCAAGCGGGCATCTTGACATGAGGCAACGGGCTTGCCCAGGTCAGCCTGTGGGTGGTCACCAGATCGCTGTCCATCATCGACCGGGTAGTAGGAGAGGGATCGGCCCCGTACGATCACCCTCCAACTGTCCTCTCGCCGGGACGGGCCCTCGCCAACTGCCCACTCGCCGAGTCGGGCCCTCGCCAACTGCCCACTCGCCGGGACGGGCCCTCGCCAACTGCCCTCTCGCCGGGACGGGCCCTCGCCAACTGCCCACTCGCCGGGACGGGCCCTCGCCAACTGCCCACTCGCCGAGTCGGGCCCTCGCCAACTGCCCACTCGCCGGGGCGGGCCCTCGCCAACTACCCACTCGCCGGGGCGGGCCCTCGCCAACTACCCACTCGCCGAGACGACACCTCGCCAACTACCCCTCGGCGCCGCGGACCGACCATGTCACAGCCGGGCCTTCCCACGAGCCGGAGAGTGCACGAGCAGGAGTGCGGCCAGGCCGAGCCCGAGCACGATCACGATGCCCAGGATGCCGAGCCGGTCACCGCCGAACTGGGCGAACACCGCGAGCAGGGCGGGGGAGAGGAACGACACCGCCCGGCCGGTCGTGGCGTACAGGCCGAACATCTGCCCCTCCCGACCGGGTGGCGACACCTGGGCCAGGAAGCTGCGCGAGGACGACTGGGCCGGTCCCACCCACAGGCACAGGATCAGGCCCAGCACCCAGAACACGGCGGTCGAGTAGACGAACAGCAGGGCGATCGCGGTCGCCATCAGTCCGATCAGGGAGACCACGATGATCGTCTTGGGACCGAGTCGGTCCTCGAGCTGCCCGCCGGCGAAGGCGCCGATCGCCGCCACCACGTTCGCCGCGACGCCGAAGATCAGGACGTCGGAGGTCGACAACCCGTACACGGTGACGGCCAGTACGGCGCCGAAGGTGAACACCGCCGCCAGGCCGTCGCGGAACAGCGCACTGGCACCGAGGAAGAAGACGGCGTTGCGGTCGTTGCGCCACAGCTCGAGAACGTCCCGGAAGAGCACCCGGTACGACTGGACGAAGCCGACCTTCGGAGCGTCGGGACGCCGTGGCACCTCGGGAACGAAGATGAACAGCGGGATCGCCGAGAGTGCGAACCACACGGCGGCCACCAACGCCACCACGCGATAGCGCAGCCCTTCCTCCGAGGTGACGCCGAACCAGCCGACCTCCGGGCTGATCAGCCCGACGAAAAGGATCAGCAGCAAGAAGATGCCGCCGACGTAGCCCAGCGCCCAGCCGAACCCGGAGACCCGGCCGACGGTCTTCGGCGTCGACACCTGTTGCAACATGGCGTTGTAGGAGACCGCGCCGATCTCCATGAAGATGTTGCCCAGGGCCAGCAGCAACAGGCCGAGCCACAGGTACGAGCGGTCGTCCTTGACCAAGAACATGGCGCACATCGCCAACACGGTGAGTGCGGTCCACAACCCCAGGCTGGCCTTGCGTCGACCCCCGGCATCGGCGCGCTGCCCGAGCACGGGCGCCAGCAGCGCGATGAAGACCCCTGCCGCCGCGGTCGTCCGGCCGAGCCAGGCCGTACCGCTGAGTGCCCCGGCGGGGGCACCGTTCTCGGCGACGACGTCGGTCAGGTAGGTGGCGAACACGAAGGTGGTGATGACGGCGTTGAACGCCGCCGACCCCCAGTCCCACATGGCCCAGGCAAGGGTCCGGCGCTTGGGCGGGTGCTCGGCGAAGACCGCCTCGTGGCCCGGTGCGACGGTGGCCGTCCCGCCGGGCGACCCGACGTCGGGTGAGTCGGAGACGTCGGGTGAGTCGGGTCCGTCGGACCCCGTGCCCCCATCAGAACCGGCGCTCATGCCTACCCCTCGTCCCCGTGTCGTGCGTGATCCGTGCTGGTGGTGACGTGCCGACGTCACCGGCAGGCTACTGGTCCCAGAGGCCGCGTTCGACCAGGACCTCGCGCAACACATCCGGCCGGTCGGTCATGATGCCGTCGACACCGAGGTCGATCAGCCTGACCATCTCGGCCGGGTCGTCGATGGTCCACACGTGCACCTGTTTGCCGAGTCCGTGGGCGCGGTCGACCAGGGCCTCGGTGACCAGCGTGACCCGGCGGCCGAGGACGGTCGTGGCGACCGGGATCTGCAGGGCCTGCCCGGTGGTGCCGAAGCGGTCGGGGAGGAAGGGGAGGAATCGGGTGTAGGCGACACCCACCTTGCTCATCGACGACGCGACCCGGCGACCCAGCCGCGAGCGCAGCCGCAGCAGTCGACGCACGCTGAACGACGAGACGCACACCCGCTCGTGGACGCCGAGGTGCTCGATGGTGTCGGCCAGCAGGTCGACCGCCCCGGCCGCCTTGGCGTCGATGTTGAACCGGGTGTCGGGGAACGCGACCAGGACGTCGACCAGCCGGGGGATGGGGTCGTGGCCGCCGATCTTCGCCTGGCTGACCTCCGACCACGGGAGCTCGGCGATCTTGCCGGTGCCGTCGGTGACCCGGTCCAACTTGTCGTCGTGGAAGGCGACCAACACCCCGTCGGCCGTGGCGTGGACGTCGGTCTCGAGGTAGCGGTACCCCAGCTCGACCGCCTGGCCGAAGGCGTGCAGGGTGTTCTCCCGGCCGCGGTTGGCCGGCAACTCGGCACCACCTCGATGGGCGAAGGCCAAGAACCCGGCCTCGAAGTACGGATAGTCCCGAGCGAGCATGGGTCCAGTATGTCGGTCCCGACGCTGCGTCTCGTGCCCGGTCACCCCTGCCCGCCGGATGTCGTACGGGCACCGGCCCGATGGCGTACGGGCACCGGCCCGATGGCGTACGGGCAGCGTCACATCCCTGGTAGCGAGGCCAACCAGTCCTGCAGCGGGTCGGGCAGCCAGGTCGGGACACCGGTGACCGCCATCGAGGTGTACAGCCCGGCCAGGATGCCGAGGACGATGGCGACGATGATCACGATCCGCCACGGCAGCGGCAGCTTGGTCGCCTCCCGGACCTTCTTCTTCACCCACAGCATGACGTGCTGCGCCCACTCGAACTCCGAGGCCCAGACCGCCAGGCCGACCAGCAGCAGTGGGATCCCGCCCGGCCCGGGGAACGGCCCGGTCAGCCCGGCCAGGATGATCAACAGCAGTCCGAGGACGGCGACACCGACCCGGTAGAGGAACTGGGTGCGCGGCTTGGAGCGGAGCCGGCGACGCCACGCCCACCGGTCGTCCTTGGCGCTGATCAGGACGCGTTCGGGCAGGTTGTGCCCACCGTCGTCATCCTGCTCGGTCATGGAGAAAGATTAGGTCCGGTCCACAATCCCGGTCACCCCGCGATCCCGGTCAGCGCAGCCGGTCCGCGGTGAAGCGGTGGGACGGCCGGACGAACTCGTCCTGTGCCTCGATCAGCTGCAGCTCGTACGTGCCGTGCCGGTGGGTGACCTCCAACAGGCCGAACACCGAGCTCGCGATCCGGGCCGCCGCCTCGGCGACGTCGCCGGTCTCCAGCCAGTGCGCGAGGAACCCGGCGGCGGTGATGTCACCACACCCGCTGACCTCGATCGGCAGGTGCCCGGTGGTGACCTGCCAGGCACCGGCCGACGACACCACGACCAGCTGCATGCGGTCGGCCGGCGTCTGGTCGAGGGCGACGCTGGTCACCAGCACCACGTCCGGGCCGGTTGCCCGGACCGCGTCCACGGCGGCCAGCAACGCGGTGATGTCGTGCACCGGGCCGCCGGCCAGGAACTCCAGCTCGAACTGGTTGGGCGTGATCAGGTCTGCCCGCGGGACCACCACGTCCCGCATGAACTCCGGGATGCCGGGCCGGACGTAGAAGCCCTGCACCACGTCGCCGAGCACCGGGTCGCAGCAGTAGACCGCCGCCGGGTTGCGCTGCTTCACCAGCTCGGCGGCGCGGAGGATCACGTCACCGACGTCGTCGCCGCCCTGGTAACCCGACAGCACCGCGTCACATCGGTCGAGCACCCCCAGCTCGTCGATCCCGCGGATCACCTCGGCGATGTCGGCGGCCGCCATCATCGGCCCCCGGAACGTCGGATGGCCGGTGTGGTTGGAGAAGTTCACCGTCGGCACCGGCCACACCTCCACCCCCATCCGCTGCAGCGGGAACACCGCGGCGGAGTTGCCGGCATGGCCGTACGACACCGACGACTGGATCGACAGGATCGTCTTCACGCCGGTGGTCAGTCGGTGAAGGTGTCGATCTTGGCGCCGAGCAGGTTGAGCCGGGCCGCCAGGTCCTCGTAGCCGCGGTTGATGACGTACGTGTCCCGCAGCAGCGAAGTGCCGCGCGCCGCCAGCATGCACAGCAGGACGCACACCGCGGGCCGCAGCGCCGGCGGGCAGACGACCTCGTGACCACGCCACTTGGTCGGGCCCTGGACCACGATCCGGTGCGGGTCGAGCAGATCGACCGCTGCGCCGAGCTTGTTCATCTCCAGCAGGTGGATCGCGCGGTTCTCGTACACCCAGTCGTGGATCTGCGTGGCACCGGTGGCGGTCGCCGCGATCACCGCGAAGAACGGCAGGTTGTCGATGTTGAGACCCGGGAACGGCATCGGGTGGATCTTGTCGCGTCGCGCCCGCAGGGTCGACGGCCGTACGGTGACGTCGGCCAGCCGGACGTGGCCGTTGGCGCCGGCGTACTCGTCGGAGAGGGTGAAGTCGAGGCCCATCTCCTCCAGGATCGCGAGCTCGATCTCCAGGTACTCCATCGGGCAGCGGGTGATGGTGAGCTCGGAGTTCGTGACGATCGCGGCGGTGATCAGGCTCATCGCCTCGATCGGGTCCTCCGACGGCGTGTACTCGACGTCGACGTCGATGTCGGCCACACCGGTCACCTCGAGGGTGGTGGTGCCGATCCCGTTGATCTTGACGCCCAGCTTGGTCAGGAAGTAGCAGACGTCCTGCACCATGTAGTTGGGGCTGGCGTTGCGCAGCACGGTGGTGCCCGGGGTCATCGCGGCGGCGAAGAGTGCGTTCTCGGTCACGGTGTCGCCACGTTCGGTGAGCACGATCGCCCGGTCGAGGGTGGCCCGCTCGGGGTCGGCGGTACAGCGGTAGAAGCCTTCGGTGGCGACGACGTCGAGGCCGTAGCGACGCAGGACGTGCAGGTGCGGTTCGACGGTCCGGGCGCCCAGGTCACAGCCGCCGGGGTAGGGGAGATTGAACTCCGACTCCTGGTGCAGCAACGGGCCGAGGAACATGATCACGCTGCGGGTACGGCGGGCCGCCTCCTCGTCCATCCGGTCCAGTTCGAGCCGGGCCGGCCGGACCAGGGTCAGGTCGGCCTTGTCCTCGGACCAGGTCGCCTCGACACCGATGCTGGTGAGCACCTCGAGGATCCGGTTGACCTCCTCGATCCGGGCGATGCCGCGCAGCACGGTGCGACCCTTGTTGAGCAGGCTGGCGCACAACAGGGCGACGGCGGCGTTCTTCGACGAGCGGACGCTGATCGAGCCGCTCAGCTGGTGGCCACCCTCCACGCGCAGATGGGTCGGGGCCGGCCTGCCGACGGAGATCAACTGGCTGTCGAGCGCGGCGGCGATGCGGTTCACCATGTCGAGACTCAGGTTCTGGTTGCCGGCCTCGATGCGGTGGACCGCACTCTGACTGGTGCCCAGTACCTGGGCGAGCTGGGACTGGGTGAGGCCCCGGTGCTTGCGTGCGTCACGGATCAGGCCGCCGATTCGGTCGAGGTAGGTGTCAGTCACAGCGGCCACGATATCCCATATATGAGATTGGGCCGAATCCTGAGGGGCGTTCGGCGCGTTGGCCCGGCTGGTGGGCGTCGCCCCGGCGTACGGCTGCCGGGTCGCTCCTTCTAGAGTAGTGACCATGACCTCACACTTCGACGTCGTCGTTCTCGGCGCGGGTCCGGGCGGGTACGTCGCCGCCATCCGAGCCGCCCAACTCGGCCTCAAGGCAGCCATCGTGGAGAAGAAGTACTGGGGTGGGGTGTGCCTCAACGTGGGCTGCATCCCCACCAAGGCGCTGCTCCGCAATGCCGAGATCGCCCACCTCGTGCAACACGAGGGCAAGACGTTCGGCATGTCCGGTGAGGTGACCTTCGACTACGGGGCCGCCTTCAAGCGCAGCCGTGGGGTGTCGGACCGCATGGTCAAGGGCGTGCACTTCCTGATGAAGAAGAACAAGATCACCGAGCTCGACGGCTGGGGTGAGTTCACCGACGCGAAGTCGATGACCGTCACCGCCGACGACGGCTCGACCCAGCAGGTCACCTTCGACAACTGCATCATCGCCACCGGTGCCACCACCAAGCTGCTGCCGGGTGTGGAGCTCGGCGAGCGCGTCGTCACCTACGAAGAGCTGATCATGAAGGACGCGCTGCCGTCGTCGATCGTGATCGCCGGCTCGGGTGCCATCGGCACCGAGTTCGCGTACGTGCTGGCCAACTACGGGGTCGAGGTCACGATCGTGGAGTACCTGGACCGGCTGGTGCCGACCGAGGACAAGGAGATCTCGGCCGAGCTGGCCAAGGCGTACCGCAAGCTCAAGATCAAGACGATGACCTCGACCAAGGTCGAATCGGTCACCGAGTCCGACTCCGGGGTGCAGGTCACGGTGTCGCCGGCCGCCGGTGGCGACTCGCAGGTCCTCGAGGCCGACATGATGTTGTCGGCGGTCGGCTTCGCGGCGCGTACCGAGGGCTACGGCCTGGAGAACACCGGGGTGAAGCTCTCCGACCGGGGTGCGATCGAGATCGACGAGTACATGCGGACCAACGTCGACGGGCTGTACGCCATCGGCGACGTCACCGCGAAGCTGATGTTGGCCCACCTCGCCGAGGCGCAGGGGGTCGTGGCGGCCGAGACGATGGCCGGTGCCGAGACCATGCCGCTCAACTACGACATGGTGCCGCGGGCCACCTACTGCCAGCCGCAGATCGCCTCGTTCGGCTACAGCGAGGAACAGGCGAAGGAGAAGGGGTACGACGTCAAGGTCGCGAAGTTCCCCTTCAGTGCGAACGGCAAGGCGCACGGCCTGGGCGACGCCACCGGCTTCGTGAAGGTCGTCGCCGATGCGACCCACGGCGAGATCCTCGGCGCCCACATGATCGGGCCCGACGTCACCGAGCTGTTGCCGGAACTGACCCTGGCCCAGCAGTGGGACCTGACCGCCCATGAGGTGGCACGCAACATCCACGCCCACCCGACACTGTCCGAGGCGTTGAAGGAAGGCGTCGAGGGCATTGCGGGTCACATGATCAACTTGTGAGCCGTCGGATGCCCGGACGACTGTCCCGTCGGGGTCTGCTCGGCGCGGGCGGGTTGCTCGCCGGTGCGGTGGTCGGGGGTTGCACCCCGGGGGCCCCGACGGCAGGGGAGACCGCCGGTGGGTCCGGGGCCTCACCGACCGCCGGCCGGACCTCGGCCGGCGGCTCTGCCACCACCGGCACGCCCGGTCCGTCGCCGACACCAACGTCCACGCCGACACCGACACCAACACCCACGCCGACACCCACGCGGGCAGCCCTGCCGCGGGGTGGAGACACCGTGTTCCCGCGGTACCGGTTGGCCGGCTACTGCGGCTACCCGGGGGCCGCCGGGCAGGGGCGGTTGGGCATCGGCAACCTCGACGACCGGGTCGTCGAGCTGCAGGAGCGGTTCGCCGGGCCGTACGGGCAGGACCGCCCGATCCTGCCGCTGCTCGAGCTGATCGCGGTCACCGTGCACGCCAAGCCCGGCCGTGACGGGATGTACCGGGGACGTACCGATCCGAAGATCATCGACGAGCACCTGGCCGCCGCGCGCCGTCACCGGGGCTACCTGTTGCTCAACATCCAACCCGGACGTGCCGACTTCCTGGCCGAGGTGCAGGCGTTGCAGAAGTGGCTCAGCCAGCCCGACGTCGGCGTCGCTCTCGACCCGGAGTGGGCGGTGAACGCCGGTCAGGTCCCGGGCAAGGTGTACGGCTCCACCACCGGGCAGGAACTCGACCAGGTCGCGCGTTGGCTGTCGGACCTGGTCGCCGAGCACCGGCTGCCGGAGAAGGTGATGGCCTACCACCAGCTCCATCCGAGGATCGTCCGGGACGAGGACGCCCTGCAGGAGCACCCCGGCGTGGCGTTGCTGAAGTCGATCGACGGGATCGGCTCGAAGCAGGACAAGACCGACACCTGGCACAAGATCGTCGCGACCACGCCGAAGCACGTGCACATGGGCTTCAAGCTGTTCTACGAGGAGGACAAGGAGGCCAGCGGCCACCTGATGACCCCCGCCGAGGTGCTCGCGTTGAAGCCGACACCGGAGTACGTCGTCTACGAGTGAGGTCACCTCGGCGCACGTGGGCGGCCGGACGCTGCAAGGATGACCCCATGGACGAGACGAACTCGCGATCCCTGTGGCTGACCGGTGACGAGGCCGCTGACGCGCTGCTCGGCAGCGACCCCAACGCCCTGCTGTTGGGGATGGTGCTTGATCAACAGGACCGGATGGAGAAGGCCTTCGCGGGCCCGGCGTTGATCGCCGAACGTCTCGGCGGCAGCCTCGACGTGCACCGCATCGCGGGCATGGACACCGACGAGTTCATCGCCCTGTGCAGTGGGCCACCGGCGATCCACCGGTTCCCCAAGTCGATGGCGCGGCGGGTGCAGGACGTCTGCCGGGTGCTGGTCGAGCAGTACGACGGCGATGCGGCCAACCTGTGGCGCGACGCACCCGACGGCGTCGCGGTCCGCAAGGCGATCATGTCGCTGCCCGGGTTCGGGGCGCAGAAGGCGTCCATCTTCACCGCCCTGCTCGGGAAGCAGTACGGACTCACCGTCCCCGGGTGGCGGGAGGCCGCCGGCGACTACGGCACCGACGGATTCCGTTCGGTCGCCGACGTCACCGACCTGGCGTCGTTGGAACGGGTCCGCCAGACCAAGCGGGACGCCAAGCAGGCCGCCAAGGCCGCGGCCGGCGAGAAGGCCGGTCCGGCCACGAAGGCGAAGCCTGCCGCCAAGGCGAAGCCGGCCACCAGGGCCAAGCCCGGCGCGAAGCGGTAGTCAGACCCGCAGCTCGGTCGCCGGGGGGTCGGTCACCGGGTTGACGGGCAGGGGCGCGGACAGCGCCTTCACGAACGCGTTCGAGAACGCGATCACCGGAATCGCGAAGATGCCGCCCACGATGCCACCGATCGTGATGCCGACCGACAGGCCCAGGATCACCGCCAGGGGGTGCACCGAGACCGCCTTGCCCAGCAGGAAGGGCTGCAGCACGTTGCCCTCCAGCTGCATCACCAGGATGATCGCGCCGAGCATGATCAACGCCTGCACCCACCCCAGGGCCACCAACGCCACCGCGACCGCGACGAAGCCGGTGACCAAGGCACCCACGATCGGCACGAAGGCACCGATGAACACCAGGGCCGCTAGCGCCGGCGCCAACGGGACCCCGAGGATCAGCGCGGCGATCAGCACGCCGACGGCGTCGACCAGGGCCACGATCACGGTCGCCCGGACGTAGGCGATCAGGGAGGCCCAGCCGGTGCGCGCGGCGTGGTCGGTCCTGTCCCGGGCCGCCCGCGGCACGAAGCGCAGCACGAACGCCCAGATCGACCGGCCCTCGTACAGCAGGAAGAACAGCGCGAACAGCGCAACCGCCAGGCCCGCGACGAAGCGACCGACCCCCGCCCCGGCGCTGGCCGCGTACGAGGCGATCAGCTGCTGCGAGTTCTGCAGGAAGTCGGTGATCTGACCGATGAAGCCGTCGACCTGCTCCTGCGAGATCTGCAGCGGACTCTGGGCCAGCCACTCGAGCAACTGGCTGACACCGCCGACGGTCTGGCTGGCGAGCTCGGGCGCGTACGCCACGATCTGCCACACGATCAGCACCAGCACCCCGATCACGATCAGGAAGCCGCCCACCACGCCGATCGCCACGGCCAGTCCGCGTGGCATGCCGAGTCGTTCGAACCAACTGATCAGTGGCTGCAGCATGGCGGCCAGTAGCAGCGCGACCGCCACCGGCACGGTCACCTCGGAGAAGTACATCAGGACGTACCCGACACCGAGCACGGCAGCCGCGATGATCAACATCCGCCAGGACCAGCCGGCGGCGATCTGCAATCCCCACGGGATCGCTCGGTCGAAGGCCGCGATCCGCCGCTCGCCGGTCAGTGCGCCGTCCTTGCCCTCGTGACCCCCGCCCTCGTGACCCCCGCCCTCGTGACCCCCGCCCACGTTGCCGCCGCCCGCGGGGCCGGGGTGCGGTGGGTCGGTCGGCGTCGGCCGGGGCGGCGCCTCGACGTACGGTGCCTGACCTGGTGGCGTCCTGCGGGGGCGGCGAAGTGCCATGTGTGGCTCCTGATGGTCTGGGACCGCGGGTGTCCGAACATCGTGCGGACCGCATCGTACCGGTAGCACCGGCCTCGAACACCGACCCGACCGTCGGTGCGTGCGTCGGTGACACCTCCGTCGCGTCACCGGCAGAACTCCTAGGATGACGCCATGGCTGATGTCCCCGGGTGCTGCGGACCCACCCGTCCCACTCCCTCCGGTGCGGGGGTGCCCGCCGGAGGTGTGGTCGCCGAGGGCGTGGATGCCGAGCGGGTCGGGGCCGGCGCTGACGCAGCCGGGGCCGGCGCAGCCGGGGCGGAGCAGCCGGCCGCGAACGCTCGGGCGGTCTCACACGACTGGGTCACCGTCCCCGGTGGCCGGTTCTGGATGGGCAGCGACGCTGCCGACTCCTTTCCCGACGACGGCGAGGGACCGGTCCGCGAGGTCGAGGTGTCGACGTTCCGGATCGCCGCCACCACCGTCAGCAACGCCGAGTTCGGCGCGTTCGTGGACGACACCGGCTTCGTCACCGAGGCCGAACGGTTCGGCTGGTCGTACGTGTTCCGCGGTCTGCTCCATCCCGACGCCCGCCAACACGTCGTCGACGGCGTCGTACCGGATGCCTCGTGGTGGCTCGGGGTGACCGGCGCCCACTGGCGCCACCCGCAGGGCCCGGGTTCCACCGCACTCGACGACCATCCGGTCGTACACGTGTCGTACGGCGACGCGACGGCGTACTGCTCATGGGCCGGGGTGCGGCTGCCCACGGAGGCGGAGTGGGAGAAGGCCGCCCGCGGCGGCCTCGACCGGGCGGTCTACCCGTGGGGTGACGAGCTGACACCTGGTGGGGAGCACCGGGCCAACATCTGGCAGGGCACCTTCCCGACCGACAACACCGGCGACGACGGGTTCGTCGGGACGGCCCCGGTCCGCAGCTTCGAGCCGAACGGCTACGGCACCCACCAGCAGTCGGGCAACGTGTGGGAATGGACCAGCGACTGGTTCTCCCCGTTCTGGCACCGGCGGGACCAGCCTCGCACCCGGGTCGATCCGCAGGGTCCGCCGCGGGGGACCAGCCGCGTGGTGAAGGGCGGCTCGTACATGTGCCACCTCTCGTACTGCAACCGCTACCGGGTCGCCGCCCGGACGCAGACCACCGCCGACACCTCGTTGGGCCACACCGGCTTCCGGGTCGCGACCGACGGCTGAGGGTGCCGGCCGGCGAGTCCGGTCGGAACTGTCACCTCGATCACGTCGGCAGGCCCTGTCACCGACGGGCCCTCCGCGCCTAGGCTGACGTCCATGATCACGATCTACTTCGTGGCGGCCGATGCACAGTCGGCCGAACGGGCCGTCGGCGGCGGCCCACAGGGCGAGGACACCGTGGAGTCCGAGGTCGACCCGACGGCGCTGGCCTGGCTCGACGCCCAACTCACCGGGCGCGACCTGGACGACCTGCTGGGGGAGGACCTCACCACGGCCGACGGGTCCGATGCAGCGATGGTCGGACGCAGTGGCGGCGCCTACGTGGTCGCCCTGGATCCGTTGTTCACCACGGAACTGGCACGGGCCGACGTCGACGAACTGCTGCCGACGTGGTTGGAGTCCGACGACGTCGACGGGGCCGATCCCGAGGACATGTCGGACTTCCTGACCGACCTGCAGACGCTGTGCGCGGACGCCGCCGACGCCGGGCACCGGGTGTACTGCTGGGTCGGGGCCTGACGCCGGCGAAACGGCTCAGCCGGCCGCGTAGGTGGTCTCCGGCTCGTACGGGAACATCGGCTGCCGACGCTTGGCGTAGTCGAAGCCGGTGACCGAGGACCGCGTGGTGCCCGGGCTGTCGGCCTCGACGAAGCTCCGGCACACGTCGCCGTAACCGGCCCGTGGACCGTTCACCCCCTTGCCGACGATGACCTGCTGCGCGGTCGGGTCGATGCCGAGGGTGACCAGCTGCTGGGCGCTGACCGGCTGGGTCCGGCGGCTGGTGACCACCACGGTGACGCCCTGGTCGGTCTGCACCGCGATCGTGTCGCCGGCGTCGAAGTCGCGGATGCCACCGTGGGCGATCTTGGGCTCGGAGTACCGGCCGTCGCTGCGGGCCAGCAGCGTGCCGCTGATCGGCACCGGCTCGCCGGCCGACTCGGGCAGTCGGGCACCGACGGTGACGTCGACACGGCTGCCGAGCGGTGTGTCGCCGACCGCCCGGACGGCACCGGGATCGTTCACGATCACCACGGAGCGCTCGACCCGTTGTGCCAACATCTCGGCCAACATCACCGTCGAGTCACCCGGCCCACCACCACCGATGTTGTCGCCGACGTCCAGCAGCAGCACCGGCGCCTCGTCGGAGGCGGCTGCCTGCCGTACGGCTTCGGGCACCGGCAACCCGTCGCCCTGCAGTTCTTCGCGCAGCGCCCACACCTCGGCGGCCATGGTTCGGGCCACCTCGAGCCCGGCCTCGGCGGACTCCCGGTGGGTGACCACGACCGACAT
The DNA here is from genome assembly GCF_050157065.1 of Carbonicoccus niuqiaonis. GTDB lineage: Bacteria > Actinomycetota > Actinomycetes > Propionibacteriales > Propionibacteriaceae > Avipropionibacterium. The sequence continues at coordinate 2,119,987 of NZ_CP189573.1, forward strand.
CCCGAGGAACGGCACGTCGGCGTAGGGGAACCCCTCCATGATGCTGACGTCGGCGACGGCGGGATCGGCCTCCAACTCCCGGGAGCGGGCCAGCAGGCCGGCCATGGGCTCGGTCCGGGTGTCCTGCTTGGTGATCGTGACGACCAGCGGGATCTGCTCCAGGGCGACGTGCATCCGCTGCTGGGCGCCGATCATCTCCAGCACCAACTGCTGGCACTCCTGACCCCGTTCGTCAGCGTCGACGTGCGGGTTGGTCTGGAACGGCAGCACCGCGTCGACGACGTCGGTCAGGCCGTGGTCGACGTTGCCGTGCATGTCGAGCACGATGCCGATCGGGACGTCCTGGCCGACCGCGGCACGGACGGCCTTGGCGACCGCGGCGTCGCCGTCGTCGTGGTGCTGCAGGACACAGGCACCGTGCAGTTGCAGCAGGACGCCGTCCCAGGGGCCCTGCTCGGTGAGCAGTTGGACCATCCGGGCGATGACCTGCTCGAAGTCGGCCTCGGGCATCGGGGCGCACGGCACCGCACCGGCCAGGATCAGCGGCACCAGCTCGACCCCGGCCGCAGGGGTCAGGAAGCCCCCCATGACTGACCGCGTGCCCTCGTGCGCAGCGCGCAGGGCCTCGGCTTCGATCCCCGGCCCGAAGTCGGCGACGGTGAACGCCTGACTGGCATAGGTGTTGGTCTCATGGCTGAAGCCGAGTAGGGCCAGACGCGTCACAGGAACCTCCGACAGTGGTTGAAATCGCTGTTTCAGAGACGCTACCAGCCGGGTCGGCGGCGTCCAGTTCTCGGTCGGTCGGTTGGCCCGGCGGGGCATCCCCGGGTTGTACCGCGTGGCATGATTGTCGTGGCCCGGCCGTGTGACGAGGGCGGATACGCCATTCGCCCCCTTCGGATGACACCATGGGAAACGGCATGTCGATGCGCACCGCAGGCCCCGCCCATCAAGCAAGGAGAACACCGTGAGCAATCCGTACCAGGGCAACCCGGGCCAGTCGGGCGGGCAGTCACCGTACGGCCAGCAACCCCAGGGTGGCCAGGGTGGCTGGCAGCCGCAGGCACCGCAGGGTGGTCAACAGCAGGGTGGGTACGGCCAGTCCGCGGGTTCGCAGCCGAGTGCGCCGCAGTACGGACAGGGCCAGCAGCCGTCGTTCGGCCAGTCCGCGGGTTCGCAGCCGAGTGCACCGCAGTACGGACAGGGCCAGCAGCCGTCGTCCGGCCAGTCGGCCGGCTCGCAGCCGAGCGCCCCGCAGTACGGGGGTTCGCAGCCGCCGCCGGCGCCGGGTGCCGGACAGGGGCAGTGGGGTGCCGCACCGACGCAGGTGATGCACAACCAGCCCGGTGCGGGCGGCCAACAAGGCGGGTACGACAACGGCGGCCAGTGGGGCGCGGGCAACCCGCCGCAGCAGCCGCCCAAGAAGAAGTCCCCGGTGGGCAAGATCGTGCTGTTCGCCGGCATCGGTGTGCTCGTGATCGCACTCGTGGTCGGTGGGGTGCTGTTCTACAACGAGCAGCAGCGCATCAAGGCCGAGGAGGCCGCGGCCGAGGCGGCCCGGATCGAGAACGAGCGGCAGATCACCACGGCCGGCGAGACCGTCACCGGCTTCCTGGAGTCGCTGAAGGCCGGCGACCTGAACGCCGCCCTGGCCTTCGCCGCGGAGAAGCCGGAGGGGCCCCTGCTGACCGAGGAGGTGTTCGCCGCGGCCGCCAAGGCTGCTCCGGTCGGCGACATCACCGCCGAGCCAGCCCAGGTCACCCAGGATCCGAATGGCGCCTACACGACGGCGACGGTGAAGGCCTCGTACACCGTTGACGGCAAGACCGTCGAGAAGGACTGGGAGCTCACGAAGAGCGGTGAGGACTGGAAGCTCGCGACGATCACCGCGCCCGTCACCTTCGGGTCGACCAACCTGAAGGTGCTGGTGAACGGCACCGAGATCACCACCGACAAGGCCGAGGCGCTGCCCGGCAAGTACACCGTCACCACCGACTCGGAGTACATGGCCTTCAAGAGCGGCTCGTTCACCGTGGTCGAGCCGGGCGCCGCCGTGTCGTGGCTGGCCGACGCCGCGCCGACGGAGAAGGCCACCACCGAGGGCGTGGCCGCGGTCAAGGAGTCGCTCAACAACTGCCTCAAGCAGAAGTCGCTGGCCCCGGCGAACTGCCCGTTCAAGTTCAACACCGCAGACGGTGTGAACGTCGATGCCAACAGCATCAAGTACACCCTCGAGGGTGACCCGTTCGCCAACGCGAAGCTGTCGGTCGCGGGGACCGTGGGCACGCTGCCGCTGACCATCCGCGTCGGTGTCACCGCCACCGGCACCCGGGGCAGCAGCAAGGTGACGCTGAAGGCGGATCCGCGGGACCGCAACGTGATCGCGCTGGTCAGCCTCGACGGGACCAAGAAGGTGCTCTGGCGGGCTGCCTGAGAGTGCCGTACGAGCTCGTCCTGCCGTACCGGCTCGCCCTCCCGTACGAGCTCACCCTGCCGAAGCTGCCGTCCGACCGAACGTCCAGGAGTTGACGTGAGCCCTGCGTGGGTGCCGGTGTTCGTCCTGCCGATCATCGGGCTCGGCCTGGTGATCCTGGGCATCCGCTTCATGAACGACCACCACCCGCAGGCGGCACTGCGCCGCATGCGGGGTGGGGTGTGCATTGTCATCGGCATCGTGCTGATGGTGGTGGCCGGGCTGATCGGCGCCTTCATGTCTGTGTAGACACGCATGTCCGTGCAGACACGCATGTCTGTGTGGACACGCATGTCCGTGTGGACACGCATGTCTGTGCAGGGCGTGGTCGGGCCGTCATTCCCCCGGGTACGAGTCGATGTTGAAGATGTTGCCCTCGGGATCGGTGACGGCGACCGAACGACCACCGTGATCAGGTTCGCTGATCTCGTCCAGTTGACGGCCGCCCGCCGACAGGGCGCGCGCCCGCGTGGCGTCCACCTCGGCGTCGGAGTCGACCACGATGTTGATGCAGGCGGTGCCCGGTCGAGGGCCGACGCCACCCTCGCGATCAGTGCCGAACATGATGCCGCCGTTGTCCCGCCACCTGAACTGGGCGTGGTGGATGAACGTGGGGTCGTCGGTGTCACGGACCACCATGCGTTCGGTGAAGCCAAGCGCCTCGACGAACGTGATCGCGGCCGCCGCATCGGCGTAGCGCAGGCAGGCATAGAGCTGTGGACGGGTTGGCTGGGTCTGTGTCATGCACCCATGGTGGCGCAGGTCAGGGGAGTGGTTCTTGTACGGATGGGAACTCACCCAGGGTTTCGCGCGGCGTCTGGCCGGCGAAGGCCCGCCAGTCCCGGTTGAGGTGGGCCTGGTCGGTGTAGCCCGTGGTGTGGGCGACGGTGGCCAGCGGCATCCCGTCAGTCGCCAGCTGGTGGGCCCGGTCGAACCGGGCCAGCAGGCTGAGCCGCTTCGGTGACAGGCCGAACTCGTCGATGAACCGGTTCCGGAGGTGTCGCCGCGACCAGCCCACGTCGTCGGCGATCCGATCGATCCGGTACGCCCCGTGGTGGGTGGTGATCATGGTCCAGACGGCGGAGAGTTCGGGGCTGCTGCTGGATCGTTCGGTGGCCGTCAGCCGGTGCAGCAGGTGCCGTTCCAACAGATCGAACCGGGACCCCCAGTCGACGTCGGCGAGTTGCCGGTGCAACGCGTCGTCGAACGCGGCGCCGACGTCGTCGTGCTGGGCGATGGTCCTGGCCAGCTGGCCGGCGGGCAGGCCGAGGATGCGCCGGGCACCGGTCGGGGTGAGCTGGAGCTGCATCCCGCACTGCACACCGTGGGTACGGATCAGCGCGGGTCGGTCGTGGATGCCGGCCACCATGGTCCAGTGTCGACGGGTGTCGGCCGTGTCGAGCCAGCCACAGTCCAGCGGCTCGGGGAACGACAGCACCACCGTCAGGCCGGTGGACGGCAGCCCGTGGTGGGTGGCATGCGGGTCGTCGAGGACGTAGTCGTACCCGACGCAGCTCGTCACGTACGGGCGGAGCGCCGAGTGCAGCGGTCTGCTGAAGGTCGGCATGGCGGTGAGTCTAGTCCGGCGGGGTGACCGCCACCGAGGCTCGGCCGGCCCACCCACCGACCGACTGTGCGGTGTGAGGACCACCCCACCGTGGCGACGCAACGGGCTGGACGGTCCGTGTCACGGCTGTGAGGATCGGGGGATGCAGCAACGCGTCAGCTTCGTGACCCTGGCCGTCGACGACCTCGATGCGGCCCGTCGGTTCTATCTGTCCGGGCTCGGCTGGACCGCCGCGCTTGACGTGCCGGGTGAGGTGATCATGATCCGGGTCGGTGAGCACCTGGTGCTGTCGCTGTGGGACGAGCGGGCCTTCGCCGCGGAGGTCAGGCCCGTCCGGCGGGGGACCGGCGTCGCCCCGATCACGCTGTCCCACAACGTGTCGACCAACGACGAGGTCGACGCCGTACTTGATCTTGCCCGGGCTGCCGGCGCCGGTGAGGTGGGCGTGGCGGAGCAGCGCGAGTGGGGCGGCTACAGCGGCTACTTCGCCGACCCGGCGGGCTTCCGGTGGGAGGTCGCGGTCAACCCGGGTCCGATCGGACAGGTCGTGCTGCCGGCCGACCGCCGCGAGGGCGTCCGGTTGAACGACCATGATCAACCGATCGGGCCGGCCGTCGACGACTGGGTTGCGCCGCCCCGCCCCACGGCGCCCGAGGTCAACGGTGGCTGGTGTCGCCTGGCACCGTTGTCGGCCGATCCGTCGGACGACGTCGTCGACCAGCTGGCCGCACGTCTGGCAGGACCGGGATCCGAACCCTTGTGGACCTACCTGCGCGAAGGACCGTTCCCCACGAGGGAGGAGTTCGCCACGTACGTACGGCAACGTGCGGCCGACCCGGGGTCCGAGACGGTGGTGATCATGGACGCCGCCGACGTCGCCTGCGGGCTGGCGAGCTACCTGCGCATCGACCCCGCGAACGGTTGCGTGGAGATCGGATCGATCGTGCTCGGGCCCGGACTGCAGCGGACGACCGCCGCCACCGAGGCGATGTCACTGCTCGCGGGTCACGCCTTCGACCTGGGCCACCGTCGGTACGAGTGGAAGTGCGACGCGCTGAACGCCCCGTCCCGCCGAGCCGCCGAACGCCTGGGGTTCACGTACGAGGGCACCTTCCGGCAGCACGTGGTGACCAAGGGGCGGCGCCGTGACACCGCCTGGTACGCGATGACCGTCGACGAGTGGCCTCGGATCGCCGCCGCGCACCGCCGATGGTTGGACCCGGCGAACTTCGAGGGCGGCACCCAACGCCGTACGCTCGCGGAGTTCCTCGCCTCCTGACACCAGCCGTTTGTCAGGAGGCACCCCGGCTGGGACCGAGCGCCGTGACCAGATGCGGTCAGGCGAGTTCGCCCAGCCGCCGATCCGCCTCCGGGATGCCACCACGCTGCATCGGCAGCCCTGCGTCGATGACCTGCTCACCGGGCAACACCGTCCGATGCCCCGCGTCGGGATCGGTGACGATGGTGGTCGCCAGACCCGAGCCCGCACGTCGGTCACCGGCCGGCCAGCAGACGCGCCCGCTGTTCATCGATCCTGCCGCTGGATCCAGCCAGCACGAGGGCCCCGACGCCGGTTGGCCGGTCAGGGAGCCACCGCACCCCGGCACCGTCGTCGAACACCTGTCGTTGCACGGTCCGACCCTGTCACAAGCCGGGGTGGCAGTCCGTGCCGCACCGCGCGCAGGGGAGTAGCGTTGCCGTCGCCGGTCCGGGTCGAACGAAGCGCAGGAGCACCACATGTCAACGACGTCGGCGCAGTCGCAGCGGCTGCGTGACCTTGCGGTGCTGCGCCGAATCCGGGACCGGATGGACCGGGAGTACACCGAACCGCTCAACGTCGAGGCGCTGGCCCGTGACGAGCACATGTCGGCCGGCCACCTGAGTCGGGAGTTCAAGGCCGCGTACGGGGAGTCGCCGTACAGCTACCTGATGACCCGGCGGATCGAACGGGCGATGGCGCTGCTGCGGCGTGGCGACCTGAGTGTCACCGAGGTGTGCTTCGCCGTCGGCTCCTCGTCCCTGGGCACCTTCAGCACCCGCTTCACCGAGCTGGTGGGCATACCGCCCAGCGTCTACCGCAAGCAGGCGGCGGACGGGTTGCCGGGGCTGCCGTCATGCGTGGTCAAACAGGTCACCAGACCGATCAGGAATCGAGAAGCACCACCGGCGAACCGTGACTAGCGTTGCGGTCATGGACATCACCATTCACTCAAGTTTCCTGCCCCACACCGATCCCGAGGCCTCGCTGGCCTTCTACCGTGACGCACTCGGCTTCGAGCTCCGGCTCGACGTCGGCCAGGGGGCCATGCGCTGGCTGACCGTCGGCCCCGTCGGACAGCCCGACACCGCCATCGTGCTGCACCCGCCGACCGTCGACCCGGGGCTCACCGAGGAGGAGAGCCGGACGATCACCGAGATGATGGCCAAGGGCACCTACGCCGGCATCAATCTGGCGGCGAAGGACCTGGACGGCATCTTCGAGCGGATCCAGGCCGCCGACGTCGAAGTCGTGCAGGAACCCACCGATCAGCCGTACGGTGTGAGGGACTGCGCGTTCCGTGACCCGGCGGGCAACATGGTCCGCATCCAACAGATCAACTGACCCGACGACACCCACGACGACGCCCCACCAGAGACGGAGACAGGATGAGCAAGGCTCGACCCGCGGCCACCCCCGGCACCACCCAGCACCCGGCGGACAGCCACGACACCATCACGGTGCACGGGGCACGGGAGAACAACCTGAAGGACATCAGCGTCGTGCTGCCGAAGCGGCGGCTGACCGTGTTCACGGGGGTGTCCGGGTCGGGCAAGAGCTCGCTCGTCTTCGACACGATCGCCGCCGAGTCGCAGCGCATGATCAACGAGACGTACAGCACCTTCGTCCAGGGCTTCATGCCGAACCTCGGCCGGCCCGAGGTGGACGTGTTGGAGGGCCTGACGACCGCGATCATCGTCGACCAGGAACGGATGGGCGCCAATCCACGCTCCACCGTCGGTACGGCGACGGATGCGAACGCGATGTTGCGGATCCTGTTCAGCCGCCTCGGCAAGCCGCACATCGGGTCGTCGCAGGCCTTCTCGTTCAACGTCGCCTCCATCAGCGGAGCCGGCGCGGTGACGCTGGAGAAGGGTGGCGAGACGTTCAAGGAGCGTCGGGAGTTCAGCATCACCGGCGGGATGTGCCCGCGATGCGAAGGCCGCGGATCGGTCACCGACTTCGACCTGACCGCCCTCTACGACGAGACGAAGTCGATCAACGAGGGTGCGATCCTCATCCCGGGCTACACCATGGACGGCTGGTACGGCCGGATCTTCCGGGGTTGTGGCTTCTTCGACCCGGACAAGCCGATCTCGAAGTTCACCAAACGGCAGCTGCACGACCTGCTCCACAAGGAGCCCACCCGGATCAAGGTCGAGGGCATAAACGTCACCTACGAAGGCCTCATCCCCAAGATCCAGAAATCCATGCTGGTCAAGGATCGGGAGGCGATGCAGCCGCACATCGGGCGGTTCGTCGACCGGGCGGTGACGTTCACCGAATGCCCCGACTGCGAGGGGACGCGGCTGAACGAGGGCGCCCGATCGTCCAAGATCAACGGCATCAGCATCGCCGACGCCTGCACGATGCAGATCAACGAACTGGCGACGTGGGTGCGAGAGATCGACGATCCGGCCGTGGGCCCGTTGGTGCAGAACCTCGGTGACACCCTCGACTCGTTCGTCGAGATCGGCCTGGGCTACCTGAGCCTTGATCGCCCCGCGGGCACGCTGTCCGGGGGTGAGGCACAACGGACCCGGATGATCAGACACCTCGGGTCGTCGTTGACCGACGTCACGTACGTGTTCGACGAACCGTCCATCGGGCTGCACCCGCACGACATCCAGCGGATGAACGCACTGCTGTTGCAGCTGCGGGACAAGGGCAACACGGTGCTCGTGGTGGAGCACAAGCCGGAGATGATCATGATCGCCGATCATGTCGTCGATCTCGGCCCCAAGGCCGGGGCGGCCGGCGGTGAGATCATGTACGAAGGCGACCTGGCCGGGCTGCGGGCCGGCGACACGATCACCGGACGTCACCTCGACGACCGGGCCCAGCTGAAGTCCGAGGTGCGAACGGCGAGCGGTGCGTTGGAGGTCCGCGGGGCCACCATGCACAACCTGCAGGACGTGGACGTCGACATCCCGCTCGGCGTGCTGGTGGTGCTGACGGGTGTGGCCGGATCCGGGAAGAGCTCCCTGATCACCAGCACCGTCGCCGGCCGCGACGAGGTGGTGACGGTGGACCAGACCGGCATCAAGGGTTCGCGGCGGAGCAACCCGGCCACCTACACCGGCCTGCTGGACCCGATCCGCAAGGCGTTCGCCAAGGCCAACGGGGTGAAGCCGGCACTGTTCAGCGCCAACTCCGAAGGGGCCTGTCCGACCTGCAAGGGCGCCGGGGTGATCTACACCGACCTGGCCATGATGGCGGGGGTGTCGACGACCTGTGAGGACTGTGAGGGCAGGCGGTTCCAGGCGTCGGTGCTCGAGTACGACTTCGGCGGCAAGAACATCAGTGAGGTGCTCGCACTCCCGGTCGACGAGGCGGTGGACTACTTCGCCACCGGCGAGGCGAAGGTCCCGGCCGCGCACAAGATCGTCCAGCGGATGGCCGACGTCGGACTCGGCTACCTCACCCTCGGCCAGCCACTGACCACGCTGTCGGGCGGGGAGCGGCAACGGCTGAAGTTGGCCACCCACCTGGGTGACAAGGGCGGGGTCTACGTGCTCGACGAACCGACCACCGGACTGCATCTGGCCGATGTGGAGCAACTGCTGGGGCTGCTGGACCGGCTGGTCGACTCGGGCAAGTCGGTGATCGTGATCGAACACCACCAGGCCGTGATGGCGCACGCCGACTGGATCATCGACCTGGGACCCGGTGCCGGCCACGACGGCGGCCGGATCGTGTTCCAGGGGACGCCGGCCGATCTGGTGGCACAGCAGTCCACGCTGACCGGCAAGCACCTGGCCGAGTACGTCGGCGGCTGACCGCCGACCGTACGCGCGATCACCGACGCAGGAGAGGGAGCAACTCCGACAGTGAGATGATCCGGTCGGCGCCGGCCGCATCGAGGGGGATCCCGGGTGTCTCCAACAGCACGGCCGGCACGTCGGCGGCCACGGCGGCACCCATGTCGCCGGTTCGGTCCCCGACGGCCAGACAGCTGGCGGGGGAGAGGGCGTGGCGTTCCAGCAGGTGGGTGATCATGGCCGGGTCCGGCTTGCGTGGGTACCCGTCGGGGGCACACACCAAGTCGTCCACCCGCAGACCGAGGGTGTCGAGCAGGACGGTCGCGCTGGCGCGGTCGCGATGGGTGGCGACCAGGTTGAGTCCGCCACCGGAGGTGACGACGTCGAGCACCTCGCGGGCTCCGGCCATCACCGGCGCGGGCTCGGTGCGCCACCGCTCCTTGAGTGAGTCGTACGCCGCGCGCAGGTCCTGCTCGGGAACGCCGTGGCGGCGTGACAGCTCGCGGATCGCATGCCCGCTGGAGATGCGAGTCAGCCGCGCCACTTCGGCAAGGCCGGCTTCGGTCACCGTACCCCGCGCCGTCAGGCAGAGCGTGCGGTCGACGTCGGGGTACGTGTCGAGCAGGGTCCCGCCGAGGTCCCAGATGAGGTGGGTCACGGGAGTCGGACCGGTGCAGCTCGGATGATCGCAGGTCGGGTCAACGTAGATTGACCTCCTCGGCCAACAGGACGCCGGCCTCGGTGCCGGCGGCAGCGGACTGCACCATCTCGTTGCGGACCGAGATCCCGCCGACCCGCTGTGAGCGCGTGCCGTCCGCACGGTGGACGTCGACCCACTCGTCGACCCGCAGGTCCTCGGCCAGCCGGCCGGTCACGACGACGCCACGCCCGGTGATCCGGAACACGTCCTCGACCTGCATGACGTCGCGACCACTGCGCCTGACGGCGGTGACACCGCGTTCCTCGTTGGCCGGCCTGCCCTTGGAGCGCTTGCCGTCGGACCCGCCGCCGAACAGTGTGCTGAAGAAACCCACGCGATTCAGTGTCGCATGCTGGGGCGAGCGGGTCGGACGAGGGACCCTCGGGTCACCGTTGTCGTGCCAGCCAAGCCCGGTGCGCTGTCACCAGTGCTTCGAACTCGGCCCGGTGGTCGGTGGCGCCGAGGAGGGTGAGTGGTGAGGTGGGGGACTGCCAGAGTGCCCGGACCTCGACGACCGAGTTGTCGCGAAGCTGTGCCAGGGCCGCCATCCGTTTGGCGCCCGGTGGCGGGGGCAGGAGTCGATGGACCCGGGCCCACCCGAGCGACTGCTCCGGCCCGAAGAACCCGCACCAGGTGAAGCCCTCCGCGTCGATCTGCAGTCTGGCCCGACGAGCCATCCAGACGATGAAGGCACCGCCACCGAGGGCCAGCGCGGCCGGGATGAGGAGCGCCAGGAAGCCGGGCGTCTCCATCACCACCGAGAGCACCACAGCGGTCACCAGGGCCCCGACGCCGATGACCATGACCATCGGTCCGACAACGAAGTTGACCTTGGCGCCGGAGCTTCGGATGACCTGTGACACGTGACCTCCACGGTTGGGGTGGACTGCGCCCCCACGGTAGCCGAGGTCGAGTCCGGGCTCGGTGCGCGTACGGCTGGCCGGTGGGGACCGGGGTGCGGGTTCGCTACAGGTGCAGGCGTTTCGCGAGCTCATGGCGTACGGGCGCACCGCGCGCAACCTGCAACACACCGAGCGCGGTGACCGTGATCACCCCGCAGACACCCGACGCCACCGGGTTGGTCACCCAGCCGAGTGCCAGGAAGACCATCGGCGCCAGCCCGAGCACGACCGTCAGGCCGGTGTAGAGGATGTGGTCGCCGAGCTCCAGCCGCATCACCCGTACGGTGATCAACAGCGCCAGGATCGAACAGGCACAGACGATCGGGATGGCGTACGTCAGGGACCAGCGGAGCCAGCCGGTGAGGTAGTCCCAGTAGACGCAGACGCCGCTGATCAGTACGACCAGGTAGACGGTGCCCTTGGCGACGTTGTGGCGCTTCCGGATCGCGGTGAGCACGACCAGCCACATGGCGCACACACCGAGCCAGACCGAGCGCAACACGCCGATGCCGTCCTCGTCGCGGGTGAAGAGCAGTTGCGCCAGGAACGAGGCGATGATCACCCCGAGTGAGCTGAGGAAGAGGGCCCGCAGCACCCGACGACGCGAGAAGCGCAACGGGACGGCAGGCATCGGCCCGGGCACCGCCTCGGTCCCGGTCACCGGCTCTTGGCCCGTCACCGGCCCCAGGCACAGGGGGCACGCGGTCCAGTCACCCTCGATGTCGACCTCGCATGCGGGGCAACGCCTCACGACGTCACCGCCGCCAACTCGTCCTCGGTGGCGCGGGCAGCCCCGACGGTCACCGCCACGCCCCGAGCGGTCAGCATGCGGGCGAACTCCTTGACGTGTTCGGTTTCGGCGAAGGGGGAGGTGAAGCTGATCGTCAACTGCCCGGCGTGTGAGATGGCGCAGAACTGCGGACGGGCCGCGGACACGTGGAACACCATCCGGCCGGTGTGCGCCCGCGCCGCCTCGGGCAGGGTGGCCCGGCCGAGGTTGGACACCGCGACGGTCAACCGCCGGTTGTACGCGCTGTTGATCATGCCCAGCAACAGGTCCTTGATCGGCCGGGGAACCACTCGCAGTGCCGGTGACTTCTCGAACTGGATGCGGCGGCGCAGCATCCGTTCCAGCGCCTGCGGTGTCACCTTCCGTCGGAACTCCGCCTCCAGGTGGCGGCAGATCGACGCAAGGTCGTCATTGGCCCCGGCTCCGTAGGTGTGGGTCACCCTGACCGCGGCGAAGAAGTTGCGCGCCGACGTGGAGGGGAAGAACTGGCGCAGGTTCACCGGTACCGACGCCGCGAGCGTACGGGACGTGCCCAGGTCTCCCGCGGACAGTCGAATCGCCTCGAAGAACAACCCGGTCAGGTAGATCGTCATCGAGACCTGCTCGGCGCGGGCCAAGGCGAGCACGTCCTTCGCCGGCATGGTGAGTTCGAGGGCACGGGTGCGGTTGTCGGGTGTCCGCGTTCCCCTGACGCGGTGCACGCCGACGGCAGGACGGAGCAGTCGCCCGACCTGCCACCGCGGTGGGGGTGCCGGCGGCAGGTCCGACTCCAGCTCGACGGCGGCCGCTTCACCGAACTCGGTCTCCGTCCCCGACGCCGGTCTGCGGCGGAAGTAGTGGGCGAAGCTGTCACCGATCAGGCCGCGGGCCGGGGTTCCCGCCTGGTCTCCGTCGTCGGTGTGGGCGGTGTGGGTGGTGTCGACGCCATGATCAACTGCGGTCGGCGCCGGCTGGGGCGGCTCGTACAACTCCGGGTGCTGCAGCCGTACGTAGGCGTCGACCAGGTCGGACAGGAACCACAACGCCCCGGTACCGTCCGACAGCGCGTGGAACACCTCGAGGTTGATCCGTCGTCGGTGGTGACTGACTCGGAACAACAGGTTGCGGCGATTCGGCCGGTAGATGGCCCAGCAGGTCGGTAGGTCCTCCTCGGTCGCCTCCGGCCGCAGGTCACTGTCCTGCAGGTAGTACCAGAAGACCCCGGCTCGCAGGACCGCCCGATAGAGCGGGTACCGCTCGTGGGTCAGGTCCAAGGCGTCCTGCAGTACGTCGGGATCCACCTCATGATCGAGTTCGGCAGCCAGTCGGAACACCTTGGGGTCGCTCGCGCTCCGCGCCGCGAGGAAGATGTTCGAGGCGTTGTCGAGCTTCACCCAGGCGTGCCGGGTCACCGGGCTGGCTCGCGGGACGCCGGGTGGAGCATGGTGCCCAGCGTAGGTGTTGGGCACCAAGCCGCGATGCGCCGTGGCGGCGGTCACCGAGGTGGGGCCGGGTCGGCACCTCCGCACGTACAGTCGTCGGTGTGCGGGAACCAGACCGAGCCTTCGCCGATCCGAGGCTTGCCCTGCTGTACGACGACCTCGAGTCCGATCGTTCGGACCTGTCGGCGTACGTTGCGCTTGCGGCCGAACTCGAGGCCCGAACGGTGATCGACATCGGCTGCGGTACCGGGTCGCTCGCCGTGCTGCTCGCGGCTCAAGGACTCGACGTCGTCGGAGTGGACCCCACACTCGCGTCGTTGGAGGTCGCGCGTCGAAAGCCACATGCCGATCAGGTGAACTGGATCGCCGGCGACGCCACGAGTTTGCTCGGTCGTGGGCTGCAGTCCGACCTCGCGGTGATGACCGGCAACGTGGCGCAGGTGTTCGTCACCGATGACGACTGGAACGCCACGCTTGCCGCGGTGAGGGCCTCGCTGCGGCCCGGTGGTTGGTTCGTCTTCGAGACTCGGCGCCCCGATGCGCGCGCGTGGGAAGGTTGGGGTTGGACTGATCAGGACGTCGCCCTCCCGGACGGTCGGACCGCCCGGCTGTCGATGACCGTGACCGAGGTTGCCTTGCCCCTGGTGAGCTTCGAGGCCGTCACGGTCGTTGCCGGACAAGAGCTGCCGTCGTCCTCGACGTTGCGTTTCCGGGAGCGAACAGAGGTTGAGGACGACCTGGCCCGCCACGGCTTCCAGGTGATGGAGGTACGTGATGCCCCGGACCGACCGGGTCAGGAGCACGTGTTCCTCGCGCGACGCACTGCCTCCGAGGAGGCTCAGCAGGCTGGCCCTCCGAAGTGATCACTTCCGGGTCAGTCGGAACAGGTCACGAGGAGACCCGTCCGGGGCCGGACTCGTCGGCCCCAGGCACACGAAGCCGTGTCGTTCGTACAGTCGTCGCGCCGCTCGGCCGTCGGGTTCGGCCGCGGTGAAGGTGACCACGTCTACCGTGCCCCTCGGCCACTGCTCCAGGGCCGTCCCCACCAGCGCCGTGCCGCTTCCCTCGTTGCGACACTGTGGCAGGACGCCCAGCCATCTGATCTGGTGAGGCACATCGGGTCGGCTCAGGAGCATTCCACCCGTGAACCGGCCTGCCGTCACCGTGACCCACGCCGTACCCCGTCGAATGCCTCGCTCGATGGCCTCGGAGAACAGGGGCATCGGGCCGAACAGCGGCTCCAGGGTCTCCGCCAGCGCCAGCCATGGTTCGATGTGGGCCTCGGTCGCGGGAACGGCAGTGACCATGGGGTGATCGTACGGTGGCGCGACGGTTCAGCCTCACGGAAATGTTGCGGCCTGGCCGGCGCCACAGTGACCAAGACCGTTGTCGTGGCACAGCCGGAGGTGCTGCGACACTGGGCCATGGGCATTCAGCTGCGACTTCGCAGGCACGCCTACTGGCTGAGGGCGGTCTGGGGCAACAGCAGGCCCGTCCAGTGGTTCCGCCGGAACCGACGTCGGGGCCCCGGACGTCACGGGTAGCCGGTCAGACGCGCTGACGAGGGGTTCGGCGCATCTTGGGCGTGCCGGTGGGCGCACTCGGATCCCTTGTCAGGGTCGGCGAAAGCCGGTGTCAGTGGTGGGTGGGAGAATGGGACGGGCAGGTGCGGGTTGGGTGGTCGGATCGGCTGGGATCTGTTGCCTGTAAGGAAAACTCGTCGAAAAAGTTGCCCCCTGACCTCTTGATCGAACAGGTGTACGAATCTAGAATTGGGGTATGAGCAACGACGCCCCCCACCGGCCCGACGGCAGCGGCCCCGACCCGCTGGAGCCACCCCAGCCGGCACCGGACGCACTCGGTCCGGACGCACTCGGTCCGGACGCACTCGGTCCGGACGCACTCGGTCCGGACGGTCCCGCTGACCGCGACACCCCGCACCGCGACGTGACAGCCGGCACCGCAGCCGACCCGACTGCGGGGCTGCCTGCCGACACCGATGACGGTGTGTCGGGGCCGGTGGCGGCGTTGGCGGTGTTCGAGGCCGGGCTGGTCGGGCTGCTCGGCCTGGCGGAGGCCGCGTGGACGGGGCTGGCCGCTGATGAGCTGTTGGGGGTGATCAAGGGGTTCGAATCGATCCGGAACCGGATGGTCCAGATCGACCATCAGCTCGTCCACGCCAGCACCATCACCCGGTTGGCGGACCGGCAGGCGTTCGCCACGACCACCCAGCTCCTCGCCGGGACCGTGTTGGTCCGCACCGCTGAGGCCGCCGGTCGGGTCGCCACCACCCGAGAACTCCGCCCGAGCGTGTCGATGACTGGGGAGCCGGTCGAGCCGCGTCGGCCGTATCTGGCCGCGGCGGTCGCGACCGGCCGGGTCACCCCCACCCACACCCAGATCGCGTTACGCGCCCTCGGCAAGATCGGCAAGGTCGCCCACACCACCGCCGAACAGGTCGAGCAGGCCGAACAAGATTTGGCCAGCCACGCACCGGTGCTGACCCCACGACAGTTCCAGGTGTTCGCCGACAAACTCGTCGACGTGATCGACCCCGACGGGGTCCTGCCCGACGACCGGGACCACGAAGGCCGCCGCGGCCTGAACTGGTGGGAAACCCGCGACGGGTCGTGGCGGATCGAGGGCCGGATCACCCCCGCCCTGGCACAGAAACTGAATGCCGTGTTCGACCCACTCACGCTGCCCCAGGACGGGCCCGACGGCCCCGACGTCCGCGACCAGCCCCAACGGACCCACGACGCACTCGAGATGCTGCTCGACCGGATCCTCCGCGGTCCCGGGCTGCCCGAGTTCGGTGGCACCCCGACCACGGTGTTCGTCACGATCAACTACCAAGACCTGCTCGACGAAACCGGCCACGGCACCTTCACCGACGGCACCCCCATCGCCACCAACACCCTGCTCAAGATGGCCGCCCAGGCCGACATCCTGCCCGTCGTCCTCACCAGCGAAGGCCAAGTGCTGCACCTGGGCCGGTCGCAGCGGATCGCGTCGAAACACCTCACCCATGCCCTGTATGCCCGGGACAAGGGCTGCTCGTTCCCCGGCTGCCACGTCACCCCACCCTGGTGCGAACGACACCACATCCAACCCTGGCACCGCGGCGGCCCGACCAGTCTGGACAACATGACCCTGCTGTGTCGCTACCACCACCACAACTTCGAACGCCTCGCCTGGACCTGCCACCTCAACAACGACGGCATCCCCGAATGGACCCCACCCGCCTACATCGACCCCACCCAAACCCCGATCACCAACACCCGCATCCGCCACGCCGCCTGACCCGACACGCCGCCTGACCCGACACGCCGACCGCCGGCCAGCACCCTGACCCGGCCGGCGGCCATCACCCCGACCGGCACGGCCGGCCATCACCCCGACACCCCACGTGTCGGGGCGGTCGGCATGCCCAGACGCGCCAGTGACGTCAGTTGTCGCCCTCGGTTACCTCACCGGTCTTCGCGTCGACGTACAGCTCCACGTCGTCCTCGCCCTGTTCATTGTCGAGCTCGACCTCCCAGCGTAGGGTGCCGTCGTCGTCCTCCAGGCTGATGCTGTCGATGGTGCTGCCGGTGCGTCCCTCGAGGGCAGCTCGTGCGGCCTGCTCGGCCGTGATCGTGGCCTCCTTGGCCTTCCGGATGTCGTCATCGTCGTCATCGTCGTCATCGTCCTCGCGGACCTGGCCGTCCGCCGTGACGTCGAAGTCGCGGATCTCATTGCCCACCACGGCCTCGACCTCGAACATGGTGTCGTCGTCGTCGCGATCGATCTCCACGATGATGGCGCCCGAGTGTTGGGCGAGCACCGCCTGAATGGCGGCGAAGACGGGGTCGCTGGAGGCGGCCGCCGAGGACGAGGAGGCACCGGGGGAGGGCGCACCGGACGACGCAGGCGGAGCGCTCGACGACGGCTCGGCCGGGGCCGAGCTGCTGGCCGGCGGGTTCTCCGTGTTGGGTGCCGCCGGCTCGTTGCCGGCGCAGCCCGTCAGCAGTGCTGCAGCCAGGAGGCCAGCACCCGCAAGTCGTAGGTGCTTCGTTCGGTCCACAAGGAAATTCTGGTTCTTGGTCACCACTCAAAGCTCCCAGACATTGCCGAAGGGACAAGGGAATCGACGGTCACGGTTCGATGAGAAGAATGTCACGGTTCGATGAGAGAGGCCCAGAAATCCGTACGTATTAGCTCGACTTCGTGGCCACCCAATGCAGCGTGGTCACCCAATGCGGTCTTCGTGCCATCGGATGTGTCACCGGTTCAAGAGCGCAGGGATTCCGCGACGGCGTCGACGTGGGTGTGCAACCAACTCGCCAGGGTCGCCGCGTCGACCAGGCCAGCAGGCCCGGCGACCGCGAGTGCGGTCGGAACCTCACCAGGCGCGGCCACCGGGATGGCGGCGCTGACCGAGTTGGGACTCGACCACATGTTGAGGACCAGGCAGTCGTCGACCATCCGACCCGCCGTCACGTCCAGCAGTTCCTCGGGGGAGTCAGGGACTGCAGTAGTGGGCTGCTCCCAACCCCGCACTTCTTGCGACAAGCGAAGGGTTGCCAGGGCATCCGGCCGCGGTTGCAGGTGCAACAGTCGCAGCCCGGGTGCGGACAGGTGCAGCGGGAACGCGGGCGCCGAGAACGTCTCCGGCTCGTGCCCGTGGGTGAAGCGGAGGAAGTAGAGCACCTCGCCCTTGAACAGGACCCCGAGGGAGAAGCTGAAGCCGGGGTGGGCACGGGCCGCAGTGCGCATGGCGTCGTACGGCTTCGTCGCGAGGTCGAAGCGCTTGACCGCAGCAGTACTGAGGCTCAGCACGCCGAAGTCCGGTTCGTACCACTGGCTGTTCGTCCGCCGTATGTATCCCTCGGAGGCGAGGATGCCGAGGATGCGTGAAGCCGAGCTCTGGTGCATCCCCGAGATCTCCGCGATCCGCGTGGCTGACACCGGCTCCGGGCTGGAGACGAGGTGACGCAGCACGGTCAGTCCGCGCACCAGGGGACCGGCCGGCCTGTCCGGACGCGCTGTTGGCACCATGTCGCAAAGCTATCAGGCGCTGACTGCATACGACGTCATCCAGAGCCGCGATCGCACGAGCTTCAAATCTGAGATGGGATCTCAGATCATGCATTCGTTGCATGATACGGTCACAGCACTCAACGCGGCGACAGTCGCGACCCATGGCGACCGGCGACTCAGGACTCGAGGTAGAGCAGTGGAAACCCAGATCAGCGGAGTCATCCCGCACATCGCACGCAAGGCGGGCCACACGCCGCGTACCGAGACCGGCATCGGGGCACTGATGCCGTGGGCGGATCGCCTCTGGTTCGTGACCTATCCGGCGAGTGGGCCGAAGTCGGGGGACAGGATCGGCCTGTTCAGCATGGACGACTTGTTCGAGGTCACCATGCACCCCGACAGCGCGGGCGGCACCTACGCGAACCGGATGATCCACGACGAGACCGATCAACTGATGATCGGCCCACACCTGATCGACACCGCCGGCACCGTCCGCACGATCGCGGAGCTGACCGATGTGCGCCTGGCCGCGACCGCGCGCCATCTCATACACCCCGACACGCATGTCTACGTCCTCGGCATGGAGGGCGAATTCTTTGAAGCCGATGTGACGAACGCCACCGCGAATTCACTGGGCAACATTTGCGAGGACCTCGGAATTCACGGCATTCCTCATTTCAAGGACGCGTTCACCAATCACGGCCGATTCGTGGTGGCGAACAACAGCTACTTCCACGACGACTACGAGCGAGGGGAGAGCGACGGTCGACTCGCGGAGTGGGACGGCGAGTCCTGGACCATCATCGCCAGGACCCAAGTGAACACGGTCGTCGGTCGCTACGGTGACTTGGGGGATGCGATCCACGCCGTCGGGCAGGACCGCGCCTCGGCCGTCCTGTGGAGCTACCTGCCCGCGACGGGCTGGGTGGAGCGCCGCCTGCCCAAGGCGACCCACACCCAGGACCACGGCTACACCACCGAATGGCCACGGCTGCGGGAGGTCGAGTCCGAACGGTGGCTACTGGATGCCAGCGGAATGTTTTACGAGATCCCGACCATGCACTACGGCAACGCCTTGTGGGGCGTTCGCCCGGTGAGCAGCCACCTGCGGATCGTCGGCGACTTCTGCACATGGAACGGACTGCTGGTGCTGGCCGGCGACCAAGGAACCCCGATCAACAACCAGAACGTGTACGCGGGGCAGCCCCAGGCCAACCTCTGGTTCGGCAAGACCGATGATCTGTGGACCTGGGGGCCTCGCGCCGGTTGGGGTGGCCCGTGGTTCGAGTCCGCGGTCGAGGCCGGGGTGCCGTCAGCCCCGTATCTGATGACCGGATTCGTGCACAAGTCGCTGCACCTCGAGTCGGACGTCGACGTGACGGTCACGGTCCAGGTCGACTACCGCGGGGACGGCCACTGGGTCGACCTCGAGAGGATCGCCGTCAGCACGACGAACGGTCAGGGCTATGCCTTTCACGCATTCCCGGATGCACTCGGCGCCCATTGGGTGAGGTTGCGGGCCGACCGGCCCGCCACGATCACCGCCCAGTTCGTGTACCAGTAGAGGTACCGGGACGCCGCCGTGACGCGGGTTCCTTCCAGCCTCACAGACCTCACAGGTGTGTCCGATAAGCTGCATTATGTCAGATTGAACGGAGCCGGCAGATGTCAGATTGAACGGAGCCGGCAGCGAACCACGCTGGTTTGGCCTCCCCCGTCGGAAGGTGGCCCAGCCCTACCTCCAGCTCCTCAGACCACGTGCCAGTTCTTGGGCAGCGTCCCGAACCGACGCGCGACGATGCGCTCGGCCACTCGCGTCACCGCAACGCGCAGTTGCTCATCGCTCGTCATCGTGGTGTCAGGGCCGTCATCGCGTGAGTGTCCGTGCCATGCGCGAATCATCTCGTCGCGCTCGGCTGCGGTCCGTTCGGCGAGCAAGGGCGTGATCGTCCCGACGGCAGTCGCCGCGAGTCGGGCCTGGGCGGCCTCCTGTGCGCCCCGGCCGCGACGTCCGAAGATCGCGTCGAGTTCGCCCAGCCGCAGCGTGCGCGCCGTGGCGTGAATGGAGCGCACGAGTTCGTCGGCGTCGTCGCCATCGGCGATCGCCTGCCACCACGACGGAACGTGCTCGGGGCTTCGCGGGTGGTCGGTGAGCTCTCGCCGCCACTGCTCGGCCGTCGGTCGAACCTCCTCGGCCGTGAGGGCCCGCGTCTCGGCCGGGTTGCCCGCGGCGTCGAACACGATGCGGCCGGCAAAGTTGAGATCGGCGCCGGCAACCTCGCCGTCGACGCTGACGTAGAACGTCAAGGAGAACGGCGTTCCCCGATCCGGCGCCGATGCGAGCTCGCACAACCTCCGGGCAATCCGTGCAAGCTGCGTTGGCGCAGCAATGTCGAACGCACTCCCGTACCCGAGTACACGCAGGGGGCGAAGGTCCTCGACGCCACCCACCGACGACCACGACACGGCGGCACTGTTCCACTCCTCACGAGGCGGGAGCGACTCGGCGATGATTCGGTTCGCATCAGCGAGCAGATCGTCTGCTTCGGCCAGGACCTGACTAGCCGTCATCACCGTCGGCGACCGCGGCTCCGTCGAAGCAGATGATCCCCCGGTTCCCCTCCTGGTCGGCCATCACGATCATGGACGGCGCGCTGCTGTCGTCGACCACGGTCCCACCGGCCGCAACGGCAGCAGCAACTCGTTGTTCAGCCACCTCTGGCGCCACGTAGACCTCGACGTGGAACCGCTGACCCTGGCCACCGGCTTCCTCGGCATCCCCGAACCACAGGTTCGGGACGCGTCCACCGGCGTCACGGATCTCGTCGCTGGGCGTCCCACGTCCCTGGGACTCTGCCTCACCGGTCAACAGTGCCGCCCACACAGGCGCGACGGTCCCGGAGTCCGTCGTGTCGAGCCCCAGCTCGATCTGACTGACCGACGCCGGGTCGGCCCGGAGCTCGTGGTCGCCCGCGATCCCGGTGATCCGGCGGGCCAGGTCCACGTCCTGCTGCGTCACCCACTCGATGATCAACTCGGTGCCGTCGTCCGTGCGGTAAACGGCATCGTCGGACACCAGCTTGAGGTCGACGTGACCGTTGCCGATCGACACCTGCGGGTAATGCCCCAGTGTGTCCCCCGCCTCCCCCACCGCGGAGACGAACCGCGCACCGGCCCCGAAGTCGTCGACCAGGTAGCGCGCGTGCAGCCCTTGGGCGAGCTTGCGCCACTCCGTCAGGCCGGCCTCGGCGATCTGTTCACCCTTGAGCATGTCCACGAGAGCAGCTCCCCCTCAGCCGCGAGCGGCGCGGAACATCCACGCGTGCTTGTCCAGGCCGGCGGCCACCTCGATGAGCAGGTCCTGACTGACCAGGTCGACTTCCAGCTCCTCCAGGTTCCCCTTGATCCGATCACTGGCGGCGTGCAGCCGCTCGTCGAACTGCTGGATGACCTTGTCGGTGCTCAGCACTCCCCCGTCGATGGTGTCCACCTCGGAATCCGAGGCGATCGTCGAAGCACGGCCGTCCGGGGTGAAACCGATCGTGGCGATGCGTTCGGCCACCTCGTCGGACCAGAGCCGCACATCGTTGATCACGTCGTCGAGCTGGAGGTGGACCGACCTGAAGTGTGGGCCCTGGATGTTCCAGTGTGCCTGCTTTCCCTGCAGGGAAAGGTCGATCAGGTCCACCAACGCGGCCTGCAGGCTGTCCACCACCACCGGGGACTCCTTGGGCGCAGTCCTCTTGCGAGTCGCGGTCTTGCCGGTCGTTGGGGTCGCCTTGCTGCTCATGATCTCTCCATCCATGGTCGCGTACGGGACAACCCCAGTTCAGCACGAACCGACCTCGTCCACCAGAGTCCCCCCCGAGGTTCTGACACTGCCGCGGGCGCTTCCGCTAACGGCAAAGCTCCGCAGACGGCCGCCGAGGTGAGCCTGCGTACCCCATCGGTTCGTAGCGTCCGAAGCACGTGGTGTCGGCACGGCCGGCACCTGACAACGACGGGAGAAGAGCCATGAACCCCCATCATGCAACCAGAGCCGAACGTGCCCCGATCGCACGTCGGCGAGGTCGAACCACCCTCGTACGCCACATCGTCACGGCTGCCCTGGCCCTTGCCATGGCCGTCCTGCTCAGCCCGGCACTGACCGCGCCGGCCCGTGCGGCAGCGACGGCGACGGTCGCGACCGACGGGATGAACCTGAACGTACGATCAGGTCCCGGCACCTCGCACGAGGTTGTCGGATCGCTCGCGCCGGGCACCCGGGTCACCATCCAGTGCACCGCACAGGGCACCGCGGTCACCGGGCCGTGGGGCAGCACCACGTTGTGGGACAAGCTGTCCGACGGTACGTGGGCCAGCGACGCGTGGCTGTACACCGGCACGAACGACGCGGTCGCACCGGCCTGTGACGGGGACACCACTCCCCCGCCGGCCGAGGACGGCAGCATCGCCACGATCTTCGGCGGGACCACGCCCGGGATGACCCAGGAGTTCGGACAGACCCCGTTCTCGCTGGCCAACTGCGGGATGTACGCCTACGCCGTCAACTACGGCCTGGCCGAGTGCTCGCACACCGGTCTGGACTACGGCGCCGCGTACGGCACCCAGATGTACAGCCCGGTCTCGGGCGTCGTGACCCGTGCTGGTGGTACCGGCTACTTCTACGACACCGAGGCCACCAGGTGGCAAGCGGGCAAGGGAGAACTGCGGATCCGGCTGAGCAACGGTGACGAGGTGATCATGGGTCACATGGCCTCCATCACCGTGGCCGAAGGGCAGACCGTCCAGCCCGGGACACCCGTGGGCACGGTCGGTTACGTCGCCGGTCCGCACCTGCACCTGGAGTACCGGGTGCCGGACGGTTCGCTGCCGTACGGTCAGCGCATCATCGACCCGCGGGACCGGTTGGCCGGCTGATCGAACAGCACGAAGCCACACTCTGATCGGTGGTCCGCCTCAACCGATCCCGAACGCCAAGCGGCGGTTGCGGTACCCACCGTTCCGGTGGGTACCGCAACACGGTCCGGGTCGGAGCCGGCTCAGTGACCGTCGATCCTGGCGGTCGGCGCGGTGAGGGTGGCGACCGGCCGATGGGTGTGGCCGTACTTCGGGTCATCGCGGACCGAGGTCGGCTCCCCCGTCTCCGGATGCGGGTACCGAGCGTCCTCCCGTCCGTACTGGACGGCGTAGGCGACACGCGGTCCCGGCCCCGTGTTCGGCCCAGACCCGTGGATCGTGTCCCGGGAGAACACCACCGCATCGCCGGCCCGCAACCGCATCGGGATGAAGTCGGACTCCTCGATCCGCATCGCCCGGTGACCATCGTCGAGTTGATCAGCCGGGCGCGTCCCGGAACGGTGTGACTGCGGCACCACCTGCAGGGTCCCGAGCTCGGGTCCCATGTCGACCAGCGCCACCCAGATGTTCAGCCCCGGGCCGTCCAGTCGGGTGTAGTTGTTGTCCTGGTGAAAGTGGAATCGGCCACCCTGTGGACCCTTGACCGCGGTGAACGGCAACCAGATGACCGCAGGCCCACCCAGCAGTGTCTCGGCAAGTGCGGCGAGGTTGCGGCTGTGGACGTGGTGGTCGACCGGGCTGTCGGGCAGGTACTCCGGAGTCTGCCGCAGCTTGGCGCTCTCCCAGCCACCGATCTGTTCCATGATCGACACGACGTCATCGCGGAGTGCGGCGGCCACCTCAGCGCTCAGCAGCTGCGGTACGACCAGCCATCCCTCCCGCTGGTAGAAGGAGATCTCCCCCGCCGTCAGGTGCACCGGCCTGACCGGATCGATCGTTGTTGTCGCCATGGCTGCCATCCCCAGTCCTGTCCGTCGGAGTGTCGGCATGCTACTCCGCCGGTCCCCGTCACGTGGAGCCCGCTTGGCCACCGTGGGCGGAACCCGCTGGCGGGCGGTCCCCCCGAGCCGCCCGCCAACGCACCCTCACCAACGACCGCTGTAGGAGTGGCACAGCGCACACTAGAACCACACCCCGTCACCGACAATGCGCAATCTGACGTATGGCGCTGAGTAACGGGCAGGAGTATCGTGCTGGCCTCGTCCGGGTGCCGGGAGCACCACGAGGGTCACGGACGGTCCCGTGACGCACCGGTGGATCACTCCCGAAGCGGCGACCTGATCTCGATCCAGTCCTGCCCCAGCACGTTCGAGTCCCCGGTGGTCACCTTGCGCCAGCCGTCGACGGCGTAACCGGCGACCCCGCGGCCACGTTCCACCAGCTCGGCGTTCGAGATCCACATCCCCGCCGGCCACTCGCCCCTGGTGGGGGCGCTGATCGCGATCGGAGGTCCGTCCTGGCCCTTGATGCCCGACCACACGGCAGGCGCACCGCTCTCCACCACGTACAACGAGAACGCGCGAAGCTGCAGCGGCGCGTCACCCGCGGCGAGCAGCACGCGCACCGTGCTGACGTCGGCGTTCACACTGAAGTAGACGTCGTTGTTGTGCGGCAGGTCCGAGTGGTCGGTGACCGTGCGGTAGCACCCACCGAACATCGACGGCTGCCACTCGAAGCGGGTCATGAAGACGCTCGACACCCGCATCTGTTCCGGTCCGGCCTCGGGGTCGGGCAGCCGGTTCCCGTCGGCGTCGTAGCAGATCAGGTGGACCCGGCCCTCGTGGCCGGCCACCGCATCGCGACGGAGCACGAACCGCTTGGTCTCGCTGGTGTTGACCCACACCCCGACGGCGTCCTGATCGGGTCCGATCTCGATCCAGTCCGACGCCAGGCCGACCGTCCCGGCCCGCTCCACCCCGTCACCGTCGGCGCCGCTGAACGCCAACCCGGGCAGGGTGATCCGGGTGTCACCGTCGTAGTACACCGCCCGCTCGGACAACGAGCCGGTGGTGAAGATCGCGCCGCTGAAGTTGGTGAACCGGTCCCTCCCCCCGATGGCCTGGGTCGAGCGGTAACCGCTCTGGTCGTCGACGGTCAGCAGCCCGTACCCGACCGTGATCACGTTCTCCATCGACCGCTCACCGGTGATCCGCACGGCAGGGCTGGAGTTGCCCTCCATCCGACAGTGCTCGAAGCGGTTCAGCGTTCCGCCCTCGATCAGGATGGGCAGTGCCTCGCCCGGGGCGGAGACGGCCCGGCTGAGTTCGAAGCTGGGCTTGAGGAAGACGTTGTTGTTGTTGTTCAGGTACGTCCCGTCGGTCGAGCGGATCCGCACCCCGTAACGCGATTCGCCCTTCTTGAGCGTGCTGTACGTGGCGAACCGGCCGCCCAGGAAGAGGTTCTCGTTGGTCCATCCGATGCCGTTGTCGAGGCTCCGGTTGGTCAGGTCGAGGGCGATCTTGTTGGCGGTCAGGAAGCCGAGCTCGACGGTGTTGTACGCGAATCCTGCCGAATCGCCGTAGCACTGGGCACCGATGGTGAACCCGACGGCTCCGACGATGTGCACGCTGCAGGTGTCGAAGTTGCGCATCACGATGCCGACGTGGTCCTCGGACGACCAGTCCATCGCTGCCGAGCTGTTCGGACGGCGGACGTCGAGCCGGAAGATCCCTTGCGAGACCGAGGCGTTGTGCTCGCCGATGTCGAGCGCGGCCCGGTCGGCGGGCCCCGAGTAGATCAACGGCGCCGCCATGTCGACGTTGGTGCCGGTGGGGACGCTGATCGTATCCGTGGTGTTGAAGCCGAGCGCCTCGCCGAACACGAGGGTCGGCCGGCCCTCCTCGACCTGGGTGGTCGCCGTCACGGCCGCGCGGATCGCCTCGGTGTCATCGGTCGTGCCGTCACCGACCGCACCGAACCAGCGAACGTCGATGCTCCCCGCCAGGATGCGGTGATAGCGACGCCCGGCCGCGTCGACCAGCGTGGTGCCGGTGTTGTCGGTGGAAGTGGTGTCCGTCTCGTCCAGCACGAAGACGCCCTCCTGACCGGGATCGGTCACCACATAGCTCGGCACCGGGTCCGGGCCGGCGGCGGCGCGAATCTCCTGGATCGGCCGGGCCTCGACGGCCTCCTCCAGATCGGCAGCAGCGGCCGGCGTCCGGCCCAGCGCGGCCAGCCCCACAGCCGCAGCGGGCACCATGGCACCGCCGAGCAGGAAACGGCGACGCCTGGCAACACGTTCAGGGACGGAATCACTCATGATCGGGCTCCTTGGGGACGGCAATGTCCAGCAGTGACGTGCCCAGAACGTAGCGGCCGGACCTGCCAGCGACAAGGGGTCGTTCCACCCTGTGGGCGTGCGTGTCCGGCGTACGGTACCCGTCAGTTGTCGGCGTGCTCGTACGGCGGCAGGTGGGCACCGGTGTCGGCGATGTGGCCCGGCACGGAGTAGCTGACGTCCAGATGGGGGGTCCCCGGCTCGACAGCTCCCTTGGCGTTGCGCATCGCGTGGTCGAGGATGCCACCGGTGAGCAGCGTGCGTTCGGCGCCGGGGTACGGTGGCACGCCGTCGATGATCATCTGCTCGGCCGCCCGACCGAGGAACCGGAAGTGGCTGTGCGGGTTCCCCTGCAGGTGAAGCTCACAGTCCACCTCGTGCTCGGGCCCGGTAGCCGCGATCCCGAAGCCCTGCAGGCCCTCGGAGATGACGGTCGCCGACTTCAGCCCGTCACGATGGACGGCTGTGATCACGTACTTGATCTTCGCGATGGCCTCGTCGACGTCACCCTCGCCGTCGCGCAGGGGTGTCTCGGCCACCGCCCGGCGCAGCAGGTCCGGGTCGATCGTCGCAAGGCCTTCGGCCACCCGGTCACCTTCGTAGCCACGGACCTCCACCACCCCGGTCTCCCCTCCTGCCCGGCGCTCGGCGAAGGCCTGGGCGCCCTCCAGGCCGTGGAAACCGTAGCGTTCGAACGGTCCGTACGTGGCGCAGACGATCTCCGTCATTGGTGCGCCCATCGGCCACTCGGTGCCCTGCGGCTTGCGCCACGCCACCGGGATCGACGAACCCGCCAGCAACGGCACGCCCAGCCGTCGGGCCGTGTCGTACATGGCCTTGGCGTCGGTCCAGTTCCAGGCGAGGTGCTTGTCGTTGAAGATCGGCACGAAGCGGTCCGCGGCGATCATGGCCGACACACAGGCGTCGAAGAACCGGCGACGCGGGTAGACCTGCTGTCCGTACTCGTTCTCTTCGTAGATGCCGTGCTCCCCGATGATCACGATGCCGTCGACGTTCACGCCGGGGGCGCCGCATCCGAGGGCTTCGGCCGGTGTCGGATAGAGCGGGACGCCCCCATCGGCGAGGATCTCGAGCCCCACGTCGGGCCGTTGCCCCTCCGGACCGACCGTGCCGCTCTGCTCGAGGTAGGCCGAGACCACTTCGACCCGAGCAGGCCCGAACTCACCGTTCCATTCGTACCCCTGCACCAGGTCGGTCGCCAACACGTCGGCGTGCGAGCCCCGAAACCAGGCGGTGATGATCAAGGCGACACGTGGTCGGGTCATTGGGCGAGCCCCGTTCGTTCGTGGATGTCCAGCGTCCGTTGAAGTTTGGGTGAGGCTAGCAGGGCGGACACCCGCCGTACGGGCCTGCTCACACCTCGGGTCGAGCGGGCCCGGTGAGCTACTCGCTCGCCACCCCGCGCACCATCCGGCGACGTCTCCGGAGCTGCATCACGACCCCGACCACGAGGCCGGCAGCGGCCGGGACGAGCAGCCCGACCAGCCAACCGGGCGGCCCTGCGTTCGGCTCCAGTGGCCGCGCGGGGGTGCCGGGACCGAGCAGGGCGCCGACCTCGCCCAACAGTTCGGGGTTGGTGCGGCTGCTGCCACCACACAGATCAATCGTGATGCGGCCACCGGTCATCGCCCCCACGATCAGGACCTCGTCACCCACGGGGAAGTGGGGTGCACCACACGATGCCTCCGACATGGCCGTACGCACGGCCGCCGGATTTCGGGGTGGCTCCCCCTTCCACACCGTCGACAGCTCAACCGTGTACGTCATCGCCGATGCACTACTGGTCGGCAACCACGGCCGCTCCACCGCCGTGACCACCCCACGGACGACGACATCGGCTCGTTCCAGCTGGGCGGCCAGGGCGTTCTCGACACAACTGCAGGCCAAAGCCGGTGGTGGCGACGTGATGGGCACCGCTCCGACCGTGAGGGCGACGGCCGCCACCACGCCCAGCAGGACCCGCACCGCGCTGCGCATGTCGGTAGCCTCGTGAACGTCCTCCCATCCGCACAAGGCACACCCGTGGACGGTGACCACATCGTTGTGACGAGGGATGCTCAACCACGCCGTGCGGTGTTGCCGATGTGCTCAGCCAACGCGGTGCGCAATGCGACGGACTCCCCCGCCTCCAGCAGCTCGACGAGCTGTTCGTGTTCGACCACCAGGCCGGCCAGGTGCGTCCGGTCGGTCGAGATGTCGAGCCTGGCCAGCCGGACGAAGGGCCCGAGTTGCTCGAGGAACCGGCTGAGCACCGGCATTCGGGCAACCTCACTGAGCGCCTTGTGGAATCGCTCGTCCTCCGACAGGAAGCTTGCGGAGTCCCCGGCCTCGGCCATGCGTCGCTGCCTGATCAACATCAGGTGCAGCCCGTCCAGGTCGTCGTCGGTCACCCGACGACAGGCCTCGTCCACGGCGGCCTGCTCCAGAGCTGTGCGCAGGACGGTGATCTCATCACGGTGCCGCTGCGTGACGTCGACCACGACCTGCTGGCGTCGGGGCCCGCCGACCAGCAACCCGTCGGCCGCCAGGCTGCGCAACGCCTCACGCACGGGGGTACGTGACACCTCGTACTGCTCGGCGAGTGCCACCTCGTCCAGCACGGCACCGGCCACCAGGGCACCTGACACGATGTCGGCACGGACCCCGTCACGCACTCGGTCGGACTTGGTCACCACGGCGCCCCTGGGTCGGACCAGCCGGGCCAACACCTCATGTGGCGAAGATCTGCGACTGGTCGGCGAACGCCTTGAACTCCATCGCGTTCCCGGCCGGGTCGAGGAAGAACATCGTCCACTGCTCCCCCGGTTCGCCCTCGAAACGCAGGTACGGCTGGATCACGAACTCGGCGTCGGCGGCCTTCATCCTGCCCGCGAGGTCATGGAAGTCGTCGATCTCGAGCACCAGTCCGAAGTGCGGCACGGGGACTTGGTGATCGTCGACCAGGTTGTGCCCGGCGGGTTCACTCCGGACGTCACCGGTGCGGTGGGTCACCACCTGGTGGCCGTAGAAGTTCCAGTCCACCCACTGCTCCGCCGAGCGCCCCTCGGTGAGGCCGAGCACCCCTCCGTAGAAGGCGCGCGCCTCGGCGATGTCGGTCACGGGCACAGCCAGGTGGAAGCAGGGGCCGTGGGTCATCGTCGGAACTCCTCGTCTCGCGGTCGTGACCATTGTATACGTTTCTCGTACTTGTATACATCGTCCACCCCTGCATGCCTCCGGACCCCCGGCGAGGTTACTCATCAGTTACCCACGACACCCGCCGATAACGAAACCATCACAATTGTGGTAGCGAGTCGGGAACCAGCAGATAACATCTGCGCCAATCACGGGGGACGCAGATGACCCGATGATGACCATCCGGGCAACTCATCTCACTCAATCGTGCGACCCATTGCGAACCTCCCGGCTTCGTGGCTAGCGTGCAGCGCAGTCTGGTACGCATCCCGTACCGCCCAGTCACCCAGTGGAAGGCATTACCTGATGAAGTCCCGAATCGGCCTGTTGGCCGGAGCACTGGCGGCCGCGGCCGCCCTGGTCGCCGCCCCCGTCTCGATCGCTGACGCCGCCCTCACCACCAGCTGCGTCGGCGAGGCCGGGGCCGTCACGGTCCCGGGCGACCTCGTCGTCCCCGCCGGCAAGTCCTGCGTACTCGACGGCACCACCGTCGAGGGCCGCGTGACCGTCCGCAGTGGCGCGGACCTGGTTGTCACCAACGGCACCTTCAACGACCGCGTCGTCGTCCAGGCCAACGGTTACCTCGACCTCACCGACACCACGGTCGCCGGCCGGGTCGTCAGCCAGGGCGGGTACGGCACGTACGCCGCCGGCTCGAGCATCCAGGGCTACACCGAGAACGCCAGCAGCGACGTCACCCCGTTCCTGTACGCCGAGAACGTCGACGTCGAGAGCACGGTCGTCGCCAAGGGTGGCGAGCTCTTCTTCACCGGTGGCACCGCGCGCGCCATCACCGCCGAGAACGTGGTGTACGCCGACGTGATCAACTCGACGCTCACCCGGACCCTCGCGGTGTCCAACGCCGAGTTCGGTACGCAGGTCTGCGCCTCCGAGGTCGACGGCGACGCCACCTTCGAGGGCAACGCCGGCGTCCAGCTCGGCTCGGGCGCCCTGTTCGGCACCTGTGACGGTGGCTCGAACTACTTCGGCGGGAACGTCACCGTCAACAACTCCACCGAGGGCGTCGAGGTCAACGGCAACATCGTCCGCGGCAACCTGGCCGGCACCGGTAACGACCCGGCCCCGACCGGCGCCGACAACCGCGTCCGTGGCGCCCAGGAGGGTCAGTTCGCTGAGCTCCAGGCCCCCGCTGCCGCCAAGATGAGCAAGATGAGCAAGAGCGCCGTCGCCTCGCACGACGATGAGATCAAGGCCAGCGCCAAGGAGCGCAAGGGCTCGGCCACCGCTGCCGCTGCTGCGGCCGGTCCGGCGAACCTCTGAGTCGTCGCCAACTGATCGCGACGGACGGTCGCCCGAGACAATCGGGCGGCCGTCCGTTGCATTGTCCACAGTTCGTGCGCGACATTTCATCGTCCATCGTCGATGGCTTGACTTCAGGTCCCCCACCAGCCGTGACCCAGCAGTCGGACGTGACGGGTACCCGTGGTCGGCCGATCGTTCTTCCACGGGAGAAGAATGTGAAACATTCCCGCCAGGTTCGTGTCGGTCACCGCTCCCGGTGGAGCAGCGCCAGTACGGTGACGACGACGGCGTCGGAGATCAGGTCCAACTGCCGGTTGGCCACGTCGGTGTCGGTCCCGGGCAGCGTGTCGCAGACCTGGTGGTAGCACGGGTCGTACGGCCCTCCGACCGTCCCACCCCACCGTTCGGTCTCGTCGTCGGTCTTGGTGCCGCCGGCTCCGGTGAACAACCCGACCGCGGTGATGCCCGCCTCCACGAACGGGGCGTGGTCGGAGGCTCGTCCCAGGTCGACCCGGCCCAGCCGCTCCCCACGCGTGACGAAGAAGTCGTCCAGCAGCGTCACCAGGCCGGGGTCCCCGTACGCCCCGACAGCGCCGTTCGGCGATGCCACCATGTCGAAGTTCAGGTACGCGGCCACCCCACGCCTGTCGTCATCGGACATCGTGGCGACGTGGTGGCGCGAACCCAACAGGCCGAGCTCCTCGGCACCCCAGAAGGCGAACCGGGCACCGTCGGCCTCCCCCAGTGTCGCCAACTGGGTTGCCAGCTCCAGGACCAGGGCGACGCCACTGCCGTTGTCGTTGATTCCCGGCCCGGTCCGCACCGAGTCGAGGTGGGCGCCGGCCATCACCACCCGCCGATCGGGCGGGCTGCCCGGCCACTGGGCGATCACGTTGCTGGTCTCCCGCTGTTCACGGAGCACGTCCAGTTCGACGGTGAGCCGCACCGGCCCGCGGGTCAACGCCTCGCGCAGCTGCCGGCCCTCGACCTGGGGAAGTCCCGCCGTCGGGGCCACCCCGTCGGCATCGGCCAGCGACCCGTGCAGCCGACGGGTGCCGCCCTCGTTGTCGAAGATCAACACCACCGCTGCGCCGGCCTCCGCGGCCAACCGGGACTTCTCCGCGAAGGGACAGCTGCCACGCTCCACCAGGACGATGGCACCTCGGACTCCGGTGTAGTCGGCGGCGGCGCAGCCGATCGGGTCGGCCGGGGTCACAAGCGGCGCCGTCACTCCCCCGGCCGGCGTGGCCGGTGACCCCTCCATCACGTCCACCGGGATCTCCGACCCGCCGCCCTCCCGGACCACCCGCTGGCGACGCACTTCGTTGTAGGTGAAGGTGAACGTCTGCTCGGCGACCTCGTAGCCGACTGCCTCCAAGACCTCCCGCACGTACGCCACCGAGGCCTCGTACCCAGGGGTGCCGGCGGCCCGATTGCCGGCGTTGGCGTCAGCCACCCGTTGCAAGGCCGCCATGTGTGCCCGAACCCCGGCCACCGTCATCGCCTCGGTCGGCGGCACCGTCCCCGGAGTCGGTGGCACCGTCCCCGGAGTCGGTGGCACCGTCCCCGGGGTTGGTGGCACCGTTCGCGAGTTGGTTGGCGACGTGGCGGTCTGGCCCGGGGTGGGGTCGGGCGGCAGCGGGACGGGCCGTCCCGGCTGGCAGGCCGTGAGCGCCACCGCAAGGGCGACGAGGACGCCCACCCTGCGCAGTACCCGTCGCATCGGCATGGCACCAGTCTGGCGGATCGTCCCAACCCACCGGGCCTGCGTCGAACCGTCACATCAGGCCGGCAACGTCACCAGATCCCAAGGCCGACCAGCAACGACCTCAGTCGGTGAACCCGGCCAGCACGGCCCTGGACCCCGACAACCCCAGTCGGTTGGCCCCGGCCTCCAGCATCGCCGTCGCCGCGGCGGTGGTCCGGATCCCGCCGGACGCCTTGACCCCGAGGCGATCCCCGACCGTACGACGCATCACTTCCACCGCCCGTGGGGTGGCGCCACCGGCTGGATGGAATCCGGTCGACGTCTTCACCCAGTCCGCACCACCGGCTTCGCAGGCCCGGCAGACGTCGGCCACCTGGGCATCGGTGAGTGCCGCCGACTCGATGATCACCTTCAGCGACACCGACTCCGCCACGGCCTCCCGGACGGCGGCCACCTCGCGTTCCACGAACTCGACCTCACCGGCCAGCACCCGACCCAGCGGTGCCACGAGGTCGATCTCGCCGGCACCACGGCCCACCGCCTCCACCGCCTCGGCCACCTTGACTGCCGTGGTGTGGTTGCCGGACGGGAAGCCGCACACCGTCACCACGGCCACCGAGGTGGTGAGCGGCAACGCACTCGGCGGGACGCACACGCCGAAGCAACCCAGTTCCGCTGCCTCCCGAGCGGTCGCTGCGAAGTCTGCGGGGGTCGCCTCGGGCTTGAGGTTGGTGTGGTCGATCAGCCGGGCCACCACGTCTCGGGTCCAGGTCGTCGTCATGTGTTGACCCTGCCACAGGGCGCCGGCCACCCGCACGGGCCCGGCCCGCAGCTTCACCCGGCCCGCAGCTTCACCCGGCCCGCAGCTTCACCCGGCAACGGCGGGAGCTCCCCCGTACGGGTGAGGTCCCCGCTCGTCGTGGCAGGCACCGTGGACGACAGGTACGCACCCTCGTCCGTACCTTCGTCCTCCTGAAGGGATTTCGACATGCCCCGCCCGCAGACCGCCCAACCTCCGCCCACCCCGGTCCCACACCCGCTCCCCGCGACCGCCCGTACGCCGGTCGCCCTCGGCACCCTCGCCGCGGCCCTGATGGTCGTCCTGGGCGTCACGTGGTGGTTGGTCCCGGAGTGGAACTACTTCAGCGACCCGAACGACCACCTGATCACCCCACTGATCACCCCCACCGGATCGATGCTGGTGATGCTGGGGACTGCTCTGATCGGGCTCGCGACCGGCGTGGCCGCCCTGTTCGGTGTCCTCCCTCGCACCGGCCTGATGATCGGGGCCGCCAGCCAGGTGATCATCTTCGGATTCGTGTTGCAGGGCATGGGAACGCTGTCGACCGCCGGCTACCTGGTGGCCGTCGCGATGCCGGTCGCCGTGGTGGTGCTGCTCGTCCAGGTGGTCCGTCGGTATCCCCGTGCCCGGTGGTTCATCGGCCTCCCGGGGCTGGCGCTGCTGCTCGTCGGTGCCTTCTGGCTCCGGGAACCGTTGGCGACGCTGGTCCCGACGATGGCCGCGGGACTGTTCGCCGCGTCGCCGATGATCATGGTCACGGCCACGCTGATCACCGCGACGATCGCCTGGGGCCTGGTGCTGGTTCGCGCCTGGGCCGGGGCCCCGTCGTACGACCGGGCCTTCGACGCCGTGGTCCGGCACCGTCGGGTGATCACCGTGTTGGCCGCCTGCGGGCCGTTGCCGTACGCCCTGCTGCGGCTCACCTGGCTCACGCCCTTCCGGCAGTTCGCGCCGGGCGAGATGGGCCTCGACACCGTGGTCTGGGGCCTCACCCTCTCCAGTGGGGCCTGGCTCGGCTTCGTGCTGACGCTCGGGCTGATCCGGCCGTGGGGTGAGGTGTTCCCTCGCTGGATGCCGGGGCTGGCCGCGCGGCCGGTGCCGATCGCCGCCGCAGCCGTCCCCGGTGGCACCGTGGCCGTGGTGCTCACGGCGGCCGCGCTGCCGATCCTGGTCGGTCCCGGGCGGGCCGGCTGGCTGGATCGGCTCGAGCTCGCCCTGGTGTTCCCGTGCTGGGCCTGGGGTCCGCTGCTCGGTCTCGCGGTGTGGGGCTACATCGGACACCGACAGCGCACCGGGACCGTCGTCCCGGCAACGCCGACCGCAACGGTGGCGGCCTGACCGGCAGGATGGTGTCATGGCTCCTGTGACCGCACCCGGCACGGATCGGCGCACCGGCTGGTTCCGTCGCCTGGTCCGCGGCTTCGCATGGCTGATGCTGGGTGCTGCCATCGGGGTCGCCACCACGATCGCCGCATTCGGGTTGCTGTCGCTGGCCCCGGGCACCCCGGACGTGGCCGTCGGCGTGCTGGCACTGCTCGGCGGGGCCTGCCTCGGGCTGGTCCCGGGGGCCCGCGAACTCGAGGTGACCGCTGCTCGAACGATGCTCGGCATCGATGACGAACTGACCACACCACAACCTCCACGACCGGTGCACCGGGTGCAGACGGTGGCGTGGGTGGTGGCGCACCAGCTGGCGGGTCTGCTGTGCGGGTTCGCGTTGCTCGGTCTGGTGCCGGGGGTGCTGGTGCTGTTGTACCGGGCGGTGACCGGTTGGCGTGACCCGCGGATCACCCTCCCGGCTCCGCAGACGCCACTCGGTGTGCTCGGGTACGTGGTGCTCGCCATCGTCAGCCTGGCGCTGCTGCCGCTGCTGTGCTGGCTGGTGGTCCGGCTGATGCGGGCCCTGGCCGGAAGGGTGCTCGGGCCCACTTCGAGTGACCGATTGCTGGTGGCCGAGCAACGGTTGCTCCGGGATGCCGAACATGCCCGGCTGGCGAGGGAACTGCACGACGGGATCGGACACGCGCTGACGATCATCAGTGTCCAGGCCTCGGCCGGTCGCCGCGTGATCAACCGCGACCCCGACGGTGCCGCCACCGCACTCGGGGCCATCGAGGACACCTCGCGACAGGCCCAGACGGAGCTGGACGCACTCCTCGGCATGCTCCGCGAGGATCGCCCACCCGACGGAGGGCTCGCCCGCGTCCCTGACCTGGCCTCGGTGGTGTCGGCGCACCGCCGGGCCGGCATGGAGCTGCTGTCCGAGATCGACCTCCCCCAGCGCCTGCCCGCCCTGTTGGACACCACCGTGCGGCGGATCGTCACCGAGGCGCTCACCAACGCGCACCGCCACGGCGGCCCGGGACCGGTCGAGCTCACGATCACCCATGATCGACGCGAGATCGTGATCAGCTGCCAGAACCGGATGGCGGGTGGCTCGTCCCCCGGCGGGGGTCGTGGCCTGGCGGGGATCGCCGAACGGGTCGCGTTGTTCGGCGGAACCCTCACCGCAGAACCCGCCGACGACCACCACTGGCGACTGGCGGCCGTCCTGCCCATCCCGGCGACGAGCCCTGCCGCGCCCTTCGATTCCGTCGAGCCCGTCGAGCCCGTCGAGCCCGTCGAGATGCCCCAGCAACCACGCGAGAGAAGGCCATGACCCGACCGAACCACCACAGTGAAGCGCCCGAACCGACCGTTGGCCACCGGGCTGACATGATCACCGTGCTGCTGGTCGACGACGAACCCCTCGTCCGCCAGGGCATGCACATGATCATGGAGGCGGAGCCCGACCTGTCGGTCGTCGGCGAGGCGGGCGACGGTGCGGCAGCACTCGCCCAGACCCGACGGTTGCGCCCCGACGTGGTCTGCATGGACGTCCGGATGCCGGAGGTCGACGGCATCCGGGCCACCGAACTGGTGCTCGGGCTGCCCGATCCGCCGAAGGTGTTGGTGATCACCACCTTCGAACACGACGAGTACGTGCACGATGCACTGGCCGTCGGAGCGTCGGGATTCCTGCTCAAGCGGGCGACCGCTGATCAACTGGTGCAGGCCGTCCGGACGGTGGCGACCGGTGACAGCCTCCTCTTCCCTGCTGCCGTACGTGATCTGGCCCGGCCCCGTGCCAGCACCACGCGGTACGACGGCCCCGCGTTGACCCCACGGGAGTCGGAGGTGTTGGCGCTGGTCGCCACGGGGCGTTCCAACGCCGAGATCGCCGGCGAGTTGTACGTCGGGGTCGAGACCGTACGGACCCACGTCGCCTCGGTGTTGGCCAAGTTGGGGGCCCGGGATCGGACCCAGGCCGTGGTGATCGCCTACACCACAGGCCTGGTGGCGATCTGAGCCGACACCGCACCACGTGCCGACGAGCGGTGCGGGCCCGTCAGGCGACCACCCGCACCCCGACCGAGGTGAGGATGGGTTCGCGCTGCCCTCCGACGTGGACCACGTCGGTGTCCTGCACGGTGAGTTGGGTGGCGTGGTGCCGCAGTGCGCGGACCACCGTGGGCAGTTGATCATCGAGGTCGAACCACTCGACGTCCTCGCCGACACCGACGTCCTTGCCGACACCGACGTCCTCGTGGGCGACCGCACCATCACGCGGCCGTGGCACGATCTCCCCCCGGGGCACCCCGGCCGTTCGACAGGCGTCGCGGGTCACCTCGTACATCCGCACATGATCAGGATGGCCGTACCCACCGTCGGACTCGTAGCTGATCACCAGATCGGGCTGCACCGTGGTGATCATCGCCACCAGGTCGGCCACCGCCGCCGCCGGGTCGGCGGCACAGAACGAGGACGCATCCGTGCTGTCGGCCGGGCCGGCCAGCCCCGGTGAGATCCACCGCATCCCCGAGTCCCGGTAGACCCGCGGAGACAAGCCCGCCGCCCGAGCCGGTGGGTGGCCCAGGTACGCGTGGCGACCTATGCCGAGCGCTGCCACCGCGGCGGCGAGCTCCTGCTCCCGCACCGCGGTCAGCTCGGCACTCCCCGGCTCGGCGGCGGCCGAGCCCGGCACCACCTCGCCCGCCTCACCGCGCGAGGCGGTGACCAGGCTGCAGTCCACGCCCTCGCTGACCAGCCAGCTGATCAACGCCCCGGTGGCGAGGGTCTCGTCGTCGGGGTGGGCGTGGGCGAACAGCACGTGCCGTACGCCATCGAAGACCCGTGTGCCGTCGAAGACCCGTGTGCCGTCGAAGCTCGTCACTGCGGTGTCCCTCCGTCGAGCAGGTCCGCGTACACCGCGGCCAGACCGAGCGCCGAGCGGCGCCAGGTCAGTTCTGTGGCGAACGCCCGGGCCTGAGCACCCAGCTCGCGCCGTCGATCAGGGTCGGCCAGCAACGCGGCCAGTGCGTCGGCCCAACTCTGCGGTTCATGATCAGCGACCAGCACCCCGGTCCGCCCGTCGATGACCGACTCGACCAGGCCACCCGAGCCACGGGCCGCCACCACCGGGACCCCGCTCGCCTCGGCCTCCAGGGCGATCAGCCCGAACGTCTCGGAGTAGGACGGTACGACGGCCAGGGCGGCGCCGCGGAGCAGGGTCGCCAATTCCGGACGGGGCAGCGACCCGACGAAGATCACGTGATCGGTCAGCCCGGCCTCGACCACCAGTTCGCGCAGCACCTGTGCGTACGCCGGATGGTCCGGCGACCCGTCGCCGGCGAGCACCAGGCGGGGTCGCACGGCCGGGTCCAGCAACGCCAACGCACGGAGGACGACGTCGGGTGCCTTGAGCGGCTGCAACCGCGCCGCGAACACCAGGTACGGGTCGATCCCGGAACGCCAGGGCCGGTCCCCGGGCAGTACCGGACGGAACATGTCGCCGTCGACCCCGGGCCGCACCACGACCACCGACGCTGGATCGGCACCACACCGCTCGATCACCGTCGTCGCCTCGGCGTCACTGACCGCGATCACCCGGTCGGACCGTTGCGCCACCAAGGCCTCACCCCGGACCCGGCCCGGCGACTCGGGCGGTTCACCATGGCTCAACGGCGAGCCGGGCAACGCCGCGACCGAATGGAAGGTCTGCACGTGCGGCACCCCCCACGCCTGCGCGACCGACAGCGCCGCGACCCCCGACATCCAGTGCTGGGAGTGGACCAGGTCGTACGGGGTGAGCTCGGCCATCCGGGCGCCGAACTCGCCGATCAGCGCCTCCTGCTTGCTCTTCGCGACCACCTCGACCGGGCCCGCGACCACCTGGCGCAGGGTGAGCCGCGGCGCCAACTCGGTGACCTCGGGGGTGTCGGGCGACTCGCGGCGGGTGATCAGTTCGACCTGATGGCCCAGCTCGGCGAGCTCACGCGCCTGGTGCAGCTCGACCACGTTCATCCCACCCGCGTCCCCGGTGCCCGGTGCCGATGTCGGCGAGGTGTGCAGGGACACGAATGCGATCCGACGGGGTACGTCCGGGGGGCCGACAGTCATGCGCGCCATTCAATCAGTTGAAACTTCACCCAGTGATCGGCGGGGACCACGACGGCAGGACCGCTGTATTCTGCAGCGCATGCCGACCCACCATCAGCCCCGTCAGGTCTCGCTCGCCTCGTACGACGGCCGCCAGATGTATCTGGGAGACCTGCACAACCACTGCGGGATCAGTTACGGTCACGGCTCGATCGAGGACGCGTTCACCAACGCCCGGCTGCAGCTCGACTTCGGCACCGTCACCGGTCATGCGTGGTGGCACGACATTCCCGAAGGGGTACCCGAGGCGGCCGCGGCGGTCGCGTACCACCAGGCCGGCTTCAAGCGTCTGGCCGACCAGTGGGACCACGTCCAACAGGTCACCGCCGATGCCCACACCGACGGGGAGTTCGTCAGCTTCCTGTCCTTCGAGTGGCACAGCTCCGCCCACGGTGACCACTGCATCTACTACAACGGCCCGCACGGCGAGATCATCCGCGGTGCCACCCTCGCCGACCTGCACGGCGAGCTCCGCCGCCTCCGCGCCAGTGGCGTCGCGACGATGGCCATCCCGCACCATCTGGGCTATCTGACCGGCCGGCGAGGTGCGAACTGGGACACCTTCACCGCCGAGTTCAGCCCGGTCGCCGAGATCATGTCGATGCACGGCTGCGGCGAGTCCGACGACGCACCTCGCCCGTACCTGCACACCATGGGCCCCCGGCACACCGCCAACACCGCGCTGGCCGGTCTGTTGCGCGGCCATCGGTTCGGGGTGATCGGTTCGACCGACCACCACAGCGCCCATCCGGGCAGCTTCGGCCACGGCAGGGCCGCGGTCTGGGCGCCCGATCTCTCCCGCGACTCGCTGTGGCAGGCGATCCAGCAGCGGCGGACGTATGCCGTCACCGGCGACCCGATCATCCTGGGGGTGGAGGTGAACGGGACGCCGATGGGTGGGGAGACGCCTCGTGCCGCCGGGTACGACATCGCGGTCCAGGTGCAGGGCGAGGCACCGATCGACTACGTCGAGGTGCTGCGCAACGGGGAGCTCGTGGCCCGGACCGACCCCACCCGGCCGACCACGACCTCCGGCCCGTTCAGCGGGGTGGTGCCCTTCAACGTCGGGTGGGGACACCTCGATCGCGGGGACCACCCCTGGGACGTCGAGCTGACCGTGACCGGGGGTGAGTTGGTCGACGTCACCCCGCGGCTGCGCGGTGAGGACATCGTGATGCCCAGCGACGACGCCCCGGCGGAGTACCAGTTCACCGACTGGGGCCGGGTCGGCGAGCACGGGATCCGGCTGCGTACGAGCACGCACGGGAACGCGAACGTGGTCACCGACGGCACCCAGGGCCTCAACCTGCACCTGACCGGCGACGACGCGACGGTGGTTGACGCGGTGGTCAACGGTCAGCACAGCCGACACCGGCTCGGCGACCTGCGGCACGGCTCGCAGGAGAACTACCTCGCGGAGTTCCTCACCCCGGTGTACCGGTTCGGGCGGGCGGTCGCAGCCGAGGAGCTCGCCGCCGGACTCGAGCTGGCCGGGATCGCGGCGGAGCCGGGCGACTTCTTCCACGTCCGGGTGCGCCAGACCAACGACCAGTGGGCCTGGTCCTCACCGGTCTGGGTCGGCGCCTGACAGCCCGGCTCGCGTCCTACGTCTAGCATCGGTGCCATGAGCCCCGACGATCCCGGCGATCCCGGCCCCGGCGACCCACGGCTGCGACGGACCCGGACCATCGCGCGGTTCATGGACGACCTGGTCACCATCCCCGGTACCAAGATCGGGATCGGACTGGATTCGCTGATCGGACTCTTC
Source organism: Carbonicoccus niuqiaonis (assembly GCF_050157065.1). Taxonomy (GTDB): domain Bacteria; phylum Actinomycetota; class Actinomycetes; order Propionibacteriales; family Propionibacteriaceae; genus Avipropionibacterium. The sequence continues at coordinate 2,160,232 of NZ_CP189573.1, forward strand.
CCCGGGGTGGGCGATGCCGCCGGCACGGTGCTGTCGACGACCATCCTGGTCGAGGCCGTCCGGGCTCGGGTCCCCATCCCGATGCTGTTGCGGATGTGCCTGAACCTGTTGCTGGACACGGCCCTGGGGTGGATCCCGTTCGCCGGCGACCTGGCCGACGTCGCCTTCCGTGCCAACCGGATGAACGCCCGACTGCTGGCCGACCACCTCAGCAGTGGCTCCCGGTCCGACGTCTCCACCAAGGGCTACCTGCTCAAGGCCGTGATCATCGTGGCCCTGCTGGTGTTGATCATGGTGGCGTCCGTGGTGGCGATGGTCATCGTGCTGCTCACCGTGCTGAACCCGTTCGGCAGCTGAGCCGCTCCGGCGCCCCGACACCGGCCGGGCCGCACCGTCGCCCGTTCACCCGACGGCCACCCAGTGGCTGCACAGACTTTCCCCACCCCAGCAGAGCGTTTCGCTAGTGTCAGGTGTCGGCTCACCGAGCCATCGACCTGCTCACCGAACGGGCCCTGATGCCCGTGTCCCCGGAGGAGACCGCCCATGCGTACCGCCCTTGCCCGACTGGCCGTGCTGGTCACCACTGCGTTGTTGGTGGTGTCCGGTCTCACCGTTCCCGCCCATGCCACCGCGCCACCGCCGGTCGACCTGCGCGTCGCCTCGTACAACATCCGCTACGGCGCCGGTGAGGACGGCGTCTTCGACCTTGATCGGATCTCCGCGGCGATCGCCGAGCTCGACGCCGACGTGATCGGCCTGCAGGAGGTCGACGTCCACTGGGGTGCCCGCAGCAACAACCTCGACGTCGCGCAGGAGATCGCCGACCGGCTCGGCATGTATGTCGGGTTCGCGCCGATCTACGACATGGAGCCGGCGAACCCGGGCGAGCCACGCCGCCAGTTCGGGGTCGCCGTGCTGAGCCGCTACCGGATCATGGAGTTCACCAACCATGAGATCCACCGGCTGTCGACGCAGGATCCCAACCCGACCCCGAAGCCGGCCCCCGGCTTCGCCGAGGCCGAGATTCTGGTCCAGGGTGCCCGTGTCCACGTGTACTCGACCCACCTCGACTACCGTGGCGACCCCACCGTCCGGGAGTTGCAGGTCGCCGACACGGTCGCGATCCTGGCCGCCCACGACCCCTCGGCCACCCACATCCTGACCGGTGACCTGAACGCCACCGATCCGGCTCCGGAACTGCAGCCGCTGTGGGACCCGCTCACCAACGTGATCGGGTTCAACGACGAGCCGACCTACCCGGCGGCGGTCCCGCGGTCGCGGATCGACCACATCGCCGTCAGCTCGCACGTGACGATCCTGGGCGCCGACGTCCCCGACACCCTGCTCGCCGCCTCCGCGGCGGACCACCGCCCGCTGGTGGCCGACCTGCAGGTCCCCCGCGGACGGCACTGAACCACCGGTCCACCCCGGCCGTCGGACGCGACGTGTCGGTGATCGTTGCCGTGGCCCGGCCGTGGCTCGTACGATCACGCGCATGCTGACCGACATCGAGATCGCCACTGCTGCCGAGCTCCGCCCGATCACCGACATCGCCGACCGCCTCGGGATCAGCCGGGACCACCTCATCCCGTTCGGACACGACAAGGCCAAGGTCGACCTCGAGCACTGTCGACAGCTCCCACCCCGCGACGGCAGCAAGCTGGTGCTGGTCACCGCGATCTCCCCCACCCCCGCCGGCGAGGGCAAGACCACCACCACGGTGGGGCTGGTCGACGCCCTCAACCGCATCGGCACGACGGCGATGGGGTGCCTGCGTGAACCGTCGATGGGTCCGGTGTTCGGGATGAAGGGTGGTGCGGCCGGCGGCGGGTACGCCCAGGTCGTCCCGATGGTCGACATCAACCTCCACTTCACCGGCGACTTCGCCGCCATCGCCGCGGCCAACAACCTGCTCGCCGCGATGATCGACAACCACCTGCACCACGGCAACCAGCTCGACATCGACCCGACCAGCATCACCTGGCGACGAGTGCTCGACCTCAACGATCGGGCGCTGCGTGACGTCGTGGTCGGCCTGGGCTCCGGCAACGGGCCGACCCGGCAGGACGGCTTCGACATCGTGGTCGCCTCCGAGCTGATGGCCATCTTCTGCCTGACCGATTCGCTGGCCGACCTGCGCCGACGCATCGGTGACGTGGTGATCGGCCGCACCCGCTCCGGTGATCTCGTCACCGCTCGCGACCTCGGTGCCGACGGGGCCATGGCCACGGTGCTGGCCGGTGCGTTGGCCCCCAACCTGGTGCAGTCCTTGGAGCACTCACCGTTCTTCGTCCACGGTGGCCCCTTCGCCAACATCGCGCACGGGTGCAACTCCGCGATCGCCACCCGGACCGCGACCGCGCTCGCCGACGTGGTGGTGACCGAGGCGGGCTTCGGCGCCGACCTGGGGGCCGAGAAGTTCGTCGACATCCTGTGCCGCAAGACCGGGCTGGTGCCCGACCTGGCCGTCGTGGTGGCCACCGTTCGCGCCCTGAAGTACCACGGTGGCGTGGCGGTGACCGACGTCGGCAACGCCGACGTGGCGGCCATGGAGGCCGGAATGGTCAACCTGGACAGACATCTGGCCAATCTGCGTGAGGTCTTCGGGCTGGACGTCGTGGTGGCGATCAACCGGTTCCCCGACGACACCGAGGCGGAGGTCGACCGTTTGGTCGAGCTGCTCGCCGAACGTGGGGTCAAGGCGGCCGCGGCGACCCACTTCGTCGACGGCGGTGCCGGGGCCGAGGCGCTGGCCCGCGCCGTCATCGCCCAACTGGGCGAACCGCGCGGCAAGCCGTTCTCGTTGACCTACGACGACGACCTCGATTTGGTCACGAAGATCGAGACGGTGGCCCGGCGGGTCCACCACGCCAGCGGGATCACCCTGGACCGTGCGGCCAGGCGTGACCTGCGACGGATCACCCGCGCCGGGTACGGGCACCTCCCGGTCTGCCTGGCCAAGACCCAGTACTCGTTCTCCACCGACGCCACCCGGCGCGGCGCACCCACCGACCACGTGATCAACATCCGGGAGGTCCGACTGAACGCGGGCGCCGGCTTCGTGGTCGCGATCTGTGGTGACATCATGACGATGCCCGGGCTGCCGAAACATCCGGCCGCGGTCGGGATGGACATCAGCGACGACGGCGTGATCACCGGGCTGTCCTGACCGGTCGTCCCGCACGGATCGCCGAGAAGCCCTTCAGGGCCACAGTTGTCGAGCAGGAGGTACGAGGGTGGCACCACAGCGACGGATCGTGGTCGTGGACTCCGACGGAGTACAGGTGATCATGGGCCCCGAGCCGCAACCGGCGTCCGGCGAGGTGCAGCTGGCACTGGTCCGCGGCGGGGTGTGCGGCTCGGACCTGCACGCCGCCGCCGGCCGACACCCGTTCGTCAGCCTCCCCTACCACCCCGGCCACGAGCTGGTCGCGACGATCACCGCCCTCGGCGACGGCGTCGGTGACTGGCAGGTCGGCGACCGGGTGGTCGTCGAACCACCGCTGAGCTGTGTCGCCCTCCGGGTCGTCGAGCCCGGTTTTCCCGCCGAGGACTGCAAGCCGTGCCGGACGGGTCGCCCCAACCTCTGCGAGCGCCTGCGGTTCTTCGGCTGCGCGTACGAACAGGGCGGCTTCGCCGAGCGCAGCACCATCCCGGCGAACCGGTTGCACCACGTCCCCGATGACCTCACCGACGACCAGGCGGCGCTGATCGAGCCGCTGTCGACACCGGTGCACGCCGCGGAGCTGGCCGGTCCCTTGCTCGGCCGGACCGTGGTGATCATCGGTGCCGGGACCATCGGGCTGCTCCAGCTGGTCGCAGCCCGGCACGCCGGGGCGACCCGCATCGTGGTGTCGGACCCGCTGCCGGCCAAGCGGGCCATCGCCGAACGGCTGGGGGCCGATGCGGTGGTCGACGGGCGGGCCGACGACATGGTGGCCCAAGTCCGTGGCCTGCTCGGCGAGTCGGCGGACGTGGTGTTCGACTGTGTCGCCGTCGAATCGACCGTACGACAGGCGATCGGCCTGGCCGGCAAGGGTGGCACGGTCGTCGTGGTCGGTGTCCCCACCGGTGACGTGGTCGTCCCGCTCCACCTGGTGCAGGACCAACAGATCCGGATCCAGGGCAGCGCCACCTACGTACCGACCGACTATGACACCGCGATCGAGATCCTCCGCTCCGGTGCCGTCCCGACCGAGGTGTTCGTCACCGGCCACCGCCCGTTGGCGCAGGCCGCCGACGCCTTCGCCCTCGCCGCCGGCGGTGACCACGTGAAGGTCCTGCTCACCCCCTGAACCGGTGTCAACTCACCGGATGAACTCAAGTTCACTTGAGCTATGGTGGCGGGCGTGACCGTCGACACCCATGATCTGCTCACCATGGCCGAGTTCAGCCGCCGCTCCGGGGTGGCACCGTCAGGCGTGCGCTTCTATGAGAGCCTCGGCCTGATCACGGCCGAGCGCACCCTCGGCAACCAACGCCGGTTCGAACGCAGCGAACTGCGGCGGGTGGCGTTCGTCCGGACCGCCCAACAGGTCGGGCTGTCACTGGAGGAGATCCGCGAGGCACTGACAACGTTGCCGGCGGGTCGGGCCCCCAGCCGGGGTGACTGGGCTCGGCTCTCGGCGTCGTGGCGGCCACGCATCAACGCCCGGATCCGGCAGCTCGAGAGCCTCCGCGACCGCCTCGACAGTTGCATCGGCTGCGGCTGCCTCAGCCTCGACAGGTGTGCCCTCAACAATCCCGACGACACCGAGGCGGCCAACGGCCCGGGCGCGGTGTTCCTGGCCGGCGAGCGCATCTGACCACGGTCCGGACGCACCCCGGTCGCGGACCGCTTCACCGCACTACGCTGGGGCCATCGGGGCACTGCCTCCCCCGATCCGAACAACAACGAGATCCGAACACCAACGATCCGAACACCAACCCTCGAACCCAGGAGTGCCATGGTCGCCAAGGTCGCCTTCCTCACCGCCGGTGGTTTCGCCCCGTGCCTGTCCGCCGCGCTGGGTCTGCTGATCCGCCGCTACACCGAGGTCGCGCCGGAGGTCGAGCTGATCGCGTACGAGTACGGCTACCAGGGGCTGCTGGCGGGCCAGTCGATCGAGATCACCGACGAGGTCCGGGCGGGTGCGGAGCTGCTGACCGAGTACGGCGGCTCCCCCATCGGCAACTCGCGGGTGAAGCTCACCAACGCCGCCGACCTGGTCAAGCGTGGCCTGGTCGCCGAGGGCACCGACCCGCTGCGCGCGGCTGCCGACCGGCTGATCACCGACGGGGTCGACGTCCTCCACACCATCGGCGGTGACGACACCAACACCACCGCCGCCGACCTGGCCGCCTTCCTGGCCAAGGAGGGCCACCAGCTGACCGTGGTCGGGTTGCCGAAGACGATCGACAACGACGTGATCCCGATCAAGCAGTCGCTGGGTGCCTGGACGGCCGCCGAGCAGGGCTCGCGGTTCGCCCAGAACATCATCGCCGAGCACAACTCGGCCTCACGGATGGTGATCATCCACGAGGTGATGGGACGCAACTGCGGCTGGCTCACCGCCGCCACCGCACAGGCCTACCGCAGCTGGCTCGACGGCCGCGAGTGGCTGCCGGCCATCGGGCTGGACCGCAACGAGTGGGAGGTCCACGCCGTTTACGTCCCCGAGGGTGAGCTCGACCTCGACGCCGAGGCGACCCGGCTCAGGGCGATCCTCGACGAGGTCGGCAACGTCAACATCTTCCTGTCCGAGGGTGCCGGCGTGGACAAGGTGATCGCCGAACTGGAGGCCGACGGCGAGGAGGTCGCCCGCGACGCCTTCGGCCACGTCAAGCTCGACACGATCAATCCGGGTGCCTGGTTCGGCAAGCAGTTCGCCGCACGCCTGGGAGCCGAGAAGGTGATGGTGCAGAAGTCCGGCTACTTCTCCCGGTCGGCCCCGGCGAACGCCGCCGACCTGGCGTTGATCTCGCAGCTGTGCGACCTGGCCGTCGAGGCCGCGCTGTCGGGTGAGCCCGGCGTGGTCGGCCAGGACGAGGAGGACGGGGACCGGGTCGGCGTCATAGCCTTCGACCGGATCGCCGGTGGCAAGGCGTTCGACATCACCACCGACTGGTACGTCGACCTGCTCGACCAGATCGGCCAGCCGCAGCCGAAGCCGGCCGTCGTCCAGCACTGAGCACGGCGTCCCGGTCGTCCCTGGTCGCCGCCGTCACTTCCTGCGGAACCGTCGGCTGATCGCCGACACCGCACCGGCGACGGTGGCGCCGACCCCGAGCCCGAGCCCGATCCCGGACGCCCAACCGGCGCCCATCCCGGCCTTGACGGCCTGCTTCGCCACGTCCTGGGTGACCCATTCCTGTCCCTCGCCGGGGACCCACTTCGTACGACCCTTCTCCGGCGTCGCGGCGAACACCGCGGCGTACCGGTCACGGGGTCGCATCGGAATCCGCGGCGTCGGCGGACCCTGGACGGGGGCGTACGGGTCGAAGGTCGGCTTGCGGTCCGAGGCCGACAGGGCCGGCTGGTCGGTGGTGGCGATCCAGGCCGCCACGAACAGGATCAGCCGGGCGAACAGGTTGAGCACCAACATCAACACGATCACCGGTCCGAACACCGACACCGCCGCGTTCCCGCCGAAGACCCCGAACAGCCCGGTGGCACCGTACTGCAGGATGCCCAGGCCGATCGCCGCGATCAGTGACCCCCGCATCCGCGCCTTCAGCGCCACGGGGGTCTGCGGGAACACCCAGTAGATGAACATGAACAGCACCCAGCCCGCCGCCGCCGACAGCAGCACCGGAACGAGCCGGAGGACGAACCCCATCCCCGGGATCTGGTCCAGGCCGAGCAGGGCCGCCACCTCGTTGTTCAGCGAGGTGCCGACCGAGGCGATGGCGAAGGTGACTCCGACCATCACCAACAGCGCCAACAACAGCGCAAAGTTGACCAGGGTCTCGAGAACGATGTTGCGCTTGTCCTCGGACATGTCGAAGTCGGGCCGCCACTGCGCCCGGATGGCACTCTTCAGGTTGCCGACCCAGCCACTACCGGCGTACGCCGCGGTCGCCAGCGACACGAGCCCGATCGTGCGGTAGCTGGACAGCGTGTTGTCGATCCAGGCACCGATCTTGTCGGTGGCGTCCGGCCCGGCGTCGGCCAGCTTGACCGCTTCGTCCTTGACCAGTTGCAACAGGTCGGGGCGCAGCTCGAGGACGAACCCCAGGGTCGCGAAGGCGAACATCAGCACCGGCACCATCGCCAACACCGAGAAGTACGTCATCGCCGCGCCGAACTGGTTGCCGAGTCGGCCGTTGAAGCGGGTGTTGGCACGCAGCAGGTGCTCGACCCACGGAATGGTCATCAGACCCTTCAGCCGTTCCACCACGTTGGCCACTCCTGTCGTCTTGTCCCGACCCGTCCGGGCGAGCCTATTACGCGGCGGTACGACGGGGCCGCCGCCGTGCTGCTGGCAGGGCGAGGCCGTCGACTCAGCCGAGCAGGTCGGACCGCCCGAACATCTCCGCCGCGGCCCGCGCCGATGGCGTCCCCGCGTCGAGGTCGGCCCCGGCATCGCGCAGCGCGACCACGATCTCGTTCTCGCCCTTGAACAGTGCACCGGCGATCGGCGACTGGTCGCGGTTGTTGCGCAGGTCGACGTCGGCACCCCGGCCGATCAGCGCCCGTACGGTTTCGGCGCGGCCGTGGTAGGCGGCCAACATCAGGGCCGTGTTGCCCTCGGCGTCGCGGGTGTCGACGTCGAGGCCGTGGTCGAGGTACTCCAGCAGGTCGGCGGTCTCCCCCGCCCTGGCGTGATCCATCAGCATCGAGATGATCTTGGTCGCCTGCTCCGGTGTCAGCCCGTCCATGGCCCTCATGCTAGGCCGCGACGGTCAGTACGGTCGCGCCGACCGCCAGGCCGACGGTCAGCACGGCGACGACCGCACCCCAACCGGCCAGCGGCCCCCACGCCACGGGCACACCTGCCGCCCGGCACCGATCGGCCCACAGCAGCGTCGCCACACTGGCCCACGGGGTGACCAGCGGCCCCATGTTCGTCCCCACCAGCACCGCGATCGTCCGTCGTACGGAATCGGCCGCCGGCTCCAGCGCCAGGTAGGCGGGCAGGTTGTTGATCACGTTCGACACCAGTGCCGACACCCCGGCCAACCGCACCAGTGACCAGCCGTCGTCCCCGGCACCGGTCGCCACCAGCACCAGCTCGGACAGCCCCACCTGATGGACGGCGGTGACCACCACGAACAGCACCGACACCCCGATCACCGTGCGCCACGGCAGGATCCGCACGTCCAGGTGGTGAGGTGCGGCGACCACACAGCACACGCCCAACAGCAGCGCGGCGGTGCCGGCGGCCAGCGGTACCGGCGCACCGAGGACGAACGCGCCGGCCAACCCGGCACACACCAGCCCGGCCGCCCACACCAGCCCGCGGCGCTCGACCGGATCGGGGCGCTGGGTGATGCGACCGCGCAGGTCGTGGCGATGGCGTACGGCCAACACCACCAGTGGCACGACCACGCCCACCAACGCCGGCGCCCAGGTCGTCGACAGCCAGTCGTCGGCGGTCAGGTGCCGGGCCGGGTGCGACAGGGTCAACAGGTTCGTGAGGTTGGCGACCGGCAACGTCAAGGAGGCACAGTTCGCCACCCAGACGCAGGTCCAGGTGGCCAGCACCGGGTGCAGTCGGTGCTGTTTCGCCAACGCCAGCGCCACCGGGGTGATCAGCACCGCGGTGGTGTCGAGCGACAGCACCGCCGTCGTCGCCACCGAGATCACCACCAGCAACAGCCACAGCACCAGTACCCGGCCACGGCTGACCCGGGTGGCGAGGTTGCCCAACGCGGTGAAGAGTCCCATCCGGTCAGCCAGTTCGGCGACGACGGTGATCATGACCAGGAAGTACAGGATCGGCACGACGCGCGTCACGAGGTCGGGCCAGTCCACGCCGGAACTGTAGATCCAGTCGGCCTGACGGTTGACATGGGCCGAGGTCCGGGATTGTGTGGAGGGCATGCCACGACTCCTCGAGACCGAAGAGGTCAAGCGCCAACTCGTCGAGCACCAACGCTGGACCGTCGAACCGGAGACGATCGAGGGCCGGTTCTCGTTCGACGGGTTCGGACAGTCGATCAAGTTCGTCACACTGCTGGCCGACGAGGCCGAGCAGATGCAGCACCACCCCGACATCGACATCCGGTACGACACGGTCGTGGTCACCCTGGCCACCCACTCCGAGGGTGGGGTGACCCAGTTGGACGTCGAGCTCGCGATCCGTGCCGACGGTGCGGCCGAACAGGTCAACGGCGGCTGAGCCAACCGACCCGATCAGCACCCGGGGGCAGCGGGTAGCATCGAACGCGTGGACCCCCGAGACCTCCGGGTCGGCGATGCCGATCGTGATGCCGTCGTCACCACGCTGCGCGCAGCGGCCGACGAGGGGCGCCTGACCTCAGACGAGTTGATCGAACGGGCCGAGACGGTCCGGGGTGCCCGCACCTTCGGCGACCTCGACCGAATCGTCGCCGACCTACCGGTGGCTCCCCCGTCGAGCCGGGCCGTCGCACCGCCGCCGGCCCACCCGCCGAAGCTTCGGCTCGAGGGTGGCATGAGCAGCGACAAGCGCAGCGGTGTGTGGACCGTCCCCGAGTTCATCGACATCCACGGCGGCATGGGATCGGTCAAGCTCGACTTCCTGCAGGCCACCTGCGACCACCAGATCGTCCAAGTCTACATCTCCGGTGGAGCCGGCTCGATCCTGCTCGTGGTGCCCGAGGGCTGGGCCGCCAACATCGACAACGTGGGCAAGTCGTGGGGTTCGGTGACCTCCAAGGTCCCCACGATCGCCACCCCGGGCAGCCCGTTGCTGATGCTGTCGGGAACCATGGGCATGGGCTCACTCAAGATCCGCGGCGCCAACTGGTGGGACCGCCGTCGGCTGCGCAAGCTGAACGCACTCGACACCGGCCGGCAGCCACCCGCCCTCGAGTCGACCGCCCCCGGCTGGACCGAACAGAACCAGGAACTGCCCAACAGCGACACCCTGCGCTGACCGGGGCGCCGCGCTCAGTCCTCGTACGCCTCCGGCGCTCAGTCCTCGTACGCCTCCGTCGCTCAGTCCTCGTACGCTTCGGGCGGGGGGCAGGTGCAGACCAGGTTCCGGTCACCGAACGCCTGGTCGATCCGCGAGGCCGCCGGCCAGTACTTGTCCCGGCCGGTCGCCCCGATCGGCCCGAGGTGACGGCCGGCCGGGAACCCACCCACCGAGCGCGGGTACGCGTACGGCCACTCGTCGGCGGTGACCCGGGCCAGGGTGTGCGGGGCGTTGCGGAGCGGGCTGTCGCCGATCGGCCAGGTTCCTTGGGCCACCGCATCGATCTCGCCGCGGATCGCGATCATCGCATCGCAGAACCGGTCGAGCTCGTCCTTCGACTCCGACTCGGTCGGCTCGACCATCAACGTGCCGGCCACCGGGAAGCTCATGGTCGGCGCGTGGAAGCCGTGGTCGATCAGCCGCTTGGCGACGTCGTCGACGGTGACACCGGTCTCTTTCGTCAGCCGACGCAGGTCGAGGATGCACTCGTGGGCGACCCGGCCGTTGCGGCCGGTGTACAGCACCGGGAAGTGCTCGCCGAGCCGGGCGGCGATGTAGTTCGCGCCAAGCAGGGCGTACTCGGTGGCCCGCTTCAACCCGTCCGGCCCCATCATCGCCATGTAGGCGTAGCTGATCGGCAGGATGCCGGCCGACCCGTACGGTGCTGCCGACACCGGACCGACGCCCTCTCCCACGACGCCCTCTCCCACGGCGCCCTCACCCACACCCGTGTCATCCGTCGTGTCCGCCCCCGGCGTCATCGGGTGCCCCGGCAGGAACGGCACCAGATGGGCACCGACGCCGACCGGGCCCACCCCCGGGCCGCCACCCCCGTGCGGGATGCAGAACGTCTTGTGGAGGTTGAGGTGTGACACGTCCGCACCGAACTGGCCGGGCCTGGCGAGTCCGAGGAGGGCGTTCAGGTTGGCCCCGTCGACGTACACCTGGCCCCCGGCGGCGTGCACCAGCTCGCACAACCGGGTGATGCCCTCCTCGAAGACACCGTGGGTCGACGGGTAGGTGACCATGATCGCGGCCACCCGATCGGCGTGGGCCGCCAGCTTCGCCTCGAGGTCGGCCAGGTCGACCGAGCCGTCGTCGGCAGCCTTGATCACGACGACCCGCATCCCGGCCATCGCCGCCGACGCGGCGTTCGTGCCGTGGGCCGACGACGGGATCAGGCAGACGTCACGTTGCTCGTCACCCCGCGACCGGTGGTAGCCGCGGATCGCCAGCAACCCGGCGAGCTCGCCCTGCGAGCCGGCGTTCGGCTGGATCGACACCGCCGCGTACCCGGTCACCTCGGCCAGCCAACCCTGCAGTTCGTCGATCAGCTCGCGGTAGCCCTCGGCGTCCTCGGCGGGTGCGAACGGGTGCAGGTCGGCGAAGCCGGGGTAACTGATCGGCTCCATCTCGGCGGTCGCGTTCAGCTTCATCGTGCACGAGCCGAGCGGGATCATGCCGCGGTCCAGCGCGAAGTCGCGATCCGACAGCTGCCGCAGGTAGCGCAACATGTCGGTCTCGGAGTGGTGCGCGGAGAAAACCGGGTGCAGCAGATAGTCCGCCGCCCGTTCGTGGTCGGCCAGCGACCCGTGCGGGTGCGCGCCGGCCGTCACGTCGAAGGCGTCGCACACCGCGGCCACGTCGACCGGGCGGGCATCCTCGCCCACCGAGATCCCGACGTGGTCGGCGTCGACCAACCGCAGGTGGACCCCGGCCTCCCGCGCCGCGGCGACGACGGTGGCGGCGCGACCCGGCACCCGGGCCAGCACGGTGTCGAAGAAGGTGCCGTGCACGACCTCGACGCCGCCGTCCTTCAGCGCGCCGGCGATCGCCCGGGCCCCGGCGTGGACCTGCTCGGCGATCCGACGCAACCCGTCCGGCCCGTGGTGGACCGCGTACATGCTGGCGACCACGGCCAGCAGCACCTGGGCGGTGCAGATGTTGGAGGTGGCCCGCTCCCGCCGGATGTGCTGCTCGCGGGTCTGCAGGGCCAGCCGGAACGCGGGCGTCCCGTCGGCGTCCTTGGACACCCCGACCAGTCGGCCCGGCAGGTTGCGCTCCAGCCCGGCGGCGACCGCCATGAACCCGGCGTGCGGTCCGCCGTGGAACAGCGGCACCCCGAACCGCTGGCTCGACCCGACCGCGACGTCGGCACCCCAGGTGGCCGGGGCGACGGTGACGGTCATCGCCAACAGGTCACAGGCCGCGATCACCAGCGCGTCGTTCTCGTGCGCCTTCCGGGCGATGGCGTGCAGTTCGGCGGTGTGGGCCAACCGACCCGAGGCCCCCGGGGTCTGCACGACCACCGCGAACGCGTCGTACTGCAACAGGGCGTCGGCCAGGTCACCCTCGGCGACCACCACCTCGATCCCCATCCCCTCGGCCCGGGTCCGGACCACGGCCACCGTCTGCGGCAGGGTGTCGCCGTCGAGGATCGCGACCTGCCCCTTGGGCCGGACCCGACGGGCCAGCGCGATCGCCTCGGCGACCGCGGTCGACTCGTCCAGCAGGCTGGCGTTGGAGGTCGCCAGCCCGGTCAGGTCCGACACGACGGTCTGGAAGTTGAGCAGCGCCTCCAACCGGCCCTGCGAGATCTCGGGCTGGTACGGGGTGTACGCGGTGTACCAGGCCGGGTCCTCCAGCACGTTGCGCCGGATCACCGGCGGGGTCACCGTGCCGTGGTAGCCCAGCCCGATCATCGGGGTGCACGGGTTGTTGCGTGCCGCCAGTTCGCGGAGCCTGACCAGCACTTCCTGCTCGGTCAGCGCGTCCGGCAGCCCCAGCGGGTCGTGCTGGCGGATCGCACTCGGCAACGACTGGTCGACGAGTTCGTCCAGATCGGTCACCCCGAGCAGCTCCAGCATCGCCGCGGTCTCGGCCGTGTCGGGCCCGATGTGGCGATCAGCGAATGGGGTGCGATCGGTGTGGCTGATGGGGTCGTGCGACATGGGCTACCTCTCCTGCGGACCGGGCTCACCCGGACGACCGGGGGTTGGGGGCACCATAACCGCTCGAGGTCGGACAGTGAAACGGCCGCGTTGACTCATCCAAGATGCCCGCGTGGGTCGGTTCGTTGCCTCATCTCAAGATGCCCGCGTGGGGAACCCTTTGGTGGATGGAGTTGACGATGGCGGCTCGGCGGGCGATCACGCAGGCGCAGGTGGCGAAGTGGCCGAAGGCGACCAGGGCGGAGAAGACCGAGATCTTGGACGCGGTCTGCCAGGTGACGGGCTGGCATCGTGACCATGCCCGCAAGGCGATCCGGACCCTGGTGGCCGATCCGGGGGCGGCGAGCAGGCCACGGAAGCGTCGGGCCCCGGCCCGGACCTATGACGACGACGTGACCGCGCTGCTGCTGCAGCAGTGTTGGTCGGCGCTGGACGGCCCGGCCGGCAAACGGCTCCACGCGGTGCTGCCCGAGGTGGTCGCCAACATGGCGCGGCACGGCCGGCTGACCGGGGTCGACGACGGCGTGGTCGACCAGCTGCTCGGCATGTCGGCGGCGACGATGGACCGCCGGTTGGCGCCGGCCCGGCAGGGGCTGGTCGCCGGGGGGGGATCTCCCATACCCGGCCCGGGTCGATGTTGAAGTCGTCGATCCCGCTGAAGACGTGGGCGGAGTGGAATGACACCGAGCCCGGCTTCATCCAGATCGACCTGGTCGGTCACGAGGGTGGTGACAACAACGGCGACTTCCACTACAGCCTGGACGCCACCGACGTCGCGACCGGCTGGACCGAGACCATCACCGTGCGGTCCAAGGGGGAACGGATCGTCGCCGCCGGGCTCGAGCAGTTGTGGCTGCGGTTCCCGTTCCACATCGCCGGTGTCCATTCCGACAACGGGTCCGAGTTCATCAACCTGAAGCGCCCCAGGTTTGATGCCGCATCTTTGTGAGTTGGAAGGATGCAGTCCATGCCCAAGAAGATCGATGGCGAGCTCAAGGCTCGCGCTGTCCGGCTGGTCGCCGAGCACCAGCAGGAGTATCCGTCGCTGACCGCTGCCTGTGAGGCGGTGGCTCGGCAGCTCGGCATCGGCAAGGAGTCTGTTCGCCGTTGGGTGCGACAAGCTGAGGTCGACTCGGGTCTGCGGCCCGGTCTCCCATCGACGGAAAACGAAGAGATCAAGAAGCTGAAGGCGGAGAACCGTCGGCTCCGTGAGGACGTGGCGATCCTACGCGCGGCCACGTCTTTCTTCGCGGGGGAGCTCGACCCCCGCAGCCGCTGATCATGGGATTCATCGACACCATGCGCGAGCAAGGCCATGCGGTCGAGTCGATCTGCCGGGTCCTGCGTGAGCAGGGCTGCCAGGTCGCCGCGCGGACCTACCGAGCCTGGAAACGCGCTCACCTGAGGATCGCTGCTCGGACGATCACTGACGCGATCGTCGAGGACAAGATTCGTGACCTGGCCTGGACCATCGATGAGCGCGACGGCCGACGCAAGCTGACTCCCGAGGGCCTCTACGGTCGGCGCAAGATGACCGCGCTGGTCCGCCGGCACCTGCCCGAGGCATCCCCGGGCAGCGTCGATCGGGCGATGAGAAGCCTTCAACTGAGCGGGATCCGCCGCAGCAAGAAGCTGCGCACCACGATCCCGGCCAAGAACGGTAATCGCGCCGGGGACCTGCTGGATCGCGACTTCACCGCCCCGGCCCCCAACCGGGTCTGGGTCGCCGACTTCACCTACTGCCGCACCTGGACCGGCTGGGTCTATGTCGCCTTCATCGTCGATGTGTTCGCCCAGAAGATCGTGGCCTGGCACGCCGCGACCGTCCGCGACGTCGACCTGGTGATGACCCCGCTGCGGATCGCGTTGTGGCAGCGCGGCCGCGACGGCACCCCGATCACCCGCGAAGAGCTGATCTGTCACTCTGATGCCGGCCGACAGTACACCGCGATCCACTACACCGAGCACCTCGCGCTCGAGGGCATCCACCCCTCGATCGGGTCGGTCGGCGACGCCTACGACAACGCGCTGATGGAGACGATCATCGGCCTGTTCAAGACCGAGTGCATCCGCACCACGGTCTTCCACGACGGTCCCTACAAGACGATCGCCGACGTAGAGTACGCCACCGCCGGCTGGGTCGACTGGTACAACCAGCGGCGCCTGCACAGTAGCCTCGACTACATGACCCCGGCCGAGTTCGAGGCCGCCCACTACGCGACCCTCACCCGAGAGCCGCAACCCGTATGAGAGCGGCAGAGAACCTGGGGCGCTTCAACCACCACCTCCGCCGGTGGTGCGAGACCCGTCAGGTCACCCTCACCCGGGGCCGCGCCAGCCACTCCAACGACCAGGCCCACGTCGAGCAGAAGAACTGGTCGGTGGTCCGCCGCACCGTCGGCTACTACCGCTACGACACCCCCCGAGAGCTCGCCCTGCTCAACCAGCTGTGGCCGTTGGTGTCACTACAGGTCAACCTGTTCCTGCCGCAGCAGAAACTCCTCTCCAAGACCCGACACGGGGCGAAGGTGACCAAACGCCACGACACCGCCACCACTCCGCACCACCGACTCGAACGCGACCACAGCGACCTGCTCGACCCCCACGACCAGGCCCGGCTCGCCGCCCTCCACCACGACACCGACCTGGTCGAGCTGAAACACCGCATCAGCGACATCCAGGGCAACCTGCTCGAACTCGCCCGCCGACGCGGCACGATCCAACGCCGCGCCAAGACCAACCACATCTACCTCAGCCGCAAAAAACTCGACAAACCCAAGCGGGCATCTTCAGATGAGTCAACGAAGCACACCAAGCGGGCATCTTGACATGAGGCAACGGGACGGCGAGTCGGGCAGCCGGCTCGGCCGACCGTGTCGACGGGTCAGCCTGTCGTTGTCGGATGGCCCGTCGTTGTCGGTTGGCCTGACGCTGTGTGGGTCAGCCGGCGCTGCGGGCCCGACGACGCCGGGTGAACTCGTCGTCCCCGTCGAGCAGCGGCGCCTGGACGTCGGCGACCTCGACCTGACGCTTCTCGGCCGGCAGCTCCGACAGCGTGCCCTCGATGTCGCGCCAGACCCCACCCAGACCGATCGCGAACATGCCCTGGCCACCCTGCAGCAGGTCGATCACCTCGTCGTTGGAGGTGCACTCGTACACCGACACCCCGTCCGACATCAACGTGACGCCGGTGATGTCGTCGACCCCGCGCTGGCGGAGGTGGTCGATCGCGATCCGGATCTGCTGCAGCGAGATGCCGGCGTCGATCAGCCGCTTGATGACCTTCAACATCAAGATGTCGCGGAAGCTGTACAGCCGCTGCGACCCCGAGCCCGCGGCGGCGCGGATCTCGGGCTTCACCAGGTCGGTCCGCGCCCAGTAGTCGAGCTGGCGGTACGTGATCCCGGCGGCACTGCAGGCGACGGGCCCGCGGAACCCGACGTCGGCCGGCATCGGGGAGAAGTCCCCCTCGATCAGCAGGTCCTGCTGGACTCGCTGCACGGACGACGGGGCCTGGTCTGCCTTGGCCGGCTGTTCGCTGCTCACGTTTCGCCTCACTAGCGCGGGCGGTACGGCTTCGCGCCGAACCGCAGCTGGGTAATTCCAAGCTCGGGATTACCTGCCTGACGGTACGCACCGGGGGCCGTCCGGGTCAACGACACGCCGCGCGACACCCCGACCGACACCGCAATGTGCCCCGGAGTCTCGACCGGTGATCGAGGTCCCGCGCGGCGGTGGTCAGGCAGTCGTCAGGTCAGTCCTCGGGCTTGTCCGGGTCGGAGCCGGTGGAGAAGTCGTCCGCCGAGACCTGGTCGAGGAACTCCCGGAACTTCTCGACCTCGTCGTCCTCGGCCTCCGGCACCTCGATGCCGGCCTCGTCGAGCACCTCGTCGGCGCAGTAGATGTCCGACCCGGTCCGCAGCGCCAGTGCGATCGCGTCCGAGGTCCGCGACGAGATCTCGATGCCGTCGATCAGCAGGGCCGCATGGAAGACCCGGTCCTCCAGCTTGGTGATCCGCACCTCGGTGAGCCGGTGTCCCAGACTGGTGATCACGTCCTTCAACAGGTCGTGGGTCAGCGGCCGGGGCGGCAGCACGCCCTCCTGCGCGTTCGCGATGGCCGAGGCCTCCGTCGCAGCGATCCACACCGGCAGGTAGCGATGCCCGATCACCTCACGCAACAGGACCATGGGTTGGTTCGCCGGCATCTCCACCCGCACCCCGACGACATCCATTTCGCGCATGCAGTCAGCCTACTGACCCGACCGAAGGGATCCACAACCGCCGGTGACGGACGGGCGTCGAACCCGCCGGATCGGGCGCGTCTAACCCGACCGGACCGGTGGCGTCGACGCGACCGGGGCCACTCAGCGACCGATGGCGGTCCGCAGCAGTGCCGAATGGACGGCGGTGACCAGTCCCATCACCTCGGTCGCCACCGCACGGTTGCCGCCGGTGCGCCGGACGTACGGGGCGATCGCCTGCTCGACCAGCCCGACCTCACGGTCGGCCGACATCTTGATCGCGCGGAGGTGCCGGGCGTCGAGGCCGTACTCGGCCAGCTTCTTGGCCGCCCGGGCGACCACCAGGGCTTCCCGACCGTAGTGGCGGGTCCCCCGGTTGGGCAGCACGATCTGATACTTCTCCAACTCGACCAGGCTGGCGTCGGTGAGACCGCTCGCCTCGAGCAGGTCGGCCCGGTCGAGCCGGACCGGTCGGGCATCGCCGCGGTCGACGGTGGCACTGACCTCGTCAGGTGCCGCGGGTCGCAACGACTCGACCTCGGGAGGTTCCATCCCCCGGTCCATCATCTCGAGGTGTTCGCGGATCACCTTCAGCGGCAGGTAGTGCTCACGCTGCACCGACAGGATGTAACGCAACCGCTTCTCGTCGTCGGCGGAGAACCGGCGGTACCCCGACGGTGCCCGGTGCGGCGTGATCAACCCCTCCGCCTCCAAGAACCTGATCTTGGAGATGGTGATGTCGGGGAAGTCGTTCTTCATCGCAGCGAGGACCTGGCCGATGCTGCGCATCTGCTCCGACATCAGCCCAGCCCGTGCTCGCTCGCGAAGTAGATCAGCCGGAACTTTCCGATCATCACCTCGTCGCCGCTGTGCAGCTCGGTCGCCTGATCGATCAGCCGGCGGTTGACGTACGTCCCGTTCAGGCTGCCCAGGTCCTCGACCTTCACTGCACCGTGAGACCTGGTGAACAGGGCGTGCTTGCGCGACACCGTGATGTCGTCGAGGAAGATCTCCGACCGCGGGTGGCGACCGGCGGCGGTGGTGTCGGTCGCCAGCAGGAACCGCTCACTACGGTCGGACCCGCGATTCAGGATCAGCAGCGCCGAGCCCTCCGGGAGCGCGCGGATGGCGGCCTCCTCGGCACCGGTCAGCGGCGGGCCGCCGTCATCGGTGATGGCCCGGATGACCTGGGTGGAGTCGAACTGGTTGACCTCGGTGTCGGCCTCGGGATCCGAGGCCGAGTCGGTCGATGCCGGTGCCACCTTGCTCAACGCCTCGCCACAGCGTGCACAGTAGTTGCTGCCATCAGGATTCTGGTGGCCACAGTGGGTGCAGTAGGGCATCGGCAACACTCTCAGGTCGTCGGATTCGTCTCTCGGTCGTTCAATGTCGGGCCAGTCTACGTAATCGAGGGGATGCGTCGGGTCAGGAGATCAACTGTTCGTACGCGTCGGCGTCGAGCAGGTCGCCCAACACGTCACTGCCTCCAGTCTCCACCTCGAACAGCCACCCCTGCTCGTACGGATCGGTGTTGATCGACTGCGGGTCGTCGACCACGCCCTGGTTGAGCTCCTTCACCACACCCGACACCGGGCACACGATGTCGGAGACGCTCTTGGTCGACTCGAGCTCACCACACGCCTCCCCCGCGGTCACCTCCTGGCCGCTCTCGGGCAGGCTCACGAACACGATGTCACCGAGCTGCTCGGCCGCGTACGCGGTGATCCCGATCCGGACCACGCCATCGCTCCGTTCGGTCACCCACTCGTGGTCTTCCGAGTAGCGTCGATCGGTGGGACGCTCTGCCATGGCTCCTCCTCAGGTGGAGATGTGGGGTTGACCTCAGCGAGGTCGCTCTGCGGGCTGAGCGTACTGATTGGCCTTCGGGGTGTGCAAGGACTGGATCTGCAGGTTCGACACCTCGACCAGGTCGACCGTACCGCCGATCCGCGGTCCGGTGATCTCGCTGACCAGGCCACCCCGGAACCGGGCCGCCTCCGACAGCGCGTGGGAGTCCCCGATCACCTCGATCGTGATCGGCGAGGTGACCAGCACGTCGTCGACGAGCAGGCCCTCGGGCCCCATCGCGACCCAGCTGCTGGCGACCAACCTGATCTCGTCGTTGATCTCGATCACCTCGCCGCCGGCGTCGCGCATCTCCTCGATCGCGTCCAACAGCACCTCCGTGGTGACCTTGCCCTCCGGGTCGTTGATCACCATCCGGATGCCCGGCCCCTCGGCCGGAGCGGTGCCGGCCAGGATCGACAGCATGTCGAGTCGGCGCTGGGCCTCGACGCGGGCCACCTCTTGGGCGTCGGCACCACTGGTGAGCTCCTGGCGAGTACGTTCCAGCTCGGCCGACTCGCTCTCCAGTCGTCGGGTCTCGGCGTTGAGCTGGTCCAGCAGCTGGATCAGGTCCTCGCGGCGGGCGTTGGAGTAGTCACTGTCGTTCTGCTGCGACTGCACCTGGGTGACCACGGCGAACCCGACCAGGCACAACACCAGGGCGGCCGCGAGTTGGGCCCGGGTCGGCTTGAACAGCAACCGCAGGAACCCGGCGAGAGTGTCGTGGGCCGGCTCGTCCTCCTCACGCTCCCCGATCTCGTCCTCACGCTCCCCGAGCTCGTCGCGGGGAGCCTCGACAGGCTCGATGTCCGTCGAGTCGGGCTCGGCGGACGTCGAGTCGGGCTCGGCGGACGTTGCGTCGGGCTCGGCGGGCGTTGCGTCGGGCTTCTCGTCAGGCATGGATCAGCGCCCGTCGGATCGCCGCGGCGTTGGTGAAGATGCGGATGCCGAGCACCACCACCACACCGGTGGACAGTTGCGACCCGACGCCGATCTGGTCACCGACGAACACGATCAGTGCCGCGATCAACACGTTGGAGAAGAACGACACGATGAACACACGATCGGTGAACGTCCCCTCCAGATAGGCCCGTAGGGCACCGAACAGGGCGTCGAGGGCCGCCACGATCGCGATCGGCAGATACGGCTGCAACACGTTCGGCAGGGTCGGCTCCAGCACGATGCCGAGCACGATGCCCACCACGAGTCCGATGATCGGGATCATGTCACTTCCCCTTCCTGGCGTGGCGCAGCACGACGCCGGAGTCGGCCCCCAGCGTCAGCTCGTCGGCGGTGGACACGACGTGCCGCATACCGTAGTTGCGCGCCAGTCCGTTCCACCAGATGCCACCGGCCGACTCGGCGTACCGCGACGGCAGGCTGTCGGGATCACCGATCACCTCGACCCGGTACGGGCGGGTCAACGACCGGTAGTTCACCGTGATCGCGTCACCGGCACCCCGGATCGCGGTCAGGCTGGAGATGCGGTGCCCGTTGATCGCGATGGCCTCCGCCCCACTGGCCCACAGTCCGTTCACCAACTGCTGCAGGTCGATGTCCATCACCCGGCCCTTGGGATCGTCGGTGGCGGCGTCGTCGACCTCGATCACCATGCCGGGACCGGTCACCGGCACGGTGGCGGCCAGCAGGTCGAGTCGCTCCAACTCGGCGGTCAGCTCACGGTCGGCCTCGGTGCCGTTCAGGATCGACGATCGCAGTCGCCGCACCTCGTCGGACTGCTCGGCGGTGCGCTCGCGCAGTTCGTCCTGCCGCTGCGCCACCTCGTCGATCCGCTCGATCAGTTCCTGCCGTTCGGTCGCCGCGACCGGCGCGGCGCGCAGGTTCTGCACACCGGCGATCGCGATCATCGCGCCCAGCGCGACCAGCGTGACCGTCAACATCCACCGCCGCCGCGACGAGCCCTCACGCCGCTTGGCGAGCACGGCGTAGTCGGGGTCGATCGGCTCATCGATGATCTGCTTGAGCAGGTCCATGCTGGCGTCGACCGGGCGTGGCGGTGCGGGCGCAGGTGATTCCTGCGCCGACTCGTCCTCACGCTCGGCCACGCGCTCAGCGTACCCACCCGGGCCAGTCGGCGGAGGCGATCGACTCGTCCGCGCGTGGCGTCTCGACCCGTGCCGGGGCGACCTCGGCGTACACCCCCATGATCTGTGGCGCCACCAGCGACCAGTCGTAGCGGCGGGCGGCCCCCGTGGCGACGGCCCGCAGTTCGTCGTTGGCCGAGGACACCGCCTGTTCGTCCAGCGCGGCGAGCACCGCCTCGGCGAGGGCCCGCGGGTTGCCGGCCCGGAACAGGTGCCCGTACGGACGACCGTCCGGCCCGGTCAGGACGTCGACGAAGGCGGGGATGTCGGCTGCCACCACGATCGCGCCGGCCGCCATCGCCTCCACCACGACCAGACCGAAGCTCTCCCGGCCGCGGTGCGGGGCGATGAACAGTTCGGCCCCGGCCAGCAGCTCGGCCCGCTCGGCATCTGTCAACACCCCCAACGCCCGACACCCGTCGGGCAGCTCGCGGTGGCCCGAGCCGGCCAGCACGAGCTCACACTCCGGGTGGGCGGCGCGGATCAGCGGCCAGGCCTGCAGCAGCACGTCCAACCCCTTGCGGGGTTCGTTCAACCGCCCCAGGAACGCGAGTCGATGCGGGCTCCGAGCCACGCCGGAGGCCTGCAACTGATCATGGCTGAACCCGTTCGGGATGATCCGCGCGTCTCGCCGCAGGTGGGTCGCCACCACCCGGGCGGCGGTCTCCGACACCGCGATCCGGGCGTCGATCCGCTCGATCATCCCGGCCAGCAGCCGGCGGGCCAGGTGCATGGTGCGCGACCGTGGGGTCGCGGTGTGGAAGGTGGCCACCACCGGGCAACGGGCCGCTCCGAGCGCCAGGATCGCCGCACTGGGGGTGATCGGCTCGTGCACGTGGAGCACGTCGAAGTCGCCGGCCGCGACCCAACGCCGTACCCGGAGCGCCGTTCTGGGCCCCCACGTGATGCGTGCCACCGATCCGTTGTAGGGCACCGGGATCGAGCGGCCCGACGAGTGCACCACGGCCTCAGGAATGCCGTGCCGCCGCAGCAGTTCGGGGTCGGCCCGGTCGGGTGCCAGCACCTGGACCCGGTGGCCCTCGCCCAGCAGCCAGCCGGCGAGGCCGAGCACGTGGTTCTGCACCCCACCGGGGGTGGCCAGGGAGTACGGACAGACCAGGCCGATCCTCATCGGTCGGCTTTCGCGGGACCGTCGGCGGCGAAGAACGGCTGCAGCATGTGCCAGTCCTGCGGGTGCTGCGCGATCCGCGCCGCGAAGTGGTCGGTGACCTCCTGGCACATCGCCACCAATCCGTCACGGCCGGGCCGGTGGGTGACCTCCTCGGCCAGCGTGATCACCATGCCGCCGGTGCCCGGCTGCCCGGTGTAGTGGCAACCGGCCGGGAACAGGGCGGCCCCCGACAGTCGCGCCACCAGCGCCGGCCCGGCCGGCACGGTGATGTCGCGGCCAGCCCAACGGACCGTGACGCCGGCGCCGCGGGTCAGGTCACGATCGGCCATCAGGCACACCACCTTGCCGGCCCGTACCGCCTCGACCAAGGTGCCGATCAGGCCCGGGTCCCGATGCGAATGGATCTCCATCCCCAGCTGGCGGCGGTAGTCGAGGAAGGCGGCGAACTCGGCGTCGTCGAGCCGTTCGGCGACGCTCACCACCGGCATCCCGGTCAGACACGCCCAGGCACCGGCGAGGTCCCAGTTGGCGCTGTGCGGCAGGGCCACGACCGCACCCCGGGTCGCGACCGCCGCACGCAGCCGGTCCTCGCCGCGGGTCCGGACCCGGCTGACCACGTCCTGGGTCGACCAGCCGGGCAGCGCGAGGGTCTCCAGGTAGTTGCGCAGGTAGGAGGCCACCGCGGCCCGCAGCAATGCGGTCGACACCGGTCCTGCGGTGGCAACGCCCAGGTTGTGCCGCAGATTGGTGACGTGGCTGCCGTCGTGCCGGACCGCCACCGCCGAACCGAGCCGGACGATCCGGCGCTGCAGACCCACCGGCAGTCGTGGCCCGAGCCGCCAGCCGGCGGCCAGCAGCTGTCGGTTGGTGAAGTCGCGGACGAGGTCGCGGAGGTCGTCACGGCTCACTGATCGACCTCCGAGGCTTCCTCGGCGTCGGCCTGCCGACGGACCTGCCGCAGGCGTTGGCCGACGGTGATCACGCCCGCCAGGGCCAGCACGGTCACCGCGACCGCCAAGGCGTACGGCACCCCGATCCCCTGCAGCAGCAGGCCGAGGTAGGCGATCACGAGCCGGTCGGCCCGGGCGGCGAGACCGCCGGTCACCTGCCAGCCCTGGCTCTCGGCCCGCGCCTTCACGTACGAGGTGACCTGGCCCAACACCAGCGCGGCCGCGGCCACGCCCGCCCAGACCGGCCGACCGCCGAGGGCGAACCAGATGATCACGCCGGTGAACACGGCGCCGTCGGCGACCCGGTCCAGGCTCGAGTCCAAGAAGGCGCCCCAGCGCGACGTCCGGCCCGACAGGCGTGCCACCTGGCCGTCGAGCATGTCGGTGAAGCTGATCACGCCCAACACCAGGGCGGCCTGCCACAGCAGTCCGAGCGGGACCATGACCAACGCGACCGCGACGAGCGCCACCGTGCCGACCCAGGTGATCAGGTCGGGCCCGACCCCGAGCTTGATCAACAGCCGGGCCGGCGGGGTGAGCAGCCGACCCATCAGCCCCCGGAACCGCTCCAACACCTTCAGTCCGCCACGTTCAGTCGAGCTCGGCGAAGGCGTCGGCCAGCAGCGCCCGGCTCTGCCCGATCAACTGCGGGACCGGCTTGGTGTGGGCGACGATCGGCATGAAGTTGGCGTCACCGGACCACCGCGGCACCACGTGCTGGTGCAGGTGTGCGGCGATCCCTGCTCCGGCGACGGGGCCCTGGTTCATGCCCAGGTTGAACCCGTCGGGGTGGGAGACCGATCGCACCGCGGTCATCGTCAGCCGGGTCAGCCGGGCCACCTCGACGGTCTCGGCGTCGGTCAGTTCGGTGTAGTCCGACACGTGGCGGTAGGGGCAGACCAGCACGTGACCCGGGGAGTACGGGTAGAGGTTCATCACCACGTACGCCCACTCGCCCCGGTGCACCACGAGGCCGTCCTCGTCGGTCCGCTGGGGGGACCGGCAGAACGGGCACTCGCCCACCGAGTCGTCGAGAGGCTTGTCCTTCCCGCCGACGTAGACCATCCGGTGCGGGGTCCACAGCCGTTGGAAGGCGTCGGGCTCCCCGGGCAGGTCGGCCGCCTGCTCGGCTGTCGGGGTCGGGTCCGGCCGAGGGGTTTCCACCCCGGCCGGTGATCCCGGATCCGACGGCTCCACGGTCACACCTGCACCTTGGTGGCGATCGCCTCGGTGATCAACTCGACCGCTTCGGCGATCGGCACCCCGTTGCGCTGGCTGCCGTCGCGGAACCGGAACGACACCGCGCCCGCGTCCCGGTCGTCGCCGCCGGCGATCAACGTCCACGGCACCTTCGACTTCGATGCGGTACGGATCTTCTTCGGCATCCGGTCATCAGAGGTGTCGACCTCGACCCGGACCCCCTTGGCACGCAGGGTCGCCGCGACCTCGGCGAGGTAGTCGTTGAACTCGTCGGCCACCGGCACGCACACCACCTGCACCGGGGCGAGCCACGGCGGGAAGGCGCCGGCGTAGTGCTCGATGAGCACGCCGAGGAAGCGTTCGATCGACCCGAACAGCGCACGGTGGATCATCACCGGCCGTTGTCGGGTGCCGTCGGCCGCCGCATACTCCAACTCGAACCGGTCCGGCTCCATCAGGTCGACCTGGATGGTCGACAACTGCCAGCTGCGGCCGATCGCGTCGCGGGCCTGGACGCTGATCTTGGGGGCGTAGAACGCTGCCCCACCCGGGTCGAGCACCAACTCCAGCCCGGATGCCTCGGCGGCCCGGCGCAGCGCGTCGGTCGCCTGCTCCCATTCCTCGTCCGAGCCGATCGACTTCTCCGGGTCGCGGGTCGAGAGCTCCAGGTAGAACTCGTGCAACCCGTAGTCGGCCAACAGGTCGAGCACGAAGGTGAGCAGCGACCGGATCTCGTCGTGCAACTGGTCGGCGGTGCAGAAGATGTGGGCGTCGTCCTGGGTGAAGCCCCGGGCCCGGGTCAGCCCGTGCACCACGCCGGACTTCTCGTACCGGTACACCCCACCGAACTCGAACATCCGCAACGGCAGTTCACGGTACGACCGCCCGCGAGACCGATAGATCAAGTTGTGCATCGGGCAGTTCATCGGCTTCAGGTAGTAGTCCTGCCCCTGCCGCTTGAGCTGCCCGTCGGCGTGCCGTTCCTCGTCGATGTGCATCGGCGGGAACATGCCGTCGGCATAGAACCCGAGGTGCCCAGACGTCTCGAACAGCTGCGCCTTGGTGATGTGCGGGGTGGACACGAAGTCGTACCCGGCCTCGACGTGACGCTGCCGGGAGTAGTTCTCCATCTCCATCTTGATCATGGCGCCCTTGGGGTGGAACACCGGCAGGCCGGAGCCGATCTCGTCGGGGAACGAGAACAGGTCCAGCTCGGCGCCGAGCTTGCGGTGGTCGCGCCGGGCGGCCTCCTCGAGCCGGTGCTTGTACGCCTTCAGCTCGTCCATGGTCGCCCAGGCGGTGCCGTAGATCCGCTGCAGCTGCTTGTTCTTCTCGTTGCCGCGCCAGTACGCCGCCGCACTGCGCATGAGTGAGAACGCTGGGATGTAGCCGGTGTGCGGCACGTGCGGCCCACGGCACAGGTCGGACCAGGCGACCTCGTCGGTGCGACGCAGATTGTCGTAGATGGTGAGCTGCCCGGCGCCGACCTCGACGCTGGAGCCGTCCTCGTCCGAGCTGCCGCCCTTGAGCCCGATCAACTCGATCTTGTACGGCTCACCCGCCAGTTCTTCACGGGCCTCGTCGTCGGACACCTCGCGGCGGCGGAACCGCTGCCGTTCCTTGATGATGCGCCCCATCGCCTTCTCCAACGCCTTCAGCGATTCCGGGGTGAACGGTTCGGCCACGTCGAAGTCGTAGTAGAACCCGTCGGTGATCGGCGGGCCGATGCCGAGCAGGGCGTCGGAGTCGGCCTGTTGGACGGCCTGGGCGAGCACGTGGGCGCAGGAGTGCCGCATGATCGACAGGCCCTCGTCGGAGTCGATGGTCACCGCCGTCACCTCGTCACCGTCGGCCAGCTCGCGGTGGAGGTCACGGGTCTCGTCGGCGACCCGCATCGCGACCACGGTCCGATCGTCGCCGAACACGTCGAGCCCGGTCAGCGTCCCCTCCCACTCCCGGTCGGTGCGGCGGTCGCCGTGGATGACGGTGATCATGGGCATGGGTGCTCCTCGCATTCCGGGCCCGCTGTACGGGTGCAGGCCTGTTGTCGGTCGCCGCCCATTGTGCCACCGGGACACCTGGTGGGCCGAACCCGTTTCGCGCGCGCCATGTCACACGGTGCTCGCCATGACACACGTTCCTCGCCATGACACCGGTTCCTCGGCATGACACAAGCTTCCGGTGCCCGGAAACGTATGCCACGGCAAGGAACGTGTGCCGCGCCGAGGAACTGGTGTCGGAAGGGGCGTGTCGGGGATGGGCCCAGCCACGAGCCCCGGGTCAGGGGCGCACCTTCGGTTCGGGCAGCTGCGGCGGTACGGCGGCGGGCTGCTGTTCCAGCCGGTCGAGCACCTCGGCGATCCCGCGATCGAGTTGCGGGTCGGCGGGGCCGAAGAAGTCGGCCGGGCTGTGTTCCACCTCGATGTCGGGGTCGACACCATGGTTCTCCACCCCGAACCCGGCTCCGGCGAGCCAGAAGGCGTACCGCGGCTGGGTGATGCCGGTGCCGTCGACCAGCGCGTACCGGCCGTCGATCCCGACCACGCCACCCCAGGTCCGCACCCCGATCACCGGACCGATGCCGAGCGCCTTGGCGCCGGCGTTGACGATGTCACCGTCGGAGCCGGAGTTCTCATTGGCCAGCAGCACCACCGGACCGCGAGGCGCCTGGGCGGGGTAACTGCTCGCCGTCGCGTAGTGCCTCCCCAGGTCCCAACCGACGACCCGAGCGCTGAGGCGGGCGAGCACCATCTGGCTGGTGTGGCCGCCTCGGTTGTAACGAACGTCGGCGATCACGCCCTCGGCCCGGGTGGCCCGGCCGAGGTCGCGGTGCAGCTGGGCCCAGCCGGGGCTGGCCATGTCGGGTACGTGCAGGTAGCCGACCCGACCGCCGGCGTGCTCGCGGACGTACTCCCGACGCGACCTGACCCAGTCCTGGTAGCGCAACGCCTCCTCGTCGGCGATCGGCACCACGACCACGCGCCGGTCAGTCCCGTCGCGGCGCAGGGTCAGCTCGACCGGCTTGTCCGCGGCACCGATCAGCCGGGTCGCCGGACCGTGCACCTGGTCGACCGGTGAGCCGTCCACGGCAACCACGAGGTCCCCGATCCGGGCATCCACCCCGGCCGCCCGCAGGGGCGACCGGGCATCGGGGTCGGTGCTGTCCCCGGGCAGGATCCGCTCGAGCCGCCAGCCCTCCTCGGCCGGGGACAGGTCGGCCCCCAGCATTCCGAGCCGGCGGGCCTGGTCACCGGGAGGCGTCTGCGGCATCACGTAGGCGTGGGAGGTGTTGAGCTCCCCGACCACCTCCCACAGCAGGTCGACCAGGTCGTCGTGGCTGCGCAGCTGCTGCACCAGGGGCCGGTAGCGGGCGACCACGGCATCCCAGTCGACACCGTCCATGTCGGCCCGCCAGTAGTGGTCCCGCATGATCCGGGCGTTCTCGTCGTACATCTGGTGCCACTCGGCGAGCGGGTCCACCTCGAACCGGAGCCGGGCCAGGTCGACGGTGACCGCCTCGGGCGAGTCGTCATCAGGCTTGTGGTCGGCCGGCTGGACCACCACCGCGTCCTTGGCGCGGACGACGATGCGTTCACCGTCGCCGGACACCGCGTACGAGTCGACCTGGTCGGCGACCGTGCTGACCTTGCGCTGTTCGAACGACCAGAACTCGACGGTGTCGGGGGTCGGATCGGCACTGACCCCGGCGCGGCGGGCGCCCAGCTCACCGGCGTCGGCGGCCACCTTCACCCACAGCACCCCGTTCTTGGCGGTACGCAGGTCCCGGTACTCCCCCGACGGCACCGGGAACGGCACCAGCCGGTCCTCGGCCCCGGCCGCGTCCAACTCCGGGCTGGCCGGCGGCCGGGCCGCCCGGTCCGGCTCGCCGGGTCCACCATCATCGCCGTGACGCTCGCCACCGGTGCGGCCGTCGGTCGACGTCGGGCCACCGTCGGCCTTCTCGTCGGGCTTGGAGATGCGCCAACCGTCGGCACTCGGCCCGAACGGGGCCGGTTCGGTCGCGGCCAACGGCAGCAGCCAGGGCCTGGTCGAGCCCGAGAACGACAGCGCGAACTCGTGGGTGTCGTAGGTGGGGTCGAAGGTCCGGTCCGACAGGAACACCAGGTGCTTGCCGTCGGCGGTGAACGCCGGCGAGTGGTCGTTCAGGTTGCCCTCGGTCAGCGCGACCGGCGGCTCGTCGTCGGTGAGGTCGTTGATCACCAGCCGGAACCGTTCGCCCTCGTGCGTCGGCTCGGCCCAGGCCAGATACCGCCCGTCGGGGGAGAAGGCCAGCGACTGGGCCTCTCCCTCCCGGCTGTGGCCGACCTCGGCCACTCCCCCGTCGGTGATGCCGATCAGCCGGATCACCCCGTCGTGGGACACCGTGGCCACCCGCTCCCCGGCCGGGTCGGACCGGAGCTGCAGCACGCGGCCGAGTTGCCCGCCGAGCAGTCGGCGTGGTTCGGCCGTGCCGTCGAGCGCGTGCACCTCGAGGGCATCCTCGCCTTCGGCATCGGTGACGACGATCGCCTGCCCGGTACGGCCGAGCAGCTCGGGCTCGCGTACCCGGACCGCCGAGTCGGCGACCAGTGCACGGGCCGGGCCCTCACGGTGGCTGAGCCAGAACGCGGTCCCCCGCCAACCGACCAGGCTGCCGTCGGCACCATGATCAGGTACGAGCGTGTGCAGCTGTTCGGTCGGTGTTGCGGCGTACGGGCGGGGCGCCGCGACCGGCAGGTCGACGTCGAGCCGTCGGGGCTCGGCGTCCGGATTCTCCAACAGCCACAGCGATCCGCGGCTGTGCCAGACGATCCGCTCACCGTCGGTGGTGGCGTCACGGACATACCCCTCGGCCTCGGTCTGGTGGGTGAGCTGGCGAGGCTCCCCGGTCCCCGGCGTCGCCCACAGCCACAGGTTGGCCTGCTCGTCGGTGGCGGCCGGGAAGCTCGCGGCCCGGTCGGAGTTGATCACCAGTTGATCACCGAGCCACATCGGGTCGGTCAGGCCGGCGGTGTCGGTGCGCAGCAGTCTGGTCCACCGGCCGTCGCCGGTCTCGTCCAGCCACAGTCTGGGGGCGGTGCCGCCGCGGTACCGCTTCCAGTGGGCGACCGGGCGGCTGTACGGGGTGGCGAGGGCGACCGCCCCGTCGCCGCGGACCGCCACACCGGAGGCCGGGCCGTACGGCAGCCGCTCGGCCACCCCGTCCAGGCCGACCGCCCGTACGGTCAGGTGACGCATGATCGCCTCGCCGGCGTTGCTGGCGACCAGCACCCGGCCGTCGGCGGTCCAACCGACCACCCGCGTGGTCGAGGCACCCCACCAGGTCAGCCGCCGGTCCTGACCGGTGGCCAGTTCCACCACGACGACCTCGGGATGGCCGTCGCGGGTGGAGGTCCAGGCGATGTGCCGACCGTCCGGCGAGAACCGTGGATTGGTTGCCGGCACCCGGTCGTGGGTGAGCCGTTCGGCCCGACCACCGGCCAGTGGCGCGAGCCACACGTCGTCGGCGGCCACGAAGGTGACCAGCTGGTCATGGAGGTGGGGATAACGCAGGTAGGCACGAGTCACCGACCCAACGTAGCCCGCGGGTCGGCGAATAGGGTGGGGCCATGACGAACCTCGGCGGACCGATCCCCACCGTGCAACTCCGACACGGCGCCGAGATGCCCGTCCTTGGCCTGGGCACCGCGCCGATGGACGACGCCGAGACCGCAGCCGCTGTCAGGCAGGCAGTGGAGTTCGGCTATCGGCACTTCGACACCGCGGAGCAGTACTGCAACGAGCGCGGCGTCGGTCTGGGCATCCGCGACAGCGGCCTCGACCGGTCGGAGGTCTTCGTCACCACCAAGTTCAACCGGCAGTGGCACAGCGTCGACGGCGCCCGACAGGCTTGGCGGGCGAGCATCGAACGGCTCGGCACGGACTACGTCGACCTGCTGCTGATCCACTGGCCCCACCCGGCCCAGGACCGTTACGTCGACGCGTTCCGCGGCCTGGTCGAGCTGCTGCAGGACGGATCGGTCCGGGCGATCGGCACGTCGAACTTCAAGCCGGCGCACATCGCGCGGATCGTCGAGGAGACCGGTGAGGTCCCCGACGTGAACCAGATCGAGCTCAGTCCGTACACCACCCGTGACGCCAGTCGGGCCGACAGTGCTGCGCGAGGCATCGTGACGGAGTCCTACAGCCCGATCAAGCGGGGTGGCCTGCTGACCGACCCGGTGGTGTTCGAGGTCGCCGAGGCCATCGGCCGCACACCGGCACAGACGGTGCTGCGCTGGCACGTCCAACAGGGGCTGGTGCCGATCCCGAAGTCCGCCAACCCGCAACGCATGCAGGAGAACGCGACGATCTTCGACTTCGAGCTCACCGATGAGCAGCTGGGTCGAATCTCCGCCCTCGACCGCGGCGAGGCAGCTGCCACCGACTCCGACACGGTCGGCCACTGACCGGGACCCGATCGGGACGGCACGGTTCCGGACACGCTCGACCACCCCACGGGGCGGCCCCGTCATTGCAGACCGAGACCGGGGTGCCCATTAGGATTGGGTGGCATGTGTGACAGACCCGGCCGGCCGACCTCGGGAGCGCGATGAACGAGGTACTGCTCAACAGTGCCCTGATCTTGTTGTTCATCTGCATCGGCGGGGTGTTCGCCGCGGCCGAGATGTCGTTGGTGTCGCTGCGCGAGAGCCAGATCCGGGCGCTCGGCAAGCGGGGCAAACGGGGTCGCACGATCGCCACGCTGACCGAGGACCCGAACCGGTTCCTGTCCGCGGTCCAGATCGGTGTCACGCTGTCCGGCTTCCTGTCGGCCGCGTTCGGCGGGGCAACCCTGGCCAGTGCGCTCTCGCCGGTGTTGGAGCGGATCGGGCTGAGCGAGGCGGCGGCGGCCACGGTGGCGCTGGTCGCCATCACGGTGCTGATCTCGTACGTCTCGATCGTGCTGGGCGAGCTCACCGCCAAGCGGCTGGCCCTGCAGCGCAGTGAGGCGTTCGCCCTGGGGCTCGCGCCGATCATCAACGTCATCGCCACCCTGGCGCGGCCGGTGATCTGGCTGCTCGGCGTGTCGACCAATGTGGCCGTACGGGTGCTCGGGGGTGACCCGCACGCCAACCGCGACGAGGTGACCGACGAGGAGATCCGGGCCATGGTGTCCGGATCGACGACCTTGGGGGACCAGGAGCGCCAGATCGTCGACGACGTCTTCGCCGCCGGCGGGCGTGGCCTGCGCGACGTGATGGTGCCCCGCACCGAGGCCAGCTTCCTCCACGGAGACACCCCGATCCGGGAGACCGCACGTGCCATCGCCGGCGAGCCGCACTCGCGCTACCCGGTGACCGGTGAGTCGGCCGACGACGTCCTCGGGTTCGTCCACATCCGTGACGTCCTCGCCCCGGAGGTCGTCGACCGCGACCTCCCGCTCAGCAACCTGGTGCGACCGATCTCGGCACTGCCCGACACCGTGAACGTGCTGTCCGCGCTCAACCGGCTGCGCAACGAGCGGGGCCACATCGCGATCGTGGTCGACGAGTACGGCGGAACCGCCGGCATCGTCACCATCGAGGACCTGATCGAGGAACTCGTCGGCGACATCATGGACGAGTACGACCTCGCCCCGGACGAGCCCAGCGACGCGACCGGTGGTGGTGATCCGACCGTGTTCGACGGGTTGACCACGTTGGACGAGTTCACCGAACGGGTGGGTCGGCCGCTGCCCAAGGGCCGCTACCACACGGTGGCGGGCTTCCTGATGGCCGAGGCCGGAGCCCTGCCCGAGGTCGGCACCGAGGTGGTCGTCGAACTCGTCGACCCGGACCTGCCCGAGGACGAGGAGTCCGACAGCGAGGCCGAGCAGTGGCGGTTCACCGTCACCGAGATGGACGGCCGCCGGATCGCCGAGTTGCGCGCCGAACAGGTGCCCGCGGCAGCCGGGGCGGCCGTGGTCACCGAAGAGGCAGCAGGGACCGCTGATCCGACGGCCTGACAAGGAGTCCTGACCGGAGATCCGTCCGTACGGCTCCGGGCGCCTGGCCCGTACGACTCAGGCGCCCGTCCGTGCCACTCAGGCGCCGTCGCCGAAGTCGATCAGCACCTTGCCCGACGCCTGTGAGTCCGCGGCGACGGCGAACGCCTCGGCCACTTCGGCGACCGGGTGCACGTGGGTGATCACGTTCTCGATGGTGGGCTGCTCGGCCAACATCCGCACCGCGTCGTCGATCTCGGTGTTGAACCGGAAGCTTCCGCGGTACTGGACCTCCTTCGACACCAGCGCGGCAAGGTTGACCTCACGCGGCACGTTCGGCAGGTTGCCCAGTTGCACCAGCACACCGCCCCGGCGCACCGCACCCAGCAGTCCGGTGATCGCCTGCGGGACCCCGGCGCACTCCAGCACGACGTCGTACGCCTGGTCGGGCAGTTCATCGGTGCCGACGTTGATCACTGCGGTGGCGCCGACCGCGGTCGCGCGCGCGAGCGGTCCGTCGAGCAGGTCGGTCGCGACGACCTCGGCCGCACCGTCGGCGACGGCCCCGGCCACCGTCAACAGCCCGATCGGCCCGGAGCCGGACACCAGCACCCGCTTGCCGCGGACTCCCCCGGCGACCGCCAGCCCGTGCAGGCCGACGGCGAGGGGTTCGGCGAGGGCTGCGCGGCGCAGCGGCAGGTTCGCAGGCAGGGGGCGGACCTGGTCGTGCCGGACGATCAGGTGGTCGGCCATCGCCCCTTGGGTGTGGGGCCACGTCGACGCACTGCCGAGGTAGCCGCCGCCGGGCCAGAGATGACGCCGGTCCGGGCCGAGTCCGGGCTGCGGCTCACCCCAGGTCGCCGGGTGCACCGTGATCGGGGTGCCCGGCGCGTACCGACCGCTGGGGTCGAGGTCGACCACGCCCGACAGCTCGTGCCCGGGGACCAGCGGTTCGCGGATCGTGAAGACGCCCGCCGCACCGTCGGCGAAGTAGTGCAGGTCGGAGCCGCAGACCCCGACGTACGCCACCCGCACCCGCACCTGGTCCGCCCCGGGCCGAGGGGTCGGCAACTCTTCGGTGCGCAGGTCCTGCCTGCCGTGGATCCGGATCGCCCGCATGGCCCGGAGTATCGCACCCCGCTCCTCGAGCCTGTCGAGAGGTTCCTCGAACCTGTCGAGAGGTCCTTGAGCCTGTCGAGAGGTCCTTGAGCCTGTCGAGAGGTCCTTGAGCCTGTCGAGCGGTCCTCGAGCCTGTCGAGAGGTCGTCTCGACAAGCTCGACGGGCGTTGGTTTCCGTTCCTCGACGGGCGTTTGGTTTCCGTTCCTCGAGCTTGTCGAGAGGCAGCGACGCACCAGCGGGGGCGGACATGCCAAGGGCCGACGCGGCTTGTTGCCGCGTCGGCCCCAGGTGCTGCAGCCGGTGTCAGCCGGCGGCGGCGGCTTCCTCGAGCTCGCTCGCCACGGCGTCGCCGACCTTGCTCTGCCATTCGGCGACGAAGTCGTCCCAGGCCGACATCGGGCTGTTGCCTTGGATGACCTGCCGCTGGACGTCTTGCATCTTCTTGTTCAACGTGGCGCCCTCGGACACCGCGGTCTCGGAGTAGAGCCCGTTGCTGGCGTCCTCGATGCCGGTCGGCAGCACCGTGCTGGCGTAGGCATGACGCAGGTCGACACTCTCCTTGTCGCCCTGGGCGTAGATCACCGAGTTGCGGTTGCCACCCACGTAGGTGTGCGGGACCGGGGTCTCGGGGGCATCCTCCACCGGCACCGGGTTGGGGCCCTCCATCTCGTACGAGTAGCCCTCGACGCCGTAATTGAAGCCCAAGTACTGCTCGGTGCCGAACGGCGATGCGTAGAAGTCGAACACCCGCAGCAGCTGATCGATCCGCTCCGCGTCGTCGGTCTTGCGGAGCCCGACGAACGCCGAGTACCCGGCCGCAGACATGTGGACCGGAGCCTCGCCGCCGCCGTCCATCTTCGGCGGGATCAGCGATCCGATGGTGGTGTCGGGATTGGCGCGGATGTTGAAGTCCCAGCCACCGAAGCCGCGGATGAACAGCGCCGTCGAACCCGCGCTGTACCAGACACCGTTGTTGCCGGGCTCGGAGATGGAGTTGGGGTGCATGACGCCGGCCGCCCAGCACTGGGCCGTGTAGTCGAGCGCAGCCTTCATCTCCTCCGAGGCGATGTCGCTGACGAACTTCCCGTCCACGACCGCCCAGCCGTTGGGGCTGCCGACCATCTGCTTGGCGATGCCCAGCAACCACGCGCTGGGATCGGCGCCCATCGCGTACAGGCCCTTGTCCGTATCGGTGAGTTCCTTCATCAGCGCCAGGAACTCGTCACCGCTCTGCGGGGCGAGGTCGGACTCGGCCATGCCTCGTTCGGCGATCACATCCGCGCGGTAGTTGATCACCAGTCCGGTCGGCGGCTGCGGCCGGCAGACTCCCCACAACCGGCCGTTGACGGTGGCCAGCTTCCACGCCGAGGTGGGGATGTTGGCCAGCCCCGGGTACTTCTTGACGCCGTCACCACCCAGCACGTCGGTGAGGTCGGTGAAGTTCGCCTCCAGCAGCCTCGGCAACTCGGCGACCTGGATCACCTGGACGATGTCGGGCAGGTCCCCACTCGCCATCGTGACCTGGAACTTCTCCTTGTACCCGTCATAGGTGCCGAAGATCGTCTCGACCTCGGTGCCGAGCTGCTCGTTCATCCACGCGTAGTTCTTGTTGGTCTCCGGCGGCACAGCCGGCGGACCACCCTGCAGCATGATGCTGAACGGTTCGATCCCCTGCTGGGGATAGCCCTCCATGACGGTGGGCGGATCCGGGTAGTTGTAGAACCCCGGCGGCACCCCGTCGGCAGACGCCGGCAGGTCGGGCGTCGCACCTTCGAACGGCACGTACGCGGGCAGCTGGAGCTCTCCTGCGGCCCCAGCACTCTCGCCACCACCGCCCGGCTCCCCACCGCTGGTGTCGGGACCACAGGCCGCGAGCCCCGCAACCCCCGCAATCCCGGCGATCCCACCCAGCAAGGTGCGCCGCGACACGCTTGGCCCCGTTGCCCACCCACTTCGGCTGTTGACTCCCATGTCACTCCTCCAACTCGACGAACTGCGAACCCGGCCGCTCCGACCCTGGTGACGACCGAATGGCAACGGTTGCACGGGAGGGTTGGAACCGCCCAGCGCAGACGATGGAACGTGACAGAAGTGTGATGTAACTTCCTGCAACTTTCCGTCGGTGGGCTGCTGATGGAGGGGAGCCCGCGGCCGTGCGCCGCCGGGGCGTCCATCAGATCGCCGTCGGCCCAGCCGAGACGAACGTCTGGTCACGGGACGTGGGAATCCAGATTCTTCGCCGGGCGCATCGAGACCACCGGTCCGACGTCGAGTTGATCTTGTCGGGCCTCGTGGTCGCCGCGCCAACCGGGCGGCTCTCCGGCCACGGCCACCGCTGGGAGCTGGCCGGCGGCCCGGTGCCGCATTCCTCGATGGCGCCGGCTGGTTCTTCGGGGTGGGCGATACTGGGATCGAACCAGTGACCTCTTCCGTGTCAGGGAAGCGCGCTACCGCTGCGCCAATCGCCCGAGGTGGAGACGGGATTCGAACCCGTGTACACGGATTTGCAGTCCGTTGCCTCGCCTCTCGGCCACTCCACCACGTGGCGGGATTCGCTCGACCGAGCGAGCTTCCTCGCGTTGGTGGGCGAAGCCCCTCCGAGCGGACGACGGGATTCGAACCCGCGACCCTCACCTTGGCAAGGTGATGCTCTACCCCTGAGCCACGTCCGCATGCGCCACCCGGGCCAAGACCCGTTCTGTGGTGCGGTGAGCAACCATAGCAACCCTGCCCGGCAGTCAGCAAACCATGATCATGGGACGGACCGAGGCGCCCCGCGAGTGATGTCCCGCACCGGCCTACGGCACAATGAAACGCATGCCTGACACGTCTCCTGCAGCACGCCCTTCGCTCACCGTGTGGGTCAACGGACAGCTGCTGTCCGACCCGACCCAGCCGGCCCTGTCCCCGGTCGACCACGGCCTGGTCGTCGGCGACGGCGTGTTCGAGGCGACGAAGATCACCGAGGACGGCGCCTTCGCCGTTCAGCGGCACCTGGACCGGCTGTCGACCTCTGCGGCGAAGATGGGGCTGCCCGAGCCCGACCACGACCAGATCCGCGCCGCCATCGACGCGGTGCTGGCCGATCGGAGTTACGACCGCGGCAAGCTCCGGGTCACCTGGACCGGGGGCAACGGCCCGCTGGGGACCCCTGCCGCGTTCGGCCCGCCCACCTTGGTCGTGGCGGCCGAGGCGGCCCCCAAGCCCGATGCCCCCGAGGAGCTGTACACGGTGCCGTGGACCCGCAACCTCGACGGCGCCATGACCGGGGTGAAGACGACGTCGTACGGCGACAACGTGCGAGCCCTCGGACTTGCTCACCAGCACGGCGCCGGTGAGGCGATCTTCGCCAACACGGCCGGGAACCTCAGCGAGGGCACCGGCTCGAACGTCTTCTGTGTGTTCGGCGACGAGATCGTCACTCCCCCGCTGTCGGCCGGGATCCTGGACGGGATCACCCGCCGGCTGGTGCTGGAGTGGGTGTCGGGGATCCTCGTCCGCGACCTCACCGTCGAGGAGGCCCACACGGCCCACGAGGTGTTCGTCACCTCCTCCACCCGTGACGTCCATCCGGTCTCCACCTGGGACACGAAGACGTACGTGGCGCCCGGCCCGGTCACCACGAACGTGATGCGGGTCTTCGCGGAGCGCTCGGCCGCCGACCTCGATCCGTGATCCGATTCGCACGGGCTGGTCGACTCGGCTAGAGTACGTACCTGCTCGGGCGATTGGCGCAGTGGTAGCGCGCTTCGTTCACACCGAAGAGGTCACTGGTTCGAACCCAGTATCGCCCACCAGAAGTAGACCCCCGCTGACCTGCACCCTCGTAGGAAACACAGCGGGGGTTCTTCAGTGCCGGGCAGGACATGTTGCACCGTAGCCCACACCGCCCTGTCGTCGGCAGCTGAGTGCGTCTGCTGGCATGATCCCAACATGAAAGAACGCGTCGAGGCCCATGACCTTCCCATCGGAGAGCCCCTTCGGTGGGAGCCGAACGCTCCTGACGCGTTCCTGGTGACTGATGACATGTGGCGGGCGGCGTTGGCGCAGCGTGCCCATCCTGACGATCCCGACCAGCGCTGCGTTGTCTTGCGTTGGGATGTCGCCAGTTGCACACTCATGAGTCCCCCCAACGACGAAGCCCGGTTCCACCATCGGCTCTACGAGGCCGGTCTGAAGGACGTCGACTGGCTGGGCGTCGTCCGCAACAGCAGCCTGGTCCTGTCGCTTCGCCCCATGGTGAGTAGCCACTTCGTCTTCGTCCCTCTGCACTACATCGTCGTGTCAAAGGAGTGCGTGGTTGAGGTCCTTGCTCAAGACGTCGACGTATTCCGTATCGCAGGTAGCACGCGTGAGGCAGCTCCCGCGAGCCTCGGCCCGTAGGCCCTCCGCTGCCAGTACGGTCGACACGGCTCAGCGGCGGGCAGCCGACAAGAGCAGTTCTGCAACGAGATCCAGATCGTCGTCGGTGACGCCCTGGCCGCCAGTGGCGTGAATCCAGCGGAGCGTTTGGGTCCGTTGCCGCACGAACCAGAGGTCGACATGGAGGGCGATGTCCTGAGCCATGGCTGCGTCGACCTGACCGATCTGACGCAAGGCGGCTGGGCGTGTTGCCTCATCGAACGCAAGTCGCAAGACGTCCTGCAGATCGGTTCCCTGCTTGTGTACCGAACGATTCATCACAGCCTGAAGTTTCGTCGCTACCAGAGGTCCGGGCTCAGCCACCGGAGTTGTCACTTCGAGTCGACCACCCCCGTGCATGCCGGCGACCTCGATCGTCATCTCCGTGGCACTGTCGTTGGCCCACGCGTGCGACGACGCATGTAGCCGGTCGCCGGGATCATCACTGGGCCGATCGAGCTCAGCTTGGCGGACTTCGAGCACATCGATCCTCACCGACCCGTACGGCGTAGGCAGGAGGACCGCGGCCGGTTCGACCGGTTCTGCCCCGTCTGCGGCGCGCAGAACTTCCAGCTGCGGCTCGCTGCCGAGCAGGCGATCGACCACGTCCAGGTCGACGGTGGCTCGGTAGGGAGATGAGAGTCGCGCAAGTACAGCCAGGCCGCCGACGATCACCGGCGGGTGACCGGTCAAGGCTCGAACTTCGACGATTCCTTGGACGACCGATGCCATCGCATCGCCGATGAACGTCGCCCGGCTACCAGACACGCGTCCACCTCTCGTCGGGCTCCCAAGCGTCAAGGATCTCCCGACCGCGGCCAACATCTTGGGCAAGATCGAGGGCGACGAACAGTGGGTGGGTCAGGAGCCAACCAGTGGTTCGTTGATCGACGTCAAAGCGGTGACGGGCAGCTGCGGGTACCGGTGCGACACGCGCCGTTGCTTGGGCGTGCGCGCTGGATGTCGCGGTTCCGAACAGTGTCGCGGCACGGCGCATGACCACTCGATCAGGTACGAAGAAGTCGAGTGCCTGTCCCCCGTGGATTGCCAAGGGTGCGCCGTAGGCGGCGGCTGCGGCAGAGTCGGTGAGAGCCCAGCCAGGCTTCGCGGGATCGTCGAGTTGGAAGCGAAGTGGACTGTTGAGCGTGGATTCGCCCGGTAGCGGAGCACTGGCCAGCAGCGTGCGGCGGTTCGGCCACCGCTCAGCGACGCGCCAGAACAGTCCTGGCCCGACGACGGCATTCGTCTCGTCGATGAGCCCCTCTCGCCGCAGTGCAGCCAAGACCTCCGACACCGTGCTGGGTGACCTGCCGAGTTGGCGCGCCAGCTCGCGCACTGCGAACCCACGCTTCTGCTCCATCAGCAGGGCCGTTGCAACTTCCAGTCCGGCCTTGCCGCCCAACGCCTCCGACCGCGGTGAGCGTTGAGTGACGGGCTCAACGGGTGCATCGATGATGAGCCGATCAGTCCGGAGCCCCACGCGTCCCCTGAGATCAAGGTATCCACCGTGGTGTCTCGTCAACAACCGCCGTGCAGACTCCGTGACCCGGTCCCCGACGAGCAACAGTGCCGCACCACCGGAGGCCCCCGCCAACAACCGCGAAGCCACGTCATCCGTGATCAACGTGCGCCCCTTCACCTCAATTCCCACGGCGACACCGTCCGGGTCCAGGACGAGGTCAGGTTGGATTCCGGCAGCGTCGACGCGCGGGCGTGCGTCCACGCCCAGCTGCGCGAAGGCATCGACCACCAAGGTCTCGACATCCATGGGTCAAGTGTCGGCCACGTTCACTGTTCGGTCAATACCGAACACCGAACAGCCTTCAGATCGAGACGAGCCCTGTGCGTGTGCACCCTGCCCGCCCGATCCACCTCCAGCGGGTCAGGTACGGGTGTCGACCCCGACCGTCAGCACGGCGTGGAAGCCACCATCGACCGTTCCGGTCACCTCCGCGAGTTGGAGGCCGCCGCCGTCATCACCGAAGACGTTGTCGCTCTCCAGGGTCAACTCCGAC
The DNA here is from genome assembly GCF_050157065.1 of Carbonicoccus niuqiaonis. Classification (GTDB taxonomy): domain Bacteria; phylum Actinomycetota; class Actinomycetes; order Propionibacteriales; family Propionibacteriaceae; genus Avipropionibacterium. The sequence goes on from NZ_CP189573.1 coordinate 2,200,263, forward strand.
AGGTGCTGCACCGACTGTTCGTAGCCTGCGGTCGCGTAGACGGCGTCGGACACGTCCTCGGGCAGGGCGACCTGCGAGGTGGCGATCGCATTCGTGCTGTCAACGATCGCATCGCTGTCGGGGTAGACCTCGAAGTGGATGTGGGGCCACCGGCCCGGGTAGCACGCCGGGTAGATCGTGGTGAAGCTCACCCCTCCGTTCGCGTCGGCGACCTGCACGCCGCGCAGGTAGTTCTCGTTCTCGACCCCGTCACTGTAGAGGGAGTACCGCCCCTCCCGGTCGCACTGCCAGACGTAGACCGCAACGTCGGCGAAACCGCCGCCCCCGCCGGCAAGGTCGGTGACCGTCAGCTCGAGGGTCAGCGGGATGCCTTCGGCCACGGTTGTGCTGCCACCGAAGCTGGATCGGACGTCGCTGCGGACGATGCCGCTCTCCTCCAGCGCGTCGGGACCGTTCGACCCGTTGCCCGGGAAGGGGCCGGCCGTCTCCTCGGGGATCTCCCCGTCCGCACTCGTCCCGCCCCCTGTGGCCCCGCCCGCCGAACCGTTCCCGGTGGAGCCGCTCGACGGGCCTTCCGCAGGCGTACAGGCCGCAGCCAGGCCGAGTGCGGCCGCCCCCATGCCGACCCGCACAACCGCAGCATGCGGCGCCGCCGCAACTGCAAGGTGCCCAGGTCGTACCCGAGCCCTTGGTCCTCGATGTCCTGATCGGGCCGCGGCAACGGGCGTCCGTCGTAGGTGTCCACCATCGGATGCCTCCTCTCCTCCTGTGCCCACAAGACTCCCCGGGCGCCCAAGGGCTGAGCGTCGGCTCAGCCCCGATCGACCGGGGCCTGGACCTGCTCGGCCAGACCGCGCAAGGTCTGGCCCACGCCGATCAACGTCGCCGAGGCCGGGCCGGTCCAGTCGCCGTACCCGACGAAGTGGAACCGCGGATCGACCGTCGAGCGGGTGCCCTCGACGCTCGCCGTCCCGTCCGTCTCGACCAGTCCGGTGCCGCGGAGATGGCGCAGCGCCGGCCGGAATCCGGTGGCCCAGATGACGCTGTCGACGTGGAACCGGGTGCCTTGGTCCCAGACGACCTCGGAGCCCTCGAAGACGTCGAAGGGCCGGTGTGCCACCAGTGCCCCACGGTCCCGGGCGGCCAGCACCTCCGGCACCATCACCACGTCTCCCAGCGCCGCCACGCCCTGTGGGTGTTGTTCCTCGGCCACTGCGGAACGACGTCGGGCCGAGGCCAGCTGGAACAGTTCCCGACCGTCCACGTCGTCGGGCAGGAACCGCGGCCGACGCCGGGTCACCCACCGGGTCTCGGCGACCTGGGACACCTCCGCCAGGATCTGCGCCCCCGAGTTGCCGCCGCCCACCACCAGCACATGTTGCCCGGCGAACGCCTCGGCGCCTTCGTACCCGACGGTGTGGAGCTGGGTACCGGGGAACGTGCGCAGTCCACGCCACCACGGCACGAACGGCCGCGACCACGTACCGGTGGCGTTGATGACGTGGTCGGCCTCCCAGTCGCCGTGGTCGGTCTGCACGACCACCCGGTCACTGCTGCGGTCGACCTGGACGACCCGCACCGGCCGACGCACCGCCAACTCGTAGCGCTCCTCGTACCCGCTGAGGTAGTCCGCCACATGCTTCGCATCGGGGTTCTGGTCGTCATCGGCGTGCCAGGCCGGCATCCGGGAGCCGGGCAGGCTGGAGTACTCGGCGGGCGAAAACGTGCGCAGCGTCGGCCACATCCGGGCCCAGGCCCCACCCGGTCGGGTGGCGGCGTCGAGGATGACGAAGTCTCGCTCCGGGACGAGACCGGAGCGACGCAAGTACCAGCCGGTCGCGAGACCCGACTGTCCTCCACCGATGACCAGAGTCCCGACTGACTGCACTACCGGAACGCTACCAGCGGCGAGGTCGCGACGAGACACCGGCGTCGACCCTCATTCGGCCCGCAACACCTTGCTCCGCCACAGCCGGCCTAGCTTGCGCGTACCCCGGTCCGCGGCCGAGCCGAGCGGGTTGTCGCTGATCATGTACGTCCACGTCGACGACGGCCGGCGGGTCGCCAGATCCTCAAGCCCAGCAGCGATCTCGTCCGCCCCGAGGGCCGCCAGGAACTCCACGGCAGCGTCCTGCGCACCGCCGAAGAAGCCCTCGAAGCGACGCAACGCCTCGAGGTGGAACTCCTGCTCCGGGTTCTGCCCGGCCAACGCCCGCAGGTGGATCCCGTCGCGGAGCTCCTGCAGCCCCGCCAGGTGGTCGGTCCACGCCTCGTCGAGGAAGTGCAGTGTCGCCTGCCGGACGATGGTCCGTACGGCCTCCTCGGCGTCCTCCTCGTGCTCGGCCCGCCAGTCCGCCACCCGCTCCAACACCGGCTCGAGCGCTTCGTCGGAGTCGATGATCCGCTCCCGACGCTCCAACACCGCGGTCCGCTGCTGGGTGATCGCCCGGTGGTACGCCCAGGTCGCCCGGTGCCGGTCCCCCCGCAGCCCTTCCGAGATCGCCTGCACCGAGTCGAGGATCGCCAACGCCTGCCCGGGGGTCAGGTGCTGCCCGTCCTGTTCGATCCGGACCAGCTGGTGTTCGGCGGCGTTGGCGCGCACCAACTCGCTGTCGAGCGCGTCGAAGGCCATGCTGGTGCCCGGATCACCCTGCCGCCCGGCCCGACCGCGCAACTGCGCGTCCAACCGCGACGACGGATAACGGCCGGTCGACATCACCGCCAGACCACCCAACCCGACGACCTCCTTGTGGGCGGCATCGCCCGGCTTGGCGTCGGCACCACCGAGCTTGATGTCGGTGCCACGACCCGACATCTGCGTCGAGATGGTGATCGCCCCGTACTCCCCGGCAGCCGCGATCACCGCGGCCTCACCGGCGTCGTTGCGGGCATTGAGCACCTGGACCGGCAGCCCTTCGGCCTCCAACGCCTCCCCCAGGTCCTCGGACTCGGCGACGCTCTGGGTGCCGATCAGCACCGGCTGGCCGTCCTCGTGCCGCGCCATCACCTCCTCGATCACCGCGTCGATCTTGGCCTCGGTGGTCAGGAACACCTGCGGCGGCTCGTCGACCCGCCGATTGGGCCGATGGCGCTCGACCCGGCCCGAGGTGATCTCGTAGAACTCCAACAGTTCCTCGGCCACCGGGAGGATCGTGCCGCTCATCCCGGCGAGGGTGTCGTAGCTGACCAGCAGGTCCTGGATCGTGATGCTGTCGAGCATCCGGCCGGGCGCCGACGACGCGACACCCTCCTTGGCCTCGATCGCGGCGTGCAGCCCGTCGGGCCAGCGCTGCTTCTCGGCCACCCGGCCGCGGGCGGTGTTGATCAACTTCACCGTGTCGTCCACCACCAGGTAGTCGACGTCGCGGTGCACCAGCACGCGGGCGTGCAGCGCCAAGTTGATCTTGGTCAGCGTCGGCAGGTTCGCCTCGGCGTACAGGTTGTCCACACCGAGTTCGTGCTCGACCAGGTCGAGCCCGGCGTCGGTGAGCGCCACGTTCAGCCGTTCCGGGTCGACGTCGAAGTGGTCATGCTCGACCAGGTCGGCGACCAGGGAGGTCGCCTCGACGAACTCCTGGCCGCTGTCGTCGGAGGTGCCGGCCAGCACCAGCGGGGTCATCGCCTCGTCGATCATCACCGCGTCCGCTTCGTCGACCACCACCGCGTCGAAGACCGGCAGCACCCGGTCGTCGTCGGAGGTGGCGAAGCGGTCCCGCAGCACGTCGAAGCCGATCTCGCTGACGGGTGCGTGCACCACGGCACAGCGGTACGTCTCACGCCGCTTGTCGTGCGGGGTCTCCTGGCCGATCCAGCCGTGGCCGATGTCGAGCAGCTCGAAGAACGGCCCCATCCACTCGGAGTCGCGCTGGGCGAGGTAGTCGTTCACCGACAGCACGTGCACCGTCCGGCCGGCCACCACGTGACCGGCCGCCGCCATCGCCGCCACCAGCGTCTTGCCCTCGCCGGTGTCGAGCTCGACCGCGATGCCCGACAACAGGGCGCACACGGCCAACAGCTGTTCCTCGTACGGTCGCAGCTCAATGGCGCGGTCCATTGCCTCCCGGGCGATCGCGAGGAACTCCGCCGCCGCGTCGTCGGCGGCGAACCCCTTGCCGGTGCCGGTCACCGTGGTGCGGATCCGCTCGGCGAGCGCGGCGTCGTCGAGTTCGCCGATCTCGGCGCCGAGGTGGTCGGCCCGCTTGACCGTCCTGGCGAACCGCTTCAGCGAGACGGTGCCCGGCCGCCCCGTCGCACGGGAGAGCCACCGTGGCAGCGCCACCTCAGGCCGCCCCGGACGCGACCGGGTCGGTGCCGGCGGCGTAGGCGGCCTGACCGACGTGCTGGGCCGCGTCGTCGATGATGCTGACCAACCGGACCATTCGGGTCACCGGCGGATCCCAGGCCCGGTCGACCACGTCGTCCAGCGCCGGTTCGGGCAGCTCGTTGACGTAGGCGATGACCGCATCGGTGGTGGCGCGCAGGTAGTCGCCCAGCAGGGCCGCGTCATCCACCACGACCGCCCGGGCCTGCTCGTCGCTGTGGCCGTACCCGACGTCCTCGGCCGGCGCCGTGTCCCCGAAGCGGTCGGCGAAGCCCCGACTCGTCCACAACTGCGGCTCCCCCGACAGATCCGCCAGCTGGGCGTCCTGCTGCCGGGCGGCGTGCCACAGCAGCCAGGCGATCGAGTTGGGATGGTTCGCCGGATGGGCGTTGAGCCGTTCCGGCGGCAACTCGGCCAGCAACTCCTCGGCCGCCGTCGCGGGACGACCCGCCGCCTCGATCAACACATCGTGTGCACGCATGTCGCCACGGTATCCGGACGGTCCGGTCGACCGGCAGCCACGGTCCCTGCCGATGTGAGCGACGTGACCCTCGGATGAACGGGCCGAGCAGCACTCTCCACACACGCTACGTATCACTATTTGGACTCAACGTTCATGATTCGAGATTGTTGCTTGCCCTCGGCGGTTCCAGCGGGAGAGAGTTGGGCAGACGTAATCCATCTGTGTGCTGCGAAAGGGTTCACCAATGAGTGCGCCGGTCCTGCTGCTCCTGGCCCAAGCCGGGACGGCCGACAGCCCGCTCGGCTCCGCCGAGGCCGTCCGCGACGCCGTCCAGGCCGAGCGACCGAGCCTCGACGTCCGTCTCGCCTACGTCGACCGCTCGATGCCCTCGGTCACCCAGACCGTCAAGCGGATCGTACGCGGGAACCATCGCGAGGTCATCGTGACCGCCCTCGACCTGGCCGACATCCCGGAGGATCCGCACGGTGCGACCGCCGTCGCCGCACTGATCAAGTCGCAGTTCCCTGAGGTGTCGGTGGTGGCCGCCCGCACCTTCGCCCCCGAGCCGTCACTGCTGCGGACGGTGGACCAGCGACTCCGCGACGCCCTGGCCCTGTCCCGTACCGTCGAGTTGGACGCACTGGTGCTGTCGACCGCCAGCGTCGGCGAGACCCGCTCCCAGGCCCACCTCGCCCGGCTGGCCCGGCACTGGGGCCAGCACCACAAGCTTCCCGTCGTGCTCGCCGCCGCCGACGGGTCCGGCCCGTCGATCGCCGCTGCGGTCCGGACGCTGCGGGGCCAGGGGCGGCGCCACATCGCCGCCGGCAGCTGGTTCGTCACCGCGAACGACCAGTGGCGTGCCGAGCGGGACACCGCGCTGGCCGCCGGTGTCCACGCCGTCGCCGAACCCCTCGGTGCGGTCGACGACGTGGTGCGGCTGCTGCTCGCCCGCTACGCCTTCGCCGCGATGGACCTGCTGCAGTTCGTCGACGACGCCGCCCCCGGTGAGGGCGTCATCGTCGCCGACACCTCGGGCGAGGACGTCGCCGGCGACCGACCTCGACACCTCAGCGTGGTCGGGGCCTGAAGCAACACTCCGCTTCGGCGGTGGGTCGAGCTCAGGTCTCGGCCAACCGCTCCTGCTCGGCAGCGATGTCGAAGTCGGCCTCGGGCCAGCTGAGGTCCATCGCCCGCAGGTGCTCCAGGATCAGCTGCGCCACCGCCCAGTTGCGGTACCACTTGCGGTCGGACGGGATCACGTACCACGGCGCCGGTTTGGTGTTGCAGCGCGTCAACGCGTCGTTGTACGCGGCCCGGTACTCGTCCCACTGCAGCCGCTTGTCGACGTCGCCGGGGTTGTACTTCCAGTACTTCTCCGGATTGTCGAGGCGCTCGCCCAGCCGCACCTTCTGTTCGGCGTTCGAGACGTGCAGGAAGCACTTGATCACCACGGTGCCGGAGTCGACCACCTCCCGCTCGAACGCGTTGATCTGCGTGTAGCGCTTGCGCCACTCGTCCTCCGGCACCAGCTCCTGCACCCGGGCGATCAGCACGTCCTCGTACTGCGACCGGTCGAAGATGCCGATCATGCCCGGCGACGGCAGCGCCCGTCGGATCCGCCACAGGAAGTCGTGGGAGAGCTCCTCCTTGGTGGGCTGCTTGAACGCCTTCAGCTCCACCCCCTGCGGGTCGACCAGGCCGATCGCCTTGCGGATCACACCACCCTTGCCGGCGGTGTCGGACCCCTGCAGGATCACCAGCAGCCGTGGCGCCTCGGCACCGTACGACCTGCCGTTGGCGTACAGCCGCTCCTGCAGGTCCGACAGCTCCGGGGCGAGTGCCGCCAGGTGCTCGTCGGCGTCCTTCTTCCCCTTGCCGGGGTACCCCGGGTGACCGTTGGGGTCCCAGCTGTCGAGGTCGACCCGCCCCTTCGGCAGGCGGAGCAGTTCGCTCAACTCCGGCGTCGGCTCGTGGTCATCCTTCTCGGACTTCGACTTCTTTCCCATCGGCCCAGTGTGCCCGATCCGGCCCCGACTTTGCGATGATCAGGGTTATGACACGCGCCGCTGACCTCGGCCCGGAGGCGGCCGACCCCGCCGAACTGGCCCGCCGGTACGCCTGGCCCGACACCGGTGACTGCTGGGTGCGGACCAACTTCGTCGGCACCATCGACGGTGTGGTGCAGGGCTCCGACGGTCGGTCCGGCACGATCAACACCGAGGCCGACCACCAGGTGTTCGACCACCTGCGGGCCACTGCCGACGTCGTCGTGGTCGGTGCCCAGACCGTCCGTGCGGAGGGTTACCGCGCGATCGACCTCTCCACCGACCAACAGGCCGTACGCGAGGCGCGCGGCCAGTCCGGTGTGCCGCCGTTGCTCGTGGTGTCGCAGAGCCTGGCCCTCCCCCACGACCTGACCGACGGGACCGGTGAGGTCGAGGTGATCACCGACGCCCGCGCCGACCCCGGGGCGGTCGCGGACCTGGCGTCGCGGGGTGTCCGGGTCACCCGCGGCAACGATGATCAACTCACCGGCGCCGAGATCGTCGACCACTGCCGCAGTCGCGGCTGGCACCGGGTGCTGTGCGAGGGAGGCCCCCACCTGCACAGCCTGCTGTTGGCCGCCGGTGCCGTCGACGAGATCTGCCTGACCGTCAGCCCACTCGTCACCGGCGACCCGACCGCCTCCCGCCTCACCGCGGGGGACGTCGACGCCAGCCAGTGGGTCGTCCGACAGGTCAGCTGCCTGGCCGACACCGTCTTCCTGAGTTGGACCCGAGCATGATCAACTCCCCAGCCACTCCTCCGCTCGGACGCTGATGATCACTCCCCCGGTGCTGCCGATGCTGGCCCAGTCGGTCGACGCGATCCCGGCAGGGATGGCGTACGAACCGAAGTGGGACGGCTGGCGCTGCATCGTGTTCACCGGCGACCGGCCACGGCTGTTCAGCCGACGCGGCACCGAGTTGACCGGCGACTTCCCCGAACTGGTCAACGCCGTCCGGGACCAGTTGCCGCCCGACAGCGTGCTGGACGGCGAGATCGTGATCATCAGCAACGACCGGCTCGACTACACCGCACTGGCCAGCCGGCACGGCGCCGGCGCCAAGGCCGACCGACTGTCCCGGGAGCTCCCGGCACACTTCATCGCCTTCGACGTGCTGCAGGTCGGCGGACGCGACATCCGTGATCAACAGCAACGGGTCCGGCGACGCCTGCTCGAGGAACTGGCCGGCGACCTGGCCCATCCGCTGTTGATCAGTCCGCTCACCACCGACGTCGCCACCGCGAAACGGTGGTTCGTCGACTTCGAGGACTTCGGCCTGGACGGGGTGATGGCCAAGCCACCGCACGGGACGTACCAGTCGGGCAAGCGGACCCTGTTCAAGATCAAGCATCGCCGGACCGCCGACGTCGTGGTCGGCGGCTTCCGGCTCGACCGGAACGCGACCCCGAAGCACCCCACCCTGGGGTCACTCCAACTGGGGTTGTACCGCGACGGGCTGCTGCACCACCTGGGCGTGTGTGCCGGCTTCCCGCAGGCCACCCGCGTCGAGCTGGGTCGGATGCTGCTCGACCTGGAGGTCCCGCCGGGATCGACCGCCCTCAAGGAACATCCGTGGCATCCCGGAGGCTCCGGTGGCAACCGGATCCCCGACGGGGTGTCACGTTGGTCGACGCCGAACGACCGCATCCACCTGATCGACCCCCTGCTGGTGTGCGAGGTCACCTATGACGCCGTGCACCCCGAGGGTGACCTGCTGCGCTTCCGCAGCAACACCGCATTCCTGCGGTGGCGCACCGACAAGGTCGCCGAGGACTGCACCGTCGACCAGCTGGACCAGCCGTCGACGGCCAGCATCACCAGCTGGTTGGACGATCACCAGCTGGGTTGACGCCCCGACCGGGGTCAGTCGCGAGCCGAGCGGCGCCGGCGACGCTCCTGAACGTCGTCGATCACCAGCGTCGTCCCGATGCCGACCATCCAGACGTCCTTGGCCAGCGCGACGCCGTCGGCGGTGGGCCGGATACCGTCGGGCTCGGTCATCCCTGGCGCCTTGAGGTACATCCGCAGCAACGATCCGGAGAACCCGGTCAGCGCGGCCCCGGCGAGCCAGGACGGGATGAACGGGACCAGCAGTGTCACGCCCAGCCCGATCTCGGCGGCCGAGAGCAGCTTGCCGAAGGTCTTGGCGTCGAGGTCGGAGACGAACGGGACGGCCATCGCGGCCATCCCCTGCAGGCCCTCGGCCGCCTCCTCGGTGAGGTTGCGCTTCGAGAGGCCGGAGTTGAGCAGGAACGCCCCGGTGACGATCCGTACGGGAAGGTGGCTCAGCTTGATCATGACTCACTCCAGAACTGGTCGGCGGTGGGCACCCCCAGTCTGTACCCATCCCGCCAGGACGCAACCCACCGGGGTGCCGTGCGACCTCACTCCTCGATCCGGTTGCCCGCGTCGTCCCAGTGCTCGGCCACCTTCTTGCTCGGCTGCACCCGCGGCGGCTCGCCCGGCATCTTGGGATGGTCGGGCGGGAAGTTCAGCTCACCGCCGGGGTGCTTCTCCCACAGCTCCAGCAGCGGCTCCAGCGAGTGGGCGACCTGGTCGATCTCGGCCCACGGGTCACCGTCGGTCAGGAAGTCAGGGACCGTGACCAGGTTGAACTCGCGGGGGTCGGTCAGCTCGGCCAACTGGTCCCACCCCAGCGGGGTGCTGACCGGGGCCCCGGGCCTGGGCCGCAGACTCCACGCCCCGGCCACCGTCCGGTCACGCAGGTTCTGGTTGAAGTCGAGGAACACCTGGGAGTCGTGCCGTTCCTCACGCCACCAGTTGGTCGTGACGCTGTCGTCGCGCTGCGCCAACTCCCGTCCCACCCCGATCGCGGCGTGACGGACCTGTTCGAAGGTCCACTCCGGCCGGATCCGTACGTACACGTGGATTCCGCGGTTCCCCGATGTCTTCGGGAACGCCCGGACGCCGAGCTCGGTGAACAGGTCGTTGGCCAGTGCGGCGGCCCGCTTCACGTCGGTGAAGGTGGCCGCCGGTTGCGGGTCGAGGTCGATCCGGAACTCGTCTGGGTGCTCGACGTCGGCCGACCGCACCGCCCACGGGTGGAAGGTGAGGGTGCCCATGTGGGCAGCCCACACCGCAGCCGCCGGTTCGGTCAGGGTGAGCTCGTCGATGGGGCGCCCGTTCGGGGTGGTGACCCGGGTCGTGGCGACCCAGTCCGGCGCGCCCTTGGGGGGCCGCTTGGAGTAGAAGCCGTCACCCTGCTGCTGTCCGCCCGGGCCCACCGACAAGGTCATTCCCTCACGCCAGCCGCCGGGCCAGCGTTCCAGCGCGACCGGCCGGTCACCGTTGGCGTTCATGAACGCGTCGGCCACGTCGGCGAAGTGTTGGCACACCTGCAGCTTGGTGATCGCCGGGGTCCGGTCCGTCGCCTCGTACACGACGCGGTCCGGGCTGGAGACGCGCACCTCACGCTCACCGACTGCGATCGTTGCGGCTGGGGTCTTCGCCATGCGGTCAATCTAGCGAGCCGTGCGCCGGCGCGTACGCTGGAAGGGTCAGCCAGAAGGAGATGTTCCCATGACCAGTTCGACCCAGCGGCCCGCGGCAACCGTCGGCAAGATCACCCGCACCGACGCGGAGTGGCGGGAGCGGTTGGATCCGCTCTCGTACCGCGTCCTTCGGCAGGACGCCACCGAACGACCCTTCACCGGCGAGTACACCGACACGACCACCGAGGGTGTCTACCGCTGCAAGGGATGCGACACGGTGCTGTTCCGCAGTGACCAGAAGTTCGAGTCACACTGCGGCTGGCCGTCGTTCTTCGCTCCCGACGACGCGTCCAACGTCGTGCTGCTCGACGACCGCAGCATGGGCCACCTGCGCACCGAGGTGCGCTGCCGGGTGTGCGACTCGCACCTGGGCCACGTGTTCCACGGGGAGGGCTACCAGACCCCGACCGACGACCGGTACTGCATCAACTCGGTCTGCCTGACCCTCGAGCCCAAGGCCTGACCGGGCGCGGCCCATCGTTCACCAGCTGGTGACGATCTCGGCCAGTTCACGGCGTCGTCCGGTGTAGAAGGGCACCTCCTCACGGGTGTGGCGCCGCGCGGCGGCACCCCGCAGGTGACGCATCAGGTCGACGATGCGGTGCAGTTCGTCGGCCTCGAACGCCAGCATCCACTCGTAGTCACCGAGCGCGAACGACGACACGGTGTTGGCCCGCACGTCGGCGTACTCGCGGGCCATCTGGCCGTGCTCGCGGAGCATGTCGCGCCGTTTCTCGTCGGGCAGCAGGTACCACTCGTACGACCGGACGAACGGGTAGACGCAGACGAAGTCGCGCGCCTCCTCGCCCGACATGAACGCCGGTACGTGCCCCTTGTTGAACTCGGCCGGCCGGTGCAGCGCGACCTGCGACCACACCGGCACCAGGGTGCGGCCGAGCTCGCTGCCGCGCAGGGCGAGGTAGGCGTCCTGCACGGTGCCGACCTCCGGTCCGTGCCACCACACCATCAGGTCGGCGTCGGCCCGCAACCCGGCCACGTCGTACCAGCCGCGGATCGTCAGGTCGGCAGCGGCACCCTCGGCGGTGACGGCGTCGACCAGGCCCGCCGCCAGCTCGGCCGGATCACCCTCGGCGACCGGCTCGGCCCCCTGGGGTCGCCGGAACACCGACCACATGGTGTAGCGGATGGTGTCGTTGATGTCCTTGGCCCGCATGGGCTGCTCCTTCTGCTCGGGGTTCGTTCGTTCGTTCGGGTCGTGCGTCGGTCAGTCGGATCGGTCTCGTACGGCCCGCGCCGCGGCCCGCGCGGTGCGCAGGCAGGCGGCGATCCCCGGGCCCTGCCACACCGCACCGCAGGCGGCCAGTCCGGGCAGCTCGGCGATGGCCGCGGTCGCGCGCGCCATCCGCTCCGGGTGTCCCACCGCGTACTGCGGCAGCCCGCCACCCCACCGCTGGACGTGGCCGGCGACGACGCGTGCCTCGGCCCAGCCGGGCACCTGCGCGGTCTCGGCCAGGGTGCGGGCGAGCAGCTGGTCGTCGTCGAGGTGCAGTTGGTGCTCGCCACCGGCGCGGCCGATGCTGATCCGTACGACGTCGTGCTCGGCCCCGTGCGCCCGGTCGAGCCGTTCCCGCACCCACCCCCACTTGCGACTGGAGTGGGTGAACGCCTTGATCGTCGGCAGCTCCCCCGGCGGCACCAGCAGCCCCGAGCCGTCGATCGTCAGCCCGGTCGCCAGCACGGTGACCACCGCGACCGATGCGTACGACACCTGGGCCAGTTCGGTGGCCGCGGCCGGGGCGACGTCGGCGAGCAGGCGTGCCGTCGCGGCGGCCGGGGTGGCCAGCACCACCGCATCGACGTCGAGCACGCGTTCGTTGATGGTCGGCCCCCACACCAGCTGCCAGCCCGCGCCGGTGCGGGACAGTGATCGGACCGTCGCACCGGTCCGCACCTCGACCCCGGCCGTACAAAGGGTCTCGGCCAGGGCGGCGACCACCCCGTGGATCCCTCCCGGCGTTCCGACCAACGGCGACCGGCGTGGCTGCCCGGGCGTCGTCGGCGACCGGGCTGCCCGGGCGTGGGCGCTGATGCTGCCGCCACCACGTACCCGCTGCCACAGGGCCGGTGCGACCCCGGCGAAGGAGAGTTCGCGGGCATGGCCGGCGTACACCCCGCCGAGCATCGGTTCGAGCAGCCGGTCGACGACCTCCGCGCCGAAGCGGTCCGCCACCAGGTCACCGATCGCGACGTCGTGGTCGAGCGGTGGGGCGTCGACCTCGGGCTCTCGTCGGGCACGAGCCAGCCCGTCCGGGGTGAGCAGGTCGACCAGGTCGTCGGCGTCGAACGGCACCCCGACCAGCGACGGCGGCACCGGGCGGACCGTCCCGTCGACCAGCAGCTGGGCCCGTACGGGTTCGGGCGGCACGGCCGGACGGTCGAGCCGGTCGAGCAGTTCCAGGGTCGGGGAGGCCTCCCCCTCCGGTGCGGTCGCCAGCACCGACTCCGCACCGACGTCGAGGCCGAACCCGGCGAGGTCGACCCCGTGCACCTTGCCGCCGAGTCGCGGTGCGGCCTCCAGCACGATCACCTCGGCGCCCAGGTCGGACAGCTCGAGGGCAGCGGTCAGTCCGGCGACGCCGCCGCCGACAACCGCGACCTTCACGAGCTCGTCACACCGTCGGCCCGGGCCGCCGCACGCAGCTCGGGCCCTTCGGTGTGGACCAGCTCGACGATCCGGGTGAGTACGTCCGGGTCGGTCTGCGGCGGCACCCCGTGGCCCAGGTTGAAGATGTGGCCCGGTGCCTGCGCCCCGGTACGGATCACCTGCCGCACCCGGTCGGCCAGCACCGGCCACGGCGCCTGCAGCAGGGCCGGGTCGAGGTTGCCCTGGACCGGCTTGGTCCCGCCGACGCGGCGGGCGGCCTCGTCCAGCGGCACCCGCCAGTCGACCCCGATCACGTCGGTGATGCCGGCCATGTCGGCGAGCAGCTCCCCGGTGCCGACCCCGAAGTGGATCCGCGGTACGTCGGTGATCGCGGCGAGGACGGCGGTCGAGTGCGGCAGCACTAACTCCCGGTAGTCGGCCACGCTGAGGCTGCCGGCCCACGAGTCGAACAACTGCACCGTGCGGGCGCCGGCGGCCACCTGCACCTGCAGGAAGACGGTGGAGATCGCCGCGATCCGGGCGCACAGCGCATGCCACAGCTCGGGCGCGCCGACCATCAGCGCCTTGGTCCGCGCGTGGTCCTTGCTCGGCCCGCCCTCGACCAGGTAGCTGGCCATGGTGAACGGGGCACCGGCGAACCCGATCAGCGGGGTCTCCCCCAGCTCGGCGACCAACTGTCGTACGGCGGTGTCGATGAAGCCGACGTCGCTCGGGTCGAGCGCCGGCACTCGCGCGAGATCGGCCTCCGTGCGGATCGGTTCGGCGATCACCGGGCCGACCCCGGCAACGATCTCGACGCCGACCCCGGCGGCGGCGAGCGGCACCATGATGTCGCTGAACAGGATCGCGGCGTCCACCCCGTGCCGGCGGACCGGCTGCAGCGTGACCTCGGTGACGAGGTCGGGGTCGGTGCAGGACTCGAGCATCGGTCGGTCGGCGCGAACGGTTCGGTACTCGGGCAACGAACGGCCGGCCTGTCGCATGAACCACACCGGCAGCTGCGGTCCTTGGTTCCCGGTGGCGGCAGCGAGGAAGGGTGAAGCAGTCATCGCGGGGATCATCTCACGGACGGCAGTCCTGGCACGGGCCGAGGCCACTACCATCCGAGACGCGACACGGCGTCGCAGTCAGCGGCATCGCAGCCACGATGACACCGTGGCACGGAGACGGAGCATGATCATGAGTACGTCGGGGGCCGCCACGGCGGCGCGGATCGACCTGTCGCCGACCCGGGTTCCGCCCGCCCGGTACCGCTACCTCGTCCCCGGGACGTCCCGGCCCCAGCTCCCCGACCTCCGGGCCGATCCACGGGCCGAGCCCCGCACCCGGCAGGCCGACGCCGCGGCCGGTGACGACTGGATCGACGTCGTCCCCGGTACCCCGGTCATCGGCGGCAGCATCGGCTGGCGCGGTCTGACCGTACGGGAGCAGGGCGTCGACATCGAGTGCGAGTGGGACGACGACACGTTCGTCGACCGGTTCGTGCTGGACGGCAGCGTGCTGGCCGACGTCCACCGGATCCGCGTCCTGGTGCCGGTCGGCGAGCGGCTCCGGCAGGTCGGTCAGCTCGACCCGACCGCACTCACCTCCGACGAGTTCGTTCTCGAACAGGACCCCCGGGTCGCCCTCGACGTCGGGCTGCGGATGCGCCGCTGCATCCTGCGCTTCGAGACCCCCCGGCTGCAGGACCTGTCGATCGTCGCCGGCATCGACGTGGTCGGGGTCGCCGTTCCCGCCCTGGGGCTGTTCCCGGCACCGGCCGACGCGGTCGACGAGGGACCCGGACCGGCGGTCGCCGACTTCGCCGGGGCGGTGATCCATGCCGGCGAGGTCGCCCCCGGCCCGGCCGCCCACCTGTCCGCCCGACTGGCTACCCACCTGGCCGAGCGTGCCCGTACGGCGTTGGGCCAGGCCTGGCAGGTCGCCGAGGCACCCCCGACGATCGCCCTGCCCGCGGGTTGGGGCGACCGGCACGCCATCGTGATCACCGTCCCCACCGCAGCCGGCGACGACACCCAGCTCGAGCTGCCGGACACCCCGCCCGGGCCGGAGGGCTTCGCCATCCGGGTGACGCAGGGTCGGGTGCTGGTGGTCGGCGACGAGGCAGGTTTGCGACACGGCGTCGAGGCTGTGGTCCAGCAGCTGCTGATCGCCGGCGGGCTCCGCCGCGGCACCCGGGTCGAGGAGCCGGCCCACGCGTTCCGTGGGGTGCACCTGCCGCTGCCCGGCCCCGACCAGGTGACGTACTTCCGCCGGCTGATCCGTGAGGTGGTCGTGCCGTTGCGCTACAACACGGTGATCATCGAGTTCGCCGGCGGCATGGAGCTCAAGCGCCATCCCGAGGTGAACGAGACCTGGCAGCGGGTCCACGCCGCGGCCGTCGCCGGGGAGCAGCCGATGCCCGGCCACTTCCCGATGGTCGCGCCCGGGCAGTGCTTGCCGCAGGCCGACACCGCCGCCCTGGTTGACGAGTTGCGCGACCTCGGCCTGGACGTGGTGCCTGAGGTGCAGTCGTTGTCCCACGTGCAGTACCTGACGATCCCCCACCCGGAGATCGCCGAGGTCGCAGCCCAGCCTGCCGAGGATGGCGGCGAGACCGACCTGTTCGCCGCCGACGCGCACGCCGAGACGTACCCGAGCTGCTACTGCCCGGCCAATCCGGCGAGTCACGAGCTGGTGCTGGACGTGATGGCCGAGATCCTCGACGTGGTCCGGCCCCGCCGGCTGGTCCACCTGGGCCACGACGAGGTGTACCGGATCGGGGTGTGCGAACGGTGCCGCGAACTCGACCCGGCCCAGCTGTTCGCCGACGACGTCAACGTGTTGTGCGCCGCGGTCGCCGAGCGTGGGTTGCAGCCGATCATCTGGGCCGACATGCTCCACCCCGACACCCCGTACGACACGCCCGCGGCCCTGCCGCAGCTGCCGGACGACCTGCTGATGATGGACTTCATCTGGTACTTCCACCGTGAGCTCGACCTGGAGACGTACCTGCTCGACCACGGCCGCGACGTCATCTTCGGCAACCTGTACTCCAGCCATTTCCCCCGCTGGGAACGACGGTCGACCCGGCCGGGCGTGATCGGCGGACAGGTCTCCACCTGGATCGCGCTGGACGACGAGGGCACCGCCCGTGAGGGGAAGTACTTCGACCTCGCGATGGTCGCGATCATGTTGTGGAGCCGGACCCACCATCGTCACCACCGGCCGTCGGCGACCGACCGGATCGCCCGGTGGCTGCCCCACGTCCGGGAACGGATCCGCCACGACCGGCCGTTGCCGACCACCGTCGGGGACCGACCACGGACATCGGTTGCCGTACGGGCCGACCTCCCGCAGCACCGGACCGGCCCCACGGACGCGACAGGCACCACGGACGCGACGGGCCCCACGGAGGCGACGGGCCCAACGGAACCGGGGCAGCCGATCGGCGTGGCGCCGACCGACCCGTTGGCAGCCGCGCTGGTGGCCCGGTTGGACGGTCCGGTCCAGGCGCCGGACACGCCCACCGTGCCGACCGGGTACGACCTGTCGCACCCGGTGCTGCTGCCGCCGTCGGACCACACCGGCGCCCCCGCCGTACGGCTGCCGTTGTCCTTGCCGGCCGACACCGGTGAGGTCCATCTGGTGCACGGCCTGACCAGGCAGCTGCCGCGGATCACCTGGCAGCCACTGCTCGAGGTGGGGCGGTACCGGTTCCTGGCGGCGGACGGCAGTGAGCTCGGCGTACTGCCGCTGAGCTCCGGCGGCACCGTCGGGCATCTGCACACCCGGTACGCCAGCCCGCTGCCGACGTCGTACTACCGCCACCAGGGCTACACCGCCACCTACCAGGCCGATCCGATCTCGTTGGGGCAACTCGACGACGGCCGTGACCTGTGTCTGTACCGGTCGGTGTGGCACGCGCCGGACCAGCGGCCGATCACGACCGTGGTCGTCGAGCTGGACGCCGACGTGGGCACCTCACTGCTGCTGGCCTCGGTGGTCGCGATCGCCGGCCGGACCGCGGAGTGATCGCCGCACCGGGGTCCCCTCGGCGTGCCTTGCCGCCCGCTCGCTCGTCGGGACCTATCGTGACGTTCGTGGGTGCCACGAGCAGGCCGACCGATCCCCGACCGCGAGCCTTTGATCGCGCGGTCGCCGACTTGGGTGCCGCCTTGTGGCGCCCCGAGTTGGTGGTCGAGGAGATCCCGTCGCCCCAGCGGATCGCCCCGTACTCCGCAGCCATCACCGCCGACGTGATCGTGTCCGGTGACGACGTCGGTACGGGCCGGCTGATCCTGCTGCACGATCCGGCCGGCAACAGCGCTTGGGAGGGCACCTTCCGGTGCGTCACGTTCGCCCGCGCCGATGTCGACGCCGAGATGGTGAGTGATCCACTGCTCCCCCACGTCGGCTGGTCCTGGCTGACCGACTCCTTGGCCAACCACGAGGCCGGCTACGCCGAACCGAGTGGCACGGTCACCTCGGTCTCGTCGGAGTCGTTCGGCCAGATGGCCGACGAGCCGGCCCGGGCCGAGGTCGAGATCCGCGCGTCCTGGACCCCCGAGCTGGATGCGGGGGGCAACGGCCTGACCGCCCACCTCGAGGCCTGGGCCGACCTGCTGTGCACGGTCGCCGGCCTGCCACCACTGCCACCCGGGGTGGTACCGATGACGCCCCGCCGGGCGCGGTGAGCGCCGACAAGGCGCCGTCGCCGCCCTCGCCGCCCGACAAGTCCGGACAGCCCGACCAGACCGACTCGCCGGAGACCCCAGAGACGCCGGAGGCACTGGAGACCCCGGAGGCACCGGAGACGCCGGTGACGCCGGTGACGCCGGAGGCACCCTTGCTGTCGGCACCCGCCGACGGGGTGCCGGAGCTCACCACGACCCCCGACGCACTGGCCGAGGTGGTCGACGCACTCGACCACGGCTCCGGCCCGGTCGCCCTGGACGCCGAACGGGCGCACGGCTTCCGGTACAGCACCCGGGCGTACCTGATCCAGCTGCGTCGGACGGGATCGGGCACCCATCTGGTCGACCCGATCCCGTTCCGGGACGGTGATGCCGAGGCCGACCTGTCCGCGCTGCAGCCCGCCCTGACGCACGAGTGGATCCTGCACGCGGCCAGTCAGGACCTGCCCTGCCTGACCCAGGTCGGGCTCCACCCCACCACCTTGTTCGACACCGAGCTCGCGGGTCGGCTGCTCGGCTTCCCGCGGGTCGCCCTGGGCACCCTGGTCGAGGAGCAACTGGGCGTCCGGCTCCGCAAGGAGCACTCGGCCAGCGACTGGTCGTCCCGTCCGCTGCCGAACGACTGGCTGGTGTACGCAGCGCTGGACGTGGAGTTGCTGGTCGACCTGCGCAACGTGCTCGCCGACCAGCTGCAGCAGGCGGGCAAGGACGGTTGGGCGGCCGAGGAGTTCGCCGCCCTGGTGGCCTCGGCCGGCACCTCACCGGCCGCACGGGTCGACCCGTGGCGTCGGACCTCAGGGATGCACGGCGTACGGACCCCCCGCCAGTTGGCCGTCGTACGGGAGCTGTGGACCGTGCGTGACCAACTCGCCTCGTCGATGGACAAGGCACCGGGCAAGGTGCTCCCCGACAAGGCGATCTCCGAGGCTGCTGCGACCCTGCAGGAAGCCACCCGGGCCGGGCTGCGCCGGATCGAGGGATTCCAACGTCGACAGGCGAAGCGGTACGAGGAGAACTGGTTGGCCGCCATCGACCGGGCCCTGTCGCTCTCGCGCAAGGAGTTGCCGGTGCTGCGGCTGCCGGCCGACGGTCCCCCACCGCCTCGGACCTGGGCCAAGCGGGAACCCGAGGCCGCTCAGCGGCTGCACCGGGTCCGCGAGTTCGTCACCCAGCGGTCCGAGGAGCTGGCGGTCCCGGCCGAGAACCTGCTCACCCCCGACACCCTCCGCCGACTGGCCTGGCAACCGCCGGCCGAGGTCGACGCCGCCACCGTGTCAGGATTCCTTGCCGAGCGTGGCGCCCGGACGTGGCAGCGTGAGCTGCTCACCCCCGGCCTGGTGTCCGCCCTGCTCGACTCCTGACGGTCACGCCCCGTCCGAGCCGGTCGAGCCGGTCGACATACCCGTCCGAGCCGGTCGAGACGCCCGTCGACACGCGCGTCGAGGCCCGTCGAGGCCCGGCAAGACGCCCGGCGAGCCCGTCGAGACGGCTCGACACGCCCTACGCTCGCGACCGGACACTTGGAGAGGCAATCCCACGGATTTCCCCTCGCCAGCTGCCCTCTCGATGCGGGGGCACCTCGCCAACTGCCCTCTCGATACAGCGGCACCCCGCCAACTGCCCTCTCGATACAGCGGCACCCCGCCAACTGCCCTCTCGATACAGCGGCACCCCGCCAACTGCCCTCTCGACGGTCACCTGTGCCAGTTGGAAACACCCCGAGTCGGCGACCGGGCGCCAGGAGAGGCAATCCCACGGGACTTCCCCTCGCCGACTGCCCTCTCGATACAGCGGCACCTCGCCAACTGCCCTCTCGATGCGGGGGCACCCCGCCAACTGCCCCCTCGGTGTTCACCTGTGCGCCTGAGACACACCCCGGGTCGGCGACCGGGCGCTAGGAGAGGCAATCCCACGGATTTCCCCTCGCCAGCTGCCCTCTCGATGCGACGGCACCTCGCCAACTGCCCACTCGACGAGACTGCACGGGCCACCCCCACCCCCGCCGTTGCGCCGATTGTTACTCGTGAGTAATATTGCGCCATGGCTGACTCCCGTGACGTGGTCTTCGTCGACGGTGTACGGACCCCCTTCGGCAAGGCCGGGTCCATGTACGCCGAGACGCGGGCCGACGACCTCGTCGTCAATTGCATCCGTGACCTGCTGCGCCGCCACCCCGAGGTGCAGCCCGACAAGATCGACGAAGTGGCCATCGCCGCCACCACCCAGACCGGCGACCAGGGGCTGACCATCGGCCGGACCGCAGCACTCCTTGCCGGGTTGCCGTCCACCGTGCCGGGCTTCGCCATCGACCGGATGTGTGCCGGCGCGATGACCGCGGTCACCAGCACCGCGTCGGGGATCGCCTTCGGCGCCTACGACATCGTGATCGCCGGCGGCGTGGAGCACATGGGGCACCACCCGATGGGTGAGGGTGTCGATCCCAACCCGCGGTTCCTGTCGGAGAAGCTGGTCGACCCGGCCGCACTCGTGATGGGCTCGACCGCCGAGAACCTCCATGATCGTTTCCCGGCGATCACCAAGGAACGCTCGGACAAGTTCGCCGTGCTCAGCCAGCAGCGCGTCCAGGACGCCTACCAGGCAGGGATCCTGACCGAGGCACTGGTGCCGGTGGCCACCCGCAACACCGAGGAGGGCTGGGGGCTGGCCACCGTCGACGAGCCGCCGCGGCCCGGGACCACCGTCGAAGGGCTCGCCGGCCTCAAGACGCCGTTCCGTCCGCACGGACGGGTCACCGCCGGCAACGCGGCCGGGCTCAACGACGGTGCCACCGCCGCCCTGCTCGCCGCGGCCGACACCGCCGAGGAGCTCGGGCTCGAGCCGTCGATGCGACTGGTGTCGTTCGGCTTCGCCGGAGTCGATCCGCACGTGATGGGGGTCGGCCCGATCCCGTCGACCGAGAAGGCGCTGGCCAAGGCCGGGCTGGGCATCGACGACATCCAGGCCTTCGAGATCAACGAGGCGTTCGCGGTCCAGGTGCTCGCCTTCCTCGACCACTTCGGCATCGCCGACGACGACCCGCGGGTGAACCCGTACGGTGGCGCCATCGCGCTCGGACATCCACTCGCCTCGTCCGGCGTCCGGCTGATGATCCACCTGGCCCGCACCTTCCGTGACAATCCACAGATCCGGTACGGCATCACCACGATGTGTGTCGGCCTGGGCATGGGCGGCACCGTCATCTGGGAGAACCTCCACCACACCGACGCCAAGCAGGAGGCTGCACAGTGAGCATCGCCACCGGTTCCGAGCTGGACGACCTGATCAGCCGGGCATCCGCCCTCACCGACGACGAGGTCGTCACCAACGCCCTCGCCCGTGACATCACCCTGCCGCACGGTGCCGGGACGTTGGTGTTGATCACCCTCGACAACGGGCTCGACCACAAGCGCCCCAACACCTTCGGGCCCCGCAGCCTCGGCAAGCTGAACGAGACCCTCGACGGGGTGCTCGCCCGCGACGACATCGCCGGCATCGCGATCACCGGCAAGCCTTACATCCTCGCCGCCGGTGCCGATCTGTCCGGGGTCGCGAAGATCAAGAACGTCGACGACGCGCGCGCGATCGCCCGGATCGGGCACGGGGTGTTCGATCGGCTGCGCACCGCGAAGGTCCCGACGTTCGCCTTCATCAACGGGCTGGCACTCGGGGGTGGCCTCGAGGTCAACCTCAACTGTCACTACCGCACCATCAACAGTGCCGCCCCGGCGATCGCGCTGCCCGAGTGCTTCTTGGGCCTGGTGCCGGGCTGGGGTGGTGCCTACCTGGTACCCAACCTGATCGGCGCCGAGAAGGCACTGAAGTTGATCATCGAGAACCCGCTCAACCAGAATCGCATGCTCAAGGGCTTCCAGGCCTACGAGCTCGGGCTGGCCGACGTGATGTTCGACGCCGCCGACTTCCTGGAGCGCTCGATCGACTGGGCCGCAAAGGTGATCACCGGCGACGTCACCGTGGAACGACCGGAGGTCGACCGTGGTGACGCGTGGGACAACGCGGTGGCCGGGGCCCGGGCCCTGGTCGACCAGAAGCTGTCGGGTGCCGCACCTGCCCCGTACCGGGCACTCGACCTGGTGGCTGCGGCGAAGACCGCGACCGCTGAGGAGGCCTTCGACGCCGAGGACGCCGCGCTCTCGGAGTTGATCATGAGCGAGGAGCTGCGGGCCGGGCTGTACGCGTTCGACCTGGTGCAGAAGCGGGCCAAGCGACCCGCCGGCGCGCCCGACAAGGAGCTCGCCCGACCGGTCACCAAGGTCGGCATCGTCGGGGCCGGCCTGATGGCTGCGCAGTTGGCGCTGCTGTTCGTCCGGCGGCTCGAGGTGCCGGTCGTGATCAGCGACCTCGACCAGGAACGGGTCGACCGCGGCGTCGCGGGCGTACATGCCGAGCTGGACAAGCTGGCCGGCAAGGGGCGGCTGTCCCCCGACTCGTTGAACCGCTACAAGGCGCTGCTGTCGGGCACCACCGACCAGCAGGACTTCGCCGACTGCGACTTCGTGATCGAGGCCGTCTTCGAGGAGATGAAGGTCAAGCAGGAGGTGTTCGGCGGCCTGGAGAAGATCGTCTCGCCCGAGTGCGTACTGGCCACCAACACCTCGTCGCTGTCGATCACCGAGATCGCCTCCACGCTGCAACATCCGGAGCGAGTGGTGGGCTTCCACTTCTTCAACCCGGTCGCCGTGCTGCCGCTGTTGGAGATCATCCGCGGCGAGAAGACCGACGACGCCACCTTGGCCACCGCCTTCGCCACCTCGAAGAACCTCAAGAAGAACTCGGTGCTGGTCGCCGACGCCCCCGGCTTCGTGGTCAACCGGATCCTGATCCGGCTGATGTGCGAGATCTGGGCGTGCGTCGACGAGGGCACCCCGGTCGAGGTCGCCGACCAGGCGTTCCGGTCGCTGGGGCTGCCGATGAGCCCGTTCGTACTGCTGCAGCTCGTCGGCCCGGCCATCGCGCTGCACGTCGCCGAGACGCTGCACGGCGCGTTCGGTGACCGGTTCCACGTCTCGCCGAACCTCAAGGCGTTGGTGGAGGCCGGCAAGCCCGGCATCTACGACTGGACGGCCGAGGGGAAGCCGTACGTGTCGGACGAGACCCAGGCCCTGTTCACCGTCGGGGACAAGCCGTCGACCGGTGAGCAGGTGTTCGACCGGGCGACCGCCGCCCTGGCCGACGAGATCTTCCTGATGCTCAGCCAGGGCGTCGTGGAGGCACCGATGGACATCGACCTGTGCCTGGTCCTCGGCGCCGGCTGGCCGTTCCATCTGGGCGGCATCACCCCGTACCTGGACCGCAGCGGCGTGTCGGAGAAGGTCAACGACCGACGGTTCCTGCCCAAGGGTGTCGCGACCCTACCGTGATCGGCGGGGGCGGTTGTACCGTGGCCGACATGGCCACTCAACCGCCCCCCGACACGCTGGCCTCCGACCCGCTGACGACTTGGCTGCTCGACGCCGATCCGGCCCTGCGCTGGCAGGTCGAACGGGACCTGCTCGGCGTCGGCGACGACGTCTGGCAGGCCACCCGCGCCCGGGTCCCACTCGAGGGGTTCGGGGCGCAGTTGCTCGCCCGTCAGGATGCGGACGGCCAGTGGGCCGGAGGTGCGTACTTCCCCGGTCGACCAGACCTCGGTGACGTGGTGGTGGTCGGTGATCCGGAGGCACAACCGTGGGTGGCCACCTTGTGGGCGTTGTGCCACTTGCGCGAATGGGGTGTTGACGCCGAGGTGCTCGGCGACACCGGCGCCCGGCTCGCGCGGAACTGCACCTGGGAGTACGAGGACCTCCCGTTCTGGTCCGGCGAGGTCGACGTCTGCATCAACGCCCACACCCTGTCGAACGGGGACTGGCTGGGTCGCGACATGTCGGGCATGGTCCGTTGGTTCGGCGAACACCAGCTGCCCGACGGTGGCTGGAACTGCTGGTGGCCGTCCGGATCGACCCGCAGTTCGTTCCTCTCGACGCTGGGCACGGTCATCGCCCTGCTCGACCATGAACAGCGGACCGGTGACCCCAGCACGGTCGAGATGCGCCACCGCGGCGAGGAGTACCTCGCCGAACGCCAACTCCTGTACCGCAAGCGCGACGGCGAGCGGGTCGGTGACTGGGTGGCCGAGTTCGTGTCGCCGCCGCGGTACCAGTACTCCGCACTCCGGGCCCTCGACCACTTCCGTGCGGCTTCGCAGCATGATCAGGTGGCCCCCGATCCGCGGTTGGCCGACGCAGTCGATCTCGTACGGGCCAAGCGCGGCCCCGACGGCCGGTGGCTGCAGGACGGCCCCTTGGACGGCATCGTGTGGTTCGAGACCGACGCCCCACACGGCGAGCCGTCACGGTGGCTCACCCTGCAGGGTGCCCGGGTGCTTGCCTGGTGGGACGACCACGCCGAGCAGTGACCATGATCAATTCGAGCGGGAGATGACCGGGTGAACCGACACGACCACAGCAGCGACCACGACCGTGATCATGGTCCGGCCCACGACCAGGAACGGGCCCACGCACATGATCATGGGCACAGCCATGATCACCCGGGGGACGAGGCTGCTCACTTCGACGCCGCTGCAGCCACCTGGGACGAACCGGACAAGGTGCAGCAGGCGGCCCACCTCGCGGCGGCGATCCGGGATCGGGTGCCGCTGGAGCCGACCTGGGTCGCACTCGACTTCGGCGCCGGCACCGGCCTGTTGAGCGTACGACTCGCCGCCTCCGTCGCCGAGATCGACATGGTCGACACCTCCACGGGGATGTTGACCGCCGCCGAGCAGCGTCGGGTCGAGCACCCGAACCTCCGGGCCGTACGGCGTGACCTCACCACCGAGCCGGCTCCCCGGGAGCACTACGACCTGATCACCGCCTCACTGTCGCTGCACCACGTCCCCGACGTCGCGGGAGTCCTCGACCGATTCACCGAGCTGCTCACCCCGGGTGGCTGGGTCGCGATCGCCGAGCTCGCGGCCGACGGGACCGACGACTTCCATTCCCACCGCGACGACTTCACCGGCCACCACGGCTTCGAACCGGCCGAGCTGGTGGGCGACCTCACCGCCCGCGGCTTCGAATCGGTCGGGCACGTCCGCTACGCCACCATCGCCCGCGAGGTCGACGGCAGGTCCAAGGACTTCGCGGTGCACCTGATCACCGGTCGGGCGCCGCTCACCGACGCCTGACGACTCAGAGCTGGCCGAGGTGACTGGCCCAACTGGCCGGGTGTTCCGTGGCTTGGTCGGGATGCCCGGCGATCGCCTCGACGGCGAACCGCGAGATGGCCTGGCTGGTCAGCCCGATGCGCTGCAGCACCTCGGTACGACTCCCCTGGGCCTGGAACTCCTGCGGTACGCCGAAGTTGTGCACCCGGACGCGGCTGCCGTCCTGCCGCAGCTCCTGACCGAGCCTGGCCCCACAGCCGCCGACGACGCCACTGTCCTCGATGGTGATCACCAGGTCATGATCACCAGCCAGCTCGCGCAGCGCCGGGTTCACCGGCAACGCCCAGACGGGGTCGACCACCCGAACGCCGATTCCCTGTGCCCGTAGCGATTCAGCGACGTCCAGTCCGAGGTGGACCATCTCGCCGTACCCGACGACCAGCACCGACGACTCCGCGTCCTCGGTGAGCACGTCGACACCGTCGACGGTACGGACCGCCTCCACCGTGGTGGGGCACGAGTCACGGGAGAACCTGATCACCGAGGGTGCGTCGTCGATCGTCACGGCGTGGTCGAGCGCCTCGGCCAGCCGCACCGCGTCACGCGGTGCGGTCAACCGCAACCCGGGGACGAGCTGCAGGATCGACAGGTCCCACATGCCGTGGTGGCTCGCACCGTCGGGCCCGGTGATCCCGGCCCGATCGAGCACGAAGGTCACTCCCAAACGGTGCAGTGCCACGTCCATCAGCACCTGGTCGAAGGCCCGGTTCAAGAAGGTCGAGTACAACGCGACCACCGGATGCAGCCCACCCATCGCCATCCCGGCGGCCGAGGTCACCGCGTGCTGCTCGGCGATGCCGACGTCGAACACCCGGTCGGGGAACTCCGCGGCGAACGCGCTGAGCCCGGTCGGGTGCAACATGGCCGCGGTGACCGCCACGACGTCGGGGTTCGACTCCCCCACCCGCACCAGTTCACGGCCGAACGAGGCCGTCCAGGTGTCCGACTTCGCAGCCTGCAACGGTTCCCCGGTCCTGGCGTCGATCTTGCCCACCGAGTGGAACTGGTCCTCGGCGTGCTCCAGGGCCGCCTGGAAGCCCATCCCCTTGCGGGTGACGCAGTGCACCAGCACCGGACCGCCGTACTGCCGCGCCTGCTGCAGGGCACGCTCCACCTGGACGAGGTCGTGGCCGTCGATCGGGCCGACGTACTTCAGGCCCAGATCGGAGAACAGGCCCTGTGGGGTGAGGATGTCCTTCAACCCGATCTTGATCCCGTGCAACAGCTCGTACGCGGCGGTCCCGACCAGCGGGGTGCGGCTGACGTTGCGCCGGATCAGGTCGAGCACCGGTTCGTACTTCGGGCTGGTGCGCAGGTCGTTGAGGCTGTTGGCCAGGCCGCCCACGGTCGGGGTGTACGAGCGACCGTTGTCGTTGATCACCATCACCACCGGCAGCGTCGGATCGGCGGCGATGTTGTTCAGCGCCTCCCACGCCATGCCACCGGTCAGCGCGCCGTCCCCGACGACCGCGACCACCCGACGGTCGGTCGGCTGTGCGGTACGGGCCTTCAGCGCCTTCGCCATCCCGTCGGCGTACGACAGCGCGGTCGAGGCGTGCGAGTTCTCCACCCAGTCGTGCATCGACTCCTCACGACTCGGATAGCCCGACAGGCCACCCTGCTGCCGGAGCTCGTCGAAACCGTCCTGCCGGCCGGTGAGGATCTTGTGCACGTACGCCTGGTGGCCGACGTCGAAGATGATCGGGTCGTCGGGTGACCGGAACACCCGGTGGATGCCGAGGGTCAGCTCGACGACGCCCAGGTTCGGCCCGAGGTGCCCACCGGTGTTGCTGACCTTCTCGATCAGGAAGGCCCGGATCTCGGTCGCCAACTGGTCCAGCTGCGACGCCGTGAGGGCACGCAGGTCCGCCGGACCGCTGATCTTCTCCAACAAGGCCATGTCGGCGATTCTAGACCCGCAGGCCACATCCGGGGTCCCAACTGGGCCGACTGCACCGCACCTGCGCCATCACGCGTCCTCGCCACGGCCACCCTCTGGTCAAACCACACCCGACGACATTAGAGTCTTAGGACCTACCCTGGAGATGACAATGGACGTCAGTCGCAGAACCTTCCTCATCGGCACCGGCGCGGTCGGCCTCGGCCTCACCATGGCGCACGGACCCGTTGCCCGCGCCGCCGGCCCCGGAGCCCCCGTCGTCGCCGACGGCCAACCACGGGCGATCGTCGTGGTGGCGAACAGTCGGGCGGCCCAGGTCACCGCCGCGGCGGAGTTGATCGTCACGGTGGTCCGTACCGCCACCGGGGTCGAACTCCCCGTGGTCACCGCGGCCGAGGATGCCCAGCACCCGGCCGAACTGACGCGGATCTACGCCGGCACGTACGGGCCACGCACTCCCGACGGGGTGTGGACCCAGGCCCGCGGGCTCGACACCGACGGCTTCGTGGTGGCCACCACGGCCGACAGCGTGACCCTGTTGGGGCTGGACAAGTTCGGCGCCGGTTACGCCTGCTACGAGTTCTGCGAGAAGTACCTGGGCGCCCGCTGGCTGATGCCCGGCGATGCCGGACTGCACGTACCGCCGGCCACCACGATCACGGTGCCGCTCGAACGGTACGCCGCCGAACCGGTGTTCGCGATGCGTCAGTTCAGTCCGCTGATGAACCCGGGCCACACCGACACCCTGACCGACCCCGACCCGGTCAAGCGGTGGGGCGCGATCGCCCGACAGCACTGGCGGATCGAGTTCCACCACAACCTGTGGCGGCTGTTTCCACCCGCCACCTACGGTGACCCGTCGCTACCCACCTACCGCCCGGACTTCTACCCGATCCACGACGGGGAGACCTACATCCCGCCGGCGTCCCGGCACATCCAGTGGCAGCCGCGGTTCCAGGCTCCCGGCATCGCCGAGGCTGCGGCCGCGACCATCGTGGAACACCTCCGCCCCCGACCGCACCTGCTCAGCTACAGCCTCGGCGTCAACGACTCGGGCGGCTTCTCCGAGGACGAGGTCGACCTGACCAAGCTCAACTCGGTCGGGTACGCCGACGCCAGTGATCCGTACTACGCGTTCGTCAACGAGGTCGCCGACCGCGTCACCCGCGAGCTCCCGTACGCCCGGATCGGCCTGCTCGCCTACACCAATGTCGCCGACCCGCCATCCTTTCCGCTGCACCCGGCCGTCATCCCCTTCCTCACCCGCGACCGGTTCGGCTGGGTCGACGACAAGATCCGGGCCGAGGACCAGGCGAACACCTTGGCCTGGCAGGAGGTCGCCAACGAGCTCGGGTGGTACGACTACCGCTACGGCGCCCCGTACTGCGTGCCGCGCGTCGACACCCCGATCGTCGCCGAGTCCTACCGCTGGGCCGCCACCCACGGCGTGCGGTGGCACTACGCCGAGCTGTACCCCAACTGGGGCGAGGGCCCGAAGCCGTACGTGCTCGGCAAGCTGGTGTGGCAGCCCGAGCAGGACGACGAGGCGCTCACCCAGGACTGGTACGAGCGCGCCGTGGGGCCGGCGGCCGCCGGGGCGCTGGCCGAGCACTTCGCCATCTGGCAACGGTACTGGGCCGAGGTCGTGCCCCACCTCCCGTGGTTCCGCAACCCGCGGATGTATCACTACATGGTCGACCCGTCCTACCTCGAGGGCATCGAACCGGCCGACGTCATCCGGAGCCGTCAGCTGCTGGACCAGGTCATCGCGACCGCGCCGGACGGACCACCCCGCGAGCGGGCCACCGTGATGCGGCGGAGCTTCGCCTACTCCGAGGCGGCCGCGCTGAGCTGGCCCCGGCCGGGCGCGCCGCTCGGCGACCTCGACGAGGCCGGAGACGCGATCCGGGCCGCCCTGGCCGACGTGGACGCGGCGGTCGAACGGGCCGCCGAGCGGCTCGAGCTGTTGGCCGAGTTCCAGACCGACCCGGTGTTGAAGCAGCCGTTGCAGCCGGTGCACTTCAAGCACACGTGGAGTGGCTGGAACCTGTATCCGCTGTGGCACGCCGCCGACCTGGTCCGCAACCACCCCGGTGCGGACCGGGGCTGGCTCACCCAGTGGCGGCGGTACGAGCGGACCGGCTCGCCCCGGCAACGGCAGTACGCGGCCTGGCTCGGGGCGGCCGGCCGCGGTCGGACCACGCAGCTGGCGACCAACCCCGGCTTCGACGACCCGGACGTCGCGCCGTGGCAGATTGCGTACGAGTGGAAGACCGGCGAGCTGGTGCGGCCCGAGACGCTGGGCGACGGTACGACCACGTTGCGGCTGCCGCCGGGCTTCCAGGGGTCGGTCTTCCAGGACCTGACCGTGCAGCCCGGGCCGTTCCGGTTCAGCACCCGACTGCGGGCGACCGCCACCGATGCGGCGCGGCACGGCTACTACGTGGTGCTGCAGTGCCAGCTGCTCGATGACAGCGGTGCCGTCCAGGAGCAGTTCTGGTCGTCGTGGTTCCCGGTGGTCGACGCCATGGACACGTGGTCACGGGTGGAACTGGCCGAGGTGATCCCGGCCGGGGTGACTCGTGCCCGCTTCGTGCTGAACACCCAGCTCAATGCGATCGTGCACCTCGACGAGATGCGGGTGGAGCAGCTGTCCTAGCCACCGGCGGTCGGCGCCTCACAGCCGACGGATGAACACCCGCCCGCGCAGCGCCTCCTCGACCAGCGCGACCGCCCGCCGGACCCGGGCGAGCTGGGCGCCCTGCTCGAGCCAGGCGTTGGCCGCGGAGTCGAGGACCTCGGACGGTACGTGGTCCATCAGGCTGGTGCGGACCCCGGCGAGGCCGTCCGTGGCGGCACCGTACTGCCCCTCGACGAACTGTGCCGCGAACCGGGCCAGCACGACCGGGTGGCGCCGCAGCACGGGATAGCCGCGGAAGTCGGGCGGGCAGCAGTCCAGCAGGAAGGCGATGGCGGTCTCCTCCCAGTCCGGCGCCCCCGCCGGGCGGACCTGAGCGGGCCACCCCGGTGGTGTGTAGAGCGTTGTCTGCATACTGCCCCCTTCGCACGTGTGTTCGAATAGAACACTACGCCGCTCCCTCACGCACCGCAACCCCGGGCCGACCCGGGGTTGCAGTGCCGGGGCTCGTCACGTGCCCGGAAACGCGAAACGGCGCCCCGGTCGCTTCGTCCCCCAGGTCCGGAACCGAAGGGGTGTGAAGCGGCCGGGACGCCGCGGGCGCTGGCCGAGGTCAGCCGCAGGTGTAGGTGACCCCACCCTCCTGGTGGGTGCCCGGGCCGAGCTCGGCGCACTTGTTGATCAATCCGACCGCAGGCACGATGACCGCGATCGCGATGATCACCTGCAGCACGACGCCGATGATCCCGATGATGATGCCGGCGGTGGCCAGGCCGTTGGCGAAACCGGCCGCCTTCGACTTGCCGCGGGCGATGAAGCTCACGATGACACCGATGATCGGCATCAGGAATGCGAGCACCAGACCGACGATCCCCATCGTCTTGCCGGGGTCCTCACCCTGCTGGCCCTGCTGCGGTGCGTACTGGGGCTGGCCCTGCTGGTACGGCTGCGCCATGGTCGTCTCCCTGTCGGTGGTGCGGTGAGTCCCGTCGTCCGGGTCCCGATCGTGGGCTGATCAGTGCAATGCTCACCATATTGACCGGCTGCCCGGGCGCCCGCCATGGGCGCCCGGGCAGCCGAAGGTGTAACGCGACCGTGACCTCAGCCCTGCTTCAGCAGCGAGCGCAGCACGTACTGCATGATGCCGCCGTTGCGGAAGTAGTCGGCCTCGCCGGGGGTGTCGATCCGGACGACGGCGTCGAAGGACACCTCGTTGCCGTCGGCGCCGGTGGCGGTCACCTTCACCGTCTTCGGCGTGGCACCGTCGTTGAGCGCGGTGATGCCGGAGATGTCGAAGGTCTCCTCACCGGTGAGCCCGAGCGAGTCGGCGTTCTGCCCCTCGGGGAACTGCAGCGGCAGTACGCCCATGCCGATCAGGTTCGACCGGTGGATCCGCTCGTACGACTCGGTGATCACGGCCCGTACGCCCAGCAGTGCGGTGCCCTTGGCCGCCCAGTCGCGCGACGAACCCGAGCCGTACTCCTTGCCACCCAGCACGACCAGCGGGGTGCCTTGGGCCAGGTAGTGCTGCGAGGCCTCGTACACACTGGTCACCGGGCCGTCGGCGACGGTGAAGTCACGGGTGACGCCACCCTCGGTGCCCGGCGCCAGCTGGTTGCGGAGCCGGATGTTGGCGAAGGTGCCCCGCACCATCACCTCGTGGTTGCCGCGGCGGGAACCGTACGAGTTGAAGTCCTTGCGCTCGACCCCCTGCTCGGTGAGGTACTGCCCCGCCGGGCTGTCGCCCTTGATGGCGCCGGCCGGCGAGATGTGGTCGGTGGTGACCGAGTCGCCCAGCTTCAGCAGCACCCGGGCGCCGCTGATGTCGGAGACCGGCTCCGGCTCGACCGGCATGCCGTCGAAGTACGGGGGCTTGCGCACGTACGTGGAGTCGTCGGCCCATTCGAAGGTCCGGCCCTCCGGCGTCGGCAGGCTCCGCCACTGGTCGTCACCGGCGAACACGTCGGCGTACGACTCGGTGAACATCTCCGCACCGATGGCGCCGGAGACGACCTCCTCGATCTCGGCCTGGCTCGGCCACACGTCACGCAGGAACACGTCCTTGCCCTCGGCACTGGTGCCGATCGGCTCGGTGTCGAAGTCGATGTCCATCGTGCCGGCCAACGCGTACACCACGACCAGCGGCGGGCTGGCGAGGTAGTTCATCTTGACGTCCGGGTTGATCCGGCCCTCGAAGTTGCGGTTGCCCGACAGCACCGACACCACGGCCAGGTCGGAGTCGTTGACCGCCTTGCTGACCTCGGGGATGAGCGGGCCGGAGTTGCCGATGCAGGTGGTGCAGCCGTAGCCGACCAGGTTGAACCCGATCTTGTCGAGGTACGGGGTGAGCCCGGCCCGGTCGTAGTAGTCCATGACGACCTTCGACCCGGGCGCCAGCGTGGTCTTGACCCACGGCTTGCGGTCCATGCCCAGCTCGACGGCCTTCTTGGCCACCAGCGCGGCCGCCACCATCACGCTCGGGTTGGAGGTGTTGGTGCACGAGGTGATTGCCGCGATCGACACCGCACCATGATCAATGTCGAACTGCGTGCCGTCGGCCAGGGTGACCGGCGTCGGCGAGCTGGCCCGGCCGGGGTGGGGCTCCCGGGAACTCTCGTGCGGCTTGTCGTCGGGGTCGTCGCCGTTGAACACGGCCGGGGAGTCGCTGGCCGGGAAGGACTCGCGCGACGACTCGTCGAGGCGACCCTTCTCGATCTTGTACTCGTCGCTGACGTAGGCGTCCAGGGCCTTGCGGAACGACTCCTTGGCCTCACTCAGCGCGACCCGGTCCTGCGGCCGCTTCGGGCCGGCGATGCTCGGCACCACCGTCGCGAGGTCGAGCTCGATCTTCTCGGAGTAGTTGGGCTCCCGGTCGTCGTCGTGCCACAGGCCCTGGGCCTTGGCGTACTCCTCGACCAGCTTGATCTGGTGCTCGTCACGGCCGGTCAGCCGGAGGTAGTCGGTGGTCTGCCCGTCGATCGGGAACACCGCGATCGTGGAGCCGTACTCCGGGCTCATGTTGCCGATGGTGGCGCGGTTGGCCAACGGCACCTGCGAGACGCCCGAGCCGTAGAACTCGACGAACTTGCCGACCACGCCGTGCTCACGGAGCATCTCGGTGATCGTCAGCACCAGGTCGGTGGCCGTCGCACCCTCGGGCAGCTCACCGGACAGCTTGAAGCCGACGACCCGCGGGATCAACATCGACACCGGCTGGCCGAGCATGGCCGCCTCGGCCTCGATGCCGCCGACACCCCAGCCGACGACGCCCAGGCCGTTGACCATGGTGGTGTGGGAGTCGGTGCCGACACAGGTGTCGGGGTAGGCCTGCAACACCTTCTCGCCGGTTGAGCCCGTCGAGACCTCACGCGGGAAGATCACCCGGGCCAGGTGCTCGATGTTCACCTGGTGCACGATGCCGGTGCCCGGGGGAACGACCTTGAAGTCGTCGAAGGCGGTCTGGCCCCACCGCAGGAACTGGTAGCGCTCACGGTTGCGGCCGTACTCGATCTCGACGTTCTGCTGGAACGCGTTGGCGGTGCCGAACACGTCGGCGATCACCGAGTGGTCGATCACCATCTCGGCCGGCGACAGCGGGTTGACCTTGGTGGCGTCGCCACCGAGCTCGGTGATCGCCTCACGCATGGTGGCCAGGTCGACCACACACGGCACGCCGGTGAAGTCCTGCATGATCACGCGCGCCGGGGTGAACTGGATCTCCTGGCTCGGCTCGGCCTGGGAGTCCCACTGCCCGACCGCGGTGATGTGGTCGGCGGTGATGTTGGCGCCGTCCTCGTTGCGCAGCAGGTTCTCCAGCAGGATCTTCAGGCTGTACGGGAGGGCGTCACTCCCCTCGACCGCGTCCAGTCGGAAGATCTGGTACGAGGTCCCGTCGACCTCGAGTGTGTCCTGGCTGTTGAAGCTGTTGGCGCTCATCGCGATCCCACTTCCTGTCCTGTGCCCTAGCTGCCCTTTGGAAAGTCTCTCGACGTCAAGATACCACTCGACTGCCCTTCGTCTCCACCATCCCACCTCATGTCGTGGACGCGAACCCGGGAGGTCGTCGACGGCAGCCACGATGAGCGCATGGAGATCCTTGGCCTGTCCGCCGCAGCGCTGCGCTCGAGCCGAACCAGCGAGAAGTGGGCCTCGTACGGCGACGGCGTGCTCCCCCTTGTCGTGGCCGAGATGGATGCACACCCGTGCCCCGACGTGGTCGAGGTCGCCACGGCGATGGTGCGGCGAGGTGACACCGGCTATGTCAGGCCCACACCGGATCTGGGAAACGCACTGGCCCAGTTCGCGCACCGGGAATGGGGCTGGCCGGTCGACCTCACCGGGCACCGCGTCGTCCCTGACGTGATGACCGGCATCCGACAGCTCATCCTTGCCGCGACGCCGCCTCGGTCCCCGGTGGTGGTGAGCCCGCCGTGCTACAGCTCCTTCCACGGACTGATCAACTCGATCGAGCGACCGGTGGTCACGGCCCCGTTGGGCCCCGATGCGCGGCTCGACCTCGACGCTGTTGATCACGCCTTCGCCAAGGCCGGTCCGGGTGCGGCCTACATCCTGTGCAATCCGCAGAACCCGACCGGCACCCTGCACACCGCTGCCGAACTGACCATGGTCGCCGAGCTCGCCGACCGGCACGGCACCCTGGTGATCAGCGATGAGATCCACGCTCCGCTGGTGCGGCGGGGCGAGACCTTCGTGCCGTACCTCTCCCTGCCCGCAGCGAGCCGCGGACTCGCCTTGCACAGCGCCTCCAAGGCGTTCAACCTGGCCGGCCTGCGAGCCGCCGTGCTGCTGGCCGGCACCCGGACCCGTCACCTGTCGACCGGGCTGCACCCGTCAGCGGTCAACGGAGCCCAACACCTCGCCGTCGCGGCCCAGCAGGCCGCGTGGAGTGCCGACGGCACCTGGCTCGACCAGCTCCGCGGCGAACTCGACGATCGTCGCGCCCTACTGGCCCGCTTGGTCGCCGACAAGCTGCCGGGCATCGTGCACACTGCCGGTCCTGCGACCTACCTGGCGTGGTGGGACTGCGCTGCGCTCGGCCTCGCGGACCCCGCGGCACATTTCCTCACCGAGGCCCGGGTCGCCACCGTGGCGGGTCGGCACTTCTCCGAACACCATGATCAGTGGATCCGGGTGAACTACGCCACCTCACCCGACATCCTCGTCGAGGCCGTCGACCGGATGGCTGCAGCGCTACCGGTCTGACACGTGCAGGGCCCGTCACCTACCGCTGCGCCAGGATGGCGACACACTCCACGTGGTGGGTCATCGGGAACAGGTCGAAGGCGCGCAGCTCTATGACCTCCCAGCCCGCCTCGCGGGCCGTCCCGAGGTCGCGGGCCAGGGCTGCCGGATCACAGGCCACGTACGCGATCGCTCGCGGCCGGCGCGCCAACACCTGCCGTATCACGTCCTTGCCGGCTCCCTGCCGCGGCGGGTCGAGCACGATCAGGTCGGTGCGCTTCGGCAACCCGTGCAACACCTTGCCGACCTGGCCGGCGGTGAACCTGGCGCCCGGAACGTTGCGCCGGGCGCACCGGACCGCGGCCCGCCCCGACTCCACACCCCACATCCGGACGCCTTCGCCCGCCAGTGCCGCGGCGAACAGCCCCACCCCGCAGTAGAGGTCGAAGCCCTGTTCGCCGGCGCGCGGCTCGAGGCCGTCGAGGACCGCACCGGCCAGCATGTCGGCAGCGCGAGGGTGCACCTGCCAGAACCCGTCCACCGGGACCTCGAACTCGATGCCGCCGGCGATCTGCACCAGGTCGGCCCCCGACCCCATCGGCTCCGCGTCCATGATCAGGTGCTGGTCACCGAACCCGTCCACCACGACATCGGCCACCGCACCCGTGCCCGGGTCGGGTGCCGGGACCGCGGCGATCGCGCAGCCCTGGTCGGGCAGCGGGACCACCGTGTGCGACCGGTGTGCCCGCAGCCCCCAGTTCCCTTGTGTGTCGGCGAAGTAGCGCATCCGGGTACGCCAGGCCGGTACGTCGCCCACGCCATCGTCAGCGTCAGCGGCCACACCGTCGGCACCTGGGCCGGGCAGGGGCACCTCCTCGACCTCCCCGTCCCAGTCGAGCGAGGCCAGCCGCTGCAGCTGCTCGGCGACGACGGCCCGCTTCAGCTCACGTTGTCCGGCCGGGCTGACGTGCTGGAAGTCGCAGCCGCCACACCCGCCGGGGCCACTGATCGGGCACTGCGGCGTGATCCGGTCAGCGGCCGGGGTGATCACCTCGACGGCGTCACCGCGCCAGAACCGGGCGTGGGTGTCGTCGGTGATGCGTACCCGGACGAGTTCGCCGGGAAGGGTGTGGCGCACGAAGATCACCCGGCCCTCCCAACGGGCGACCCAGTGTCCCCCGTGGGCGACCGGTCCCACCTCCAACGGCCCCACGACCTGACCGACGGCCGACTGCTCACTCATCTGCGTCACCCCTCCAGTGGATCACGCCCCCCGGTCGAGCACGGGGACCACCTCAATGGCGACGTGCCCACAACTGATCACGGTCGCCCGCGCCACCGGACTCGGTCCGCCGTCGGGACGAGGCGAGGACGTACGGCACCGAGATCATCACCACGCCGGGCATGTGGAGCAACTTGGCCTTCAACCGACTCGCCGACTGGTTGTGCAGGAGCTCCTCCCACCAGTGGCCGACGACGTACTGCGGCACGTACACCGCCACCACCTCCCGCGGGTTCTCGCTGCGCAGCTCGTCGATGAACTTCAGCAACGGACCGGTGACCTCGCGGTACGGGGAGGCGATGACCGTCAGCGGGGTGGTGATCCCGGCCGCCACCCATTCCCGGCTGGTCCGCGCCGTCTCCTCGGGATCGACGTCGACCATGACCGCCTCCAGCGAGCTGGGCCGGAACGCCTTCGCGTACGACAACGCCCGGACGGTCGGCTTGTGCACCCGGCTGACCAGGACCACGGCCCGGACCCGACTCGGCAGGGTCCCGACGTCCTCGGTGCGCCAGGCGGTCTCGCGAGCGACCGTGTCGTAGTGCCGTCGGATGGCCTTCATCATCACGAACAGCACCACCATCGCGACGATCGCGATCCATGCACCGTGCAGGAACTTCGACATCAGCACGACGACCAGCACCGTCGCCGTCATCGACAGTCCGATCACGTTCACCACGCGGGAACGCTGCATCCGACGGCGTCGGTCGGGGGCCGTCTCTCCCCGCAGCATCCGGGTCCAGTGCACGACCATGCCGGTCTGGCTCACCGTGAACGAGACGAACACCCCCACCACGTACAGCTGGATCAGCGCGGTGACGTTGGCGTTGAACGCGATGACCAGCACGGTGGCCACCACGGCCAGCGCGACGATGCCATTGCTGTAGGCCAACCGGTCACCGCGGGTGTGCAGTTGACGGGGCAGGAATCCGTCGCGCGCCAGGATCGACCCCAGGACGGGGAATCCGTTGAAGGCGGTGTTGGCGGCCAGGAACAAGATGATCATGGTCACCCCCACCACGAACCACGCCACCACCGGGACCGACCCGAAGACCGCCGTGGCCAGCTGGGCGACCGCGGTCTGCTCGACGATCTCGGTGTGCACCTGGCCGTTGACGGTGTAGAACGAGTTCTCCCCGTCCACCAACTTCAGCCCGGTCAGGTTGGCCAGGGTGATGATCCCGATCATCATCGAGATCGCCACCAGACCCAGCAGACCCAAGGTGGTCGCGGCATTGCGACTCTTCGGCTCCCGGAAGGCCGGCACCCCGTTGCTGATCGCCTCCACCCCGGTCAGCGCGGCGCAGCCGGACGAGAAGGTTCGCGCCAACAGGGCGACCATGGCAAACCCGGTCAGTGCGGTGTACGTCGGATCGCCGGCGACGCCGTACTGCGCGCTGTGGGCCTGCAGCGGCACGTCGAGCACCAGGATCTGGAACAGTCCCCACCCGACCATGATCAGGATCGAGGCCATGAACAGGTAGGTGGGAATGGCGAACAGGGTGCCGGACTCCTTCACCCCCCGCAGGTTGAGCGTCATCAGGACCATGATCACCACCGCGGCGATCATGCCCTCGTGGCCGTCGATGAACGGCAGTACGGACTTGGCGTTCTGGATCCCCGACGAGGTGGAGACCGCGACGGTCAGCACGTAGTCGACCAGCAGCGCACTTCCCACGCCGAGGCCGGCGTTGCGGCCGAGGTTGACCGTGGCCACCTCGTAGTCACCGCCACCGGACGGATAGGCGACCACGTTCTGGCGGTACGAGGTGACGACCACCAACATCACCACGGCGACGGCGATGGCGATCGGCCATGAGAACACCAGTGCCGAGGCACCACCCAGCGCCAGGGTGAGGATGATCTCGTCGGGGGCGTAGGCGACCGAGCTCAGGGCGTCGGAGGCGAACACGGGTAGCGCGATGCGCTTCGGCAACAGGGTCTCCCCCAGTTGCCCGCTGCGGAGCTTGCGGCCCAGGACGAGCCGCCTGCCTGCGTCGGACAGGTTCACGTCCGGCGACTCTATGCCTGTCCGGGCGACTTGGCGAGACCTCCGGGCGTGGTCGGCATCACATCGGCTTGCCGCAACGGCCGACGGTCGTCAGTCGGTCGCGACGACCTCGACCTCGTCCGCCTCGTCGCGTGCCACGTACCGGGTGACGACCGCGTTGCCGGTGGTGTGATGCATCACGGCATGGGCGTTCGACCCGAATCCACGACGCCCGGCACCCTCGATGCCGACGACGATGATCCGGGCCCGACCCGCGGCATCGAGCAGGCCCTGCGAGACCGACCTGTGGTCGACCAGCTCGCCGGTCACCTCGGTCAGGCCGAGCTCACGGGCCCGGGCGACACCTTGGTCCAGGACGTCACGGGCCTCGTCGTCGGAGGCGGCCGTACGGGAGTTGATCACGCGACGGACGTGGACCACCCGCAGCGGGGCACGCCAGGTGCCGGCCAGGCGTACGGCGGTGCCGACCGCAGCCAGGCCCGCCTCCGAACCGTCCACGCCGACCACGACATCGCCGGTGCCGGCATCCGCGGTCCGGATGATCGCGACCGGGCAGCCGGCGTGGGTGATCAGGTCGAGGCTCACCGAGCCGAGCAACATGCCCAGGAAGCCACCGAGGCCGCGATGGCCGACGACC
Organism: Carbonicoccus niuqiaonis; assembly: GCF_050157065.1. GTDB lineage: Bacteria > Actinomycetota > Actinomycetes > Propionibacteriales > Propionibacteriaceae > Avipropionibacterium. Next base: position 2,238,800 of record NZ_CP189573.1, read on the forward strand.
ACCAGATCGGCGGTACGGGAGACGTGGCCGAGTGCTGTTCGCCCCTCCCCGGTGATCAACGCGGTGCCGACCCGGACCTCCGGGGCCACCTCACGGGCCGCCTCGACACCCTCGCGCAGCAGGTCGTCGGCTGCACTGCGCAACCCGGAGTCGGGGATCCCCTCCACCGGGCCCAACTGCTTGGTCAGCTGTGGCCAGATCCAGCCGTGCACGACGGCCAGCTCCTGGTCGGCGGCGGCCGCCACGCCGGCGGCCCAGCGGACCGCGAGGAACGACTCCTCCGACCCGTCATGTCCTACGGCGATCTTGTTCGAGAAGTCCACGTGTGTTCCCCCTTGGCGCCGGCGCCGCTCGCCTGACTGTCGCAAAGATTACCCACCGCGCGGAGGCCGTTCCGGTCGGGAAGCGGTGTTAGCGTGCTCAGGGGAGATTCCCGCCTCGAACCAGGAGTGAGCGTGCACATCGTCATCATGGGGTGCGGTCGCGTCGGATCCACCTTGGCCCGCGGCCTGGAGAAGCGTGGTCACTCGGTGGCGGTGATCGACGTGGACCCGGAGGCCTTCCGCCGGCTCGGGCCGGACTTCACCGGCCGTACCGTCCGGGGGATGGGCTTCGACCGTGAGGTCCTGATCACGGCCGGGATCGAGGACGCCGGAGGCTTCGCCGCAGTCTCCAGCGGGGACAACTCCAACATCATCTCCGCCCGGGTCGTCCGCGAGACGTTCAACGTCGACAACGTGGTCGCCCGGATCTACGACCCGGGCCGCGCCGAAGTCTACGAGCGGACCGGCATCCCCACCGTCGCAACCGTCCGGTGGGCCGCCGACCAGGTGTTGCGCCGGTTGCTGCCGGCCGGGTCCGAACCGTTGTGGCGCCACCCGTCGGGCCACGTCCGACTGGTCGAGGTGCACACCGATCGTGGTTGGGTGGGCCGCTCGGTCCGCCAGATCGAGGTCGCGGCGCGCACCAAGATCCCGTTCATCCAGCGGCTGGGCCAAGGCATCGTGCCCGAGCCCGACACCGTCTTTCAGGACGGCGACCTGCTGTACGCCGCCGTCACCGACGAAGGGCTCAGTGAGCTGGAGTCCCGGCTCGGCAACCCGCCGCGCCGCTGAGCGCCGTGACGCCCACGCCTGCCCAGCACCCGAAGACCTGTTGAGGAGCCACCATGCGGATCGCCATCGCCGGAGCCGGCAACGTCGGTCGTTCGATCGCCGGGGAGCTGATCGAGAACGGCCACACCGTGCTGCTGATCGACCGGGACCCTCGGGCGATCAAGTCCGACTCGCTGCCCGAAGCGGAGTGGCTGCTCGCCGATGCCTGCGAGCTGACGTCGCTGGAGGAGGCCGGGCTCGACACCTGCGACGTGGCGATCGCCGCCACCGGTGACGACAAGGTCAACCTGGTGCACTCCCTGCTGGCCAAGACGGAGTTCAGCGTCCCCCGCACCGTCGCCCGGGTGAACCACCCGAAGAACGAGTGGCTGTTCGACGAGCAGTGGGGCGTGGACGTCTCGGTCTCCACCCCGCGGCTGATGTCGGCCCTGGTCGAGGAGGCCGTCGGGATCGGCGACCTGGTGCGGCTGTTCACCTTCGGTCGCGGTTCGGCCGAACTGGTGGAGATGGTGCTCCCCGGGGAGAGCCCCCACGTCGGGGCCCGGATCGGCGACATGCGATGGCCCGACGACACCGTGCTGGTGGCGGTGATCCGCGACGGACGTGCCCGGGCACCCGAGGTCGACGGCACCCTCGAGGCCGGCGACGAGTTGATGTTCGTCACCACGGACAAGCAGGACCGGCGACTCGCGGAACTGTTGGCGCCCAAGGGTGCCCGCCCCGCGGTCGTGGACTCCGAGCCGGGTGAAGGTCACGGGTCGGCATCGAGTTGAGGGGAAGGCCCGGCCGGGGCCTAGACTTGTCGGGGTACGGACGGACGGCTCGGAGTACTGACGGACGACACCGGGCCGAGAGATCCCAGGGCTTGATGGAGGCGTACCCGATGGCACGGCAGGAGTTCAGCGGTCGCGAGACCCGTACCCTCGGCGGCCGGCTGAGCAGGGCGTGGAAGAAGCTCACCACGTCCGAGGCCGAGCTCGAGTCGGCAGACCTGCAGGAGGCCGCCCGACGGGTCGGGGCCCAGCCCATCGAATCGTGCCGGGACCGCGACAGGGTGACCCTCAGCGGCACCGTCGCCAAGCTCACCCGGGCACCCCAGGGTGAGGCGCCGACACTGTCGGTGGAACTCCGTGACGGCTCGGGCACCGTCGAGGTCGCGTGGATGGGACGCCGGACGATCCCCGGCATCGAGACCGGCACGACGATCCGCGTCCATGGCCGCGTGTCCTGTCAGGCCGGGCACCGCACGATGTACAACCCGCGCTACGAGCTGATCGAACCCGGCACGGACTGAACCCGGCACCGGCTTGCCGGGTCAGCCTCGTGGCGTCTCGGGCGTCGCGGGCCGTGCCCCGTCCGGCATCGTCAGCTCGAGCAGGTCGCCCGGTGCCATCGCCACGTCGCCACGTCGCACGACGATCTTGCGGAACGTCTCCAGCAACGGTGCGACCGGCCCGTCGAGGCCTTCCGACACCGACGCCTGGCCGTACAGCACCCCGCGCAGGCACCAGCGTGGGCCTTGGGCCACCCACATCCGCGACGGCTGGTAGCCCTGCTCACCGTCGGGTGTCTGCACCGGCAACAACCGACGCAGCTCAGTCCCGAAGGGGCCCTTCACGTGTGCCACCGAACCACCGGCCTCGTTGGTCGCGGTGACGATCTCCTCGCGCAGTTCGCTCCACAACCCACCACTGCGGGGTGCGGCGAAGGCGGCGATCTCCAGCGCGGAGTCGCCCTTGATCAACAGGGCCGACATGACCTGCTGGGTCTCCTCGGAGACCTGCAGCCGCAACTCCATGCCTTCGAAGCCGGTGACGATCAGGCTGCCCAGGTCGATCCGCATCGGATCCGGCTCGTCCAGCAGCTCGGCGTCCACCTCCGACAGGTCGTACGGGCCGTCGTCCCGCCACCACCGGGCATCGAACGCGTCCCAGTCGGTGTCGTCAGCAGGGGCGTCGGCCCCGGTGTGTGCCTCGTCGACCGCGTCGCGTTCCTCGTCGACCGCGTCGTGGTCCTCGTCGACCGCGTCATGATCCTCGTCGACCTCGGCCTCGGCCGGGGTCGCGGTGTCGGCATGCTCCTCCTCGGATGAATCCGACCGGGATCCACCGCGCTTGCCGAACAACCTGTCAAAGATCATCAAGTTCCCCTCGTCCAGGGCCGCGGGTCGTTCACGGCCTCGCCTAGGATAGTTCGCTCGTTCCAGTCCACCCGGCCACACCGCCGGAGGATCCGTGACCGCCGGCCCCACGGATCGACGCCGGCAGGTCGGTCACCTCCACGAACCGGGCCTGCCAGACCTGCTGGATGACCAGCTGCGCGATCCGGTCGCCACGCTGCAGCTCGATCGGCTCGGTCGGATCGGTGTTGATCAGGCACACCTGGACCTCACCGCGGTACCCGGCGTCGATGGTGCCCGGGGTGTTCACGATCGACAGCCCGTGCCGGGCCGCCAGCCCCGACCGGGGATGCACGAACGCGGCGTAGCCCTCGGGCAGGGCGATCGCGATCCCGGTCGGCACCAGCACCCGCTCACCCGGCTGGATCGTCACGTCCACAGCAATCTGAAGGTCCCCGCCCGCATCGCCGGGGTGGGCGTACGAAGGCAGTTCGACCCCGTCGCGGACCCGGGTGATCAACACCTCAACCGGCATCGACGGCCTCCTTGTGCGCCTGGTCGGTCCGGGGCAGGTGTGACCGGATCGCAGCGGCGAGCAGTTCGGGCCGTCGACTCCCCACGAGCCAGTACGGGTGAGGATCGGCCGGGTCGTCGAGGGTGACCTCCACGACCCGGGGCAGGTAGGGGCGTACCACCAGCAACGCCCGCGCATCCGCCTGTGGACCCATCCGATCACGGCCGGCAGCCTCGTCGAGGGCCGCCACCGAGGCCACGTACGGCCAGGTGAGCACACCACGACCGAGGTGCAGCCCCTCGTCGTCCACCCGGATCCGCAACCCGCCGTAGCTCAGGAACAGGGCCGCCACGACGGCCATCACGGCCACCCCGCTGACCGCACCCGGGCCCCAGCCCAGGAAGTGTGTCACCGCCAGCACCATCGACAGAGCGAACCCGACGCCCAGCAGCCACCAGTGCACCGGCACCCACAGCAGTTCGGTGTAGTCACGGTTCACCTGGATCCCACCGTCCTCCCCCTGTTCATGGTGCCAGCCTCTCATCATCCCTTGCCGAAACCGGACGGCGTCGCTGCGACGACCGGGCCGCCCGCCCCGACGATGACCCGTCGCCGGCAGCGCGGTTAGGATGGAGACGTCCAGGTCCGGCATCCGGGCACGGCCCCGACGAAAGGACACGACGTGGAGTTCTCCGACAAGCTCGTGTGGAAGGTCTACATCGGCGTGATCGGTGCGGTGACCACCATCGCGGCGCAGAAGTTGATCACGTTGGCATGGCGGGCCGCCACCGGTGAGGAGCCCCCGTCACCGACGGATCCGGAGACCCCGCTGGCGACCGCGGCCACCTGGGCCCTTGCCAGCGGCGTGGGCATGGGTGCCACGCAACTGCTGACCGCGCGGCTGGCCGCACGCCACTACGCCAAGAGCGGTCGCAAGGCGCCCGGGCTCGGCCGGGTCAAGTTGAAGCTCTGACCCGGCCCGCCCGTCCCGACAGGTGTCAGGCCCGTCCCGACAGGTGTCAGGCCCGTCCCGACAGGTGTCAGGCCCGTCCCGACGGGTGTCAGCCTGCGCAGTCGTAGCAGTAGTGGTTCTTCCCACGCGTCTCGGCGATCTGGCTGCGGTGACGCACCAGGAAGCACCCGGCACAGGTGAATTCGTCCTGCTGCCGCGGCAGCACCCTGACGGTGAGTTCCTCGTGTGACAGGTCGGCACCGGGCAGCTCGAACGACTCGGCCGCCTCGACCTCGTCCTCGTCGACCTTGCCGGAGTTCTTGTCGTTGCGGCGGGTCTTGAGCTCTTCGAGGCTGTCCTCGCTGTTCTCGTCATCGGTCTTGCGTGGGGCGTCGTAATCGGTCGCCATCTCTTCCCTTCTCCAATACCTGCGACGGTGGTCGTCCACCGCGTGAAAGTCATGTGTGTGGGCACCGGCGGACAGGCCGCGCGGCCCGTCCGGCTCCGCGTATCTTTATCACACTCACGCAGCGCCTGGGTGCCGGCGTATGAACCACAACGCCGTCTCGCCCGTTTTGTTCCTGTTCCCGCCAACTTTCTGGATCGGAATCCGTACCGATGGCTCGTGTCCTGTGTTGCCCCGACTCGTTCAAGGGCAGCCTCGACGCCCTCACCGCCGCACGATCCTTGGCGGCCGGCTGGACCGAGGTTCGACCCGACGACCAGGTGTGCTGTCTGGCCCAGGCCGACGGCGGAGAGGGCACGGTAGCAGCCGTCGCCGCCGGTGACCCGAGCGGGCACCTGCATGAGGTGGCCGGCCTGACCGGCCCGGACCACAGCCCGGTCACCGCGCGGTGGTATCGGCTCGGCGACATCGGGGTCTGTGAGGTCGCGACGGTCGCCGGGTTACCGCTGATGCCCACCCCCGACGCCCTCGGCGCCACCAGCCGAGGCGTGGGTGAGCTGATCGCCGCCGCGATCGACGCCGGCTGCCGTGAGGTGTTCGTCGGGCTGGGCGGATCGGCCAGCACCGACGGCGGTGCCGGCGCGCTGGCGGCCCTCGGACACGGCCTGTTCGCCGCCGACGGGTCGGTGCTGCCCGACGGCGGCGGCGCCCTCACCGGACTGGCCCGGATCGTACGGCCCGCGCAACCGCCCGCCTGCCGGGTCACGTTGGTCACCGACGTGACCGCTCCCCTGCTGGGCGACGGTGGCGCGGCGGCGGTGTTCGGTCCGCAGAAGGGGGCGGACGCCGCGGACGTCGTCCGGCTGGAAGCGGGTCTGACCCGGTGGGCCGAACTGCTCGGCGGGCCGACCGACCAGCCGGGGATGGGCGCCGCCGGTGGCCTCGGATACGGCCTGGTGCGGGGCCTGGGTGCCCAGATCGTCGACGGCGCGGCCTGGGTGGCCACGCGCACCGGGCTGACCGAGGCACTGGCCGCCAGTGACCTGGTGATCACCGGGGAGGGCCGGTTCGATGCGACCTCGCTCACCGGGAAGGTCGTGGGCCACGTGGTGGCACTGGGCGAGGCCCACGGGGTCCCGGTGCAGGTCGTCGCCGGTCAGGTCGAGCCGGTGGCCGGGGTCGCGGCCCGGTCGCTGGTGGAATGGGCAGGTGATCCCCCGTCGGCGATGGCCGATCCGCAGCGGTGGCTACGCGCCGCCGGTCGCCGGCTCGCCGAGGAGTTCGGCGATCGCTGACCGGCCCGGTTCGCGCAGGTTCGGGCAGCAGTCGGGGCGACAGGTCAACCACCCCGGCCCACCGAGGGTGCCGGGTTCGGTCGACGGTTGCCGTTCGCCGCGAGCCACCTCTGCCCTGGCCTGCAACGCGTCGACCAGCCCGCTGACGAAGGCTGGGTGCGTACCGGCCGTCGCGGCCCGGACACAGGTGATGCCGACCTCAGCCGCGGTGGCCGCGGCCTCGGTGTCGAGGTCCTGGATCACCTCCATGTGGTCGGAGGTGAAGCCGATCGGTGCCAGCACGACCGGATGCGGGTCGCCGGCCAGCTCGCGGAGCCTGTCGTTCACGTCCGGCTCCAGCCACGGCTGCGACGGCGGGCCCGAGCGGGAGCAGTACACCAGTTCGTGGCGCAGACCCGGCCACTGTTCGCTCAGCCGGGCCACCACCCGTTCGCCGACGCTCTCGTGCCACGCCACGTACGACCCCGCGTCAGGTCGTCCGCTCGGCCCGGCGGACTCGGCCATCGCGGTCGGGATGGAGTGGGTCACGAACAGGATCCGTGCCGGCGGTGTGTCCCCGAGTCGGCGCAGCGCACCGTCGACCGCGTCGGCGTTGGCCGTCACGAATCCCTCGTCGGTCGCGTACTGTCCGATCCGGTCGACGACCAGGTCGTCGGCCCCGGCTTCGGCCAGCGCGTCGGCCACGTTCTCCCGGTACTGCCGACACGACGAGTACGACGGGTAGGCACTGGTGGTGAGGGCCAGCAACCGTCGGGCACCGGACTGCTGGGCCGCCGCGATCGTGTTGGCGAGGTACGGCTCGGAGTTGCGGTTGCCCCACCACAGCTCCACGTCGACCTCGCGGCGCGCCAGTTCCTGTTCCAGTGCGGCCAACAGTGCCCGGCACTGGTCGTTGATGGGGCTCCGACCACCGTGGTCGTGGTAGTGCTCGGCGACCAGGGCCAGCCGTTCGTCGGGGATGTTGCGGCCAGCGGTCACGCGGCGCAGGAACGGCATCACCTCGTCGGGAGCCTCCGGTCCGCCGAAGGACACCAGCAACACACCGTCATAGGGATCGAGCACGCCCCCATGGTGCCACCCAGCAGCAGTTCCGCCGACCGGGCCCGAAGATGCCGTGTCGACATACCGCCACGGAAGCTTGCTGCCCGCACGGTGAGGTGCCACAGTTGGCGCCAGCACCGGCCGCGGGGACGGCAGGGCGAGCGAGAGGAAACGACATGGGTTACGGCATCGGAATCGGGATCGTGCTGATCGTGATCGGGGCGATCCTGGTCTTCGCACTCCAGGTCGACATTCCCGGCATCGGGGACGACACGCTGGGCATCATCCTGATCGTCGCCGGCGTCGCGGCGATCATCCTGGGCTTCGTGTTGGCTGCCCTGCGCGGCAGGTCGCGCCACGTCACCGAGGTCCGCGGTCAGCAGGGCACCGAGGTGCGCGAGACCCGCCGCGACGACGTCGTCTGACAGCTTGGGTGCCGCCGGACTCGCTGCCACTCCACTGGTGCGACACGGCGAGGCACCCACTCTCCGCAGGAACCACCGAGTAGGTTTGGGTCAGGGCCACGTCACGATCCGGTGGCGAACCGCCAAACATCGGGCGACGTCGGCCGCCGAGACAGTGTCCGTCCAGGACAACACCGAGACACCAGGGGACCGCGGAGATCTTGATGGAGAGTGAACTCAGGCCACGAGACATCCAGGCTCGGGTCAGGGCCGGCGCATCGGTCGAGGAGCTCGCCAGCCAGACGGAGATGTCAGCGGCGATGGTCGAGCGCTTCGCCGGGCCGGTGCTGGCCGAGCGTGCCCACACGGCGGCGGCCGCACTCACCTCGACCCTGCGACGGACCGGCGGGGGGTCGTCCCACAGCCCGTTGCGGATCGCGGTCAGCGAGCGGCTGGCGAGCGTCGGCGTTGAGTTCGACACCGTCGACTGGGACTCGTACCGGTTGCCCGACGCCCGGTGGGCGGTGACCGCCACCTACGTGATCGCGGAGGAACGGCGGACCGCGGAGTTCATCTTCCACCCGTCCGGAAAGTTCTCCGTCACCGCGAACGACGAGGCCGGCGGACTGGCGCGGGAGCTCCCGTGGCCGCCGGCCGGCGAGTCGGCACCCGAGGAGTCCGCGGACGGCGACGACGAGCCGACGGTCGACCTGGCCGACGAACTGGCCCTGGTGACCGCCACCCGTGAGGAGGCGGAACGGGCTGCCCGGGAGAACGGGAACGGCACCGACGGCGGTGACGCCCCGGGTGACAACACGACCACGACGGCGAAGGCCGGCGCCACTCCCGACCGGGCCGGCCAGGGCAGGCGCGGCGGCCGACGGAAGTCCGCGGCGCCTACGGAGGCCAGCACCGCACCGGCTGCCGAGGTGACCGACGAGGCCGCTGAGGACGGCGCGGCCAGCCAGGGCAGCAGCGATCAGGCGGACGACGCCGATTCGACGACGGCCGATTCGACGACGGCCGAGACGACGACGGCCGAGACGACGACGGCCGAGACGAACGCGGCCGAGACGGCGACGGAGACCTCCGCGCCGGCGGAGGACACGGCAACGGACACCACGGTGGGGAGCGAGCAGGCGACCGCGTCGGCCCAGCCCGCCGAAGCCTCCCCCGCATCGGGGCGATCCGGCCGGAAGGCGAGGACACGGCAGTCGCGCCGCGCCCGTACCCGGACCAAGCCGACGACCAGCGAGCCCCCCGCGGCCTCGACCGCGGGCACCGACGCCGGTCCGACACCCGAACCCTCGAGCGCCGCACCCGAACTCAGCGAGGACGGCACCGGCTCGCAGATCGATCGGCTGTTCGCCATGTTCGACGGGGACGACGGGCCACGCCGGGACGACGGTGAGGACACCGGTCCGCTGTACGCGGGGCTGAGTGATGCGGCCGCCGTACCGGACGTCGACAGCGGCCAGACCTGGGACAGTGGCGACAGCACCGAGATGCCGGTCGAACCGAGCCTGTTCGACGACGACCCGACCTTCGCCGTCGCTCCTGCGCCGGCACCCCCACCGAAGCAGCGCCGCCAGCGACGTACGTCACGCACGGACCGAGCGGCCACGACGGACAACACTGACGCGACGGACAACACCGACGCGACGGACAACACTGACGCGACGGACAACACTGACGCGACGAGCAGCAACGATCCGGCCGCCACCGACGCGGCCGCGGCGCCGGTCGAGTCACCCACGCCGAGCCCACCCGACGCGCCCGGCGAAACGGTGGCCGACACCGCTGACTCGGTTGACACCGCTGGCCCGGCCGACACCGCTGGCTCGGGCCACGCCGCTGACTCGGCTGACGCCACCGACCCGGCCGACAGGGCTTCGACGGCGGATCAGGACCCCGCGGCGTCCGCCGAGAAGCCGACCACCGACAAGCCGGCCACCGAGAAGCCGGCCGAGGCGCCGGCGAAGTCGAAGCGCCGCAAGGGGCGGGCAGCCGTACCGAGCTGGGACGAGATCATGTTCGGGTCTCCCCGCCGCCGCGGCTGACGCCCCCTCCCGTCGACGGACCCTCCCGTCGACGGACCCTACTGCTGACGATCCGTCGGGCCGGCATCCCCGGCCTCAGCCGGGTCGCCGAACGGATCAGTCGTCGTCGCCGGTGGCGACCGGGCGGTCGGGATCGCGGATCCATTCACTCCATGACCCCGGGTAGAGCACGCCGTCGGCCCGCCCGGCGACGGCGAGTGACAGCACGGCCTTGCTGGCGGTCAGTCCGGAGCCGCAGTAGATGACCGGCTGCTCCCCCACCCCGGCCCACCGTTCGGCCAACTCCTCGGCCGGTCGCAGCCCGCCGTGCTCGGAGTCGAGGTCACCGATCGGCAGGTTGACCGCACCGGGGATGTGGCCGGCCACCGGGTCGATCGGCTCGGACTCCCCGGCCCACCGCTCCCGGATGCGGACGTCGACCACCGACCCCGCCGCCGTACGGACCTCCTCGGGCCCGACCTGGGGCAACCGGCCCGGGTGTGCGGTGAAGTCGCCCGGCCGGACCGGGTCGTCCGGCCCGGCCACCACCGGCCGCCCGGCTGCCGCCCAGGCCCGGAACCCGCCGTCCAGCACGCGTACCTGATCATGACCGGCATCGCGCAGGAGCCACCACAGTCGCGCGGCTCCGAGCAGGTCCCCGCCGTCCATCGCGACCACCTCGGTGGCCTCGGACACCCCGACCCGGCGCAGGGCGGCGGTCAGCCGGTCCGCGCTCGGCAACGGATGACGTCCCCGATCCCCCGGCGGGTCGGACAGTTCGCGATCCACGTCGAGCCAGCGGGCGCCAGGCAGGTGTCCTTCGACGAACTCGTCGCGGCCCGGCCGCCCCACCAGGTTGTAGCGGGCGTCCAGGACGACCGGGGCGTTCGGCCCACCGAGCGCCTCGGCCAGCTCGGCCACATCGATCATGATCATCGGGCCCGCTCCCGCTCCGGCGCCGACGTGCCACCGGGGACCATGATCAACGGCACCAGCATCTCGGTCGGTGTCAGTGAGCCGTGCATCCCGACCAGGCTCAACTCGTGCGGCGCCGTCCGGGTCATCACCGCCGCGTCACCCCGCATCGCCACCAGCACGTGGCCGAGCCGCTCCACCATCGCCGGATCGACCGGACCGAACCAGCCCTCGCCGATCGCTTCGTCCCGGGTGCGCACCCACGCGTCGTCACCCAGCCGTGCCCGCCACCGGGCGGCCACGACCGTCGGGTCGGTCCCGTCGACGTAAAGCTGCCGGAACCGACCCTCGCCGGCCAGGCAGTCGACGTCGGCCAACAGGTCGGGCTCGTCCTCGACCACCAGTTGACGTGCGGTCGGCACGTCGACCATGCCGTGGTCGCCGGTCACCACCAGCACCGCGTCCGCGGGCAGTCGTGCCGCCAGGGTGCGGCAGTTGCCGTCGAGCCGGGCCAACTGGGCACGCCACGCCTCGCTCTGCCAACCATCGGTGTGGCCGGTCATGTCGAGCCGGCGCTCATAGGCGTACACCAGGGTCCGTTCGGCTCCCGTCACCCGGGACAGGATCCGCTCGGTCCGTACCCGCTCGTCGTTCTCGTCGCGGAGTCCGACGAACTCGGGACCGCGCAGCGCCGCCTCGGTCAACCCGCTCTCGGCGAACCGGGCCAGCGACACCGTCGCCGTGGCGACCTGACCGGTCAGTTCCTCGAACACCGTCGGCACCGGTTGGACGAACCGCGGTGAGTGCGGCACCTCCCACGACAGCGCGTTCAGCACGGCACCCTTCGCGCGCGGCAACCGGAAGGTGTAGCCCACCATCCCGTGCTGGCCGGGTGGCCGACCGGTGCCGAGCCCGGACAGGCTGGTGGTGGTGGTCGACGGCACCGAGACCGTCACCGGTGGGCGTCGGGACGCCAACGCCGAGAGGTACGGCGCGTGCTCGCGAGCGGCGTCCAGGTTGTGCCACCCGAGTCCGTCCACCATCAGCACCACCCACCGTGGCGCCGACGGCAGCACGAGGAGGTTGTCGAAGCCCGGCACCCCTTGTGCCGCAGCGATCGACGGCAGCAGGTCGATCAGGGAGTTGCGGCCGTACTGGGGTGGGAGGGGCCCGTCGAGATCGACAGGGCTCATGCGGTCGCCCGTTGCAGCTTGGTGCCGAAGCGGACCAGCCGCTTCACCGAATCCATGCCGTCGGCAGCGGTGCTCATCCGGACCACCAGGTCGTCGCCGACCATGGCGCCGGTCAGGCCGTGGTCGGCCTCGCACTGCGGGTCCGGACAGTCGGCCGGCTCGAGGTCGATCCGACGGACGGCACCCCAGTTGACCGTCAGCCAGGCCTCGACCACCTGCTCCTGGTCGTACTTCGCCGGGTCACCCACGACCCGGGTCACCGTGACGGTGTCGATCGACCGGAGCGGCACCGATTCGGTCGACGTCGCGGCCTGCTGGCGGGGCGGCTCCCCCTCCGGGGACGGGTGGTCGTCGGTGTGACCGACCAACATCCGGGTCGGGGTGAGCACCAGGATCGTGACGTGGCGATGGATCTGGTCGCGGCTGAAGGTCGGCTCGTGGTGGACGACGTGGTCGACCACCTCCTCACCGTCGACGCCGAGCAGCACCGCGTCCAACACCAGGTCGGGGAAGTAGCCGCAGGTCTCGATGTCGGCGCGCAGGGCCTCCAGACTTCTCATGGGGACCATCCTTGCACGCCGGTCCGACAGTCCCCGTCCGTCGCCGATCCGGCTGCCGCGAGGTCGCCCCCGGCTGCCCGGTGCCGACCCACGGCGGGTGGTTCAGCCCAGCGAACGGGCACCCGGGTCGCGCTGGTCACCGGTGGGTGCCACCACGACCCGGGCCCGCACCACGCTCACGCCTTCGGGCGACACGATGCACGGCACCAGTTGGACGTGCGCCAGCTGCGGCAACGCGTCGGCCAACTGCGCCACCCGGTGCAGCAGGTCCTCCAGGGCGCCCACGTCCACCGGCGGCATGCCCCCGTACGAACCGAACAGCACCGGTGCGGACCGCAGGTCGCGGACCATCGCCGCCGCGTCGACCGTGGTGAGCGGCGGGACGCGGTGGACGACGTCGGAGAGCAGGTCGCTGGTCAGCCCCGCCAACCCCAGCCGGACGACCGGGCCGAAGGCGGCGTCCTCCCGTGACTCGATGCTGAGCGAGGTCCCGACCGGCATCATCGCCTGGATCACCGGGGCCGACTCGGCGGCACTGCGGCCGAGGTGGGTGGTGAGCGCCTGCAGGTCGTCCCACGCCTCCCGCAGCTCGAACTCGTTGTCGATGTTGCGGTAGACCCCGGCCAGGTCCTGCCGGCCCCGCACCCCCGCCGCGGTGGCCTTGAGCACCACGTTCCACCCCAGCTCGGTCGCCCGGGCCAATGCGTCGTCGAAGGTGTCGACCCGGTACTGCGGCACCACCCGGATCCCGAACGCACGCAGCAGTTCGGCCGATTCGGCGTCGGACAGTTCGCGCCCGCGCGGGGTGTCGGCGAGCACCCGGTTGACCACCCGGCGGGCGGAGTGCTCGTCGTGTTCCAGCAGCGGTACGGCACCGGGGTCCCGTTCCCGCCACTTGGCGTAGCCGGTCACCGCCGACAGGGCCTGCATGGCGTCGGAGACGCCGTCGAAGGACGGCAGCGCCCCGATCCGGTCGGGCTCGGCACCGGCGGTCGGCGACTCGTCGAAGTCGAGGAACGCCGCGAGCAGCGGCTTGTCGTGGGCGTCGAGTTCCTCGAGTTGCTGCCGGACGAACGCCTGGTCGCCACCGAACACGCGGACCACCGCGCACAGCACCGCGTCGCAGCTGTCCCCGGCCACCATGGCGGCGGTCGCGGCGACCAGCTCGTCGTCTCCGGACGTGGCGTCTAGCACGACGGTCTCCACTACCAGGCCGAGGCTCTGCGCGGCATGGCGGGCCTGCCGTTCCAAGCTGGCGGAGTTGGTCACCAGACCGACCCGCGGCCCCTTCGGCAACGGCTGCCGGGCCAGGATGCCGGCGATGTCGAACATCGCGTCGCGGCGGTGCACCACCAACACCCCGGCCTGCCGGAAGACCGCGTCGACGGCGGCCGCGGGCAGTCGGGCCAGTCCACCGCGGTCGCCGTCGTGGGAGCTCCAGTCGGCCCGCCCGGGGGCGAACACGATCACCGGCTTGCGGCGGGTCAGCCGACGGGCGATGCGGGAGAACTTGCGTGGGTTGCCGATGCTGTCGAGGGACAGGACGCAGACCCGCGTCGAGTCGTCGTCCTCCCAGTACTGCATCACGTCGTTACCGGTGACGTCGGCCAGTTCGCCGGTGCTGACGAAGGAGGACACACCCAGGTCGGCACGGGCCGCGGCGCGCAGCAGTCCCACCCCGACCGCAGCGGACTGGCAGAACAGTCCGACGTGACCGGGTCGTGGCATCGGTGCCGGGGACGCGTTCAGCGCGACCGCGTCGGCGGTGTTGATCAGGCCGAGGGCGTCGGGGCCGACCGCCCGCAGCCCGTACGCCCGCGCCAGCGAGATCAACCGGGGCGACTCCTTGGGCCCGATCCCCGAGCCGGTCAACGCGACCACCGCGTGGGCCTTGCGGTGGGCGGCCTCGATCACCACCTGCGCCAGGTGGTCGGCCGGGATCGCCGCCAGCACCAGGTCGATGTCGCCGGCGACGTCGGCCACCGACGGGGCGTTCGGCACCCCCGCCACCGGTAGCCCGTCGGTGCTGACCGCCGCCACCTGGCCGCGGAACCCGGAGGTGAGCAGGGAATGGACCAGCGGGGTGGCCCGGTCCGCCGGGCCGAGGACGACCACCGACTCGGGGTGCAGCAGCCGGCGCATCGAGGCCCCCTCGGCCCGGTGCTCGCGACGCTCCATCACCCCGACCGAGGTGTTGGTCGGCAGGATCGGGAAGTCGACGGCGATCACGCCGTCCTCGACGTCCTTCCGGACGTGGTAGCCGGCGTCGGCGAAGACTGACACCATCCGACGGTTCTGCGGCAGGACGTCGGCGACGAACCGGGTGATGCCGCGTTCCCGGGCCGCCTCGGCGAGGTGCTCGAGCAGGAGTTGGGCGATGCCACGCCCCTGGTGGGCGTCCTCGACCAGGAACGCCACCTCGGCCTGCTCGGCCTCGACCCGGTCGTACCGGCCGATCGCGATCATCTCGTCGGCCAGCGTGATCACCAGGGCCACCCGGTCGACGTAGTCCACCTCGGTGAAGCGCCGGACGTCGGCCTTGGACAGCCGGGGGTACGGGGCGAAGAAGCGCAGGTACTTGGACTCGGCCGACACGCGGGCGTAGAAGTCGACCAGCGCCGGGCCGTCATCGGGTCGTACGGGTCGTAGGTGGGCGGTCCGGCCGTCGGTGAGGAGGACGTCCGCCTCCCACTCCACGGGGTAACCCGGGGGCAGGTCCGCTTCCCTGGACGACGAGCCGACAGTCACGTGGGCCAGCCTATCGGGCCGGACCGGCGGACCACGGGTGCCGGGAGGGAGGTGTACCTCACGCTCCCGGCACCGTGCTCAACGAGCGCTGGTCCGCGGGAACCGCCACCGGGTCAGCAGGGCGGCGACCAGCAGGATCCCGGCACACCACGCCAGGGCCACCAGTCCGTACGGCCCGACCTCACCGCCGAGCAGCAGGGCCCGCAACGCCTCGATGATCGGTGTCACCGGCTGATGGGTCGCCACCGGCTGCAGCCAGCCCGGCATCGTGGCGATGGGGACGAACGCGCTCGACAGGTACGGCAGGAACAGCAGCACGAAGCCGTACCCGTTGGCGGCCTCCGGACTGCCCGCCACGAGGCCGATGAAGGCGAACAGGGCCGTGATCGCGAGGACGTACGCGGCCACCAGGCCGATCACCGCCAGCCATTCCAGCGGCCCGGCCCCGGGTCGGAACCCCATCGCGAAGGCGACCCCGATCACCACCGCGGTGGCCACCAGGTTGCGGGCGAGGCTGGCGATCGTGTGGCCGACCAGCACGGTGGCGCTGACGATCGGCAGGGTTCGGTACCGCTTCATCGCCCCGGCCGTCATGTCCCGGCTGACCGACACCGCCACCCCCGAGGCGCCGAAGCCGGCGCAGGTCAAGATGATGCCGGGGACCACGTAGTCGATGTAGCCGTCCCCCTGGATCGCGCCGCCGAACACGGTGGTGAACAGCAACATCAACATCACCGGCAGCGCAATGGCCATCAACAGGCCCTCACCGTCGCGCAGGCTGTGTCGCATGCTGCGACCGATGAAGGCCAGGCTGCTGGCCGGGACCGACACCGTCCGGGGCGCCGGCCGGGACAGCGTGGTGGTCGCCGTGGTCATGCCGCCACCTCCTGTCCGATCCCGCCCGGTCGCCCGGCACCCTCCGCCGAGGTCAACGCGATGAAGGCGTCGTCGAGGGTGGGTCGTCGCAGCTCCGCGCGGAGCTGCTGTTCGGTCGGGCCGAGTCCTGCCAGCACGCGGGCCGTGTCGGCCGCCGTACCGTCGACGTCGAA
Source organism: Carbonicoccus niuqiaonis (assembly GCF_050157065.1). Classification (GTDB taxonomy): domain Bacteria; phylum Actinomycetota; class Actinomycetes; order Propionibacteriales; family Propionibacteriaceae; genus Avipropionibacterium. Next base: position 2,255,150 of record NZ_CP189573.1, read on the forward strand.
GCTGCGGACCACCTGGTCGTGGTCGTCCAGCAGCACCAGCGAGGCCGTGCCGACCAGGGTGATCAGCTCGGCGGCGGTGCCGTCGGCCACGATCCCGCCGTCGCGCAGGACCACGATCCGGTCGGCCAGTTCCTCGGCCTCCTGCAGGTACTGGGTGGTCAGGAAGACCGTGGTCCCGGCCGCGGCGACCTCACGGATGTTCGCCCACAGGTTCGTCCGACTGGTCGGGTCGAGCCCGGTCGACGGTTCGTCGAGGAACAGGACGGCCGGCTGGTCGATCAGGCTCGCGGCGAGGTCGAGCCGGCGGCGCATCCCGCCCGAGTACGTCGACGCACGGCGGTCGGCGGCTTCGGTCAGGGCGAAGGTGGAGATCAGCTCGCCCGCCCGGTGCCGGGCCTCGTCCGCCCCCAGTCCCAGCAGACGACCGATCAGGACGAGGTTCTCCCGGCCGGTGAGCATGTCGTCCAGCGCGGCGTCCTGGCCGGTGGCGCTGATCACCCGACGGGCCGCGGCGGGGTGGGCCACGACGTCGACCCCGGCGATCTCGACATGACCGGAGTCGGGGGTCACCAGGGTGGTCAAGATGTTGACCATGGTGCTCTTGCCGGCGCCGTTGGGGCCGAGCAGGGCGAAGACGCCGGGTCCGATCCGCAGTGACAGCTCGCGCAGTACGGGGACGTCGCCATAGCTCTTGGCGACCCGGGTGATCTCGATGACAGGGTCCATCTCACTTCCTCTCCAAGGGGTACGCAGGGCTTTCAGCTGCGATCTGTGTACGTGACTCACTGAGTATGACACACACTGTATGTCTCGCACACAGTGGATGACGAAAACAGTAGATGATGCACACAGTGGGTGTCGCATACAGTGACGTGGACAGGACGTGGACAGCGACGAGAACCGACGGACGGAGCACCGGTGAGCCAGCCCGAAGAAGACATCCCCCGTGTCGTCGCCGTGGCATGGGGTGTCGCCGAGTTCCCGCAGAAGGGGCCCAAACGCGAGCTGAGCCACGAGCGCATCGTTGAGGCCGCGATCGAGATCGCCGACGCCGACGGGCTCGGCGCCGTCACGATGTCCCGGGTCGCGCAGTCACTCGGCTTCACCACGATGGCGCTCTACCGCTACATCAGCACCAAGGACGAACTGCAGCAGCTGATGTTGGACGCGGCGATCTCCGGTGAGGACCTGCGCACCGGCGTCACGGACGATTGGCGCAGCGGCATCGAGGCCTGGGCGCAGGTGCTGCTGGAGGCCTACCTGGCGCACCCGTGGGCCCTGGAGATCCCGGTCGGCGTCAACGCCTTGGTGATGCCCAACCAACTCCGGATCGTCGACACCGCACTGCGACTGCTACGCCCCCTGGCCGGGGGTGCCGACGAGCGGCTGGCCGTCCTGCTGGCGGCCGCGGTCTACGTCCGCGGCTTCGCGGTGTCCATGGTGGAGATCATGCGCAGCCGCGAGGCCATCAACGGCGCCACCCGCGCGATGATCGCCGAGGTCGCGACTCCGGCCCGGTTCCCCGACGTCGCCCCCCTGCTGGCCAGCGGTGCCTACTTCGGCGACACGGTTGAGGGGGCCGACGGTCCGGTCGACGACGACGACTTCCGACGTGGGCTGCACTGGCTGCTCGATGGCGTCGCGACTGCCGCCGCCGCCGATGGCGAACCGGAACCCGTACCGCCACGGGAGCTGGGTCCCGAGGAGGCACTGGTCGAGGCCGAACGCGCCCTCGAGGCCGGGGTGGCTCGCCGCAAGCAGGCCGAACAGCAGGTCAAGGCGCTCTACAAGGCCGAGGCCCAACTACGCAAGGATCGCGACGCCGCCAAGGAGTTCGCGAAGGCCGCCCAGCGGCTCCGCTGAGCCTCCCCGGCCGCGACGGGTGATCCGGCCGCGACGGGGGATCAGGCCACGGACTCGAGGCGACCGGTGTCCACGTCGTACAGGAATCCGCCGACGACGGCACGGGAGTTGATCAACGGCTCGTTCCGGAGTCGGGCGACGTCGTAGCGCACCCCGGCGAGCTGGTCGGTGAACGCGGCGACCGACAGGCCACCCAGGTCGATCCCGCTGTGCTCCATCGCCTTCGCGCGGATCGCCTCCGCGCCGCCGGCCATCGCACACCGGGTGTGCGGGACGAGCATGATGCGGGAGACGCCGAGCAGGCTGACCGCGAGGATGAGTCCGTTCAGCGACTCCTCGGTCAACCGGCCGCCCGGGGTACGCAGGATCTTCGCGTCGCCGATGTGGAGGCCGACCATGCCGAGCGGTTCGATCCGCGAGTCCATGCAGGTGAGCAGTCCGAGGCCGGCGTGGGCCAGGCCGTCGAAGTGCTCACCTCCGGTGAAGGTTGCGGCGTACTGCTCGTTGGCAGCCAGCAGATCGGCGAACGGGTGGGCTTCGTCTGGTTCCGGCACGGACCCGAGCTTAGACCCGTCACGAGGTGGCCGTACCGACCGTTCCACTGCCGACGCCCAGTACCGGTTGGCTGCCGCCCATCCCGGAGCCGTCCCGCTTGCCGGTCGGTTCCGGCAGCGGTACCGGGCTGCCACTCGCCGCGGTGGCCAGCGCCGGCCCACGGCCGACCCACGCCAGGATCAGCTGGTCCTCGCCACGCAGGAACCGGTGGCACCGCACTCCCGCGGTGGCCCGGCCCTTGGCGGGGTACTCCCCCAACTCGGTGTTCTTGACCGACCCGGCGTCGGTCCCGGGTAGTGCGTCGGCCGAACCGGAGACGGTCACCACGACCGCGTCGTCGGGCCGGGCCGCACCGAAGAAGCAGACCTCGGCGCCGGCGGCGAGCTTGATCCCGGCGACCCCACCACCGGTACGGCCCTGCGGCCTGACGGCGGCTGCCGGGAAGTGCAGGAGTTGCGCATCGGTGGTCACGAAGACCAGGTCGGCCTCGGGGTCGGTCAGCTCCAGCGCGCCGACCACCTCGTCGCCGTCGGCCAGCCGGATCACCTCCCACGCGTCCTTGCCCAGCACCTCGGGGTTGACCCGCTTCACCACGCCCTGTCTGGTGCCGATGGCGAGCCCGGGCGAGTCGTCGGTCAGGGTCGTCAGCCCGAGCACCCGTTCGCCCTGCTCGAGCATGATCAACTCCGACAGTTGCACCCCGCCGGCGAGGTTCGGCGCCTGGGCGGTGACCGGGACGGTCGGCAGCTCGATGGCCGACAGCTTGAGCAGCCGGCCGGCCGAGGTGAGCACACCGAAGTCGGCCCGTGCGGTGACGCGGATCGCGGAGCCGATCACGTCGTGCCCGGACCGGTCCTGGCTGGCGGGCAGGTCCTCACCGTGGTCGGTGCGCGCCACCAAACCGGTCACCGACAACAACACCCAGCACGGGTCGTCGGGCACCTCGAGCGGCTCGGCGGCCGACACCTTCGGAGCGCCGCCGGAGGCGAGCAGCACCGTACGACGAGGGGTCCCGTGATCCTTGGCGACCTGCGCCAACTCGTCGGAGACGACGGCGCGCAACTTCTGTTCGTCGTCGATGATCTCGGTCAGCTCGGCGATCCTGGCCTGCAGTTCCTGCTGCTCGGTCTCCAACTCCAGCCGGGAGAACTTGGTGAGCCGGCGCAGCGGCATCTCCAGGATGTAGTTGGTCTGGGTGACGGTGAGCTCGAACACCTCCATCAGCTTGGCCCGCGCGGCGGCCACGTCGTCGGAGCCACGGATGATCGCGATCACGTCGTCGATGTCGAGGATGGCGACGAGCAGGCCGTCGACCAGGTGGAGCCGTTCCTCGGCCTTGCCGCGCCAGAACGTCGTCCGGCGCAGCGTCACCTCGAGCCGGTGCTGCAGGTAGACCTGCAGCATCTCCAACAGCCCGAGGGTGCGGGGCTGCCCCTCGACCAGGGCGACCGCGTTGATCGCGAACGAGTCCTCCAGCTTGGTCAGCTTGAACAGCTGCTCCAGCACGGCCTCGGGATTGAAGCCGTTCTTGATCTCGATCACCAGGCGGGTGCCGTTGGCCAGGTCGGTCAGGTCCTTCAGGTCGGCGATGCCCTGCAACTTCTTGTTGCCGACCGCAACCTTGATCTGCTCGATGATCTTCTCCGGGCCGACCAGGTACGGCAGCTCGGTGACCACGATCCCCTTGCGGCGTGGGGTGATCTGCTCGATCCGGGTGGTCGCGCGCACCTTGAACGAACCGCGGCCGGTGGCGTACGCGTCGGCGATCCCCTCGAGGCCGATGATCTTGCCACCCGTGGGCAGGTCAGGCCCGGGGATGAACCGCATGATCGACTCGAGGGTCGAGTTCGGGTGCTTGATCAGGTGCCGCAACGCCTGCACCACCTCGACCAGGTTGTGCGGGGCGATGTTGGTCGCCATGCCCACCGCGATCCCGGACGCCCCGTTCACCAGCAGGTTGGGGAAGGCCGCCGGCAGCACCGACGGCTCGACCTCCTTGCCGTCGTAGTTGGGCCGGAAGTCGACGGTGTCGGCCTCCAACCCGGCGGTCAACGCCAGCGCGGCCGGGGCCATCCGGCACTCGGTGTACCGCATCGCCGCGGGCCCGGAATCGGGTGAGCCGAAGTTGCCGTGCCCGTCGACCACCGGTAGCCGCATCGTCCAGGCCTGCGCAGTCCGGACGAGCGCGTCGTAGATCGCGGTGTCGCCGTGCGGGTGCAGCTGGCCCATCACCTGGCCGACCACGCGGGCACACTTCACGTGGCCCCGATCGGGCAGCAACCGCATCTGGTCCATGGTGTAGAGGATCCGGCGCTGCACCGGCTTCAACCCGTCCCGCGCGTCGGGCAGGGCACGGGCGTAGATCACCGAGTACGCGTACTCCAGGAACGACTCCTGCATCTCCTCGCTGACGTTGACGTCGAGGATGCGTTCGGTGAAGTCGTCCGGCTCGACGGTGGTGGACTTGCGGCGTGCCATCGTGGGTGCGTTCTCCTCAGGCGTCGATGCGTTCGGCGTCCAGGGCGTACGCCCCGTCGATGATGAATTCCTTGCGGGGCGCGACGTCGTTGCCCATCAACATCTCGAAGGTGGCCTCGGCCTGTTCCGCGTCGTCGACGGTCATCCGCCGCAACGCTCGCATCCGCGGGTTCATGGTGGTCTCGGCCAACTGGTCGGCGTCCATCTCCCCCAACCCCTTGTAGCGTTGCGGTTCGGCGAACTTGAGACCCTTCTTGGTCAACTCGGCGGCCTTGCGCTGGTACTCGGCGTCGGAGTAGGTGTAGACGTACTTGTCCATCCCCTTGCGCGGGTTCGACAACTCGAACCGGTGCAGCGGCGGCACGGCGGTGTAGACGCGGCCGGCGTCCAGCAGCGGTCGCATGTAGCGGAAGAACAAGGTGGCCAGCAGGCAACGGATGTGGGCGCCGTCGGAGTCCGCGTCGGCCATGAAGATGATCTTGCCGTACCGGGTCTGGTCGAGGTCGAAGGTCCGTCCCGAGCCGGCACCGACCACCTGGATGATCGAGGCACACTCGGCGTTCTTCAGCATGTCGCCCACCGACGCCTTCTGGACGTTGAGAATCTTGCCGCGGATCGGCAGCAACGCCTGGAACTCCGAGTCGCGGGCAAGCTTGGCGGTGCCGAGGGCGGAGTCGCCCTCCACGATGAACAGCTCGGACCGCTCGCCGTCCACACTGCGGCAGTCGACCAGCTTGGCGGGCAGCGACGACGACTCCAGGGCCGTCTTGCGACGCTGGGCGTCCTTGTGCTGACGCGCCGCCACGCGGGTCCGCGAGGCCGACACCACCTTCTCCTGCAGTTGCCGGGCCTGCGCCTTGTTCGCGGCCTTGGTGGAGCTGAGGAAGCTGCCCATCTCCTGTTCGACGACCTTGGCGACGATCCGGGAGGCGGCCGGCGTACCGAGGACTTCCTTCGTCTGGCCCTCGAACTGTGGTTCTGCCAGCCGTACGGTCACCACGGCGGTCATGCCCTCGAGCACGTCGTCCTTGACGATGTCGTCGCCGGCCTTGAGCAGTCGGGTGCCCTCGAGCGACTTGGTGACTGCCTTCGCCAGCCCGCGTTCGAACCCGGCGACATGGGTGCCGCCCTTGGGCGTGGCGATCACGTTCACGAACGACCTGGTGGTGGTGTCGTAGCCGGTGCCCCAACGGACGGCCACGTCGACCTCGAGGTCCCGGTCGACGTCGGCCGGGGTCATGTGCCCGTCGTCGTCGAGCATCGGCACGGTCTCGGTGAACTGGTCGTGCCCCTGCAGCCGGACGATGTCGGTGACCTTGTCGTCGGCGGCGAGGTAGTCGCAGAACTCGGCGATGCCGCCGTCGTGGCGGAAGTACTCCTCGACCGGCTCGTCGCCGCGCTCGTCGCGGACCCGCAGGGCCAGCCCGGGCACCAGGAAACTGGTCTGGCGGGCCCGGTCGGTCAGATGGGTCCACGACAACTCGGCGTCGGCGAGGAAGATCTCGCGGTCGGGCCAGTAGGTGACGGTGGTGCCGGACGTGCCCCGCTTGGCCTTGCCGACCTTGGTGAGTCCGCCGCCCGGGGTGAACCTGGCCTGCGGCCCGTCACCGTCGAAGCTGCCGACGACGCCGCGGCTGAACGACACCCCCCAGACCGCCGAGTTGCGGGTCACCGCCACGTCGAGCCGTGACGCCAGTGCGTTCACCACCGACGACCCGACACCGTGCAGGCCGCCGGTCGCGTTGTACGAGCCGGCGCCGAACTTGCCGCCGGCGTGCAGCTTGGTGAACACCACCTCGACCCCGCTCAGCCCGGTCCGTGGTTCCTTGTCGACCGGGATGCCACGGGCCCGGTCGACGACGGTGATGCCGCCGTCGCCACGCAAGGTCACGTCGATCTCCTGGCCGAACCCGGCCAGGGCCTCGTCCACCGCGTTGTCGATGATCTCCCACAGGCAGTGCATCAACCCCCGGGTGTCGGTGGAGCCGATGTACATCGCGGGACGCTTGCGGACCGCTTCCAGTCCCTCCAGCACCAACAGGTGCCGTGCCTCGTAGTCCCTTGACTCCGGTGCTGTCCTCGCTTTGGCCACCGCCCGAGACTACCCAGCAACCCGTGCCCAGCCGTGGAGCCGACGCGGTGTGCCGACCGGAGGTCATGGTTGGGCCGACCGAAGGTCACGGTTGAACATGCGACACACCCGCCGGTTGTGGGAAAGGGGTTCACCCGGCCCATGGTCCGGGTACTCTCGGTGACAACCTGCAGGTTCGCAGCCGTTGCTGGAAGTGGGAACAAAGCGGGGACTTCACCGGTTGTGACTGGTGAAGGGCCCACTCCCGACTTCCGAGGCGGAACGGGCCTGCATCGCACAACAGGGAGGGGCCCACCGTGAGCACGAACATTGTCGAGGACACCACCTTGAGCGCCGCTGACCGCTGTGACCGCTGCGGGGCTCAGGCGTACGTCCGAGTCACCTTGCCGTCCGGCGAGCTCCTCTTCTGCGCACACCACGGCAAGGAGCATGGCGACAAGCTCAAGCAGGTGGCGCTGAAGATCGAGGACGAGAGTCACCGCGTCAGCTGAGACTGACCACCGCAGGGGCCCGGACCGGTGACGGTCCGGGCCTCGTCGCGTTCCAGTCCGGGTTCACCGGCCCGGGTTCGCGTTCCGGCCCCGACCCCGCAGTTTGGCTGGCGTCAGTGGTGGCGTCCGCCAGGCCGGTCGCCGAGCCCGAAGACGTACGCGATCCAGCCGCTGGCGAACACCGGGATGAAGAACAGCCACCACAGGTGCCAGCCGAAGATCATGTTGATCACGAACACCGCCGGCCACAGCAGGGCCATCACCGCGGCACCGGTGCGCTTGACCGCGGGCGAGGTCTCGAGTCGCTCCTCCTTGGAGCTGAGCGCCGCGCCGAGGTCGGGCAGTGCCAGCTGCCGGTCGTCCTCGACCGGAGCCAGTTGCCTGCCCTCACCGACCGGGGTCGACGCCCCGGTGGCCGGATCGGTGCCCGGGTAGAGCGGGAACTCGGCAGGCTCAGCGGCAGCCGGTACGTCGACCGGCAGTCCGGCGAACGCGGGGAAGAGGTCGTCGCGGGTACGGGCCGCCCTCACCTGCTGGGTCCGCTCCGCCAGTTCACTGCGGTCGAGCCGCCCTTCCGCCTCCTGCTGCTGCAGCAACTGCACGGCCTCGTCGCGTTCGGCGTTGCCGATCCTCAGGGACGGTTCTGGGTGGTCGCTGCTCACGCCGACCAGCCTACCGACTCGATCACGTCGACGAATCGGGTTCCTGACTCGTCCGACGCCTCGCCCGCGCCCGGCGGAGTCCCTCGTGCATCGCCACCACCCTGCCCTCGGGGATCTCTCGGCCCTCGGCCACGAGCACGTCGGGCAGTGGCTGCGGAGCGGGTCGGTCGTCGCGCGCACGGGTCGCCCTCGCCGACCAGCTCAGGAACGGTTCGTACGGTGAATCGGCGCGGGTCGAGCCCAGGCAGGTCGTCCCAGCTGACCGGGTACGACACCGGGATGCCGAGTCGGGCCCGTGGGCTCCACGCCGACACCAGGGTCGCTCCCCCCGCCCGGGTGGAGTCGACGAACACCCGACCGCCGCGTTGGTCGCGGACGAACTCGGTGGTGGCCAGGTCGGGGTCGAGCCGTGCCGTGCGTACGGCCAGCGCCCGGGTGGCACCGGCGGCGTCCTCGAACGAGGTCGGTTCGATCGGTACGCGGATGTGGAGCCCCTTGGCCCCACTGGTCTTCACCTGTCCGACCAGGCCGAGCTCGGCCAGCGCCCGCCGGACCAGCTCAGCCGTCGCTGCCGCTTGGGCGAACCCGGCAACCACGTCGTCGGTCGGTGGCGGGTCGAGGTCCATGATCAGCTCCTCGGCCAAATGCTGATCGATCCTGATCAAGGACGGATGGAACTCGACGGTTCGCTGGTTTCCCAACCACAGCACGGTTCTGGCGTCGTTGGCCAGCGGATACCGTACGGTCCGCTGTGACGTCTCGGCCCACACGGAGGTGGAGGCGATCCAGGGGGGCGCATGCTTGGGGAGGTTCTTCTGCATGAACGGTTCGGCACCGGGCCGGGCCCGTACCACCGACAACGCGCGGTCGGTCAGCTCGGCGACGAGCCGGTCGGCCATCACGTCGAGGTAGGTGATCAACTCCCCCTTGCTGACCCCGCACCCGTCGTACAGCTCGGTGTCCAGACTGCTCAGGTCGACCCCGCGGAGCGTGCTGGACACCGCTCACTCCTCCCGCTCCAGTGGCTTCGGCCGCTGCCGGCTCGACCTGCGACGCAGTGCCGGGAACAGCCCGATCCACAGGAAGGCCGGGATGGCCAGGGCCAGCCAACCACCTCCAGCGGAGGCGAGGACGATCCCCAGGGCCACGGCCGTCGCGACGGCGGCCAGCGCCAAGGTGAGCTTCACGCCCCCGGGGCTCAGCCCGCGATGGCTCTCGGGCTGCAGGTTGGTCCACGACACCGTCTCGGTGGTCCCCGGGTTCCACGTGTCGTCCGACCCCGCCCCCTGGCCGCGCGAACTCGGCAGGACCGGCCACTGCGGTTGCGGCTCCGGCTCGGACGTCGGCCGGTAGGGGGCGAAACCCTGACCGGCACCGGCGGCCGGTGGATCGACCGGCAGGTCACGGAACAGGTCGACGACGTCGCCGCGGGTGACCGCCGAGAGTGCCTGCTCACGGCGGTCCGTCAACTCCTGTGGGTTGAGTCGGCCCTCGGCAGCCTGGCCCTCGAGCAGGCGGACGGCCTCCAGCCGTTCGTCGTCACCCACTCGCATCTCCCCGGACGTCACCCGATCAGCGTAGCGAGTTGCCGGCGCCACGTACCCGTACGCACCACTTCCCGCGCCCCTCGAGCTCACGGGAGGCCCCACTCCCCACACCCCTCGGCGCGAGAGGTCGAACTCTGCTTCACTCTTGACTTATATAAGTCTGTACGTAAGAATGCTGGGGTGCACGCACTCGATGTCCTCGGCGATCCGGTACGGCGACGCATCCTCGAACTGCTCGCCGAGGGTGAGCTGAGCGCCGGAGAGCTCGCCACCGCGATCGGCGACGAGTTCGGCATCAGCCAGCCGGCGGTCTCGCAACACCTCCGAGTACTGCGCGAGAACGGCTTCGCGACCGTTCGCCCCGAAGGCACCCGACGCCTGTACGCCGTTGACGCCCGCGGACCTCGCGCGGCCCGGGCCTGGCTGACCCCGTTCGAGCGGTTCTGGTTGCCGGCCCTGGCCGCGCTCGACACCGAACTCGCCCGCGGTCGTCGCGAACGGCGGCGGGGCGGGACCGTCCATCCACCCACGCAGGACCACGACCCCGGGAATCCCGGGCCGACGAAGGAGAACTGACATGGTCGACATTGCCGCCCAACTGGGAGCGGTCTCCCGCGAACTGCGCATCGAGGAGGTGGACGGCGAGCCGTCCAACGTCCAGGTGCTGGAGCAGACCTACCACTCCCCCATCGACGACGTCTGGGACGCGGTGACCTCGGCCGAACGGATCCCGCGGTGGTTCATGCCGATCAGTGGCGAGCTCCGCCACGGCGGCCGCTACCAACTCGAGGGAAACGCCGGCGGCGAAGTGCTCGAGTGCGAACCACCCGCCGACGGCGCAGCCCGGTTCAAGATCACCTGGGGGTTCGGTGGCGGGATCTCCTGGGTCACCGTCCGGCTCACCGGGAAGGGTGACGACACCACCCTTGAGCTGGAGCACGTGGCCCGGGTCGCCGACATCCCCGACGAGATGTGGCAGACGTACGGCCCCGGCGCCACCGGTGTCGGCTGGGACTCCGGACTGCTCGGCCTCGCCACGTATCTGTCCGCCGACGGTTCCGGGATCACCCCCGACCAGGCCGAGGCATGGATGGTCTCCGACGAGGGGAAGCAGTTCGCCCGAGGTTCCGCAGACGCCTGGGCCGCCACGCACGTCGCCGTCGGCGCCGATCCCGAGGCCGCAGCCCGGGCCGCGGACGCCACCTGGGGCTTCTTCACCGGCTCCGGGCAGTAGCCACGTTCCCGCGGGAGCGTCCGAGCACATCGAGCGGGCAGTTGGCGAGGTGCCGCCACACCGAGCGGGCAGTTGGAGAGGCGGTCCGGGCCTCCTCACCTCTCCAACTGCCCGGTCGGTCACGACATCCCGCACCTGAGTACCCACCGGGCAGTTGGCGAGGGTGCGGCGTGACGAGCGGGCAGTTGGCGAGGGTGCGGCGTGACGAGCAGGCAGTTGGCGAGGGTGCGGCGTGACGAGCGGGCAGTTGGCGAGGCCCCAGTACACCGAGCGGGCAACTGGAGAGGTGCCGGCACACCGACAGGGCAGTCGGCGAGGCCCCGCCACACCGACAGGGCAGTCGGCGAGGCCCCGCCACAGCGAGCGGGCAGCTGGAGAGGCGGTCCGGGCCTCCTCGCCTCGCCAACTGTCCTGTCGGTCAAGAGCGACGAGGCGCCCGGCCACCTGGGCGGGAGGCTTCACGAGGCACGGCGCGACGACGTGTCGAAGGACAGGCCGAACCGGGCTGCGAAGGCTGCTCGTCCGGTGGGCGTGAACAGCGACGGGCGCAACAAGGTGTGCCACGGCCGGATCCGGCTGGGATCGTGCGGCCTCCCCAGCGCATGGTCGGCATCGGCCAGGATTCGTACGGCCTGGTGCAGGACGTCCCTGCTGGTGTAGCCGCGACGACTCCATCCGGCGCGACCGAGGTCACTCTCGCGTCGGAGGTCCGCGCGGTGTTGGCCGGGCTCGCGGTGCACCTCCCCGTCGTACTCATGGAGCCGTTGGGTTCCGACGAGCCACAGATCACCTCGCGCCACGAAACAGCCAGACGGATCCCGCACCTCGTGTTGTGGTTGGACGGCCACCCCACACGCCCGGTGAAGCTCGGCCAGCATCACCTCCCACAGCGATTCGTACCTGTGGTCGATGCGCTGCAGGACGCGGCGCAACCCGCGCATCCCTCGACCCGGCTCCCGCGCGACCTCGGACAGCGCAGCCGCGGAGCACGAGCCGGAGGCCAGGGCAGCGGCAACCACACAGGCCAGATCCAGTTCGGAGAGGTCGCGGGCGAGGCTCACCACGACATCGACCGCCGGATCGACCCGGAGTCCGGCCATCAACTCGTACGGTGACAGGCCGGTTCGCCGGGCGGCGACGAGCCCGACCCGTCGTACCCGATCGGTGTGGGGATGCACCGTGTACACCGGCAGGTCGGCGGGGAGCGGTGGCAACCACCAACCCCTGATCCGGGCGGCGGTGAGATGGGTCCACCGGGCCTCGGGCGGCAGCACCTCCTGCCAGCCCAGCAACTGGGAGAGGAAGGGATCACCATCGATCGGGGCTCGGCAGCGGACACCGCGGGTGACCCGTTCCCAGCCGGACGGCAGCCATTCGCCGCGGCGGCTGCGCACCACGTGGGTCTCGCCGCACCACGCGGGCCCGACCTGTTCGTCCTCTGATGCCCCTGACATGGCAGACAGCGTGCCTGCCCGTGCTGCGGTTGTCGCCCGAACGCCTCTTGGCCTGTGGAAAACTCCCGTGCGGCGGGCACCGGGGCGCTCCCGCGGGAACGTCCGGGCGCTGGTGACTCACCGGTGGGTGTCGAGCGACAGGGCAGTCGGAGAGGCGTCAACTCCGCCGCGACCCCGCCAACTGCCCACTCGCCGAGCCAGCGGTGTCGGACCGATCAGTCGAGGTAGTCGCGGAGCACCTGGGAGCGCGACGGGTGGCGCAGCTTGCTCATCGTCTTCGACTCGATCTGACGGATCCGCTCGCGCGTGACGCCGTACACCTTGCCGATCTCGTCCAGCGTCTTCGGCTGGCCGTCGGTGAGCCCGAAGCGCATCGACACCACGCCGGCCTCCCGCTCGCTGAGCGTGTCGAGCACGTCGTGCAGTTGCTCCTGCAGCAGGGTGAAGCTGACCGCGTCGGCCGGGACGACTGCCTCGGAGTCCTCGATCAGGTCGCCGAACTCGGAGTCGCCGTCCTCACCCAACGGGGTGGCCAGTGAGATCGGCTCCCGGCCGTACTTCTGGACCTCGACGACCTTCTCCGGCGTCATGTCCAGTTCCTTGGCCAGCTCCTCCGGCGTGGGCTCGCGACCGAGGTCCTGCAGCATCTGCCGCTGGACGCGGGCGAGCTTGTTGATCACCTCGACCATGTGGACGGGGATCCGGATCGTACGGGCCTGGTCGGCCATCGCGCGGGTGATGGCCTGCTTGATCCACCAGGTCGCGTACGTGGAGAACTTGTAGCCCTTGGTGTAGTCGAACTTCTCGACCGCACGGATCAGGCCCAGGTTGCCCTCCTGGATCAGGTCGAGGAAGAGCATGCCGCGGCCGGTGTAGCGCTTGGCCAGCGAGACCACCAGTCGCAGGTTGGCCTCCAGCAGGTGGTTCTTGGCCTTGCGGCCGTCCTCGGCGATCCACTCGAAGTCCTCGACCTGGCTGGCCCGAACCTTGGGGCCCTCGTTGTTGAGCCGCTCGTCGGCGAACAGGCCGGCCTCGATCCGCTTGGCGAGCTCGACCTCCATCTCGGCGTTCAGCAGGGCGACCTTGCCGATCTGCTTCAGGTAGTCCTTCACCGGGTCGGCCGTCGCGCCGGCCGCCATCACCTGCTGCTCGGGCTCGTCGGCGTCATCGGCGTCGGACAGGCTGAAGCCGCCGGCCTCCTCGGTGAGCTCCTTCTCCTCGGCCGCAGCGGCCTTGGAGTCGAACGCCGACTCGTCGACGTCGTCCAGGGTGCGCTTCTTGCCGCCGACGGTCAGCACCAGGTCGTCACCGTCGATGGTCGCGGTGACCTCGGCGGTGGTGGGATCGGTGGCCGCCTTCTTGGCGGGGGCCTTCTTCGCCGTCTTCTTGGCCGCGGTCTTCTTCGCCGCCGCCTTCTTCGCGGGAGCCTTCTTCGCCGCCGGAGCCGCCTTCGCCGCCGGGGCCGCCTTCGCCGCGGGGGCCGCCTTCACGGCCGGCTTCTTCGCCGCGGCCTTCTTGGCCGTCCTCGTGCCGCTGTCCTGGGACTCGTCAGGTGCCGGGGCCGACACCTTCGCCGCGGCGCTGCGGGCGGCCGCACTCACCCGGGAGGTGGTGTGCGTGGAGGAAGGAACCACCGTCTCGGTTGCGTCCGTGGCGGTGGTGGAAGACTTGGCTGTCACAAAGAACCTCTCGAGTGACGGTCGGTCGAGCTGGGTCTCGACGCGGGACGTAACCGGATCTGAGCATGGCGTCGCCGACTGGATGTCAAAGCGATGTCCACCGATGTATTCTGCCACGCGCTCGGGGCGGACCACGAATCGCCTCCGACGTGATCATGGCCCACGACGTCGAACCGGCTCCGACGAAGCCGGTTCGGCGGCTGCCTCAGCCCGCCTTCACCGCCAGCACCGGACACGCGGCGTCCAACAGTACGCGCTGGGCGTTGCTGCCCAACAACAGCTTCCCCACCGGGGAACGACGGCGCAGGCCGATCACGATGAAGTCAGCGGTACTGCGCTCCGCGGCGGCGAGCACCTCCTCGGCCGGGTCCAACCGGTCCGGCGCGAGCCGGATCTGGTGCTCCAGACCTGACTGGGCGAGCTGCTCGGCGAGCGAGGTCACCTCGCCGTCCTCCTCGAGGGTGTGGACCACGATCAACTGGCAGTCGCGCATCCTCGCCTCCTCGATCGCACGATCGAGGGCGGCCTGTCCTTCCGGCTTTGCTGAGTACCCGACCACGATGACCGACATCAGCGCTCCTTCCAGGTGTGCACCGGCTCGTTGCTGTGCATCCGTTCCACGTACTCCCCCACCATCGCGGTGAGAGCCTCGGATCGGGTGGCGCCCTGGGACTCTCGGGCTCCGACATGGGAAGTCTGCCACGTCGCCCCGTTGCGACGTCGCAGGCATCGCTGCTCGATGATCTGCAGGTAGTGATCGGCGTCGGCGGTCGAGGCACCCCAGTCCGACAGTCCGGCGTGCGCGAGTGGCAGCAGTTTCCGCAGGACGAGGTCGGTGACCGGACCGGTGCCGACTCCCGGCCAGTAGACCGACGCGTCGATCCCCTGCCGGACACCGGCCTCGAAGTTGTCCTGCGCGGTGCCGTACGACATCCGCGTCCAGATCGGCCGTTCCACGGTGGCCAGGGCGCGGACCAGCCCGGCGTAGAACGCCACGTTGGCCACGGTGTCGGCCACCGTCGGACCGCCCGGCAGCACGCGGTTCTCCACCCGCAGGTGTGGTGCCCCGTCGGAGGTGTCGTACACCGGCCGGTTCCACCGGTAGACCGTGCCGTTGTGCAGGTTGAGTTCGTGCAGCTCCGGCACCCGCCCCGCGTCCAGGTCGGCGATCGGGTCGGCCTCGTCGACGATCGGCAACAGCGCCGGGAAGTAGCGGGCGTTCTCCTCGAACAGGTCGAACACCGACGTCACCCAGCGCTCGCCGAACCAGACCCGGGGCCGTACGCCCTGGGCCTTCAGTTCCTCCGACCGGGTGTCGGTGGCCTGCATGAACAGCGGGATCCGGGTCTCGGCGTACAGCTGCTTGCCGAACAGGTACGGCGAATTGGCCGCGAGTGCCACCTCGATCCCGGCGATGGCCTGCGAGGCGTTCCAGTGGGCGGCGAAGTCGTCCGGGCTGGCCTGCAGGTGCACCTGGGTCGAGGTGCAGGCGGCCTCCGGCATGATCGTGTCGGTGGTGAGGTCGAGCTGTTCGACCCCCTGCATCCTGATCACCAGGTCCTCACCCCGGGCGGCGAACACCTGCTCGTCGAGCAGCCCGTACCGCGGGTTCTCGGTGCGGTGGTCGGCCGTCACGTCCGCGGGGCGCAGGGTCGGCAGGATGCCGATCAGGGCCAACTCCGAGTCGACCCGGGCGGCAGCCTCGTCGGCACTGTTCAGCTTGTCGCGGATCTCGGCCTCCCACGACGCCAGCCCAGCCTCGGCAAGCCGACGCGGTGGCACGTTCAGCTCGATGTTGAACTGGCCGAGCTCGGTCACGAAGAGGGGGTCGTCGATCGCGGCCAGCACCGCGGCATTGGTCATCGCCGCGTTGCGGTCCGCGCCGATCAGGTTGAGCTCCATCTCCAGGCCCACCATCGGCTGTCCGGTGTCGAACGGCGACTGCGTCAGCATGCGTGCCAACGCATCGAGGCACCGCCGCACCTTCTCCCGGTACCGCGTGCGGTCCTCGCGGGTGAACTCACGCCGCTCGACCTCGGCTCCCATTCCCCCAGTGTGGCGCATCCGGGCCCGCTGCGCACCGATTCGCCCCCGGAACGACGACCGACCCACCGACCTGACAGGCTGGGTGCCGGCGACCACCGTGTCGTCGGCGAGTCGTCGGTACGAGAGGTCACGCATGCAGCCACGTCCAGCCCCGACAGTTCCCGGCACGGCAGACGCACCCGCGCGCCGGGCCCGCCGGGCCGTCCACCGACTGGGCGCCCCCCTGCTGGTGCTGTTGCTGATCACCCTGACCGCGTGCACCGGCGGTACGCCGCCGTCCCCCGAGCCCGGACCGGGCGAGGAGTCCGCGACCGGCACCACCACGCCACCCTCGACCGGCACCACCACGCCGCCCTCGGCCGAAGCCTCACCGACCGACGACGACCTGGGTCGCGAACCGATCACCGAGACCGAGGAGTTCACCGACGCCGAGGGACTCCGGGCGTTCACCTCGCCCAGCGGTCGCATCGTGTGCGTGCTGAACAACGCCGGTGACACCTCGCTGGTCCGCTGCGACCTGCCCGACACCGAGTGGACCATCGAGCAGCCCGAGGGTGAGAGCTGCGACCCGGGAGTGTGGCCCGGCGGTGGCCCCGGGGCGTACGCGGTGCTCAGCATCGCCACCCCCGACCTGCAGCCCGGCCCGATCTGCGTCGGTGACCCGTTGGGCGCCATCCCGGAGGGCGAACGGCCGGTGTTGGAGTACGGGCACGCGATCACCAACAACGAGCTGACCTGCGTCAGCGAGCGGGCCGGCATCCGGTGCGAGGGGGTCGAGACCACCAACGGTTTCCGGATGTCGTTGGAGGAGGCGCAGTTCTACTGCGAGGTGGACGGTCGGGTGCAGTTGGTGGCGCCCGGTGCGCGGCCGTGCCGTAGCTGAGGGGCACAAGCTACTCACCGGTAGGATCCGGGCCATGCCGACACCGCACGTCTACTACGAACGCGTCGACCGTGGCTCCGGCGGGTCTCCGGCCGACGCCGGACCGACCGGGGTCCACACCGGGACCTGGCGGCCCACCGAGCACGTCCAGGGTGCGTGGAACGATCATGAACAGCACATGGCGCCGGTGGCCGGGTTGCTCGCCCACGAGCTGGAGTCGTACGCACCACGCCCCGACCTGACGGCCAGCCGGTTCTCGTACGAGATCCTCGGCCTGATCCCGCTCGAGCAGACCATGATCAACTGCCGGGTGGTACGCCCGGGCCGCACCATCGAGCTGGTCGAGGCGGTGCTGACCACCGTGTCTGCGCCGGATCGGCCGGTGATCCGGGCCAGTGTCTGGCGGCTGTCGAGGCAGGACACCGCAGCGATCAGCCGGGGACCGGCCGAGCCGTTGCCGCCCGCGGCGGAGATGGGCGACTGGGCCGGCCTCACCCAGTGGCCGGGCGGCTTCATCCGGTCGCTGCAGGGGCGGACCGTCGAGGCCGACACCCCCGGACGGCGGCTGGCCTGGCTGCACAGTGACGTCGCGCTGGTGGACGAGCCGGCCTCGGCCACCGCGACCTTCCTGCGGCTGGTCGACGCGGCCAACGGCATCGCCGCCACGCTGAACCCGTACGAGTGGATGTTCCCCAACACCGACCTGCAGATCCACCTGTGGCGCACCCCGGGCGGCGACCGGACGGGATACGACACGATCGCCTCCATCGGCCCCGACGGGGTCGGGGTGACCCAGACCGTGCTGCACGACGAGCACGGCCCGGTCGGGCGGGCCACCCAGCTGCTGACCGTACGGCCCGCGCCCGGCTCGGCGCGTGTGTCCGGCGCGGCACCGGCGACCGGCTGAGGCGCACCCGTCAGATCGCCAGTTCCTGCATCGAGGTGTTGATGGCGGCGACCAGGTCGGTGCCGTCGAGCTGGACCTCGTCGGCGATCCGGCCGTCCTTCATGAACACCACCCGGTCGGCGCGGGCGGCGACGTTCGCGTCGTGGGTCACCACCAACAGGGCGGTCCCCTCGGCGTTGAGTTCGCCGAGCAGGTCCATCACCTCGTCGGCGGCGCGGCTGTTGAGTGCGCCGGTGGGCTCGTCACCGAACAGGATCCGGGGCTCGCGCATCAGGGCCCGGCAGATGCCGGCTCGCTGCAACTGGCCACCGGAGACCTGTGACGGGAACCGGCCCCCGAGGCCGCCGATCCCGGCCCGCGCCAGCAGCGACTCGGCCCTGGCGACACCGTCGCCGGTGACCCGGATGGCGGACCCGTCCACGTTCAGGAACGGGGTGGCCGACCACTCCTCGACCAGTTCGTCGTTCTCGGCGAACCGTTGCAGCCGCGCCAGGTCGACCGGGCCGGCGTGCATCTGCAGCAGGTGCGGGGTCTCGGCCTGCCGCATCAACGCCTCGCTGGCACCGGTGGTGGTCACGAGCAGCCCGCTCGCCGAGCCGGCGAGCATCGAGGCCAGCGCAACGAACGCCACCAGGATGGCAGCCGGGATCGGACTGCGACGTAGCGCATTGTGCGTCAACCTGCGAAGTTCCCCGACCACGACCGTTCCCTTTCGGCATGGCCCGGACGGGCCTGCAGCCCAAACCTAGGAAGGGTGATGGCCCGGCACCATCGGGCAGGCCCCCCGACCACCCCGGACATCCGGCCCGGGCACCGCACCGGTCTGGGTCCACCGCTGTTCGCTGCCGACGGCCCGGGCGATGCGCTGGACCCTGATGCCGCGATCAGGGGCGGATCACGGAAAGTCCCCACGCAGCTAGTGACTATTCCGGACAGTCTGTGCTAGGCATATCGGACTGCATTGAACGGCGGCACTCGGCCGTCGGTCCGACGCCAGACGAAGGGTCCCCGATGTCCACAGCAGAACATCCGAAGCTGTCCGCAGCACCCACCTCCAGGTTCTCGGCCGATCTGTCACGCCGGCGTCTGCTGCAGGCCGGTGGCCTCGGCGCCGCAGCCGTGGGGCTGGGCGGGGGCGCCGCGGGTGGCCTCGGCGGCGGCAGTGCGCACGCCGCGCCCGAGCAGCTGAGCGCGGTGAAGTCGCGCACCGTCTACTACAGCGCGGAGAAGATCGCCGCAGCGCGGGAGAACATCGCCAACTTCGCCTGGGCACGCGAGATCGCCGACGCCGAGATCGCCCGCGCCGACAAGCTGGTCGCCCTGGACCCGGAGACGCTGTGGGCGTCGGTGACCACTCAGGGCCTTCCTCGAAGCTACGCGGTGAACCAGTTGCTCGGCTCCCCCGTCACCGGGACCGACATCTACGAGTACGGCAACTACCCGTGGCTGGCCGACCCGTTCACGAAGCCGTACCAGATGGTCGACCCGTCCTCGGACCACGTCTTCCCGACCAACGACTTCGCCTCGTTCTACGCCTCGGCGTTGGACGAGCACGGCAACTTCGACCGCGACCTCGGAGATCCGCAGTACCTGGTCAACATCCGTCACCCCGAGCGTGGGCCCGACTGGGGTGTCGACGACGGCTACGGCTGGGTCGACGAGAACGGCGACAAGTGGACCTTCATCGCGTACTACAACCACTGGTTCACCTGGCTCAATCCCGACTCGCTGCTGGATGCGCCGGTGCTGTCGGCGGCCCGTGCGTACGCCTACACCGGTGACCTCAAGTACGCCCGAGCCGGCCTGATCGCGCTGGACCGGATCGCCGACGTCTACCCGAGCATGGACCGCAGTGCCCACCCCAAGTCGGAGGGCTACCTCGCCTCCGACGGCGGCACCGGGCTGGGCAATGTCGTCGGCAGCATCTGGGAGACCGGGCTGGTCAAGCACCTGTGTGAAGCGTACGAGGCGTTCTACCCGGCGATCGCCGACGAGGACCTGGCGGGAGTCCTGCCCTTCCTGCAAGCGAAGTCGGAACAGTACGGGCTCAACCCGAAGGCCACCACCGCCGACGTGCGCGCCAACATCGAGCACGGCATCCTGCGGCAGGTGTTCCCGTCGGTGAAGGAGGCCCGCATCCGCGGCAACTTCGGCGCCCACCAGTCTGCGTTGGCCTTCGCCGCGGTGGTGCTGGACGACCCGGTGGACTCCAAGGAGTGGCTGGAGTTCGTCTTCCAGGCCGGCGCCTTCTTGTCGAACCCGTACCGGATCACCGGTGGCAACGTGTACCCGGTGATCCTGGGAGACGTCGACCGGGACGGGTTCGGCAACGAGAGCGGCCCGGGCTACAACTACGGCTGGATCGGCCAGATCGGACAGATCGCCGACCTGCTGGCCGGGTACGACCTGTTCCCCACCGCCGACCTGTACCAGCATCCGACGGTCCGCCGGATGGTGTTGGCCCGTGGCCCGCTCACCATGCTGAACAGCTACACCCCACCGATCGGCGACTCGGGCTCGACCGGCAAGCCCGGACTGTTCGGCAGCCCGACGACGTACACCCAGGCGTTCGCCCAGTACGGGGAGGTCGAGTCGGCGCAGTTGGCGTACCTGATGAACGACGAGTCGGCAGCCGGTCTGAACGCGGGCATCTTCACCCTCGACACCGCAGCGTTGCAGGCCGAGATCGAGGCGATCGTGACCTCGAAGGGGTCGTTGGCGTTGCCGTCGATGAACCTGTCCGGATTCGGCATGGCGCTGCTGCGTGACGGTGCCGACGATGCCGCGCGCGGTTTCTCGGTCTACTACGGTCGCACCATCGGGCATGCCCACCGGGACGCGCTGAACCTGGAGATGTGGTCGAACGGGGTCGACGTGATGCCCGACCAGGGCTACCCGGAGTTCGCCGACAACTCGATCCGCCGGCACGAGTGGACCGACAACACGGTCGCGCACAACACGGTGGTCGTCGACTCCTCACCTCAGCTGCAGCAGTACGCCCCGGGCCGCCCGCTGGCGTGGGCGGACGCGGAGAACGTGAAGTTCGTCGACGTCGACGCGTCCTCGGCGTACGAGCAGACCGGCACCTACCGCCGCACCACGGCCATGATCAGGATCGACGCGGACCGGGCGTACCTGGTCGACGTCTTCCGGGTCGTCGGGGGCGACCGGCACGACTACTCGTTCCACGGTGCCGAGGGTCCGGTCACCCCGACCGGGCTGGCGCTGGTGCCGCAGGACGGTGGCACCTACGCCGGGGCCGACGTGCCGCAGCCACCCGACGACGCGACCGCGGATCCGAACGCCTCGGGCTTCGACTGGTTGATCAACGTGTCCCGCGACTCCGATCCCGGGGCACAGTTCTCGTTGGACTACGACGTCGTCGACACCTGGGACGTCCACGAGTCCGACCCGAACCTCCACCTGCGGGCCACCTTCCTGGCCGACTTCGACGAGGTCGCGCTGGCCGACGGGGAGCCGCCGCGCAACAAGCCGGGCAACCCGAAGACGCTCCGCTACCTGTTGGGGCGGCGCAGCGGTACCGACCTGACGACCACGGTGAACGCGGTGTTCGAACCGTACGTGGACGCCTCGGCCATCACCAAGATCAGCTCGGTCACCCCGACCGCCGAGGTCGAGGTGAGCAGTGACGAGGTGTCGGTGATCAAGATCGAGCTCACCGACGGCCGGGTCGACTACGTCGTGCACTCGCTGCGGCCGGAGGTGGAACTCGACATCGACGGGGTGTTCAAGTTCAGCGGGGTGTTCGGGGTCTACTCGCTGGTGGCCGGCAAGGGCCAGTGGGCGTTCACCTCGGAGGCGGCGAAACTCAACCCGAAGGACACCGCGACGGGTGCGGTGGCGACGTTGCAGGCCGACCCGCCCGCCTTCACCGGGACCCTCACCGGGTTCACCAGTGACCTCGACCGCGAGGAGCCGGGCCCGGACTCGACCAGTGAGCTGGTGGTCTCGGTCGGCGATGTTGATCTTGCTGCTGCGGCCGAGGAGGTCGTCGGACTCGAGGTCCACGTGGCGAACGACGGTGTCCGCACCGCGACGTACCGGATCGTCGAGGCCACGGTCGACGGATCGGGCCTGCGGCTCGGCCTGGGTCGGACCACGCTGGTCCGGGAGATGGCCGATCCTGATGATCTTGAGGGCGGCTACGTCTATGACGTGGCGCAGGGACAGGCCGTACGGGTTCCCCGCCAGCGCAGCTGGCACCGGTAGTACACGTCCAGCAGCGCCGATTCGCCGCCCCGTCGGGGCCCGATCGGCGCTGTTGGCGACCGTGTGATCACCAGTGTCGAATCGTTACCGTCAGGGTTTGCGGCACGACGTAGACTGACCTCAGGCGACCTGCTCGGGGGTGTTTGGTCCGCCGATCTCCTCCCTGCGCAGTGCGCCCGCGGTCTCCACCGTGGGGGCCGCTTGATGACTCGGGGGAGTTGTTTCATCATGCGTGTTTCGCGCGCGCCTTTGGCGTGCCTTGTTGCCTCGGCGGCCCTGCTCGTGCCGGGCTTCCACGCGATCGCCACGGCGACCGCAGATGCCGTGCCCGACAGCGTCGCCCCGGCCCAGACCGATGCCATGATCATCTCGGCCAAGGCCCTCAACGATCACGGATGCGACGCCACCGAGTGGCACTTCGTGATCACCGGTGTCGGCAGTGACGGCGTGGCGCCGGCGTCGATCACGGTGACGTTCAGTGGTGGGAACTCCGTCGTGGTTCCGCTGGACAGGGTCACCGGCAACGTTGCGCACTACACCACCTACGACCACCTGGACCAGGACGTCGTGTCCGCGACGGCCAGCATCGTCGCAACGTGGGACGGTCAGTTCAACCTGTCCCACGGACCGTGCGGTACACCTTCGTCGTCCACCCCACCGGCGTCCACACCGCCTGTCTCGACCCCACCGGTCTCGACCCCACCGGTCTCGACCCCACCGGTCTCGACCCCACCGGTCTCGACCCCACCGGTCTCGACGCCACCGGCCTCCACCCCGCCGGCCTCGACGCCACCGGCCTCCACCCCGCCGGCCTCGACGCCACCGGCCTCCACCCCGCCGGCCTCGACGCCACCGGCCTCCACCCCGCCCGCTTCGACGCCGCCCGCTTCGACGCCACCGGCCTCCACCCCACCGGCCTCGACCCCACCCGCTTCGACGCCACCCGCTTCGACGCCACCGGTCACCCACCCGCCGTCCACGGGTGGCACCCCGCCGGCGAGCACCACGTCGACGCGCACCACGGCGGTCGGCAGCACGACGGTCAGCACGACGCCGGCAGCGCCCGGCAACGGCCGACCCGGTTTCGGCACCGGCGGTGACGGCCTGCCCATCTGGCCGTTCCTGCTCGGTGGCGGCCTGGCAGCCACCGCCGTGGCCGTGTTCCCGCGGCGCAAGGGCACCCGGGAACAGTGATCACCCGGCGGCGGTTCGCCGCTGCCGCTCTGGCGGTCGGGTTGTTCGGCGGGTCCTTCGTGGCCTGGCACGAGACCCGGCCGCCCGCGGTGACGGCTGACACTCCGGGATCCCCCGTGGGTCCCGGGGCGTCGCCGGTTGCTCCGACGACGGTGGGCCCTACCCTCTCACCGTCGTCGGAACCACCCGACACCTCGTCGCCGGCGGCGACGTCCGCCGAGCAAGTGCCAGCCTCGGCCACCACGCACGGGTCAGCCTCGACCTCGACGCCGTCGCAGCCTTCCGCGTCGCCGTCACGGGCCGTGCCGACGGCCGAGGTCACCCGGCTGCGGATTGACGGTGTGTTGTCGGCCACCGCCGGTGCTCCGATCTCACCGGACCCGCGGACGAACATCCTGACCCCACCCAACAGCTCCCAGGTGTTCCGGTGGGCGGAGCGCGGCAGGCCCGGCACCGGTGCCCGTGACACGGTGTACCTGCTGGGTCACACCGTCCGCGCCGGTGGCGGCGTCTTCGACCGGCTGCAGACGGTCACGCCGGGGCAGGTGATCATGGTCGACACGACCACCGGATCGCTGCAGTACAAGGTGTCGGCGGTCAAGCTCTACCCCCGTGACAGCATCCAGCACGCCGACGAGGTGTACGCGACCGTGCCGGGCCGGCTGGTGCTGATCGGCTGCTACCTCAACGCCGACGGTTCGCGTCAGGACCGCAACGTCGTGGTGTTCGCCCAGCGGACCTGACCACTCCGCGGCCCAACTAAGCTCGGCCAGCGTGAGTGAGCAGCCCCATACCGGTCCAGCCCGTACCGAACCGACCCAACCGCCGACGGCACCGCGTCGACCGACGACGCGGGTCCACCACGACGACGAGTTCCACGATCCGTACGAATGGCTCCGCAACGCCGATGACCCCGAGGTGATCGCCCACCTCGAGGCGGAGAACGCGTGGACCGAGCAGCAGTCAGCCACCCAACAGGCCTTGCGTGACGAGGTGTTCGAGTCGATCACCGCTAGGACCAAGCAGACCGACATGTCGGTGCCGGTCCACACCGTCCACGGCGACCCGGACGCCGGTGGCAGCGCCTGGTGGTACTACAGCCGGGCCGTGGAGGGCCAGGAGTACGCCCTCCACTGCCGTGTCCCGGCCACCGATCCGACGACCCCGCCGGATCCGGACGGGGAGCTGGCCGACGAGGTGGTGCTGCTCGACGGCAACGCCGCGGCCGAGGGCCACGAGTTCTTCTCGGTCGGCGCCTTCGACGTGTCCCCCGACGGCAACCTGCTGGCGTACTCGGTCGACCACACCGGCGCCGAGCGTTATCTGCTCCGGGTCGTCGACCTGCGTACCGGCGAGCTGTTGTCCGACAGCATCGACAACACCTCCTACTCGGTGGTGTGGGCCGGCAACGAGCACCTGTTCTACACCCGCGCCGATGACGCGTGGCGTCCGTACACCGTGCTGCGGCACCGGCTGGGCACCGCGGCCGACGACGACGTGGCCGTCTTCACCGAGCCCGACGAACGGTTCTGGGTCGGCGCCGGGCTGAGCCGCGACGAGGAGTGGGTGCTGATCGGGTCGGGCAGCAAGCTGTCCAGCGAGTGGCGCATCCTGCCGGCCGCCGACCCGTACGCCACCCCGCGCGTGGTGGCGCCGCGGCGCGACGACGTGGAGTACGACGTCGAGCCTGCCGGTGACCGCTTGCTGATCGTGCACAACCTCGACGCCACCGACTTCATGGTCAGCGAGGCCCCGCTGGAGGCGACCGGCCCGGAGCAGTGGCGGCCGGTGGTGCCACACACGCCGGGGGTCCGGATCACCGATGTCGACGCCTACCGTGACCACGTCGTGGTCTCGATGCGGCGTGACGGCCTCACCGCCGTGCACGTGATGGGCCGCGACGCACACGGCGACCTGGTGCCGGGTCATGACGTCGACTTCGACGCACCGCTCTACACCGCCTCGATGATGGGCAGCCCCAACTGGGTGACCGACAGGGTCAGGCTCAACTACACCTCGATGGTCACGCCCAACTCGACCTACGACCTCGACCTGACCTCGAGGGAGCTGACGCTGCTCAAGCAGCAGCCGGTGCTGGACCACCCGGTGCACGGCCCGTACCGCAGCGACGACTACGCCCAGACCAGGACCTGGGCCACCGCCGACGACGGCACCCGGATCCCGATCTCGCTGGTGCACCGGGCCGACCTGGTGCTCGACGGATCGGCGCCGCTGGTGCTGTACGGCTACGGGTCGTACGAGATCCCGGTCGACCCACGCTTCTCGATCCCGACACTCCCCTACCTCGACCGCGGTTTCGTCTACGCCATCGCGCACGTCCGCGGCGGGGGTGAGCTGGGACGCAGCTGGTACGAGCAGGGCCGCCTCGACCACAAGCGCAACACGTTCACCGACTTCATCGCCTGTGCCGACCACCTCATCGCCCAGGGCTGGACCTCACCGGACCGGCTCGGTGCCTCCGGCGGCAGCGCCGGCGGCCTGCTGGTCGGTGCGGTCGCCAACCTCGCCGGTGACCGGTTCCGGGCGATCCTCGCCGCCGTCCCGTTCGTCGACCCGCTGACCACCATCCTCGACCCGGAGCTGCCGCTGACGGTCACCGAGTGGGAGGAGTGGGGCAACCCGCTCGCCGACCCGGCCGTGTACGCCTACATGAAGTCGTACAGCCCGTACGAGAACGTCGAGCCGAAGCCGTACCCGGCGATCCTGGCGACCACCTCGCTGAACGACACCCGGGTCTCCTACACCGAACCGGCGAAGTGGGTGGCCGAGCTCCGCCACACCGCAGAACCCCACCCGGATCGGCCGGTGCTGCTGAAGACCGAGATGGTCGCCGGCCACGGCGGGGTCAGCGGCCGCTACCGGGTGTGGGCCGACATGGCGTTCGAGACGGCCTGGCTGATCGACCAGTTGGATCCGACCCCGCCCAGCTGACGGGCCCGGCGCAGCAGAACGGAGCCCGCCCGCAGCTGAACGGGCCGGGCGCAGCTGAACGGTGGCCGGCCCGGGAGCCGACGGGGCGGGCGGACCAGCACCCTGACTGGTCTGCTCGGTTCCCCTCAGGGTCGCTTCTCAGGGATTGCTCAGGGCACGGTTGGCATCTTTTTGGGCTCCGAATGCGTTGAACCCAGTGAAGGCACGACGAGAGGGGCCGACTGTGGTTGCAACTGCGACACGAACCAGGATGACCGAAGGTGTTGACGGCAAGGACGCCGTCGGCCAGTACCTCGACGAGATTGCCCGGACACCGCTGCTGACCGCCGAGGAGGAGGTCGAGCTGGCGAAGACCATCGAGGTCGGGCTGTACGCCGAGAAGATCCGGGACGGCGAGGTGACCCGCGCCGAACGTGGCAAGCGGGCGAAGCGTCCGTCGAAGGACGAGCTGGAGACCCTGATCCAGATGGGTCAGGCCGCCCAGCAGCGCTTCGTCACCGCCAACCTGCGTCTGGTGGTGTCGGTCGCCCGCAAGTACGGCCGGGCCCAGATGCCCCTGCTCGACCTCGTGCAGGAGGGCAACACCGGCCTGATCCGGGCGGTCGAGAAGTTCGACTACACCAAGGGCTTCAAGTTCTCCACGTACGGCACCTGGTGGGTCCGCCAGTCGATCAGCCGCGGCATCGCCCAGCAGGGTCGCATCGTTCGGCTCCCGGTCCACGTCGCCGAGCAGGTCAACCAGGTCGGCGCGGTGCGTCGGACCCTGGAGCGCCGCCTGGGCCGTGAGCCGGAGCTGTTCGAGATCGCCGACGAGATGGGGCTGGAGACCGAGCGGGTGATCGACCTGATCCGGTACGGCCGGGAGCACGTGAGCCTGGACGCCCCGGTCGAGGAGGACGGCGACACCGCCCTGGGTGACCTGATCGCCCGCGAGCCCACGCCTGGCCCGGACGAGGTGGTGCTGGATGCCGAGGAGCGCAGCCGGCTGGAGGCCATGTTGGGCGCCCTCGACGACCGGTCCGCCGATGTCGTACGGCGTCGCTACGGCCTGCTCGACGGTCGGCAGGCCAAGCTCGCCGACATCGGCGCGGTCTGGGGGATCACCGCCGAGCGGGTCCGCCAGATCGAACGGCACGCGATCGCCAAGCTGCGCTCCACCGAGGCAGCTGCCTGAGACCCCTTTCCCCCTCCCCACTCGGGCGGGTCGGTTCCTTCGCGGGGAACCGACCCGCCCGAGTCACGTTCCGGGCCGGGTCGAGGTCATCCCTCAGACGACGATCAGTGCAGCGATCCGCCAGAACCCGTCCCGCAACGCACCGGTGAGGCTCAGCTCGGCCGTCCGGCCGGCGGCGCCGCCATCGAGGGTGAAGCTGAACCAGACGAACTGCCGGGCCGGGATCTGGCCGGTGCCGGTGGTGCCGAGCACGGTCCCGGCCTCGGAGATCGTGGTGATCCCCGACCCGGTCGAGGAGTCCCCCGACAGCACCCACACGGTGTGCGTCCCGGCGGGCAGGTCGAGTTGCAGCCGGTGCGGCGGTTCGTCCTTGCCGAGCACGATGTCGCGGCGCAGCGCATCGCTGTTGCCGCGGTCGCGCGACTCGGGCAGCCGGCCCACCCAGCCGTACCCGCTGCTGCTGTCGTAGACGTGGTCGGGGCCGAGCCGCAGGTATCCCTCCAGCAGCGGACTCGACCCCGTGCCGCCGTCGATTGCCAGCACCGCGTCGTCGGGGTGGATGGTGGTGACCACGTCCAACGTCCGTCCGGTCTCCACGAGCTCGTCACCGCGGTGGACGGTGACCCCGAGCCGTCCGGTGCCGGGATCGGCCGGCGCGGTGACGGGCACCGCCACATCGGTTTCCGACCCGGCCGGCACCGACACCTCGACCGGCTCACTGGTCCAGCCGTCGGGCACGGTCAACTCGACCCGGACGGTCTGGGCGGCCTCGGAGGTGTTGGAGATCGCCACGACCACGTCGTTCGCGCGGCCCGACCACCAGACCGGCTCGGTGGTGACACCGGCCACGATGACGGGTGGCAACTCGGCGTCCGGGTCCGGGAGGGCCAGCGCGTTGAGCCGCCACCAGCCGCCCAGCCCGGTGAAGGTGAGGTCGACCGTACGGCCCGCGCCGCCACCGTCCAGCTCGAAGGCCGCCCAGCGGGCCTGGTTGCGACGCTGTTCGGGCACGGTCACCAACAGCGTCTCCCCTTCGCGGACCTCGACGGCCTGCGGATCGGCGTCGTTGTCACCGACCAACAGGTACGCGGAGTGGCGGCCGGCCGGTAGCACGAGTCGCAGCGTCCGCGGTTCGGGGTGCCCGACGAAGTCGCGGACCAGCGCATTGCCGGTCCGGTCACGTGACGACGGCGGCTCCCCCACCCAGCCGAAGCCGGTCTCGGCACTGAACATCGACTCCGGCGACAGCCGGGTGTAGCCGGGAAGCACGGCCGAGCCGGTGGTCCCGCCGTCCAGGGCGAAGTGGCACAGCGGCCCGGCGGGGGCGACGAGTTGGCGCAGGTCGGCGGTCCCGAGCACGGTCAGCTCGGGGTCGATGGAGGCGTCCAGGTCGGCGGTGGTGCCGATCAGCGGTGGCACCACGGGCAGGTTCAGCGTCTCGGTCTCGGTGGAGGCAATCGGCTTGGTCACCGGCTGGGTGGTCCAGGAGTCGTCGGGCGGGACGATCTCCGCGGTCACGTCCAACTGATCCGGCGTGGCGTTGGTGACCTCGAGCGGGATCCGGTTCGGCCACCCGCCGAGCAGCAGGCCGGGTCCCGACACCTCGACCTGCAGCCATTGCCGCTGTTGGTCGAGGATCCGTGACTGGTCGAAGAAGAAGGCGACGATCGTGTCGCGCCACACCCGCGCGTGGTCGAGGTGGCCGGCGAAGCTGGCCGTGATGTCGGCGTGCCGGGCGGCGTCGACCTGTGACGACAACGACTGCCACCGCTGCACGAACTCCTGCACCGTCTCGACCCCGGCGAAGTGGGTGTCGTAGATGTGCTGGATGACGGTGGTGGCCGGATGCTCGTCGGTGCCGTGCAGTTGGTGGGTGTAGGGCACCCAATGCATGAACAGCAGCAACTCGTCGGGCATCGTCGCGAGGTCCTCGTACACCTGGGTCCACGCGTCGGGATACCGGCCGGTGAAGCCGGTGCCCGTGGCGACCGTACGGTCGAAGCCGGTGCCCTCGGAGGTGGTGTGGTGCGACTGGGTCAGCGTGCCGATCGGGCTGGGCTCGAGGTGCGCGCCGCCCGGGTTCACCAGGTACCCCATGCCCAGCGGTGAGGTGTAGTCCTCGAACGCCGACCACGACTGGAGCAGGATGTCGTCGACGCCGTCGACGATCTCGTCGGTCCAGCCGAAGGTCTGCTTGGTCCACTCCGCGGCGATGGCGGCCGGGTCGGCTGCGGGGTCCCACACCAGGCGGCCGAAGCCGTACGTGTTGGCGGCCCCGAACTGGTAGCCGGTCCAGTCGCGGTCGTCACCGAAGTTGATCACACCGGCGATGCCGGCGGTGGTGGTGTTGCGGGTGGTGCCGGTGACGATGTCGGCGACGGTGGGCCCGGCGCCCGGGCCGCCGGTGGTGAAGTCGAGCACCTCGCGCCACATCGGCACCAGGTACACGGCGTGGACGTCGTGCCCGGTGTACTCCTGGGTGAGCTGCAGTTCCAGCATCTGGTTGGTCTGGTCGAGCTCACCGAACAGCGGGTGGGTGGGTTCGCGGACCTGGAAGTCGATCGGACCGTACTTGGTCTGCACGATCACGTTGTCGTCGAACTGTCCGTTCAGCGGGGCGAAGACGTCGTACTGGTACTCCGCCCAGCCGCCGAAGTCCTCGTGCACGAAGGAACGCCAGATGATCAACCCGTCGTGCGGGGCGACCGCCCGGCCCAACATGTTGGCCCCGTCGGCGTGGGTCCGGCCGTAGTCGAGCGGTCCGGGTTGGCCCTCGGAGTTGGCCTTGACCAGGAAGCCACCGAAGTCGGGGATCGCGTCGTAGATCTCGGCCACCTTGTCCACCCACCACTGCTGCACCCGAGGGTCGGCAGGGTCGGCGGTCGTGATCGGGTCGGCGGTGCCGGCGGTGAGCTGGATCGGGGCGGCATAGTTCGCCGACAACCACAGCCGCAGACCCCAGCCACGGAAGGTCGCGGCGAGGTCGACCAGGTTGGTGATCATCTCGCTCGACAGGAAGTGCGAGTTGGCGTTCACGTTGTTGATCACGGTGGCGTTGATGCCGACCGACGCGAGCGTCCGGGCGTAGTCGATCATGCGCGGCTCGACCGTGGGCAGGGCGTCCCAGTTGAAGATGGAGCGGCCCGCGTAGCCACGCTCGACGCTGCGATCGAGGTTGTCCCAGTGGTTGACGATCCGGATCGGGGTGGCCGGGGCCTCCTCGATCGCCAGCTGGTGCAGCCGTTCGCCCGTCGCGACCAGCCGCAGCAGGTGGAACACCCCGTACAGCACACCGCGACTGGTCCGGGCGCCCACGACGATGCGGCCGAGGCCGGACCCGGGTCGCAGCGGGGTGGACCGGATCAGGAACGCCTCGTCGGCCAACCCGGCGAGGGTGGCGGCCCCGAAGGTCGTCCGCACCTCCGCCGACTCCTCCCCGGTGCCGATCAGCACGGTGCCGGGCTGGGATGCCGGGCCGTCGCCCGGCTCGATCCCGGTGAGCCCGGTGATCCCACGGCGCAGTTCGGCGGCAGCGTTGTCGATGACCGCGTCGTCACCGGCCGCGACGACGTGACGCAGCGCGGCCCGGTACTCGGTCAGCCGGGCAGGGTTGCTCACCTGGCGGTATCGCAGCCACAGGTCGTAGCCGTCCTCGTCGGCCGGTCGGCCCGGCGCTCCGTGGGCCGGGCGGATCGCCGTCCAGCCGACCGACCCGGCGGTCGCCGCACCGGCGGTGGTGGCGGCCCCGGCCTGCAGCAGTCGCCGCCGCGACAGTCCTGTTCGGAACAGCTGCGGATGGTCGTACGGCTGGTCGTTCTCGGGCATCGGTTCGGCTCCTCATCGAGTCCCACATGCGCGTTGTACAACGTGGTAGACGCCTCGATCGTAACCCCGATGGCCGAGTTCGGGAACCCCTGGCGGGTCATCGGCCCGGGTGGCCGGTGAGAAAGGGCGCCACAGCGACGCAGCTGGAGCTGACGTCCACGTGTGTCGCTGTGGCGCCCTTTTTTACGGGCCCATCGGCCTCAACGGGGCTCGACGGGCCGGATCAGGCCCTCCTGGGCGACGCTCGCACCGAGCACACCGTCGGCGAACAGGCGGCCCGACGACATGCCCCGGCCACCGGCGGCCGAGGGTGAGACCTGGTCGTACAGGATCCAGTCGTCGACCCGGATCGGGCGGTGGAACCACATCGCGTGGTCGATGGAGGCCGCCTGCAGCCGCTTGGAGCCGATCACCACCCCGTGCGGAACGGTGCTCACCCCGAGCAGCGTCAGGTCCGACGCGTACGCGAGCACCGCCCGGTGCAGTGCCGGGTCGTCGGGCAACGTTCCGGCGGTGCGCACCCACACCTGGGCGCGGGCCGGGTGCCGGGGGTCGACCAGCCGCCCACCGGGTCGGGAGTCGCCGACGTAGCGGACGTCGAGGGCACCCCATTCCCGTTCCCAGCGCTCCGCCGGGCGGCCCGACAGTTCGGCCATCAGGTCCGCCAGGCGTGGGCAGTCGTCGGGAGCGGGTACGCCGTCGGGTGCGGGGTCGGCGTGCTCGAAGCCCTGCTCGACGCCGTGGCAGGAGGTGGTGAGGTAGAAGATCACCTTGCCGTGCTGGCGGGCCTCCACCCGGCGGAACGAGAACGAACCCCCGTCGCGGATGTTCTGCACGTCGTACAGGATCGGCGCGTCGGTGCTGCCCGGCAGCAGGAAGTAGGCGTGCACCGAGTGCGGGATGCGATCCGGCTCGACGGTCCGGCCGCAGGCGACCAAGGCCTGCGACAGCACCTGGCCACCGAAGGCCCGCTGCATCCCGGTCGCCGGCTGTCGGCCGCGGTAGAGGCCGACCTCCAGCTCTTCCAGGTCCATCAGGCTGACCAGTTCGTCAAGGGATTCCGGCACAGCACACCTCCTCCGTTGTCAGGACTCGTCGTCGTTCTCGCGCAGGAACTGCTCGAACGCGGCGCCGATCTCGTCGGCGCTCGGCAGCGATGCGTCGTCGCGGCTGACGAAGGCGTCGTACTGCACCTCGAGCTCGGCCACCACGCGCTGCACCTCCTCGGAGTGCTCGGTCTCCGCGGTCAGTTCGGCGATGGTGTTCGCGGTGGCCTCGCGCAGCGCCTCCAGGGGCAGTGCCAGCCCGGTCACCTGGGCGACCTGCTCCATCGCGGTGACCGCGGCCGGCGAGAAGGCGGACTGGGCCACGTAGTGCGGGACGTGCACCGCGAAGCCGTGCGCACTGCGCTCCAGCCGTCCGAGCCGGTACTCCAGCAGGGAGGAGAAGCTGGCGGGGATCTCGACCCGGTCCATCCAGCTGCGCTGCCCGCGGATCAGTTCCTCGTCGGTGCCGTGCACGGTGGTGGTGACCGGCCGGGTGTGCGGTACCGCCATCGGGATCCCGTGGACGCTCACGGTCAACCTGACGTCGAACTGCGCGATCAGCTCGATCACGTCGGCCATCACCTGTTCCCAGCGGGCGTCGGGCTCGGGGCCCTCCAGCAGCAGGAACGACTCCCCGTGGGCGTCGGTCATCCGGTGCAGCAGCACGTGGATGTCGTCGACGTCGGTGAACCTGTTGGTGTCGAAGGTGATCACCGGTCGCCGGCTGCGGTAGTCGTGGAACTTGTCGTGGTCGAAGACGGCCAGCGTCTCGTGCTCGCACTCGGTCAGCATGGTCGACACCAGGCTGCGGGACACCTGACCGGCGTCGACGAAGCCCTCCAACAGGTTCAGCAGCACGGGCCGGGTGCCGGCGAGGGATGCTGCGACCTCGGGCTCGATCCGGTACAACGACTCTGGGCCTGTCATGTGCTCCATCCTGTCATCTGTGCGCGACGATTCATGTCAGCTCCCGCCGGGCGGCGGCGATCGCGTTGCGCAGCCGTTTCACCGACACGGTCCGGCGGGTGCCGAGCCGCTGTGCGAACAACGACACGCGGAGCTCCTCGATTCCCCAGCCGATGTCGGCGATCGCGTCGGGCAGGGGCCCCGGTGGCACCGCACTGCACAGTTCGGCGTACGCGTCCTCCACCTCAGCGATGTCGGCGGCCGGTCGGTCGTCCTTCTCGGGCGTGGCGCGCAGGGTCTCGATCCGGGTCGCCGCCCCCCGCAGGTAGCGCGGCAGTTCGACCAACTGTTGGTACGGCGTCGCGGCCAGGAAGCCGTCGAAGACCAGGTTGTCGGCCTGTTCGGCGATGTCGGCCCGGGCATCGGCCACGCCCACCAGCGGCAGCGCATTGCGGACCTCGGCGGCCCCGCGGATCGCCTCGGCGGCCACCGACACCACCTGCCGCATCCGGTCGGCGTTGTCGGTGCGCACGGTGTCGCACAGCCGGCGGAACGTCGGCTCGTCGGTGACCGAGCGGGGATCGACCGTGATCAGGCTGCCCACCGACGCCAACCGGGCGTCGGCCAACAGGGCCGGAGCGGAGGCGTACGGTCCGCCGCCGACGGCGAACTTGTCCTGGTTGCTCAGGTGCGACACGACCCACTTCGTCGGGTCCGGGGTGTTGAGCATCACCAGCCGGCGTAGCCCGCGACGGGCCGCCTGTGCGGCGCGGTCGGGATGGTCGTAGACCACCAGGCCGACGGTGTCGCCCTCGTCGGTCAGGGCCGGGTGGCCCAACGCGGCCGGGCCTGTGCCCCGCGCCAGGGTGACCTCTGGTCGTACGGTGTCGAACTGCCAGTCGGTGGCACCCTGCTTGGCGACCGTCCGCGCGGCCCGGGTGAGGTTGCGGGTCAGCCTGGGGCGCAGCCGTTCGACCAGCGCCGGCAGGTCCTTGCCCTCGGCCAGGTGCTCGCCGCCCTCGTCGACCACGATGGTCATCTGCAGGTGGGGTGGCACCCGCGACAGGTCGAAGCCGGTGACCTGCTGGCCACCCAGGTGCTGCAGTGCTCGCGACAAGGCGTCGGTCAGCGACATGTCGGCCGGGCCGATCCCCTGTTCGTCGAACCAGCGCAGGGCCCGTCGGGCGTGGTCGGGGGCCGGCACGAAGTTGACCCGGACCTGTTTCGGCAGTGACCTGATCAGCTCGGTGACCAGCTCCAGCCGCAGCCCGGGCACCTGCCAGCTGAACGGGTGCGCCGGGATCTGGTTGAGCAGGTCGACCCCGACCGTCGCGGTGACCCCGTCACGACCCGAGCCGGGGTCGAAGGCGTACGCCAACGGCACCTCGACCTCGCCGGTGGTGGTGCGGACCGTCAGGTGGTCGGGGAAGTCACCGACCGCGCCGCGGTCGGCGTCATCGCGGATCAGGTCGGCCAGGTCGAGGTGGAGCATCGTCGGGTCGGCCTTGCCGACCTTCTTCCACCACGAGTCGAAGTGGGCGGCCGAGACGACCTCGGGCGGGAGGCGCTGGTCGTAGAAGGCGAAGATCACCTCGTCGTCGACGAGCTGGCCACGCCGTCGGGTCCGCTCCTCCACCTGTTCGGCCTCGGCGCGGACGTCCTCGTTGTGCTGCCAGAACGCGTGCCTGGTACGCCACTGGCCCTCCACCAGCGCACTGCGGATGAAGACCTCGCGCGCCTCGGCCGGGTTGATCCGGCCGTAGTTGATCTTGCGGCGGGCGATGATCGGCACCCCGTACAGGGTGACCGTCTCGTACGCCAGCACCGCCTGTTGTCGGGTGGACCAGTGGGGTTCGGCGTAGCGGCGCTTGAGCAGGTGGCCACCGACGGCCTCGACCCAGCGGGCGTCGATGCCGGCGACCGTCCGGGCCCACAACCGGCTGGTCTCGACCAGCTCGGCCGCCATCACCAGCGGCGGCGGCTGCTTCGCCACGCTGGATCCCGGCTGGATGGCGAACCTGGCGCCGCGGGCGCCGAGGTACTCCCGCATCGGGCGACGTCGGTCGCGTTTGCCCGACCCCTTGGACTTTTCTTCGTCACGCAGGTCGGCGAGTCCGACCTGGGACAGCAGACCGCTGAGGATCGCGGTGTGGATGTCCTCGGCGTCGGCCGGTTCCCGATTGCGTTGCAGGCCCAGTTCCTTGGCGATGGTGCCGAGCTGGGTGTGCAGGTCCTGCCACTCCCGGATCCGCAGGTGGTGCAGGAACTCGTCACGGCACATCCGCCGGAAAGCGTTGCCCGACAGGGCCTTCTGCTGTGCCTTGACGTGGTCCCAGAGTCGAAGCCAGGCAAGGAAGTCGCTCCCGTCGGCCACCACGCCCGGCGAGCCCTTCGACGAGCTCGGGGCGCGTGCAGCATCGTCGGGCTCCGGTGGTGGGGCCCAGAAGCGGCGGTGCAGGGCGTCGGCCTGTTCGCGCTTCTCCTGGGGACGCTCCCGTGGGTCCTGGATGCTCAGACCCGCGACGATGATCATGACCTCGGTCAGGCAGTGTCGTTCCTCGGCGGCCACCAGCATCCGTGCCATCCGGGGGTCGACCGGCATCCGTGCCAGCCGACGACCGACCGGTGTCAACCGCACCCCACCCTTGCGGGACGGTTCGGCGAGCGCCCCGAGTTCGTCCAGGAGTCGAACCCCGTCGGCGATCTGGGCGCTGTCGGGTGGTTCGACGAACGGGAACCGGGCGATGTCGCCGAGTCGGGCGTCGGCCATCTGCAGGATCACCGACGCCAGGTTGGTCCGCAGGATCTCCGGTTCGGTGAACTCCGGTCGAGCGGCGAAGTCCTCCTCGCTGTACAGCCGGATCGCGATGCCCGGTGCCGTACGGCCACAGCGTCCGGACCGTTGGTTGGCCGAGGCCTGCGAGATCGGCTCGATCGGCAGCCGCTGCACCTTGGTCCGGGCCGAGTAGCGGGAGATGCGGGCGGTGCCGGCGTCGACCACGTACCGGATCCCGGGGACGGTGAGGGAGGTCTCGGCGACGTTGGTGGACAGCACGACACGTTGCCCGGTGTGGGGTGCGAACACCTTGTGCTGTTCGGCTGCCGAGAGTCGCGCGTACAGCGGGATCACCTCGGTGTGCGGCAGTTTCAGGCCGTCGAGCGCAGTGGCGGTGTCGCGGATCTCCCGCTCCCCGGACAGGAAGACCAGGATGTCACCGAACCCGGACGACTCCCCCTGCAACTCCTGCACCGCATCGCAGACCGCGTCGAGCTGGTCACGATCCGGGTCGACCGGACGATGTTCGGCGGAGTCGTCGTAGATCGGCCGGTAGCGCAGTTCGACTGGATAGGTGCGGCCCGACACCTCGATGATCGGTGCGTCGTCGAAGTGCTCGGCGAAGCGGGCGGTGTCGATGGTCGCGGAGGTCACGATCACCTTCAGGTCGTCACGCCGGGTCAGCAACTGCTTCAGGTAGCCCAGCAGGAAGTCGATGTTGAGGCTCCGCTCGTGGGCCTCGTCGATGATGATCGTGTCGTACCGCTTCAGGTCCCGGTCGAAGCCGATCTCGTTCAGCAGCACCCCGTCGGTCATGATCTTGAGCCGGGTGTCCCGGCCGGCCCGGCGGGTGAACCTGACCTGGTAGCCGACCAGGTCACCGAGCTCGGAGCCGAGCTCACCTGCCACCCGTTCGGCCACCGACCTGGCGGCGATCCGGCGGGGCTGGGTGTGACCGATGTGGCGGCGGCCGAGCTGCAGGCAGATCTTGGGCAGCTGGGTGGTCTTGCCCGAACCGGTCTCACCGGCGACGATCACGACCGGATGGGCCTCGATGGCCGCAGCGATGTCATCGACGCGGCCGCTGATCGGCAGGTCGGGGTCGAACCGAAACACCGGCCGAGTCTACGTGGCCGCACCCCGGCCCGCCGCGGCACCCGTACGACCCGGTGGGCCGGTCGCCCTCGGAGGTGGACAGGCCTCAGAGAAACAGTCGCACCACGTAGCTGATGGCCAGGCCCAGCAGGAACAGCACACCGATCACCGCCACCACCAGTTGCGCGACACCGATCCGCAGATTCCCCCGGTCGCCGGAACGGGCCAACAACACCATCACCACCCCGATCAGGGGCACCAACACGATCGTGACGGCCTGAGCGGTGAGGATCAGCTGGATCGGGATCCCGCCGAAGATGACGGCGACCACGCCGCCCAGCACGATCACCGCGGTGATGCAGGCCTTCACCTTCGGTGACGACAGGCCCCCGGCGTCGATCCGGAACACCCCTGCGAGCATCGAGCCACCGATGGTGGAGTTGCCGAGCAGGGAGGAGAAGGCGGCGGCCCACAGGCCGACCGCGAACAGCGCGGCGGCCCACTCCCCGATCGGCTGCAGGATCATCGCCAGCGCCGCCGGTGAGGTGACCTCCACCCCGGCCGGCTGCAGCACCGCCGCGGCGGCGAGGATGATCACGAACGACAAACCGCCCAGGATCAACGAGCCGCCGACGGCGTCACGGCGTGCCACCGCGTAGTCCTGCGAGGTCCAGCCCTTCTCCCGGACGAGTTGGATCTGGTACAGCGCACCTACCACGGAGAACGTGGTGGCTGCCAGCCCCACGACCAGGGCGGTCGACCCGCTCGGCATCGTCGGCACCAGGCCACGCACCGCCTGGCCCAGGTCGGGCCGGCTGATCACGGCCGTCGTCACCAGCGCGACGAGCATGATCAGGATCACCACGATCATGGTCTTCTCCAGCACCGGGTAGAACCGGGGCAGCCAGACGAACGCGATCCCGATCAGGGTGAAGCCGGCCGCCCACCAGCGTGCGTCACCACCGGCGAGCAGTGAGGCCCCGGCACCGGCACCGACGGAGTTGCCGGCCTGGAAGGAGGTCACGACGAGGAACGACCCGATACCCACGAGCAGGGCGATCACGCCGGTGAGCTGCCTGGTGATCGTCGGCAGGATGCCGCGATCGGTGGACAGGCCGATCCGGACGCCGATGTCGACGAAGCACAACATCAGGACCGTCGACACCACCGGCACCCACAGCAGTTGGTATCCGAAGGAGGCACCCATCGCGCTCGCCGTGGTGATGCTGCCCGGACCGAACACCAGGGCTGCGGTGATGAACGCCGGCCCGATGGAACCGAGGAACCCCCGGCGTCGCTTCATTCCCGATGCGGAGGCGGTTGCGTCGGTGGTGTCCGACGTCGCTGTCGTGGGGCTGTCGCTGGTCATCCGGGACTCCTGGTCATCGACCCGGCCCGTGCCGGGTCTCGCGAGCCTAAGGGCAGCCGCGGTGCCGGTCAACGACCACCACGCAGGGTGTCAGCCGACCTGTGCTCGCAGCACCGGACGCTCGCCGATCTCCAGGATGTCGCTGGCCCGGCCGACGAGTCGCGGGTCAGCCTCCCCGACGATGTCGGTGTCCTTGTCGGCGTAGTCGAACTGGTTCAGGACGTGCCGCATCGCCTCGAGTCGGGCGCGTTTCTTGTCGTTGCTCTTGACCACCGTCCACGGGCAGCGATCGGTGTCGGTGTGGGCGAACATCTCTTCCTTGGCCACGGTGTAGTCGTCCCACTTGCCCAGCGAGGCCACGTCCATCGGGGACAACTTCCACCGCCGCAGCGGGTCGATCTCACGGATCAGGAAGCGGGTCACCTGCTCGGTCTTCGACACCGAGAACCAGAACTTGATCAAGCTGAAGCCCTCGTGGACCAACAGGTCCTCGAACAGCGGTGCCTGCCGCAGGAACGCCTCGTACTCGGCGTCGGTGCAGAATCCCATCACCCGTTCGACACCGGCCCGGTTGTACCAGGAGCGGTCGAACATCGTCATCTCACCGGCGCCGGGCAGGTGGGTGATGTAACGCTGCAGGTACCACTGTCGTGCTTCGTCCTCGGTGGGCTTCTCCAACGCCACGGCCGTCGCGAGACGCGGGTTCAGGTGCTCCATGAACCGCTTGATCGTGCCCCCCTTGCCGGCGGCGTCACGACCCTCGAACAGGATCACCGGTCGGTGACCGGTGTCGGTCACCCAGTGCTGCAGCTTCAGCATCTCGATCTGTAGCAACCGCTTCGTGGTCTCGTACTCCTCACGACTCATCCGCTCCACGAACGGATAGCCCTCCCGCCAGGTGTCGACGATGTCGCCCTCGACCGAGCGCAGGATCGGATCGTCGTCGTCCAACTCCTCGACGACGAAGTCGCTGGCGCCGTAGCGCTCCTTCAACTCCAGCAACCGACGCCGCAGGATCGACATCGTTCACTCCTCCTGGCGGTGGCGGGTGCTACACCGAGTCCGGACCGGGTGCGTCCTCGTCGAACGTCGTGCGCCCACGCAGCTTCGCGGCCAGCTCGTTGTCGATGCCGTCGGCCACCTCACTCATCGTCCGCACCGCATGCTGCAGGTGTGCCGGGACGAACGGGCGACCGGGGATGGACAAGGTGATGAACACCCGGTCACGGATGAGTTGGAACTTGACCCAACGGGCATCGCTGTTCAGGTCGTTGAGGACCTCCATCGCCCGCGAGCGACCTTCGACGTCGTGCACCACGATCGAGAACACGATCACCTCGCGGGCATCGGTCGCGGTCCGCAGGAACAGCATCGTCGACCCGACCCGGATCGCGATGTCTCCCTCGGCGTCGTGCAACGGTGGATGCCCGAACATGTCGATCAACTCGGCCTCGACCAACTCGTCGAGGTGATCGCGGGACCGCGGCAGCACCGCCACCACATCGTCCTCGTCGAACTCGTCCTCGGTGTCGAGCGGTTCAGGTCGCGGCTGCAGGATCTCGGCCAACTGGTCCGGGGACAGGAAGACCGGGTGCTGCACCCCGTACACGTCCCGCAGGGCGTCGACCGCCAACGTGCTCAATCGGTCCGACGCCTCCTGGTCGTCCTCGACCCAGAAGTTGGCGGTGCTGTCGGCGCCGACCGCGGTCGGTGCCTGCCAACCGAGCTGCTGCATCTGGTCCAACTGGGCCGCGGTGAGCTGGTAGTCGTCATCGAGGACGGCGTTGCTGGCCGCCTCGCAGCGCACGATGTGCCGGCGTGGGGAGGAGAACCGGATGAACGGCCCCGGTTCGTCACCCGCCGTCGCGGTGCTGATCGTCATGTCCTCGGAGTCGTCGATCACCGAGATCACCTCGGCCAGCCGCGTCTGGAACTCGGCCCAGGCCTGCGCGGTGCTTCGATCGAGGTCGAAGTCCGAGTATTCGTTCACCTGCATCCCTTCCGGTGTGTGCGCCCTGCCCCAAAACCTAGCGCACGCTCGCGGGCGGGCAAGTGACCCCGTTGGGGCGATCCACCACCCGGTCACCGGCGGGTGGTCAGGTCGTGAGGGCGCGGGCGACCGCCGAGGGCATCGGCCGGCCCAGCACCCCGGCCAGCCAGGCACTGGTGCGGGCCAGCGCGTCGAGATCGATCCCGGTGCCGTGGCCGAGCCCCTCGAGCAGCCAGACCAGGTCCTCGGTGGCGAGGTTGCCGGTGGCCGAGCGGGCGAACGGGCAGCCGCCGAGGCCGCCGGCCGCACTGTCGAACTCGGTGATCCCGGCCTCCAGCCCGGCCAGCACGT
This sequence comes from Carbonicoccus niuqiaonis, assembly GCF_050157065.1. Taxonomy (GTDB): domain Bacteria; phylum Actinomycetota; class Actinomycetes; order Propionibacteriales; family Propionibacteriaceae; genus Avipropionibacterium. The sequence goes on from NZ_CP189573.1 coordinate 2,295,949, forward strand.
TCGCCAACGCCTGCCCGTACGTGTCGTGGAAGTGGAGGGCGATCGCGGCCGGCTCCACACCGGCGGCGACACAGGCCATCACCACCACGGGCACCTGCCCGGCCGTGCCGACGCCGATCGTGTCGCCGAGCGACACCGAACCGCAGCCGTACCGCACCAGAGCGGCCGCCACCTCGGCCACGACACCGGGGGCGACGGCGCCCTCCCACGGGTCACCGAAGCACATCGACACGTAGCCGCGGACGGGGACCTGGTCGGCAGTCGCCCGCTCGACCACCTCGCCGGCCATCGCCAGCGCCCGGTCGCGGTCGGTGCCGAGATTGGCCCGCGCGAACGACTCGGTCGCCGAGACGAACACCGCCACCTCCCGGGCACCGGCGGCACGCGCCCGCTCGTACCCGGTGAGGTTCGGCACCAGCACCGGCCGGCGACCCCGGCCGAGATCGAGCCCGGCCATCACCTCCGCGGCGTCGGCGAGCTGCGGCACCCGATCGGGCCGGACGAAGCTGGTCGCCTCGATGGTGTCGAGCCCGGCATCGGCCAGCCGGGCGATGAGCGCGAGCTTGGCGTCGGTGGCGACCGGCGTCCGCTCCGCCTGCAGCCCGTCGCGAGGGCCCACCTCGACGATCCGGACCTGCGTCGGCAGGTCGGCGCGTTCGTACGGCGTCGGCCGCGGCCCGACCGACACCGTCGTACCCGCCTGCTCCGGTGCGCTGCTCACCCACCCACTCTGACGCGCGCCCGGCGCCTGCGGCAAGTGGCCTGGTTCCGGGCGTGGCTCAGACGCCGAGGGCGGCCAACAGTGCCACGATGCCGACGATGACCGGAACCGATCCGATGGTGTTGATGAAGATCGCGTCGCGGGCGAGCACGATCCCGCTGCGGTAACGCAACGCGAAGGTGAACACGTTCTGCGCGGTCGGCAGCGCTGCGATGATGCAGACGCCGAGCAGCGCGAGCTCCCGCAGCCCGAGCAGGTGGTAACCGACCAGCCCGGCGACCATCGGTTGGATGATCAGCTTCAGCCCGGCGATCACGGCCAGGTACGCCGGGTTCTCACCGCGGCCCGGCAGCGGCCCCAACCGCAACGCGACACCGTACGCGATCAACATCGCCGGCACGGCCATCGCACCGATCAGGTTCACCGGCTCGGCGATCACCGGCGGCGGCTCCCACCCGGTCACCGCGAGCACCACCCCGATCACCGAACCGATCAGCATCGGATTGGTGAGCGGCTTGCCGGCCAGCCGGAGCCAGCGGCGCCACCGCGGGCCGTCGTGGCTGCCGCGACTGTTGATCATGTCGAGGATCGCCAGGCCGACCGGCTGCAACAACAGCAGCTGCACCAACAGCATCGGTGCGATCACCGAACCGTCACCGAGGACGTACGCCGCGATCGGCAGGCCGAGATTGCCGGCGTTGACGTAGCTGGACGCGAACGTGCCGATCACCGTGTCGGCACCACTGCGCCGCCACACCAACCGTGCCAGCACGATGTGCAGCGCTGCGCTCACCGCGACCCCGGCCACCGAGGCGATCAGGTTGGTGGAGAACAGGCTGTGCACGTCGGCCGAGCCCATCACGTTGATCATGAGCGCCGGCGAGGCGACGAAGAAGGTGAGCTTGGCCAACATCTCCTGAGCACTGATGTCCAGGATCTTCAGGTGGGCCAGCAACATGCCCACGCCGATCACGATCGCGATGATCGCGAAACCGGACAGGACTCCCGCCATCAGCTGCTCCCCCGGCCGGGACGCAGCACCGCGAACTGGTCGGTGACCTCTGCGGTCCGGCTGGTGAAGCGGAACTCCTGGGCGGGACGACCGCCTTCGCGTCCGGCCCGCCGGGTGCGTCCGGTCGGCTCGAGCTGCCCGCGCCGGGTCAGCACCCGGTGCAGGTTGGTCGCGTCGAGGTCACGACCGAGCGCGACGGCGTACACCTGCCGCAACTCGGCCATCGTGAAGCTGGGTGCGGCAAGCGCGAACCCGAGGTTGGTGTAGCTGAGCTTGTTGCGGAGCCGACGCATCGCCGAGGCCACGATGTCGGCGTGGTCGAAGGCCATCGGTGGCAGCCGGTCGACCGGCAGCCAGTCGGCGTGCGCCGGCAGGGTCGGATGCTCGGTCACCGGCACCAGGCCGAGGTAGGCGGTGGCGATGGTGCGCTCGAAGGGGTCCCGGTCGGGGTCGCTGCGGGTGTCGAGCTGCTCCAGATGAGCGATCTGGTCAAGGTCCACCTTGGCGGCCAGGATCGCAGTGATGCACTCCGCCATCGACTCGGTCGGCTGCACCGGGCCGCTCGGCAACGCCCACCGACCCTCGTAGGGGTCGCGGCGTCGCTGCCAGGCCAGCACCGTCAGCCCGGCCGGCACCGCGGTGTCGGTGACGGGTAGCCGTACGCGGAACACCGTCGCGACCACCTCATGGCGGTAGCGGGGCGTCGAATCGCGTTGGTCCACGTCGGGATGTTAACGTGAAAGGGTAGTTATCGACTACCAGTCGGTAACTAGCCACGAGACTTCTGGAGGTCCCATGACCACGACCGTCGCCCCGCCCACCGCAGGCAGCACCTCGCCCACCGCCGACACCGCATGGCACGCCGAGGTGCGTCGGCTGGCCGAGCAGAACGATGCGGTGATCCTGGCGCACAACTACCAGCGGCCCGAGATCCAGGACGTGGCCGACCACGTCGGTGACTCGCTGGCACTGTCACGGCTGGCGGCCGAGGCGACGGCGGGCACCATCGTGTTCGCCGGGGTGCACTTCATGGCCGAGACAGCGAAACTGCTCTCCCCCGACAAGCGGGTGCTGATCCCCGACGCCCGGGCCGGCTGCTCGCTGGCCGACTCGATCACCGCCGAGCAACTGCGCGCGTGGAAGGCCGAACACCCGGGCGCCGTGGTCGTGTCGTACGTCAACACCACCGCGGCGGTGAAGGCCGAGACCGACATCTGCTGCACCTCCTCGAACGCGGTCGAGGTGGTCCGGTCCATCCCGGACGACACCGAGATCCTGTTCTGCCCCGACATGTTCCTGGGTGCCCACGTGAAGCGGATGACCGGCCGCGACAACATCCGGGTGTGGCTCGGCGAGTGCCACGTGCACGCCGGCATCTCACCCGAGGACCTGGTCTCCGCGGTCGAGTCCGACCGACAGGCCGAGCTCTACATCCACCCCGAGTGTGGCTGCTCGACCTCCGCGCTGTGGCTCAACTCCACCGGCGCCCTGCCGGCCGAGCGGACCAAGATCCTGTCCACCGGCGGCATGCTCGACGCCGCCCGGACCTCCACCGCCGAGACGGTGCTGGTCGCGACCGAGGTCGGCATGCTGCACCAACTGCGGCAGGCCAACCCCACCACCACCTTCGAGGCGGTCAACCCGCAGGCCTCCTGCCGGTACATGAAGATGATCACCCCCGACAACCTGCTCACCGCGCTGCGTGACGGGCACGACGAGGTGACCGTCGAGCCGGAGCTGGCGGTACGGGCCCGTGCCGCGGTGCAGCGCATGATCGAGATCGGCAACCCGGGAGGCGGCGAATGAACGCCCAACAGCGGTGCGACGTGATCGTCATCGGCACCGGGGCCGCCGGGCTCGCCGCCGCCCTGCGGCTGGCCGATGCATCACTGGACACCGTCGTGATCACCAAGGGTGCCCTGGGTGGCGGGTCGACCGCGTGGGCCCAGGGTGGCCTGGCGGCAGCCCTGGCCGCGGACGACTCGACGGCCGCCCACGCCCACGACACCGTGGTGGCCGGTGCCGGACTGTGTGCCCAGGACGTGGTGACCGACCTGGTCACCGCGGCACCGAAGGTGATCCGCAGCCTGCTGGAGCTGGGCGCCCGCTTCGACCGGTCCGGCCAGGAGATCGCGCTCGGCCTCGAGGGTGGCCACTCGGCCCGCCGGATCGTGCATGCCGGCGGTGACGCCACCGGCGCCGAGGTGAGCCGGGTGCTCAGCCGCGCCACCGGCCGGGCCGTCGAGGCGGGTCGGTTGCGACTCGTCGAGCACCAGTGGTGTGCCGACCTGTTGACCGAGCCCACCCGCACCGGCACCCAGCCGGCCGGGGGCACCAGGGGGGTCGGGGGCACCCGGGTGGTCGGGGTCACCACGCTGGCCGCCGACGGCACCCGGACCGACTGGCAGGCCCGGGTCGTCGTGCTCGCCGCCGGCGGCAGCGGTCAGGTGTGGTCGGCGACCACCAACCCGGAGTCGGCCACCGGCGACGGGCTGGCCATGGCACTGCGGGCCGGGGCGGTCGTCCGCGACGTCGAGTTCATGCAGTTCCACCCGACCCTGCTGGCCGCTCCCGCCGGCTCCCCGGACGACCGCGGCGTGCTGGTGTCCGAGGCCGTCCGCGGTGAAGGGGCGACCCTGCGCACCCCCGACGGCCGACCGGTGATGGCGGGGGTGCACCCCCGGGGCGACCTGGCCCCACGGGACGTGGTGTCGGCGACCATGCAGCAGGTGATGCTGCGCGACGGGTTCGACCACCTGGTGCTCGACGGCACCCACCTCGGGGCCGACGGCTGGGCCGAGCACTTCCCCACCATCGCCGCCCTGTGCCGGGAGCGTGGCGTCGACCCGGCCACCGAGCCGATCCCGGTCCGGCCGGGCGCGCACTACCACTGCGGTGGTGTGGCCGCCGACCTCGCCGGCCACACCTCGCTGCCCGGCCTGTACGCGGTCGGCGAGGTCGCCGCGACCGGCCTGCACGGCGCGAACCGGCTCGCCTCCAACAGCCTGACCGAGGCGTTGGTGGCCGGTGACCGGGTGGGCCGGTTGCTGGCGGCCGGGCACCGGCACGACCTGGGCCGGGCGGCGGTCGAGGTCGGGGACGTGCTGTCGCCGGCGGCCGACCGGGACACACCGGTGCCCGGCGCCCCTACCGTCTCCGGTCACCGGTGGATCGACGCCGGGTCCGGCCACCGGTGGATCGACGCCGGGGCACGCGAGTGGGTGGCCGACATGATGTCCCGCTGGGTCGGCGTTCTGCGCCACGAGGACGGGCTCGCCCGGGCCACCGCGGCCCTGGCCGACCTGCCGGGCCACGTCGGTCGGCTCGACCCGGCCACCCTGGAGGCGACCAACGTCGCCCTGGTCGCCACAGCGGTCACCATCGCCGCGGACTGGCGGACAGAGAGCCGTGGCTGCCATCGCCGGTCCGACCATCCCGAACGACGGCCGAGCTGGCAACGCCATGTCGAGCTGGTGTGCACCGAGGACGGCCGCCTCACCGTCACCGACGCCGCGGCCGTCGGCGTCGCCTGACGGTTCCCGGGCACCCCGATCCCATCCGTACTCCTGGAGAGAAGTTGATCATGGCACCACGGCCCACCGACACCGACGACCGGATCCGGCAGGCAGGCCTCGAGCCCGACCACGTACGACAGCTCGCCCATGCCACCCTGGCCGAGGACCTGCAGTGGGGGCCGGACGTCACCACCGAGGCCACGATCGCCGTCGACGCGGCCACCACCGCGACCGTCGTGGCACGCGAGACCGGTGTGCTGGCAGGGATTCCGATCGCGGCGGCCGTCATCGAAGCGGCACAGTCCCGACCGGACGAGGTCCGCGTCGAGGTCCTGCTCGGCGACGGGGACCGGGTCCGCCCCGGGGATGCGATCCTGCGACTCACCGGACCGACCCGGACCCTGCTGACGGCCGAGCGATCGCTGCTCAACCTGTTGTGTCACCTGAGCGGTGTGGCGTCCGCGACCGACCGGTGGGTCCAGGCGGTCGAGGGCACCCGGGCGCGGATCCGGGACACGCGCAAGACGCTGCCGGGGCTGCGGATCCTGCAGAAGTACGCGGTCCGCTGCGGCGGCGGGGTCAACCACCGGATGGGGTTGGGCGACGCCGCGTTGATCAAGGACAACCACGTCGCGGCCGCCGGTTCGCTGGGCGCCGCGTTCGCCGCCGTCCGGGCTGCCGCACCCGACGTACCGGTCGAGGTGGAGTGCGACACGTTGGCCCAGGTGGCCGAGGCGTTGGCCATCGGTGCCGAGGAGATCCTGCTCGACAACATGTCACCCGACGCGATGCGCGAAGCCGTACGGCTGGCCGCCGACCGTCCCGGGGTCCGACTCGAGGCGAGTGGTGGCCTGACGCTGCCAGATGCGGCCGCGGTGGCCGCGACCGGGGTCGACTTCATCTCGGTGGGTGCGCTCACCCACTCCACGACCGTGCTCGACCTCGGCCTCGACATGTGAGGCGCCCGGCCCGGGCACAAGGGGGTACGAGACGGGTCAGGTGTGCGAGACGGGTCGGGTGTCCGAGACGACTCAGGTGTACGAGACGGTGCAGCCACCGCTGGTGCAGGTGATCACACCGTGCTCGAACCGGGACACCTGGGTGGCCCCGGTGGTGGTGTCCGCGATCGGCCAACCCAGCCGGGAGCGGTCGGCCCCTAGGTCCGCGTAGGTCCGATGGCCTGCACCGGACACGACCCTGGCACCACCCGGACGCCAGTAGATCCCGCCGCGGACGAAGAGCGACTTCCGCGAGCCCGGGACGGCACCGGCCATCTCGTCGCTGATCGGGAGCCCGATCAGCGCCGGCCCGTTGACCTGCTTGTACCGGGTCAGGATGGCGCCATGGACGGCGCGCGACCCGGTCGGCGGGGAGAAGTAGAAGTTGCCCTTGGTGAACGTCACCATCCTGGAACCGGGCAGTGGTCCGTCGATCTCGTCACTGGTCGGGGCACCGATGATCTCGGCCATGCCCGCCGACCGGTACCGGCCCAGGATGCCGCCGATCAGGATGTGGGCCCGGGTCGACGGACCCCAGTAGATCGCGCCGTCGCTGAACGTGTTCATGCGCTGCCCGGGCAGGTGTCCCGGCATCTCGTCACTGGTCGGCAACCCGATCAGTTCCGCCGCGTTCGACGCCTTGTACTTGGCCAGGATGGAGCCGTGCACGGCGCGTGACCCGGTGACCGGGGAGAAGTAGAAGTTTCCGTTGGTGAGCGTCACCATCAACGTCCCGGGCAGTGGGCCGGGGATCTCGTCGCTGGTGGGCATGCCCATGATCTGGGCCATGCCGGGCGAGCGGTACCGCGACAGGATGCCACCCTTGAGCCACCGCGCCTGCGTCGACGGGCCCCAGTAGATCGCCCCCTTGGCGAAGTTGCTGACCAGCTGGCCCGACACGTGTCCCGGCACCTCGTTGCTGGTCGCCAGCCCCAGCTGGGCCGGTCCCGCCACCGCCCAGTACTTGTTCCGGATCGCGCCGTGCACCTCGTGGGCGCCGGTGCCCGCGGACTGGTGGAGGTCGGCCCCCTCCATCCGCGCGATCGACCCGCCGGCGACCGCTTCCTCGTTGTGCGTCGGAGCGCCGATCCAGCCGGCCTGCCCACCGGCCCCGGTCCAGAACTGGTGGTTGGGTGACCCCGGTCGCAGCCCACCGGTGACCTGCACCAACGATGACCGCAGCCCCATGTCCCGCCGGAACTCGGCACCCGACAGCGACACCTGCCGACTGGAGCCGACGATGATGACCCGTTCGACGCGGCCGCCGAACCGGCCCCCGCCGTCGCGTTGCTCCACGCGGATGGCGCGCAGTGTGCCGACGTTGACCCGCGCCGAGATCTCGGCCGGGGTGAGTGACATCGTCCACGTCTGGTTCTGCACGTACCCGTCATACGGGTCGGGCTTCGCCGGCAGGTACGGCTGGCCCCCGTCGACGGTGTGGCCACCGTTGGATGACGAGAACAGGGCATCGATCGGCTGTCCGCCGTAGGTCAGGATCTGGTGCGCGGTGGCGGTGATCGCGGCATCGGCACCCGGGTGCTCGGCGGAGACCCCTTGGTAGACCTGACAGGTCGTGGTGTCGCACAGGTCGTACGGGCTGGCCGGGCGGAGACGACGGGTGGCGTAGGTCCGGGCCGCGACGGACTGGGCCCGTACCGCGGCGGCCGTCCAGGTGGCCGGCATCTCCGCCGGTACGACACCGCGCAGGTAGGACTCCATCGGCAACGCGTTGACGGTCCGCAGGTTGCTGCCGTCGGGGGTCAGGCCGACCGACCCACGCAGCCGTTGGGTGCCCGACGGCTTGATCAACTCGACCTGTCCGGTGGGAATGTTCTCGAAGACCCACCCGACGGCCTGGGGGTGCAGCCCCCACGCCGGCGTCGCGTGCCACGCGTTGTTGCGGTCGCGCTGCTCGAGGTACCAGCCGCCCGCGTTGCGGCCCACCCGCCAACCGGTCACGTCCGGATCGCTGCGGAAGGTGTAGGTACCGGCGGCATGGCCGTCACCGGCGAGCTGCCGCAGCCGCAGCCCCGGGATGGCCACGGCGGCGGTGTTGGCGTCATTGTCGGACGTGATCCAGATCCGGATCTGCCGCTGGGCCGAGGGCAGGCTGGTCACGGTCGTGCCGGGGTAGTAGAACGCCATGATCTGCTGCCAGGACCGACCCTGCCGCGCCTGGCCGAGGGCCCCGTACTGACTCATCCCCCAGCCGTGGCCCCAGCCGGCCCCGGTGAACCGGATGGTGTTGTCGTACGGCACGGCCGTCTGTTCGGCCGCCCGTGCCGGGGACGCCGGCGCGACGGTGAACACCAGCAGTCCCGCCAGCCACAGGGCCACGAGGCCTCTCAACCGCACCATGTCATCCCCGTCCGACGACCGGGGCCACTCACCCCGACAACGTTCCGCAACCCATCCTGCACCCCGTCAAGCGCGACACGCCAGTGGCTGGTGTGGTTTGTGGGACGGAGTCAGGCCCACGGCGACCCTCAGCCCTGCGCGACGGTCGGGTCCTCGACCCGACCGATGAACAACGGGGTCCGGGTCTCCACGTCGTGGATGACGTACAGGTACGGCTTGTCGAAGACGAACTTCTCCGGCTCGTCGACCGGTGCGCTGGTGACCCCCGCGCCCACTGCGGTCGCCGCGGCCGCCTCCGCGCCGATCTCGTCCACCTCGATCACGGCGCGGTGCAGGATGAACGCGATCATCAGCTGTTCGGTCTCGGTCATCCCCGAGAAGTCGGCCCGGTCCGTCATCGCGGTCGGCATCCCCAGTTCGCCGAGTGTCCCCTTGAGCTCGGCCTTCCACTCCAACGTCCACTTCGGCAGCTGCAGGTCCACCCGGGCCGGTGCCAGGCCGTCCAGCAGCGTGATCAACCCGCCGTCGGCCCAGTGCGCCAGGGTGTCGTCGATGGTGCCGGTTGGTTCGACCAGTGCCATCGCCAGCTGCTCCCCGACGAACTTCTTCGACGCGGCCCGGCACACCGCGTCCTCGTGGTAGGCCTCCGCCGAACCGACCATCGTGTCGGGCTGCACGACCTCACCGTCGGCGCGGGTGAACGGTCGGGCCTCGGTCGCGCCCTCGGAGAACGGCTTCAGCCACGGCGCCTTCAGGTGGATCGCGTTCACCAGCACCAGCCGGGTCTCGGCGGTCAGATCGTCCGGGCCGACGATCTGCTCGATCTTCCCCGCGGTCGCGTCACTGGTCCAGCCGTTGATGGCTTCCGCCGAGCCGGTCGGATCCCCGCCGAAGTCGACCAGGTTCATCCCGGCTCCGTAGAACTCGGCCAAGGTGGTCAAGAAGGCCTCCTCGAACTCGTAGCCCGGCAGTGACCACAGCGAGTTTGCGATGTTGAGGGTGACCTCGGCGTCCTCCCCGTTGTGCTGGAAGGTCCCGCTGCGACCGTTCAGGGCCTGGCTCAACGTGTTGACGCCCTCGTTGAACGCCGCCAGGTCGGCCGCCTCCAACACCTCGTCCATCTCGGTGGCGGTCTGCCCGGCGGCGCCGTTGCGGGTCATCGCCAGCGCGATCAGCACCGACAGCGGGGAGGCGACCAGGTTCGCCCCCGGTTGGGTGACGCCTTGGGTCAGGCGTGAGGTGAACGAGGCAACCGTGTCCGGGACGTCGGCCAGTTCGCCGGGTGCCCGGCGGTCGGTATCGACGCGCGCCTCGGCGGCAGAGCCGTTGCCCGAGGTGCAACTGGTCACGAGACCCATCGTGGCCAGTCCGGCCAGTCCGGCGAGCAGGGTACGGCGGTCCAGGAGGAGTGGAGTGCGCATACCCCATTCACGCACGACACGGACTCACGGTTGTCGCAGCATCGCCATCATCGGTGCTTCCCAGCGTGCGGCTTCGGTGGCATAGTCACAGATCTGACCGCCAGCGAGGGCGGAGGACGCGTCCTGTGCGCCAACTCCACCCCGGACCCAGGAGGTTCGACGTGACCACGGCAACTGAAGAAAGCTTGGCAGCCGAGGAGAAGAGCCGCCGCGGCGGCTTCTCCTCGCGGCGGGTGTTCATCCTGGCCGCGATCGGGTCGGCCGTCGGGCTCGGCAACATCTGGCGTTTCCCCCACGTGGCCTACGACAACGGTGGCGGCTCGTTCCTGATCCCCTACCTGGTGGCGTTGCTGGTGGCCGGGATCCCGTTCCTCTTCCTCGACTACGCGGTCGGCCACAAGTTCCGCGGTTCGCCACCTCTCGCGCTGGCACGGCTGTCGCGCAAGTTGGAGGGCATCGGCTGGTGGCAGGTGGGTGTCTGCGTCGTGATCTCGATCTACTACGCAGCCATCATCGGCTGGGCCGCCACCTACATGGTGCTGTCGGCCAATCGCGGCTGGGGTGCCGACCCCGACGCCTTCTTCAGCTCCTCCTTCCTGCAGGCGGGCGAGCCCGGACTGAGCCTGAACTTCGTCCCGGGCCTGCTGTGGCCACTGGTGGCGGTGTGGGTGGTGCTGATCGTGGTGATGCTGCTCGGCGTGCAGAAGGGTGTCGGAGCCACCTCGGTGATCTTCATTCCGCTCCTGGTGCTGGTGTTCGTGGTGATGGTGGTCCAAGCGCTGATGCTGCCCGGGGCCGCCACGGGCTTGGACGCCTTCTTCACCCCCAACTGGGCGGCACTGCTCGACCCCGGCGTGTGGGTCGCAGCCTTCGGGCAGATCTTCTTCTCGCTCTCCGTCGGCTTCGGCATCATGATCACGTACGCGTCGTACGTCAATCGGCGCAACGACATGACCGGATCGGGTCTGGTCGCCGGGTTCGCCAACTCCAGCTTCGAACTGCTCGCCGGCATCGGGGTGTTCGCGGTCCTCGGCTTCATGGCCCAGGCGAGTGATGCGCCGGTGAGCGAGGTGGTCGTCTCCAGCAGCATCGGCCTCGCCTTCATCGCCTTCCCCGCGATCATCAGCCAGGCACCCGGCGGCCCGGTGATCGGCATCCTGTTCTTCGCCTCGCTGATCCTGGTGACTCTGGCAGGTTGGTCTGGCCCCACCGTGACGGTCTGATCTGGCCCCGGCCGCGACGCGCGGGGGTGGTTGCGACGGTTTGATCTGGCCCCACCCGAGCCTGGCCTCACTGCTGGTTCGAGGAAGTGGGGTAGGGATGGAGTCACGGGTGGAGTTGTTCGCGGCGATCCGGCGGGACGCACGGGTGGAGGGTCTCTCGATACGCGCGTTGGCGGCCCGGCATGGGGTGCACCGGCGTACGGTGCGGCAGGCGCTGACGTCAGCGGCACCGCCGGCTCGGAAGGTGCCGGTGCGTGCTGCGCCACGGCTGGACCCGTACCGGGTAGCGATCGACGAGATGCTGCGTTCGGATCTGGACGCGCCGCGTAAGCAGCGGCACACCGCCACCCGGATCCTGGCCCGCCTGGTCGACGAGCACGACGCTGCTGAGCTGTCGTACTCCACGGTCCGCGACTACGTGCGGGTCCGGCGCGCGCAGATCGATCTGGAGGCGGGGCGTCGGGTGGAGGTGTTCGTGCCGCAGCAGCACGCCCCGGGCGCGGAGGCGGAGGTCGACTTCGGTGAGGTGTGGGTGGTGCTGGCCGGGGTGAAGACCAAGTGCCACATGTTCGTGTTCCGGCTCTCCTACTCCGGGAAGGCGATCCACCGGGTCTATCCGACCTGCGGCCAGGAGGCGTTCCTGGAAGGACACATCGAGGCGTTCCAGACCCTGGGCGGGGTACCGACACGGCACATCCGGTACGACAACCTCTCCAGCGCGGTCACGACGGTGCTGCATGGCAAGGACCGCCGCCGCCAGGAGAACCAACGGTGGGTGCTGTTCTGCTCGCACTACGGCTTCGATGCGTTCTACTGCCAGCCCGGCATCGCCGGCGCGCACGAGAAGGGCGGCGTCGAGGGCGAGGTCGGCTGGTTCCGCCGCAACCACCTCACCCCCATGCCCGCCGTGGACACCCTGGACGAGCTCAACGACCTCATCCGCGACTGGGAGACCGCCGACGAGGCACGCCGCCTGGCGGGAAAGAGCTCCACGGTCGGCGCCGACTACCAAACCGAGAAGGTGCAGCTCGGGCCGTTGCCGGTGGAGCGGTTCGAGCCGGGGCTGGTGCTGCATCCGCGGGTCGACCGCTCGGCGATGATCACGGTCCGGATGATGAGGTACTCGGTGCCCGCGCACCTGATCGGCCGCAAGGTCCGCGTCAGCCTGCGAGCCTCGCACCTGGCGGTCTACGACGGCCACACCCTGGTCGCCACCCACCGCCGGGTCGCCTCCCGCGGCGGGCACGTGGTGGACCTGGACCACTACCTCGAGGTCCTACGTGTCAAGCCCGGCGCACTGCCAGGGTCGACCGCGTTGGCGGCCGCCCGCGCGACCGGTGCGTGCGTTCACCTCAGCGCATGAGGCGTTCTGGGCCGAGGCGAGGAAAGTCAACGGCGACGCCGACGGCACCCGCGAACTCATCGACGACGTCCTACTACTGCACCGCTCGCTACCTGCCGAGGCCGTGACCGCTGGGATCAGCGCAGCACTGACCGTCGGGGCGGTCTCAGCCGAAGTCGTGGCTGTCGAGGCACGCCGCCACCACACCGCCACGGGTGGGGCCAACACGGACCGTCAACCCGCTGCTCGACCCGCGGTGTTTGAGCAGCGTGTTGTCTCCCTGACCCAACGACGGCTGGCGGACCCGGCCGCGGTGATCGCCGGGCTCCCGGCGGATACGCGGCCGTTGCCCTCGGTGGCCGCCTACGACCAACTACTACCCCGCCGAGCAGCAGCCGCCAGGACCGCGGTTGATGACGACCTGTCGAGAGCGAGCAGCTGATGCCGACCACACCCACCCCGACCAGCACGACCCTGCGCCGCCGCCGTGGTCTGACCGAGGAGGCCGCCCTCGCCGCCGTCGACCAAGCCTGCCGCCGGCTGCGGCTGCCCACCATCCGCGGCGTCCTCGACGAAGCAATCACCGCAGCGGTCAAGGAGCAACTGTCCTACCCCGGGTTCCTAGCCGAGCTGCTGCTAGCCGAGGTCGACGACCGCGACCGCCGCTCCTCCGCCCGCCGAGTCAAAGCCGCACAGTTCCCACGCCAGAAATGGCTCGGTGACTTCGACTTCGACGCCAACCCCGCCATCGAACCCGCGACCATCCACCAGCTCGCCACCTGTGACTGGATCCGCCGCGGCGAACCACTCTGCCTCATCGGAGACTCCGGCACCGGCAAATCCCACCTACTCATCGGCCTGGGCACCGCAGCCGCCGAAGCGGGCCACCGCGTCCGCTACACCCTCGCCACCCGGCTCGTGAACGAACTCGTCGAAGCCGCCGACGAGAAGACCCTGGCCAAGACCATCGCCCGCTACGGCCGCGTCGACCTACTCATCATCGACGAACTCGGCTACATGGAACTAGGCCGCCGCGGCGCCGAACTCCTCTTCCAAGTCCTCACCGAACGCGAAGAGAAGAACAGCATCGCCATCGCCTCCAACCAATCCTTCTCCGGCTGGACCCACACCTTCACCGACCCACGCCTATGCGCAGCCATCGTCGACCGCCTCACCTACCACGGCACCATCATCGAAACCGGCACCCACTCCTACCGACTCGCCCACAGTCGAGCGAGATAGTCAGAGCAGGCAGAGAGCACTGAAGTCAGAGGTCCCAGGCGTCCCGCCAACTTTCCGGGGTCGACCACCCACCGACCGCTGCATAGGCAGACCAAAGACCGTGGTGGTTGGCCTCGTGCTCGATGAAGACGTCGAACAGCTCTCCAATCCCCATCGCCGTGTCCCCGAACTGGTAGTTGGCAGCAACCGCCTCTGCTCCCAGCTCATCAACAACTGCGGACAGCTCCGCGTCCGCACGCTCCAAGCCGGCGAGCAAGTCGTCCCGGTCAAGGCTGCCGCCGTATCGAGCGAACTTGGTAGGCATCGAAAGGACCCGCGACCTCAGAGTGTCCGTATACAGGTCAGTGACCTGCAGAACATGTCGGAACTGGCGATCCATCGACCCGAAACGGGCGTGAGGTGAGAAAGCGTAACGATCCTGAGGAGTTTGCTCCACAAAGTCCCGCGTCAGTCCCCGCACGAACTGCCACGACGACCGGAAGTCGACGATCACCTGCTCGGTGCCATCCATGCCCGAACTCTAGGCATGGCACCCAGAACCCGCCACACACGCATGCGCACCACGTGCCCGATCGGGGCCAGATCAGACCGTCAACTCGGGGCCACTTCAGCTTGACACACTCATCCTGGCGGGGATCACCTCCATGATCAGCATCGTGGAGGTGGTGATCAGCTCGGTCCGTGACAAGTTCGAACTGAAGCGCACACCGGCCGTCCTGATCGTGATGCTCCCGATGGCCGTGGTCAGCGTCCTGCTGCTCGGGACCGACACCGCGCTGTACGCCCTCGACATCCTCGACCACTTCATCAACAACTTCGGCATCCTGCTCGTCGCCATCGTCAGCATGCTGCTGATCACCTGGATCGTGCGAGCCATCCCGGTCCTGCGGGACCACCTGAACCAGTACGGATCGTTCCGCCTGGGCCGCTGGTGGACCGTGTTGCTGGGCGTCGTCACCCCGATCGTGCTCGGCGTCAGCCTGATCCAGGGTCTGTGGACGGACGCCACCGAGCCGTACGAGGGCTACCCGGTCTGGCTGATCGGGCTGCTGGGCTGGGGCGTCGCCGGCGGTGTGATCGTGATCGGCTTCCTGTTCGTCCTGGTGCCGTGGCGCAAGGATGACGCGTTGACGTTGCCGACCGTCGACCCGGAGGAGGTGACCCGATGAGCGCCACATCCATCGTGATGATGATCATTGCGATCGTGGTGTTGTGGGGCGGGCTGACGCTGGCCATCCTCAACCTGAGCTTCCGCTCCCCCGCCAACCCGACCGAACCGCGCCACGGACCGCAGAGCTGATTCGGCCCCCTCCGCCGGTGGCCTGGCCCGCGGCATGCTGCCGACCGCACCGGTGGACGCGGTGCCGGTCACCGGGGCTTCCCGGGGACCAGCATGGCAGCGACCACGGCGGACACGGCGGCGACCACCGCTGCGACCAGGTAGCCGCGCGCGAACCCGACGTCGGTGCCCGCCACCAGGCTTGCGGCGACCACCCCGGAGATCACGGCGGCCCCGGCCGAGGAGCCGAACTCGTGGCTGGTGTTGAGCACGCCCGACGCGATGCCGGCATCCTCCGGCGCGACCTGGCCGAGCGCGGTGGCCGCGGCAACCACGAACAGTGCGCCCAGGCCGGCTGAGCCGATGCTCACCGCAGCCACGGTGGTGAGCGTGCTCAGGCTCAGCGCCGGCACCAGGAGCCCGGCGGCGGCGACCAGCAGCGCGGCCACACCGAGCGTGCGCGCTCCGATGCGTCCGATCAGCCGACCACCGACCTGTGCCCCGGCCATGGTGGCCAGGGCGACCGGCAGGAACAGCAGCCCGGTGACGAGCGGGCCATGGCCCCGGGCCTGCTGCAGGTAGAACGTGCCGAGGAAGAAGACCGCCACCATGAGCCCGGTGGCGACGAAGAGCACGAACGTGCCGGCCAGCACCGGGCGGCGGGTGAGCAGGCGCGGGTCGACCAGTGGCGCCGCCGAGCGCTTCAGGTGGAAGGCCACGGCTCCGTAGACCGCCACTCCGGCGGCAAGGAACCCGAGCGTGAAGGCACTGCCCCAGCCGTGTTCGCCGGCGCCGATGAAGCCGTAGATCACCAGCAACGTCGCCGATGTCACCAGCACCGCACCGACGACGTCCAGCCGCGCGCCGGCGGCCCACGGCGGCATCGGCGGCATCAGCAGTCGCAGCGCCACCAACAGCGCGACGCCGACCGGGACGTTGACGAAGAACACCCACTCCCAGCCGGGCCCGCCGGTCAGCAGGCCGCCGACCAGGACACCGGCGGCGGCGCCCACGCCACCGAGCGAGGACCAGATGCCGAGCGCCTTGTTGCGCTCCTCGCCGTCGAACAGGCGGACCACGACCGAGAGGGCTGCTGGTGACAGCATGGCGGCGCCGACTCCCTGGGCCACCCGGGCGCCGATCACCACCTCACCGGACGGAGCAAGTCCGACGGCGAGTGAGGCGACGGTGAACAGCGCGAGTCCGGCCAGCACCAGGGGACGGGGACCGACGACGTCGGCGGCCCGGCCGGCCAACAACATCAGTCCGCCGAAGGCCAGGGTGTAGGCGCTCATCACCCAGGTGAGGGCCGCTCGCCCCATCCCGAGGTCGGCGCCCAGATCGGGGATCGCCACGGTGACGACGGTGATGTCGAGGATCAGCATGAATTGCGCCACGGCGAGCAGACCGAGGACCCGCCAGCGGCGTGGATTCCTGCTCGTGGATGACTCGTCGGTGGGTGGCTCGTCGGTGGGTGGCTCGTCGGTGGGTGGCTGGCGGGTGGACGTCTCGGCCATGGTGGCTCCTGAGTAACTTGAACAGTGGTGTTCATGTTCTACCACAACCTGAACAGGTGTGTATGATTTCTGTATGGCCTCCACCACCGGAACCTCCGCCCCCCGACGAGCCGATGCGCGCAAGAACATCGCCGCCATCCTGGATGCCGCCACGGAGTGCCTGGCCGTCGACCCGGACGCGAGCATCAGCGACATCGCCTCCGCCGCCGGGGTCGGCCGGGTCACGCTGTACGGACACTTCCCCACCCGCGCGGCACTCGTGGGACAGGTGGTGGAGCGGGTGATGCGGGACTCGGACGCACTACTGGACGCGGTTGACCTCGAGGGCGACGCACGACTGGCTCTCGGGCGACTGCTCGAAGCCAGCTGGCAGGTCACACACCGCTATCGCGGCCTGGTCCTCGCTGCCCAAGCGGCGATGCCCGACCGCGACCTGCGCCAAGCGCATGACAAGCCGACGCAGCGGATGACCAGACTGCTCCGCCGGGGACGACGCGAGGGCGTCGTCCGCAAGGACATGCCGGTGACCTGGCAGGTGACGACCATCCAAGGCGTCCTCCACGCCGCATCGGCCGCCGCGCACCGCGGGGAACTCTCGGCCGAGCATGCACCGGACCTGATCAGGACCACCCTGCTGGCAGCGCTCACCATCGACCGCACCTGATGTGGTGGTGACCTGTCGTCGATGAACAAGGTGTGAAGGGCCGGATGCCGCACCCGGCACAAGAAGAGGCTGCCCGCCCCGGAGACCGGGACGGGCAGCCTGTCGTGTCTGTTGCGTCTGCGGCTCGGTGTCAGCTGCAGCCGCTGGTCGAACCGCAACCCTCGCAGACGTAGCAGGAACCGCTCGGCCGCATCTTCGTCCCGCAGGTGAAGCAGAGCGGGGCGTCCACGGTGCTGCCGGAGATCGACTCCATCAGCTCAGCCGTGGTGTGAGCCGTACTCGGAGCCGGCTCCGCCGCGGCGGGTGCCTCGACCGGACGCTCGGCCACCGGCTCGGCGACCTTGGCCTCCGGGGTCGGCTTTACCTCGGGTGCAGCAGCCTTCGCCGCCCCACCCGCCTGCGCGGAGGCACCGGCCTGGTCCGACGTACGGGCCTGGTCGGACGTACGGGCCTGGTCGGACCGGGCGCTCAGCGCATCGGTGTCGACTTCGTCAGCGGCGTCGTTGCGCAGCGACTCCGACTCCGACTCCACCGGCTCCGGCTCCAGGTAGGACCCGGTCTCCACGTACCGCGCCCGCTCGGCGGCGGTGTGGATGCCCAGCTCGGCCCGCTCGTCGAAGGACATGTAGTCCAGCGCCAACCGGCGGAAGATGTAGTCCATGATCGACTGCGACATCCGGATGTCGGGGTCGTCGGTCAGCCCGGCGGGCTCGAACTTCATGTTGGTGAACTTCTGCACGAACGTCTCGAGCGGCACCCCGTACTGCAGGCTGATCGAGATCGCGATCGAGAACGCGTCCATCACCCCGGCCAGGGTGGACCCCTGCTTGCCGAGCTTGAGGAACACCTCGCCCAAGCCGTTGTCGGGGTAGGAGCCGGAGGTCATGTAGCCCTCGGCACCGCCGACGGTGAACGACGTGGTCCGGCTCGCCCGCGACTTCGGCAGCCGCTTGCGGACCGGCCGGTACTCGGTCCGGGTCTTCTCGGCCGCGAGCTCGGCGGCCTTGACCTCGATCTCCTCCTCGATCTTGTCCGCGCTCTTGGCCTTCGCGTCCGACAGCGGCTGGCCGACCTTGCAGTTGTCGCGGTAGACCGCGAGTGCCTTCAGGCCGAGCTTCCAGCCCTGCAGGTAGACGTCGCCGATCTCCTCGACGGTCGCCGACTCCGGCAGGTTGACGGTCTTGGAGATGGCACCGGACAGGAACGGCTGCACGGCCGCCATCATCCGTACGTGACCCATCGGCTTGATCGCCCGGGCACCCATCGCGCAGTCGAAGACCTCGTAGTGCTCGGTCTTCAGCCCCGGCGCGTCGATCACGTGGCCGTGCTCGGCGATGTACTCCACGATCGCCTCGGCGGTCTCGGTGGTGTAGCCGAGCCGGTCGAGCGCCATCGGGATGGTGTTGTTGACGATCTGCATCGAACCGCCGCCGACGAGCTTCTTGAACTTCACCAGCGAGAAGTCGGGCTCCACGCCGGTGGTGTCGCAGTCCATCATGAAGCCGATGGTGCCGGTCGGCGCGAGCACACTGGCCTGCGCGTTGCGGTAGCCGTTGGCCTCACCGATCTTGATCACCTTGGCCCACTCGGCGCTGGCCGCCTGGTGCACCTTCTGGTCGATGGCCGACAGCGGCTTCACCGAGTCGTTGGCCGCCTGGTGCTTGCGCATCACACGCTTGTGGGCCTCGGCGTTGCGGGCGTACCCGTTGTACGCGCCGACGATGCCGGCGAGTTCGGCCGAGCGACGGTACGAGGTGCCGGTCATCAGCGAAGTGATCGCAGCAGCGAAGGTCCGGCCACCCTCGGAGTCGTAGCCGTGACCGGTGGCCATCAGCAGCGCACCGAGGTTGGCGTACCCGATGCCGAGCTGGCGGTAGTTGCGCGTGGTCTCCCCGATCGGCTCGGTCGGGAAGTCGGCGAAACAGATGGAGATGTCCATCGCCGTGATCACCAGCTCGACAGCCTTGACGAACGTCTCGGCGGCGAACGTGCCGTCCTCGTTCAGGAACTTGAGCAGGTTGAGGCTGGCCAGGTTGCAGGAGCTGTTGTCGAGGCTCATGTACTCCGAGCACGGGTTGGACGCGGTGATGCGGCCGCTCTCGGGGTTGGTGTGCCAGTCGTTGATCGTGTCGTCGTACTGGATGCCCGGATCGGCGCACTCCCAGGCAGCCTTGGCGATCTTGTCGAACAGCTCACGGGCGTCGACGGTCTCGATCACCGAACCGTCGGTACGGGAGGTGAGGCCGAACTCGGTGCCGTTCTCGACCGCGGTCATGAACGTGTCGGTCACCCGTACCGAGTTGTTGGCGTTCTGGTACTGCACCGACGTGATGTCCTTGCCGCCCAGGTCCATGTCGAAGCCGGCGTCGCGCAGCGCGCGGATCTTGTCCTCCTCGCGCGCCTTGGTCTCGACGAACTCCTCGATGTCGGGGTGGTCGACGTCCAGCACGACCATCTTCGCGGCACGCCGCGTGGCACCCCCGGACTTGATGGTCCCGGCGCTGGCGTCGGCCCCGCGCATGAACGAGACCGGGCCGCTGGCCGTACCGCCGGAGCTCAGCAACTCCTTGCTGGACCGGATCCGCGACAGGTTCAGACCGGCACCGGAGCCGCCCTTGAAGATGAAGCCCTCCTCCTTGTACCAGTTGAGGATGGAGTCCATCGAGTCGTCGACGGCGAGGATGAAGCAGGCGCTGACCTGCTGCGGGCTCTGCGTGCCGACGTTGAACCACACCGGCGAGTTGAACGAGAAGTGCTGGTGCAGCAGCATCCAGGTGATCTCGTGCTCGAAGATCTCGGCGTCGGCCGGGGTGGCGAAGTAGCCGTTCTCCTCGCCCGAGGCACGGTACGTCTTCACGACGCGGTCGATGAGCTGCTTGAGGCCCTGCTCACGGACCGGCGTGCCGAGGGCACCGCGGAAGTACTTGGTGGTGACGATCGTCGAGGCGTTCATGCTCCAGAAGTCGGGGAACTCGACACCCCGCTGCTCGAACACGGTGGCGCCGGTCTTCCAGTTGGTCTGGACGATGTCACGACGCTCCCAGGTGACCTCGTCGTAGGGGTGAACGCCATCGGTGGTGAAGACGCGCTCGATCGTCAGGCCCTTGCCGGCCGGACTCGTCCTCGGATCGGTGCGGGTGGTCTCTGTCATGGCTCCCTCTCTGCGGTGACCGGGCAGTGGCCGGGTGACGCGTGGTTGATGTGGTGCGTGGTTGATGTCGTACGGGTACTGCTCGATGCTGTTGTGGCCGGGCTGTTGTGTGCTGGGCTGTTGTGTGCTGGGCCCCTGGTGTGGATCCCACCGGTGATGCTGTTGTGGGCCGTGCGGCCGTTGCCCGTGGGCGTGGTCTGGCCGGACCGGGCGCCGGAGTCTTCCCCAACTCCAGCGCCCGGCCCGGGAACTAGGGGGCGCCTCGCTGCGCCATCACCGGCGGGGCCGTCGCCGGCGCCGGACCGCTGCGGGTCGACCGGTTGACCGGCAACTCCGCCTGGTGGGGGTCGGTCAGCAGATCGCTCTGGCCGGGCGGGTCCATCCGCAGCAGTGCGATCTCGGACTCGAAGTCCTCGACGCTCTCGTACTGCCGGTAGACGCTCGCGAACCGGAGGTAGGCCACTTGGTCGAGTGCCCGCAGCGGCCCGAGGATGGCGACGCCGACCTCGTCGGCCGGCACCTCCGCCTGGCCGGAAGCGCGCAGGGCCTCCTCCACCTTCTGCGCCAACAGCGCCAACTGGTCCTCGGTGACGGGGCGCCCCTTGCACGCCTTGCCGACCCCGTTGACCACCTTCTGCCGATTGAACGGCTCGACCACACCGGACCGCTTCACCACGGCCAGCTGGGTCTGCTCGATCGTGGTGAACCGTCGCTCACAGTCGGGGCACTGGCGGCGCCGGCGGATCGCCGCGCCGTCCTCCACGACCCGCGAGTCGAGGACTCGGGAGTCGGTGTTGCGACAGTAGGGACAGTGCATGGCTCCGACTCCTCTCGACGTCGTCCTGTGGATGGACCTGTGGGTGGTGCTGTGATCTTGTTGTGGAAGGCTGTGCATCACCGACCACAACCTGTGGATGAAGCACAGCGGTGTAACTACTAGATATGGACAACCTAGGCCCACTCGGCAACTAAAGCAAGTGTTGGGGACGACGAGTCGGGAGTCGTGGCGCACGGCCGATGCGGTGGCCGGGCGATACTGGTGCGGTGACCAGCCCACGAGCACTCCGCCGACCGCCGCGCAACGCCGCCGCCGCGCGCGGACTGGTCGACGCGCCGCTGCTCGCCCTGGCCGCCACCGGCGTCTTCGGCCTGGCGGCAAGTGCGGTGTACCGGGCGACCGGCCTGGGGATCCCCTGCTGGTTCCGAGGGATCTTCGGGTGGGACTGCCCCCTCTGCGGCGGCACCCGACTCGGGGCCGCGCTGCTCACCGGCGACGTGACGGCCGCGTTCTGGTACAACCCGCTGGCCTTCGTCGGACTCGGCCTGGCCGCACTCGTGGGCGTCGCCCTGGTGGTCACCACCTTGACGGGGCGCCGACGGCAACTCGCCGAGGCGACCTCGGGACTCGCCGGACGGCTGCCCGTCCGGGTGACTCCGGGCTCGGCCAGCATCGCGGTCGGTGTCGTGCTGGTGCTGTGGACGCTGTTCCGCAACATCGTGCTGGGCCCCCTGCCCTGACACCCCTGCCCTGAGACCCGCGTCCTGACACCCCGTGCCCCGAGACCTCTTGCCCGGCGTGGGCCGTCGACGTCAGCCGGCGACGAGTTGTCCGATGGCCTGGTAGTCGGCCGAGGTCACTGTCCAGGCGGTACCGACCACGGCAACCAGCGCCGCCACGACCAGGACCAACCCGATCGACAGGACCACCGCGATGCCCCGGTCGGTGAGGCGCCACTCGGCCGGAGCCGCCGCGACCCTCGTGCGTGCCGCACCCGCGGCGCGGGCCGTACGTACCGGGGAAACAGGCGCGTGGCCCGCCCGTCGGTGGGGCGTCAGGACCTCGGCCGTCAGGGAAGCAGAGCCGAGGCCAGCACCGGTCAGCTGCGGTGGGCAGACGCCTCCGGGCCGTTCGGTCGAACGCGACCCGGCGACGCGCAACACCGGTCCACGTCGGGTCGCCGTACGACGACGCCCGCCACGACCGGCGGCCCGGCGTCGGCGGCTCGGGACAATCCCCCGGAGGTCCGTCTCGTCGATCTGCAGTGCGGTCATGATGCCTCTCCTGTCTCGAACGGGTGTTCGATCCGACTCTCATCGTGCCTCTTCGAACAGGTGTTCGCAAGTCCATTCGTACGATTGTTCTGTTCGTGTCGCACTTCTTCGAGGTGTCGCTGCCGAACGTCCCCAGCTCGGCGGGCCGTTCCGCAGCTGTACCCAAGGCTCCATCACAGCCGTGGGGTCCGACAGTTTTCGCCGATCGCCGACCCGACCGCCCGCCGACCGGGAAATCGGCGACACGCTCGAACAGATGTTTGAATGTGTCGGGGGCAGGCTCTAGCGTGTGGGCATGGCTGATTCGAACGACCGTCCCACGACCTCGACGACCCCATCGGGTCGACGCCGGGGCCGCCCGACCAATGCCACCGTCCGGGCCCAACTGGAGGCTGCCGGAGCCAGTGTCTCCGCGCTCCCCGACGGGCCCGCGGACGCCGACGGCCTGACACCGCGGCAGCGACGCATCCTCGAAGTGATCCAGGACGCGGTCGAGTCGCGGGGCTACCCGCCCAGCATCCGCGAGCTCGGCGTCAGCATCGGGTTGGCGAGCTCGTCCAGCGTCGCCTACCAGTTGCGCGCCCTGGAGGAGAAGGGGTTCATCCGTCGCGACCCCAAGCGTCCTCGCGCCATGGAGGTGTTGATGCCCGGCACCGGGTCCGCGACAGCCGCCGAGGCGAAGACCGGGGCGAAGGGTCGGACGAAGGGTGGCGACCGCAACTTCGACGAGACCGGCGGTTTCGACCACAACCCGAGTGCCGTCTCGGTCCCGGTCGTCGGTCGGATCGCCGCCGGTGGCCCGATCCTGGCCGAGGAGGCCGTGGAGGACGTGTTCCCGCTGCCCAAGCGACTCGTCGGCGACGGCGCGCTCTTCATGCTGGAGGTCCGCGGTGACTCCATGGTCGACGCGGCCATCTGTGACCGGGACTGGGTGGTCGTCCGCCAGCAGCCGACCGCGGAGAACGGCGAGATCGTGGCCGCCCTGTTGGATGACGAGGCCACCGTCAAGACGTTCAAGCGCACCGGCGACCAGGTGTGGCTGATGCCGCACAACCCGTCGTACGACCCGATCGACGGCAACCATGCCACGATCCTCGGCAAGGTGGTCGCGGTCCTGCGGAGCGTCTGACCCACGACCCGCCGCCTCCGGACCGGCCCGACGCGGGTGCGACGAAATCAGCCCCTCGCGGTGCGACAGAATCGGACCCGTGAGTGATCGCACCCGGTCGGAACCGCGTTCGGTGTGGTCGGCCCGCGCCGACGCGGCGGAGCAGGCCCTGACGGTACGACATCTGCGGCGGCTGTTCGGCCTGCCGGGGACCGAGCTTGCCGTCGTCTCCTGGCCCGCCGTGTGGTCACACCGGCTGTGGTTGGAGTGGCACTACTGGTGGCAGGCCCACCTGATCGACTGCCTGGTCGATGCGCAGGACCGTGAGCCCACGCCGCAACGCCGTCGGCGCATCGTCCGGATCACGAGGAGCCATCGGCTGCGCAATCTGACGGGCTGGACGAACAGCTACTTCGACGACATGGCGTGGCTCGGGCTTGCGCTGGAGCGCGCCGATCGGGTCGCCGGGGTACGCCACCGGGTCGGGCTCGCCCAGCTGACCGATCAACTCGTCGACCACTGGACCGAGCGTCGGGTCTCCGATTCCGGGGTCGTGGTCCGGGTCGGCGGCCTTCCGTGGCGCCGAGGCGCCGACTTCTTCAACACCCCCGCCAACGGACCGGCGGCGATCCTGCTGGCCCGGACCGGACACCTCGGGCGGGCGATACGGATGGCCGACTGGCTCGACGGTGTCGTCCGGGACGCCGGGAGCGGGCTGGTGTACGACGGGGTCCGGGTGAACACCCTGATGGCACGGGAGATCTACAGCTACTGCCAAGGTGTCGTCCTCGGCGTCGAGGTGGAGCTGGCGCGCCGGGTCGATCCGGAGCTGCATGGCGTACGTGCGGCACGACTGGTGCAGGCCGTCGCCCAGCACCTGTGCACCGCCGGGGTGATCACCGGGGGCTCCGGTGGTGACGGCGGGCTGTTCAACGGGATCCTCGCCCGCTACCTCGCCCTGGTGGCCACCGGGCTGCCCGGCTCGACGCCGACCGCCGTCCGGGCCCGCGCCACCGCGACGTCCATCGTGCTGGCCTCGGCGGAGGCCTGCTGGCACCACCGCGCCGAGGTGGCTGCCGACGGATCGACCTTGTTGCCGTTGTTCGGCCACGACTGGACGAGCGGGGCGGTGGTGCCGACGGCCTCCGCCGCGGTCGGGGGCACGGTCAACGGTGCGATCCGGCCGGCCACGGTGCCCGAGCGGGACCTGTCGGTCCAGCTGGGCGGATGGATGCTGCTGGAGGCGGCGGCCCGGGTCAGCGGCGAACGTGTCGCAGTTGGACGGCCCGCCGGCGGAGCCAGCTGACCTGCGGCGAGGAGTCGTCGCTGGTCAGCACCAGTTCGCACATCCGGCCGATCGTCTCGGCCACCTGCGCGATCGTCAGGCTGTCGGTCGGGATGTGGTCGGCGAACTTGGGGTCCTGCAACGACCTCAGGCCCTCGTCGATCCGGCGGCTGGCCCAGCTGTGGCCGATGATGCCCTCACCGCGACCGCGGAGGCGACGCCGTACGGTCGCGGTGGAGGCCACCAGCGCGAAGTGCCGGACGTCGTGCCCGCGGTCGCGCAGGCCGCCGACGACCTCGTCGAAGTAGTCGGCGCGGATGATCGTCATCGGCACGATGGTGGCGACCATCCGGCTGCCGAACTTCTGCTGCCGCCGGGCGTCGACGTCGGACAACACCTCCAACACCCCGCGCCGCCACAGCGGCGCGTCCTGGAAGTCGCCGCGCAGCTCACGAGGCTGCATCCGGTGGATGCCGTACCCGAAGTGTTCCGGGTCGGACACGAAGGATTCGGGCAGCCGACGGTGCAGCTCGAACGCCGTCTGCGTCTTGCCGACACCGAACGGCCCGTTCAACCAGATGATCATGGGCCCCTCCGTCCGGGTCTGTGGCCGTGGGTCGAGCCTACTCGGACGTCCATGATCACCTCGGCCGGTGGCGCTGTGACCTCGGGCCCCTCGACCGGCTCGGGCCCTCGACCGGCTCGGGCCCTCGACCGGCTCGGGCCCTCGACAGGTTCGGGGAACGGGGTCAGACCGTGGACGGGACCTCCGGGCCGAGCCGCCGCAGTGCCTCCACCGCGACCTCCCGGTCCGCGGTCGTCCAGAAGTCCGGCATCCCGGCCCGCAGGAACGAGCCGTACCGTGCCGTGGCCAGCCGAGGATCGAGCACCGCCACCATGCCGCGATCACCGGTGGACCTGATCAACCGGCCACTTCCCTGTGCCAGCAGCAGTGCCGCGTGCGAGGCCGCGACGGCCATGAAACCGTTCCCACCGGCCTCGGCGACCGCGTCCTGCCGGGCCCGCATCAGCGGATCGTCCGGGCGCGGGAACGGGATCTTGTCGATGATCACCAAGCGGCAGGTGTCCCCGGGGACGTCGATCCCCTGCCACAGCGACAAGGTGCCGAACAGCGACGTCTCCGGTTCCTCGAGGAACCGTCGGGTGAGCTCAGGCAGCTGCGCATCGCCCTGGCACAGCACGGTCATCTTCGGCAGCTCGCGGTGCAGGTGCTTGGCCGCCGCCTCCGCATTGCGGCGGGAGGCGAACAGCCCCAGCGTCCGCCCGCCGGCGGCCCAGGTCAGCTCGGCGATCTCGGCCAGCACCTCCGGCGGCAGTCCGTCCCGTCCCGGTGGCGGCAGACTCCTTGCCAGGTAGAGGATCCCTTGGCGTCGGTAGTCGAACGGTGACCCGACGTCGAGCCCGCGCCAGGTCGTCGGATGATCATGGTCAGCGGAGTCGGCGGCGAAGTCTCCCGGGTCGTCGGTCCCCTCCGCGGTCACGTCGACCTGTGCGGCGTCCTCGTCCGCATCCTCGTGTGACTCCCCCGCTGATGCGTCACCCGGCTCGTCCGCCGCGGTCGTCGCCCGGGGCTTGCGTCGGCGACCATGATCAGCTCGTGCTCCGGAGGCAGGGCGGTCGCCGGTGAGTTGCTCGGTCGCCCGCAGTCCGAAGCTGCCGGCCACCGAGGTGAAGTCGCCACCGATCTTGAGCGTTGCCGAACAGAACACCGTGGTCCGGTCGGTGAGCACCCGGTCGCGCAGCAGTCCGGCGACTCCCAGCGGCGCCACCCGCACCTCCCGGCCGAACCGCTCCCGGTCGTTGACGTAGACGACGTCCGACTCGGCCAGGGTGGCGATCCGCTCGGCGATGTCGTGCACCTCCCGCACCGCGGCGAGGGCCTGCCGACGATCGGGGTCGTCCGACCCGTTGAGTTCGGAGGCGACCTTCCGGGCGGTCGCCCGCAACGAGGCTGCCGCAGCGACGACCTGCGAATCGGGGTCGGTGACCCGCTCGGCCGGCGCCGACTCCAGGGCCACGGTCAGCGCGTCACCGTGCTCGAGGAACTCCAGGCCCAGGTCGTCGGCCAGCCAGGTCAGCGCCCGACGTGCCACCCGCTCCACCTGTTGGGGGCTCAGCTCGACCGATGCCGCGCCGGTCATCCGCGACACCAGTTCGTGGGCCTCGTCGACGATCACCGCGTCATGGGAGGGCAAGGCCGTACCACCGTGCATGGCGTCGATCGCCAACAGGGCGTGGTTGGTGACGACCAGGTCGGCGGCCCGCGCGGTGTCCCGGGACTGCTCGACGAAGCACTCCTCCCCGTACGGGCACCGCTGCGCGCCCAGGCACTCTCGGACCGGGATCGAGACCTGGCCCCACGCCCGGTCGGTGTGGCTCGGCGCCCCGTCCCGATCGGCCGTACCGCCGGCACTCAGCTCGGCCTCGGCCCACTCGCGGAGCATGATCACCTCGGCCCCCAGGGCTGACGCGTCACCCGACGTCGCGGTCTCGGCCGACTCCTTGGCCGCCGGGATGGTCGCCGCGAGCTCGGCACCGGTGATCAACGCCTGTTGGCCGTCGTCGGGGGCGCCGTCGCGGACCCGGTACAGGCAGGCGTAGTTGGAGCGACCCTTCAGCAACGCCGCCCGCGGCCGCTTCCCGGTCACCGCGGCGATCGCGTCCAGCGCGACCGGGATGTCCTTGGTCGCCAGCTGGGTCTGCAGCGCCAGCGTCGCGGTCGCCACGACCACCCGCTCCACGGTGCCGTCGGCGAGTGCGAGCAGGCTGGGCGCGAGGTAGCCCAGCGACTTGCCGGTGCCCGTCCCGGCCTGCACCAGCAGGTGTTCCGGCTCGGTGATGGCGTCGGCGATGGCGGTGGCCATCTCGTGCTGGCCGGGGCGCTCGGCTCCGCCGATCTTCGCCACTGCGGCGTCGAGCACCTGGTCGGTACGGCTACGGGCGGCGGACTGCTCAGGCACCGAGCCAACCTACCCGGACCGGGCCCGCCCCCGCAGCACCCCATGTGGACAGGGCGCGGCGGGTGGACAGGCACGGCGGGTTGCCGTGCTGCGGGCGGCGCCACGTCTCGACCACTGCGCACGCCACGGTGCGGGGCGCGGGGTCTCGTACCGTCGGGATCATGACTGGTTACGTCCACGGCCACCACGAGTCGGTCCTTGCCTCACACCGGATCCGCACCGCGGCGAACTCCGCGGCGTACCTGCTCCCCCACCTGAACCCGCAGCAGTCCCTCTTGGACGTCGGTTCCGGTCCGGGGACGATCACGGTCGACCTCGCGCGCCGGGTCGGCCGGGTCACCGCCCTGGAGCACACCGAGACCGCACTGCAGCTGACCCGCGACGAAGCCGCACGGCAGGGGGTCGAGCTCGACCACATGGTCGGGGACGTGCACGACCTCGACCTGCCCGACGACTCGTTCGACGTCGTCCATGCCCACCAGGTGCTGCAGCACGTGCACGACCCGGTCCGCGCGCTCGGCGAGCTGCGGCGGGTGTGCCGCCCGGGTGGGATCGTGGCGGTCCGCGACTCCGACTACCACGGCTTCGTGTGGTTCCCGGCCGACCCGGTGCTCGACCGGTGGCTCGAGTTGTACGACTCCGCCGCCCGTGAGCGAGGTGGCGAGCCGGACGCCGGGCGACACCTGCTCGGCTGGGCCCGGGCCGCCGGCTTCACCGACGTGACGGTCACCTCGTCGACCTGGTGCTGGGCGGCCCCGGAGTCACGGCGGCAGTGGGGCGACATGTGGGCCGAGCGGATCCGTCGGTCCGCGATCGCCGACCAGCTCCGCGAGCGGGGAGTCGCCGACGGCGAGTTGGACGAGGTCGCGCGAGCATGGCAACGCTGGGCGGCGGCCCCGGACGGGTGGATGAGCATCCTGCACGGCGAGCTGCTCGCCCGGGCCTGAGGCTCCACGCGCCCCCCCCTACGGGCCTGCTACGTGAGGACCCCGACCGATCCCGTGCGCGGGGCACGGACGGAGGCGCACCTCGGCGCGGTCACCTAGGATTGACGCCATGGCCTCCGACCCGAGCGACGCCCGTCTCCGTGCCTCCAACGGGGACCGGGACGACGTGGTCGCCGTGCTCACCGAGGCACACGCCAACGGACGGCTCGACGACGCAGAGCTGGCCGACCGCACGCGCGAGGTCCAGGCCACCCGGTTCACCGACGACCTGAGCGACCTGATCGTCGATCTCCCGGAGGGCCACGAGATCCGGCGCCGCTTCGCCGACGCGACGGCCGACGTGTCAGGAGCGTCGGGTGCCCTGGCCCCGGTGTCGGCAGCGAGCCCGCCGGCACCGTGGCGCACCTCGGCCCCGGGCACCGAGCTTGCCACCACCGCCGGGCCCGGCGACGTCGAGAACTCGGTGGCGATCATGGGCGGACACGACGTCGTCGTCAAGCCCGGGACGCCGATCGTGCGCAGCTACGCGCTGATGGGCGGCAACAACATCCACCTCCGCGACGTGATGGGTCCCGGTGTCGAAGTCACCCTGGAACTCTTCAGCATGTGGGGCGGCAACGACATCTTCGTGCCGCCGGGGGTACGGATCATCGACAAGTGCGTCAGCGTCATGGCCGGCAACGGCATCGAGCGGGAAGCCCGCGGTGACGGCTCCCGCGGGACTCTGATCCTGAAGGGTTTCAGCCTGATGGCCGGCAACGACGTCAAGCTCGACAAGGACGCACCGCCGCCACCGGCGCCACCGGCGCCGCCGGCCGACTCGTTGCCCGCGTACCGCCCCGACGACCTCCGCTGAGGCGATCGACGGCTCAGAGGGCGTACGGCTCCAAGGCGGCCGCCAGATCAGGGTGGACCCGGACGACGACGCGGGTGCCGTCGGCGGTGTGCTCGTTCGAGACGAACTCTCCGACCTGGTGGATCTGGTTGATCAGGTCTCCTCGGTCGTACGGGATCAGCGCCTGCACCTCGACCTCGGGTCGCGGCAGCCCGCCCTCGACCCGTTCCCGAAGGGTGTCGATGCCCTCACCGGTGCGCGCCGACACGAACACCGCATCGGGATGCCCGGTCCGCAGCATGGTGAGCACCTGCTCGTCGGCCAGGTCGATCTTGTTGAACACCATCAACTCCGGCACCTGGGCGGCGTCGATGTCGGCCAGCACCTTGCGCACCGCACCGATCTGCCCCTCGGGGTCGGCGTCGGACGCATCGACCACGTGCACCAGCAGATCGGCCAGGGCCGACTCCTCCAGTGTGGAGGCGAAGGCCTCGACCAGGTCGTGCGGCAGGTGCCGGACGAAGCCGACCGTGTCCGTCAGGGTGAACACCCGCCCGTCGGCGGTCTCGGTGCGCCGGGTCGTCGGGTCGAGGGTGGCGAACAGCGCGTTCTCGACCAGCACGCCGGCACCGGTCAACCGGTTGAGCAGGGACGACTTGCCCGCGTTGGTGTAACCGACGATCGCGACCGACGGCACCTGGTGGCGACGGCGTTCGGCCCGCTTGTTCTCGCGGGTGGCGTCCATCGCGCGCAGTTCGGCGCGCAACTTGGCGATGCGCGTGTGGATCCGGCGCCGGTCGGTCTCCAGCTTGGTCTCACCGGGGCCACGACCACCGATGCCGGCGCCGCCGGCAGCGCGACCACCGGCCTGACGGGACAGGTTGCCACCCCAGCCACGCAGCCGCTGCTTCAGGTACTGCAGCTGGGCCAGCTCAACCTGCGCCTTGCCCTCCGCGCTCCGCGCGTGGGCGGCAAAGATGTCCAGGATCAGCGCGGTCCGGTCGATCACCTTGACCTTGACCCGGTCCTCCAGGTTGCGCAACTGGGCCGGGGACAGCTCGCCGTCGCAGATCACGGTGTCGGCGCCGGTCGCCAGCACGACCTCCTTCAGCTCGGTCACCTTGCCGCTGCCGATGTAGGTCGCCGGATCCGGACTCGATCGGCGTTGCACGATGCCCTCGAGCACCTGGGAGCCGGCGGTCTCGGCCAACAGCTTCAGCTCGGCCATGGCGTTGTCGACGTCGGTCTCGGTGCCGCTGGTCCAGACACTGACCAGGACGACCCGTTCCAGCCGGAGCTGCCGGTACTCGACCTCCGACATGTCGATGAGCTCGGTCGACATGCCAGCTACCCGCCGTAGCGCGTTGCGGTCGGCCAGGTCCTGTTGGTCGCCGTCGTACGAGTCGGTGTCGTACGCCTGAGTGGCGGTCACCGTGACGTCGTCCGCGGCGGGGTCGTCAGGTACGTGGTCGTGTGCGTGGGAAAGACTCATCTTCTGCACAGTCTCCCACGCGTTCTGCCCGCAGCCAACCAGTTTGCTGCGGTTCAGCCCAGGAAGGGTTGCACCACGAACACCGCGATCAGGGCGATGATCGCGATGATGGCCACCACGCCGATCCACGTGCCGTAGCGGCCACCCGTGGCGAGGTCGTCGTCGTCCTCGTGGTCGGGGCCTCGTTCCTCAGGTCGTGGGGACATGGACGTCTCCCTCGGCGACCAGTACGGCCGGCCCGGTGAGCCGGGCCTGCCGGCCAGTGCCGTGCAGTTCGGCGAGCTCGACGGTGACCGTTCCGCCGGGTACGACCACCTGGCAGGTGTGGGCCTCCGACCGGTCGCGGCCCACGACGGCGGCGACGGCCACCGTGCCGGTGCCACAGGACTGGGTCTCACCCACCCCGCGCTCGTGCACCCGCATCGCCACCCGGCCGGGCTCCCCCGGCACGATGAACTCCACGTTCACCCCCGCGGGGAACGCTTCGGCCGGGTGCCAGCCGGGTGACCGGTGCAGGTCCAGCCGCTGCAGGGTGTCGAGAGTGTCGAGCACCACCACCGCGTGGGGGTTGCCCACGTCCGCCGACGTGGCCCGATGTCGTACGCCGTCGTGCTCGATCTCGACGTCCTCGCCGACGGTGACCTCGCCCATCGCGACGGTGAACTGCTCACCGTGCACGTCGGTGGTGACCTGCCTGGCCCCGGCGCGGGTGCCGACGGTGAAGGTCTGCCCTTCGACGAGCCCCTGCTCGAGCAGGTAGCGGGCGAACACGCGCACGCCGTTGCCGCACATCTGCGCGACCGACCCGTCGGCGTTGCGGTAGTCCATGAACCACAGGTCGGGGTCGCCGGTCCAGTCATCGACGAGGTGACCCGGCACGACCCGCAGCACCCCGTCACCGCCGATCCCGGTGTGACGGTCACAGAGCATGGCGACCTGGGCCGGCGACGGGTCGGTCATCCCGTGCCGGTCCAACAGGATCACGAAGTCGTTGCCGGTCCCGTGCCCCTTCGCGAAGCTCCACGTCTGCATGCCACTCAGTGTTCCACGCCCTCGACAGCGGGCCGGTCCGTTCCCAGGGCGACGATCTCCCGTACGGCCACCTCGGGCTCCCGCGCGTCGAACCATCGGACCCGGTCGTCGCGTCGGTGCCACCCACGCTGCTTGCGGGCGAAGCGACGGGTCGCGGCGATGGTCCGCCGCATCGCTTCGTCCTCGTCGATCTCGCCGTCCAGGAACGCCAGGACCTGCCGGTAGCCCAACGCCTTCGACGCGGTGCGGCCGTCACGCAGGCCGCGATCGGCCAACACCCGTACCTCATCGACGAATCCGGCAGCCCACATCTGGTGCACCCGTTGCTCGATCCGTTCGTCCAACCAGTCCCGTGGTCCGTCGATCCCCACCTGCACCACCCCGGCCAGCGCATACTCGTGGCTGGGCAGGGAGGCCGCGTACGGCTCGTTGGTCAGCATGATCACTTCGAGGGCGCGAACGATGCGCCGGCCGTTGCCGGGCAGGATCTCCGCCGCTGCCGCGGGATCAAGCTCGGCAAGTCGATCATGAAGTCGGGTCGGCCCTGACCGTGCCAGTTGATCTTCGAGATCGGCGCGGAGTTCGGGGTCGGTGCCCGGGAAGCTGAACTGGTCGATCACGGCCCTGGTGTACAACGCCGAACCACCCACCAACAGCGGCAACGCACCGCGGGTGTGGATGTCGGCAACCGTCTCGCGAGCACGTTGTTGGAACTCCGCCACGGTGGCGGTCTCGGTGATGTCGAGGATGTCGACCAGGTGGTGCCGGACGCGCAGTTGATCCTCCGCCGACGGTTTGGCGGTCCCGATGTCCATCCCGCGGTACACCACCATCGAGTCGAGATTGACCACCTCACAGGGATGCCCGGCATCGATCATGGTCGATGCGGCGGTCACCGCCAACGTCGACTTGCCGGCAGCCGTCGGGCCGACGAGGACGATCACACGATCCGTTGCGGGGTTCACCCCACCATTGTGAATCACTGTTCACATCCACCACACCGGCCACGGGGAACGGTGCCCCGGTCGCACCTCGCCGAAACTCGTGCCGCCGTAACTGTTGATCAATACGACCAGATGCGATAGGCAGGGAACAGAAGCCGTGCTGAACGTGTCACGGCTCGCACCTGCAAGATCAAACGACTACCACAGGAGCGACGACATGGGTATCTTCGACAAGGCCAAGGACGCGATCGGCGACAACCCTGATCAGGTGAATCAGGGCATTGACCAGGCTGGCGACTTCGTCGACGACAAGACCGGCGGCCAGTACGCCGGGCAGGTCGACCAGGGGCAGGACTTCGCCCGCGACCAGGTCGGCAACCTCAGCGGGCAGCAGCCCGGCGAGGGTCAGCCCGGTGGAGCTCAGCCGGGCGAAGGCCAGCCCGGCGAGGGACAGTTCGGCCAGGGCCAGCCCGGCGAGGGCCAGCCCGGCGAAGGACAGTTCGGCGGCGAGCCCAACCAGGGCTGAGCCACACACACACACACACGCTTCAGGGCCGTCCCGGGACAACCGGGGCGGCCCTGATGTCGTTGCCGGACCGGTCGCTGTCGTTGCCGGACCGGTCGCGGTCGTGGACCGGTGCTACCGAAGCGTTCGCGACCGCCGTGACTCCCACGGACGCTCGTCATCCGCGTCGTCGTCCCCCGTGTCGCCGACCCCCGTGTCGTCGTCCCCCGCGTCGTCGTCCTCCGCAGTGGCGTCGACCGGCCCGTCACCCGCGGTGAGTTCCAGCCGCTCCGACAACACCGCCGTCACCCGCTCCTTCCCGCGAGCGTCCTCGGCGCGGGCCTCCTCGGCCCGCTTCACCCTGACCTTGGTGTCCTCGATGGCCTTGTCCAGCCGCTCCATCGCGGCTGCGGTGAGGGTTGTCGCCTCGCTCCGTCCCCGTACCCACTTGACGAGGGTGACGGCTCCCAGCGCGACGCCGATCATGAGTCCGATCAGGGCAAGGAACCACGCCGAGGTGACCAGGGCGGACACGATCCCGCCCACGACCACCATGCCGGCCACGGCGAACGACCCCACCGACACCGAGTTCACGGCGTAGAGATCTTCGATCCGGTCCTTGGCCCGCTCACGATCCTTCGAATCAGCACCTCCCGTGGACACCCTGACCCTGCCGCCCGCCGTGCTCGCCTCGAGTTCGACCGGCGGCGCGTCGGGCGCGGCGAGCTCCTGCTCCACCTCGGGCCGCAGATGGGGCCACAACCAGCCGAACATCTCCACCTGCGCCGAGGTGTGCATCGGGAGCCCGCGATAGGTGTCGCGGACGACGGTGACCACGTTGACGTGGGGTTGCTCCCACCGGGGTGGGCTGGGTTCGGTGTGGGGTGACTCGATCCGGGCGCGCAACGTGGCGGCGCGGTGCAGCAGGTCACGCTCGGCGCCCGAACCCTCCTGTGCCATCGCGATCACGAGGCGCCGCAGCTGGGCCTTCGACTCCTCCGGGTCGCGTGGCGACCCCGTGTCCTGGCTGTCGCCGTACCCCTGGACGTCCAACGGTTGGGCACCCGCGTCGACCTCCGGCAACGACGCCAAGGGTCGGCTGTGCTGCTCCACCCAGCCCAGCACCCCCTGTGGATCGGATTTGGCCCGGTCGCCGAGCCACTCCCGCCAACTGGGGATGTCGCCACCGGGCTGCAGCACCGGCGCGACCGCCGCGCCGATGGCGGGCAGCACGTCGCCGTAGTGTCCGTCGACGGCGGCGTCGAAGATGGCCAACTGTTCGGCGCTGAAGCCGCCGTCGGTGGTCAGTTGGCCGGGCACCAGGTCGGCGGCGGCACCGCCGTGGCCCAGCGCCCCCAACGCCAGGACCCGGAACAGGTCGGCCTCCCGCGACCCCAGCCCGACCACCGCGTCGTCGCGAGGGGTGTCACCGTCCTGCACGGTCGCGATCACCCCGTTGACGGCCGACAGCAGCCAGCCCTGGACCGGGCTGGTGAGTGGCTCGACGCGACGTCCCTCGAACAGGTCCGCCAAGGCAGCAACGGCCTGACGTCGCAGGTGCGCCGAATCGGGGTAGGCGGCCAACTCCTCGCGGACGTCCCCCAGTTCGACGTAGGCGTCGAACGCCTTCGCCAGCGCCGTCAGCTTCTTGTCGACCGACCCCTGGTACCGGGAGAGCTGGCTGCGCAGCCGGCTCGTGGTGGCGGCCGACGCCGCCGCCTGCTGGTCGATCGCCTCGGCCAGGCGTCTGTCGTGACGATCGGCGTACCAGGGGACGTAGTCGCTCATGGGAAGTAGTGTCCCGGTGGTGGGGTCACGGTGTCGACCACCGGGCTACGCGGTCGGGACGCCGATGCCCGGCATCCCCAGCACAACACCGGCGCCGGCCGGATCGGCGGGCCGCTCCCGGCGCGCCGTCCAGGCGTCGCCACCGGCGGTACGGCGCAACCCGGTGATGCCGGCGTCGGCGTTCAGGTGGTGCGGCGCGGCGTGGGTGATCACGGTCCGGGCGATGTCACCGGGACGAGGTCGCTGCGCCGGATCGGTGGGTACGGCCACGTGCACCAGTCGGTTGTCGCGGGCCCGGCCGCTCATCCGGTGGGTCGCGGCGTCCTTGCGGCCCTCGCCGTCGGCGAACATCACCTCGACCTCGCGTCCCTTGAGCGCCCGGTTCTCCTGCCAGGCCATCGTGTTCACCAGCTCGAGGAGCCGCTCGTACCGCTCCTGCACGACCGGCTTGGGCACCTGGTCCGGCATGGTGGCGGCCGGCGTACCGGGCCGGGTCGAGTACTGGAACGTGAACGCCGAGGCGAACCGGGACTGTTCGGTGACCGCCATCGTCTCGGCGAAGTCCGCCTCGGTCTCGCCGGGGAAGCCGACGATGATGTCGGTGGTGATGGCCGCCTCCGGCATCGCCTGTCGGACCCGGTCGATGATGCCGAGGTAGCGCTCGGCCCGGTACGAGCGGCGCATCTGCTTCAGGATCCGGTCGGACCCGGACTGCAGCGGCATGTGCAGCTGCGGCATCACGTTCGGGGTCTCGGCCATCGCCTCGATCACGTCGTCGGTGAAGTCCTTGGGGTGGGGTGAGGTGAAGCGGACGCGTTCCAGCCCGTCGATCCGGCCGCAGGCGCGGAGCAGCTTGGCGAACGCCTGGCGATCGCCGAACCGTTCGGTGCCCTCGAGCTCGGTGAAGCCGGTGCCGTACGCGTTGACGTTCTGCCCCAGCAGGGTGATCTCCTGGACGCCCTGGCCGACCAGGGTCTCAATCTCGCGCAGGATCTCGCCGGGTCGGCGGTCCACCTCGCGCCCCCGCAACGCCGGCACGATGCAGAAGGTACAGGTGTTGTTGCAGCCGACCGAGATCGACACCCAGGCCGAGTAGGGCGAGTCGCGTCGCGTCGGCAGCGTGGACGGGAAGTGCTGCAGCGCCTCGGCGATCTCGACCTGCGCCTCCTGTTCGATCCGGGCGCGTTCCAGCAGCACCGGCAGCGAGCCGATGTTGTGGGTGCCGAACACGACGTCCACCCACGGGGCCCGGTCGACGATGGTGGCGGTGTCCTTCTGCGCCAGGCAGCCTCCGACCGCGATCTGCATCCCCGGCCGGGCCTGCTTCACCGGCAGCAGGTGGCCGAGGCTGCCGTACAACTTGTTGTCGGCGTTCTCGCGTACCGCACAGGTGTTGAACACGACCACGTCGGCGCCGTCGGAGCCCTCGTCGGCCCGGGCGTAGCCGGCGTCCTCCAGCAGTCCGGCCAGCCGCTCGGAGTCGTGGACGTTCATCTGGCACCCGTGGGTGCGGATCTGGTACGTACGTGCGCTGCTCATGACGTGGCCAAGGGTACGTGAGACGGCACGCTCACTGGAACGTCGCGGCGGTGAGCACGGTGTAGCTTCGCCGCCATGGTTCTGCCCAGCTTCCCCACCGGTGCCCAGTACGAGATCAGCGCCGGTGACCACACCGCCGTCGTGTGCGAGGTCGGTGCCACCCTCCGATCACTGCAGCGTACGAGGGCCGACGGGGCGGCGATCGACCTGATCCGCGGCTTCGCCCCCGAGGAGGCCGTGGACGCCGACTGTCGGGGCCAGCAACTGCTGCCGTGGCCGAACCGGATCCGCGACGGGAGGTGGACCTGGCAGGAGGTGGAGCACCAGCTCCCACTGAGCGAGGTGTCCCGGCACAACGCGATCCACGGCCTGGTTCGCTGGGTGCCGTGGGAGTTGATCACCCACCGTCCTGATGCGGTGACCCAGCGCCTCGTCCTGCGACCGCAGCACGGCTGGCCGGGCACGATGGAGGCCCTGTTGACCCACCAGGTCGGGCCGGACGGGCTGCACGTCGACGTGGTGGTGGTCAACCAAGGTGCCGATCCGATGCCGTTCGGGTACGGCGTTCACCCGTACCTGACCGTGGGTGAGTCCGACTTCTCCGAGGTCGAGCTGGAGTCCCCCGCCACCCAGCGGCTGGTGGTGGACGACCGATTGCTGCCGGTACGGCTGGAGCCGGTGTCGGCCGACCAGGACATGCGCCGTCCACGGCCACTCGCCGGCCGCGACCTCGACACCGCCTACACCGGTCTGGGTGGCGGGCGTCGGTGGCAGGTGGTGATGCGTCGCGGTGATCGCGAGACGGCGTTGTGGGCCGACAAGGAGTTCGGCTGGCTGCAGCTCTACACCGGCGCCGGGCACCGTGGCGGCGGCCTTGCGGTCGAACCCATGACCTGTGGACCGGATGCGCTCAACCCCGGTCCGACCCACCAGGACCTGATCGTGCTGCGACCCGGCGCTCGGTTCGCCGGCAGCTGGGGCATCCGCGGACACTGACCGTCGAGCCTGTCGAGACGTCCCCACGCCCGTCGAGCCTGTCGAGACGATCTGTAACCGAATTGACGCGCAATTTCGCCCACCGGGGGCGGCGGTTGCCCTATCGTCACCCCATGACCGAATCTGACGAGCCCAACCAGGAGCTCGGCCCGGCCCTGGTCGAACTGGTCGGGGTGAACAAGCACTTCGGTGAGCTGCACGTGCTGCAGGACATCAACCTCACCATCGCCAAGGGCGAGGTCGTCGTGGTGATCGGGCCGTCGGGCTCGGGCAAGTCGACGCTGTGCCGCACGATCAACCGCCTCGAGACGATCGACGACGGCACCATCACCGTGGACGGCAAGGTGCTTCCCGAGGAGGGGAAGGCGTTGGCGCAGCTGCGGTCCGACGTCGGGATGGTGTTCCAGTCGTTCAACCTGTTCGCCCACAAGTCGATCCTGGACAACGTCACATTGGGGCCGATCAAGGTGCGCCGGCGCTCCTCGGCCGAGGCCCGGAAGCGGGGCATGGAATTGCTCGAGCGGGTGGGTGTGGCCAACCAGGCGGAGAAGTACCCGGCCCAGCTGTCCGGCGGCCAGCAACAGCGGGTCGCGATCGCGCGCGCCCTCGCCATGGACCCCAAGGTGATGTTGTTCGACGAGCCCACCTCGGCACTCGACCCCGAGATGGTCAACGAGGTGTTGGACGTGATGGTCGATCTCGCCAAGGGCGGGATGACCATGATCGTGGTCACCCACGAGATGGGGTTCGCCCGTAAGGCCGCCCATCGGGTGGTCTTCATGTCCGACGGCCAGATCGTCGAGGAGGCCGACCCGGAGTCGTTCTTCACCAACCCCCAGTCGAATCGAGCCAAGGACTTCCTGGGCAAGATCTTGACCCATTGAGCCAGCACTGATCAACGACCGTTGATCACGGAAGAGACGAGGGCAGGGAACATGTCGAAGATCAAGATGATCGCCGTGGCCGCCGCCATGGTGTTGATGGCGGGCCTGACGGCCTGCAACCCGGGTGGCAGTGCCTCCCCCGGTGGTGAGGAATCGATCACCATCGGAATCAAGTTCGACCAGCCGGGCCTCGGCCTGCAGGTCGGCAACGAGTACGAAGGGTTCGACGTCGAGGTCGCTCGCTACGTGGCCTCGGAACTGGGCTACAGCAACATCAACTTCGTGTTCTCCCCGTCACCGCAGCGGGAGAACATGATCATGGGTGGCCAGGTCAAGTTGATCTTCGCCACCTACTCGATCACCGATGAGCGCAAGGAGCAGGTGTCGTTCGCCGGACCATACTTCGTGGCCGGTCAGGACCTGCTGGTGCAGTCGGATTCGACGATCACCGGTCCGCAGGACCTGGAGGGCAAGAAGCTGTGCTCGGTGACAGGCTCCACCTCGGCCCAGAAGGTGTCCGATGAGTACCCCGGTGTGCAGCTGCAGAACTTCGACAGCTACTCCAAGTGTGTCGATGCCCTGGTCAACGGCTCCATCGACGCTGTGACCACCGACGACGTGATCCTGGCCGGCTACGCCGCCCAGGAGCAGTACGCAGGGAAACTCAAGGTCGTCGGGGCGCCGTTCTCGGAGGAGCGTTACGGCGTCGGCATGAAGAAGGGCGACACCGAGCTGTGCAACCAGGTCAACGAGGCCATCGCCAAGATGATCAGCTCCGGTGCGTGGGCCGAGGCCCTGGACAAGACGGTCGGCCCGTCGGGCTACACCATCCCCGAGCCGCCCGCGCAGGATTCCTGCTCCTGATCCAACCCCTGCCCCGGGGCCGGTGACGGCCCCGGGGCAGCTCAGGCCCGAGGAGGAACGTGATGGGATTCTTCGCCGATGTGGCGGAACTGTTCAGCACCTACAACATCTTTTCCGCGTTCGGCGTGACCATTCTGTTCACCCTGACCGCCGGCGTCGGCTCGCTGGTGATCGGCACCGTGGTCGCCATCCTACGGGTTTCCCCGGTGGCGGCGCTGCGCGCCTTCGGGACGATGTACGTCACGCTGATCCGCAACACGCCACTCACCCTGATCATCTTCTTCTGCGTTGCCGGGCTCTACCTGAGCCTCAACTGGAACATCTTCCCGGAGTCGTCGCCCATCGCCTGGCACAACTTCATCTGGGGTGCGGTCGGGTTGTCGATCTACCACGCCGCCTTCGTGGCCGAGGCGATCCGGTCCGGCGTCAACACCGTGCCCCTCGGGCAGGCGGAGGCCGCCCGGGCCATCGGCCTCAACTTCGCCGGGACCATCTCCCAGGTGGTGCTGCCCCAGGCCATCCGCGGCGCGATCGCACCCTTGGGCAACACCCTGATCGCCCTCACCAAGAACACCACCGTGATGGCGACCGTCACCGCGGCCGAGGCTGCGACGGTCATGAGGAACATGATCGAGTTCAACCCTGAACTGCTGTTCCTGACGTTCACCATCATGGCGACGGGATTCATCGTGCTCACCCTGCCGACCGGCATCCTGTTCACCCGGCTCTCGGAGCGCCTGGCGGTGCAGCGATGAGCGCCCAGACCGTCCTGTTCGATGCGCCCGGCCCCAAGGGCCGGGTGCGCAACCTGGTGATCGGCATCGTCGGCGTCGTGCTGTGTCTGGCGTTGGGGCTCGGCCTGCTGTGGGCCCTGCGCACCCAGTTGCTCGACGTCCAGCGGTGGCTTCCCTTCGTGGAGGGAACCACGTGGACGGCCTACGTCATCCCGGGACTGATCAACACCCTGCAGGCCGCGGCCATCTCCATCATCACGGCGTCGGTGTTGGGCGTACTGCTCGGGCTGGGCAGACTGTCCACCATCCGGTTGATCAAGGTTCCTGCCGGAGTGATCGTCGAGGTGTTCCGCGCGATCCCGGTGTTGATGATGATGTTGTTCTTCTACTACGTCTTCCTCTACAGCGGCATGCTCTCCGGATTCATGCTCCCGCTGGTCTCGGTGATCGGGGGCCTCACCCTCTACAACGGATCGGTGATCGCGGAGCTGATCCGATCGGGGGTGAAGTCGCTACCGAAGGGGCAACGCGAGGCCGGTCTGGCCGTGGGGCTCAGCGAGAACCAGACCCTGCGCTCGGTTCTGCTGCCACAGGCCATCACCGCGATGCTGCCGTCACTGTTGAGCCAACTGGTGGTGGTGCTGAAGGACACCGCACTCGGCTTCATCATCACCTATCCGGACCTGCTCCAGTCGATGAACATCCTGGCTGCGGGCCGCGGGAACCTGTTGGCCGCCTTCGTCGTTGCCGCGGTGATCTACATCCTGATCAACTACGGGGTGACCAAGTTGGCCGGCACCGTCGAACGCACGATCCGACAGCGTCGCGGCATCCACACAGTGACCGCCGCCCCGGTCGAGGCACCGGACCAGGAAGAGAGCGCGACCGACGCCCTGGCCACCCGCCCCTGACCTCACCCGAGCCCGTCGAGGAGCACGACGAGGGGCTGCTACTTGGCTGTGGCCGTGGCGCGGGACTCGCGTACGACGGTGACCTTGATCTGGCCGGGGTAGGTGAGCTCGGCCTCGATCTGCTGCACGATGGTGCGCGCCAGTACCTGGGCCTCGACGTCGTCGACGACCTCGGGCTTCACCATCACCCGGACATCCCGGCCGGCCTGCATCGCGAACACCTTGTCGACCCCGGTCTGCGACCTGGCGATCTTCTCGAGCCGGGTCATCCGCTTCATGTAGGTCTCGACCGACTCCCGGCGGGCGCCGGGGCGGGCCCCCGAGATCGCGTCGACCACCTGCACCAGGACGGCCTCCACGGTTTCCGGATCGACCTCGTTGTGGTGAGCCTCGATGGCGTGCACGATGTCGGGGTGCTCGCCATGGCGGCGGGCGAGGTCGGCGCCGACGAGTGCGTGGGAACCCTCGGCCTCGTGGGTCAGCGCCTTGCCGATGTCGTGCAGGAAGGCACTCCGCTTGCAGGCCGCCACGTCGAGGCCGAGTTCGGCGGCGATCATGCCGGCCAGGTGGGCACACTCGACCAAGTGCTTCAGCACGTTCTGGCCGTACGAGGTCCGGTACCGCAGGGTGCCCAAGGTGTCCACCAGTTGCGGTGCCAGGTCGGTGATGCCGACCTCGAGCAACGCGTCCTCCGCTGCCTGGTGGCAGCGCTCCTTGACGGTCTCCTGACTGCGGCGGTGGGCCTCCTCGATCCGTGTCGGGTGGATCCGTCCGTCCTCGACGAGCTCGACCAGGGCGAGTCGTGCCTCCTCCCGACGTACCGGGTCGAAGCAGGACACGAGGACCATCTCCGGGGTGTCGTCGATCACCAGATTGGCCCCGGTCACCTGTTCGAAGGTACGGATGTTGCGCCCCTCGCGCCCGATGATGCGGCCCTTCATGTCCTCCCCCGGCAGCGCCACCGAGGTCACCGTCGCCTCGGTGGTCTGCTCCGAGGCCAGCCGTTGCATCACCCCGACCAGGATCATCCGGGCCTGCTGGTCGGCTCCTCGCCGCGCCTTGTCCTCGATGTCGCGGGCGAGCAACGCCGCCTGTCGGTGGGAGTCTTGCTCCACCTGGGTCAACAGCTCGGCCCGTGCCTGTTCGGTGGTCAGCTCAGCGATGCGTTCCAGTTCCGCCTGGTGCGTGGCAGACTGCGCCGCCAGCTCCTGGGCCTCGCGACGATGCTGCTCCAGCTCCCCCTCCAGGGCGATCCGCACCTGCTCCAGCTCGCCACCGTCGCGGTCGAGTCGGGCTTCCCGTTCGGACAGCCGCAGCTCGCGATGGGACTGCTCCTCACGCAGCGCGCGGAGCTCGGCCCGTACCTCGTCCCGGTGACGGGCCAGGTCGGCGCGGGACTCGTCCTCGGCCGCCCGGTCCAGGGCCAGCCGACGTTCGGCCTCGGCGGTCAGATCTGCGGCGCGCCGGCGTGCGTCGGCCACGACATCGCGGGCCTCACGCTCGGCCTCGGCCCGGGTGGCAGCGGCATCCCGCTGAGCCGCCGCCTCGGCCTCGGCCAGCCGATTGGCCTCCTCGACCCGGCGCGCGGAAACCCGTCGCAGTACCAGGACCAGGAGCACCACGATCACCAGGAGCAGCAGAGCCCCCAACACCAACGCGATCTGCGTGCCGTCCATCTCGCCTGCTCCTCTCCCGAGGACCGGGAACGCGGAACAGCAGTGTGCACACCGCGACAGCAGCCGACAGCATCAACCGCCCTGTGGGCAGGAACGGTCCGAGCTGGTCGGGGTCACGGGGTCATCAGGTGCGTCGTACTGGGCATCGGATTGTGCGGATCTGGCTGTTCAACGTCCCGGGACACCCGCGGCCAACGCGGCAGCCCTCGGTCTTTCGACCCTA
The DNA here is from genome assembly GCF_050157065.1 of Carbonicoccus niuqiaonis. GTDB lineage: Bacteria > Actinomycetota > Actinomycetes > Propionibacteriales > Propionibacteriaceae > Avipropionibacterium. Next base: position 2,339,188 of record NZ_CP189573.1, read on the forward strand.
GGCCCCACCGTCATCCGGGTCAAGGATGGCGCCGCTCCGAGGCTCCCGGTCAGGGGAGGGCTGCCGGTCCGGGGCTGTCGGCCCTGGGCTGCCGGCTCAGGGCACGACGTCGAGGGTGTCGGCGAGCACCCGGTGGATCAGCCCGACGGTGAAACCGCGGCGCTCCAACATGCCCGCCAGTCGCCGTCGTTGGACGTCCAGGTCGTGCCGGTCGAGTGATGGCAGCTTCCGGCGGACCAGGTCGACCGCCGCCTCGTACTCGTCGGTCTCGCCCACGTCGGCCGTCGCCTCCTCGGCCAGCTCCCGGGTCACGCCCTTGCGGCGCAGCTCGTCCAGCAGCATCCGCCGCGACAGGTGCTTCCGCTCCTGCCGGGCGTGGACCCACTCCCGGGCGAAGCTGGCATCGTCGATCAGTCCCACCTCGGTCATCCGGTCCAGCACCGCCTCCGACGTTCCCGCAGGAACGTCTCGCTGGGCCAGCGCCTCGGCGAGCTCCCACCGGCTGCGGTTGCGGACGTCGAGCTTGCGCAACACGATCTCGCGGGCCCGCTCCTGTTCCTCAGCATCCGACAGGGTCCGCTCCGCAGCACCCGGAACCCCACGACTCGCGGTCGCGGGAGCCTCCGGTGACTCCCACGGGTCGGCCGACCCGACGTCGGGAGCCGCGCCCGGCGAGCCATCGGGAGCCGCCACGGACCCCGGCGGCGCTTCCCCGTCACCGGACTCGATGGTCCGGATGGCCTGACGCAGCTCGGCGAGACCCGGCCGGTGTGCCGGCGGCTGCCAGGCGTCCACGCTGAGCAGGTGCTCCTCGGCCTGCCCGGGGGCCGCGCCGGTACCCGTACCTGCCTTCGGTGTCTCGGTCATGGTGGGCCTCAGAAGGTGACCTCACCGGTGACCGGATCGACCTCTGCCGGGGCGTCGGCCGGCTGCCCGATGCCCAGCTTGGCCTTGATCTTCTGCTCGATCTCGGCTGCCACGTCGGGATTGCTGCGCAGGTAGTTGCGCGCGTTCTCCTTGCCCTGACCGAGCTGGTCGGAGTCGTAGGTGAACCAGGCTCCCGCCTTGCGGATGATGCCCTGGTCGACGCCGAGGTCGATCAGGCTGCCCTCGCGACTGATGCCGTGGCCGTACAGGATGTCGAACTCGGCCTGCTTGAACGGCGGGGCCATCTTGTTCTTCACGACCTTGATCCGGGTCCGGTTGCCGACCATGTCGGTGCCGTCCTTCAAGGTCTCGATGCGGCGGACGTCCATCCGTACCGAGGCATAGAACTTCAGCGCCTTGCCGCCGGTGGTGGTCTCGGGCGAGCCGAACATCACGCCGATCTTCTCGCGCAGCTGGTTGATGAAGATGGCGGTCGTGCCGGCACCGCTCAACGCACCGGTCATCTTGCGCAGGGCCTGGCTCATCAGCCGGGCCTGCAGGCCGACGTGCGAGTCGCCCATCTCGCCCTCGATCTCGGCGCGGGGCGTCAGCGCGGCGACCGAGTCGATCACGATCAGCGACAGCGCTCCGGACCGGACCAGCATGTCGGCGATCTCGAGCGCCTGCTCACCGTTGTCGGGCTGGCTCACCAGCAGTGCGTCGGTGTCGACACCCAGCTTCTTGGCGTACTCGGGGTCGAGGGCGTGCTCGGCGTCGATGAAGGCACAGATGCCACCCTGGGCCTGCGCGCTGGCGATCGCGTGCAGCGCGACCGTGGTCTTGCCGCTGGACTCCGGGCCGTAGATCTCGACCACCCGGCCCCGAGGGATACCGCCGATGCCGAGCGCCACGTCCAACGCGATGGCCCCGGTGGGGATGACTGCCACCGGCGGCCGGTTGTCCTCCCCCAGTCGCATCACCGAGCCCTTGCCGTACGACTTCTCGATCTGGGCGAGTGCCGACTCCAGGGCCTTCTCGCGGTCTGCAACAACAGCCATCAGTCATCCTCCGTCTCGTCCGGCCCGTCCGACCGGTTCGTCACACTGCGCGCCCATGGCAGGCCCGTCATGGAAGACGATAGGAACCACCACCGACAATTTTGCACCGACCTGCACGACCTGTGGATGAAGCTTCGTGGTCGATCGGGACGGTGGACAATCTACCGAACAGATGTTCGAGAAACCTCCGACACGCCGCCCTCGCCGGAATCCCTCGCGAGCCGAATCCGTACGACGACCCGAATCCGTACGAGGACCACGCGGCCATGACCTGCGGCCGATGCGACCATGGGAGCCGTGGCCCACCGCCCGACCCGCCGATCCGTGCTCGCCGCGACACTCGCCGCCGCCGCACTGCTCGCGGCGCCCGGTTGCTCTCCGTGGGGCCGCCGCAACACCACCGCCTCGCCCGAGGCCCAGGCCGCCGTCGACGGCCTGCGTGAGGCGCTCCGCGATGCCCCGGGCGTTGCCGAGCTCGAGGTCCGCTTCGTCGCCAAGGCGATGCAGGCGCACGAGATCAGCGCCTCGGTCGTCCTCGAGCCGGATCTGTCGGCGGCAGCCCTCGTGGAGTTCGGCCGGACGGCCCACGCCGCTGTCGTCGCCCATCAGATCCCCGAACTGAGGACCACCCTCGGCGCCCGGACGACACTGTCGAAAAGGTCGCTCTCCTGGACCATCCACCCGACGAGCGACCCGGCCCTGATGGACGCGGCGGTCGCCGGGGTTGTCGCGGAGTTCTCCCGTGGTGCCCGTGCCGCCACCGTCAAGACACCGCTGCCCGACCTCTCCGGCCAGGCCCTCGGCTCGGAATGGGACCGGGTCGACGAGGCCGGCCTGTGCGCCGCCACCCCTGACCGGATCGTGCAGGTGGCGCGGCGGCTCGACGCCGAGATGTTCGGCCGTCGCTCCTGGGTCAACGTCGTGCTGTACGAAGGCCAACCACGACTCGAGATGCCGGTCGCGCAGGCCTGGCAGGACCTCGCCCCGGTGCTGGCGTCGACGACGACCTCACTGCGGGACGGCCGACTTCGATGGGCCGTGCAACTGGACGGGCAATCCGGCGACCCGGCCCTGGTGACCGCGATGACGGCCTTCCTGCGGACCGTCCGCGACGGCGACCACGTCGGCCCTCATGAGGTCGACATCGTTCGACCGTGGCGGGTGGTGCTCGACGTCGCTGCCGAGGTGACGATCGCCCGCTGGAACGACGACCGTGACCGCGACGTGCTCGAGCCGATCGTCACCGAGGTGCTGGCGGCCGTGAACTGACGGGCGACCCGAGCCTCAGGAGTCGCTGGGCGGCAACTCGAGCGCGGCCGCCACGACCCGCCACACCTGCTTGCAGGCCAACCCGGCGGCCAGGGCCTCGTCGACCGTACGGTCGCCCAGGTCGGCCAACTGGTGCTGACTGGCCCACACGCGGGCGTACGACCCGCCCAAGGCCTGCTCCATCCGGGCCCAGAACTCCGATTCCTTCATCGCGGTTCCTCTCCGGCGACGGGCCGCAGTCGGCGCCGTCGACCGATCAGTCCTTGGGCGATCGCCACGCCGAGCAGGACGACCACCGCGCCGACCGGCTGGTGCCAGGTCATCCGCTCGCCCAGCACCGCCACCCCCAGCGTGGTCGCGAACACCGGCGTCAAGTAGGTCACCGTGGAGGCCGTGCTCGCCCCCATGATCGAGATGTTGCGCAGGTTGATCAGGTAGGCCACCCCGGTTCCGACGGCGCCGAGCCCGACCACCGCGAGCAGCGGCTGCCAGGTCAGGTCGTCCGGCGGTGGTGGGCCCGCCGTCAGCAGCGCGACCGGCACCAGCACGACCAACCCGCAGATCATCTGCACCAAGGCCGCCACCGCGGTCGGCTCCGGTCGCCGCGACACGAACCGTCGGGTGTAGCCGAACGAGATGCCGTAACAGGCGGCCGCACCGAGGCACATCAGCTGACCGGGCAGGTCGGCCGGCCCGGCGGCCATGTCCCACACACCCAGAATGATCAGCGCCCCCAGCAGCCCGGTGATCAGGCCGGCCAGTCGCCGTACGGTCAACTGCTCGGTGCGGAACACCAGCACCGCCAGCGGCAGCGCGAACAGCGGCGTGGTCGCGTTCCAGATCCCGGCCAACAGCGAGGAGATCCGGGCCTCGGCGAACGCGAGCAGGCTGAACGGGATGGCACACCCGACGATCCCGATCACCGCGTTGTGCAGCCAGGCGCGCGGGTCACGCGGCAGCCAACCGCCCACGTACGAGGAGTCGGACGCCCCGCGGACCCGTTGGCGTAGGGCCATCCCGACGACCACGACCGCCAGCGCCAGACCGCCGAACAGCAACCGGCCGGTCGACACCCACAGAGGCTGCAGGGTCGTGACGGCGACCTTGATCAACAAGAAGCTGCCACCCCAGATGGCGGCGAGCACCACGAGCCACAGGAACTGGCGGGGAGCCACCGGTTCTGCCGGCTGCTGGGCCGACGACCGGGGCCGGCTGGGCGCGGCGGTTGTCACCCGGCGAGGGTACTCCGCCGTGCAGGCCCGCCCGAAACCGAGCCGTGGCCCGACGTGGCCAGGACCGAGGTGATCAGAACGCCGACCACACCCGATGGGGTGTCGCCTGTCCGATCCCGGGCACCGACCAGTCACACACCCCGTCGGCGAAGACCCGCAGCAACCGATCCCACTGCTGGTCGGTGAAGTCGGCCGCGTAGTCCCGCCGGTCCACGGGTCGGCGGGTACAGGCGAGCTGGTTGTTGACCACGCCGGCGCCCGCGACCTGGCGGGGCGAGGCGTACGCGGGGTACTGCTTCGCACAACGGCTGCCGACGTGTCCGTCGACGTGCCGTTCGGTGACGAAGCGGCCGGCGATCCAGCAACCGTCGACGAGCCCGGCGGGACGGGCGGCGACCACGGCAGGGGCGCCCGAGACGTCCCCCTCGCGGCGGACCTGGTCGATCGCGGTCAGCCACTCCGCCATCCGGATGACGGCAGCGGACCCCGCGATGCTGCTGGGGCCGTTGTCGGCGTCGGAGACCCAGCTCACCAGGTTGTCGGCGTGCCCGTTGGCCTGCACCAACCGCTGCTGCAGCGTGAACGAGTGGAAGCGCAGGTGCAGGTCACCCCCGGCCTCGTGATCGGTGTAGTTGCGGAAGTCGATGATCGGCAGGTTGCGCAGTCCCCCACCACCGCTGATCAACTGGCCGGTGCCGTACGCCACCGCCAACGCTTGAGGATCGGCCCGGATCCGTTGTGGGGTTGCCATCGCGTCACGGTCGAAACCGCCGATCCGCTCGTTCAGGTCCAAGAAGTCGGCCACCGAGATCATGCCAGTGTTCAGTGCACCGAGGCCGTACTGCACGCCGACGTTGTCCAGTGCCCGGTACGGTGCCCCGCTCGTCACGTCGGCGATCCCCCACAGGTTGTCCTGGTGGCTCAGCACGTCGCACCGGGCACCGCGCGGGTTGTCGACCGGGTCGTACCGGGCCTCTCGTGGCAGCACGTCAGGGCAGTTCTGCATCGGGTCGAGACGGCTCGACGTCATCGCGAGGTGCTGCAGGGTGGCCGCCCGGCCGAAGCCGGTGACCGCAGTGAGTTGATCATCGGTCCAGTCGCGACCGTACGAGGTCACGTAGTTGTGCAGCAGTCGGGCGTCGACCAGCGTCTGCAAGGTGGCGACCGCGACCTCCGGAAACACCTGCCCGGCAACGATTCCGTCCAACAGGCCCGGGTAGTTGTCGCCGATCATGAACAGTTGGTACGACCCGCCCGACACCCCGGTGCCGATGGTGTCGACGGGCTCGCCGAGGGTTTCGACGACGTGCTCCTTGGTCATCGCCATCGTCTCGGCGGCGCGCACCGGGTCGCAGTTGTTGGCGAACCGGTTGAGCGTGGACGAGGCGATCGCATACCCGCGGCCCAGCAGCGAGGCGTCGAGCACCCCTCCGGTCCGCGTCCCCTGCTGGTACCACCCACCGGGGCAGCCGCCCCCGAAGGTGTAGACCAACCGACGGTTCCAGCCGGTTGCGGTGGCGTGCACGGTCGGCTCGCCGTGCCGCGGGTCGTGCAGCACCGCGAACTCGTACACCCCACGGTTGATCACGCCGGTCTCGACCCGGACCACGAACGGCACCGACAGCCCGTCGAGCCGGGTGCGGGAGACGTCGGACGGCAGCCGCCGCGGATCGGCCAACTCCCGGAACTCGCCGTCGGTGCCACGGTAGACGTACTCCACCCGGGTGGCGACGTGGCAGGCCAACCCCTCGGCCCGCGGCAGCCGGTTCCCGGCCGCGGTGGTGAACAGGTGGGTGGTGCAGCTGTACGGATACTGCTGGGCCCCGGCGAACATCGGCCCACCGGTCGGATGATTGCGCACCGTGAGCACCGTCGGCGGCGTCGCCGGACCGGCCGTCACTCGGACCTCGTTGAACCCGATGCGCAGTCCCGCCACCAGGCCGAGCATGATGCGTTGCGCCCCGGCCCGGTCGAACGCCGACGTCTGGTCGAGGCCGTTGACGGTCACCGTGACCCGCTCCGGGTCGAGCCCGGGCGGCACCGTCACGCGCAACAGCACGTCACCACCGGACACCATGTCCGGCCGCGGTGACGACACCACGTGGACACCCACCTGGGGCGTGGTGTCAACGGCCGCGGACAACAGGGTCACCAACAGTGCCAACACCACGCCGATCACGCCGACCCGGAGTCGGCCGACGAGCAGCATTGGGTCACCCCACCACACCGGCCCGGTTTGCGGAAGGGGGCGTAGGTCACGATTGCGCAGCGCCCGGCGGCGAGGACTGTCGGTGGCTGCGGGCATGATGGTCGGGTGTCCGATCACAGGTCGTCCCATCCGTCGCTGGCAGCGTTCTCGCCGGCGACGCGGACGTGGTTCGGTGACGTGTTCGCCGAGCCGACCCCGGTGCAGCAGCAGACCTGGTCGGCGGTCGCCGGTGGTGACCACGCCCTGGTCGTGGCGCCGACCGGGTCGGGCAAGACGTTGGCGGCGTTCCTGTGGGCGCTCGACCGGTTGACGACCGCTCCGGTGCCGGCCAAGGAGCGCCGGTGCCGGGTGCTCTACGTGTCGCCACTGAAGGCGTTGGCGGTCGACGTCCAACGCAACCTGTCCGCGCCGTTGACCGGGATCGCCCGGACCGCCGGCCGGCTCGGCACCGAGGTGGCTGAGGTGTCGGTCGCGATCCGCAGTGGCGACACCTCCGCGGCCGATCGGCGGCGGATCGTCACCCGACCGCCGGACATCCTGATCACCACCCCGGAGTCGTTGTTCCTGCTGCTCACCTCACAGGCCAAGGAGGTGCTGACCTCGGTCGACACGGTGATCATCGACGAGGTCCACGCGTTGGCCGGCACCAAGCGGGGTGCCCATCTGGCGTTGTCGTTGGAGCGGCTCGCCGAGGCGTGTGAGGTCGAACCACAACGGATCGGGTTGTCGGCCACCGTACGGCCGCGCGAGCGGGTGGCCCGGTTCCTGGCAGGTGACCGGCCGGTACGGGTGGTGGCACCCGAGGCGGCCAAGACCTGGGAGCTGGAGGTGGTCGTCCCGCTGCCGGACCTGACCCAGCTCGACGCACCACCGACCGACGCGGTGGCGGCCGGGGACGCCGAGCCGCCGAGCCGCTCGATCTGGCCGCACGTCAGCGAAAAGGTGCTCGACCTGGTCGAGCAGCACACCTCGACGATCGTGTTCACCAACTCCCGGCGGGTGGCCGAGCGGCTGACCACCCGGTTGAACGAACTGCACGCCGAACGGCTCGGCGTCGAGGTCGACGACGACCACGCCCCACCGGCGGCGATCATCGCCCAGTCCGGCAGCGGCCACCCGCAACCCGAGGGCGTACCGGCGATCGCCCGGGCGCACCACGGGTCGGTGTCGAAGAAGCAACGCGAGCACACCGAGAGTGCGTTGAAGTCCGGCGCACTGAGGTGCGTGGTCGCGACCTCGTCACTCGAGCTCGGCATCGACATGGGCGCGGTCGACCTGGTGGTGCAGGTGGCCGCGCCACCGTCGGTGGCCAGCGGCTTGCAGCGGGTCGGCCGGGCCGGCCACCAGGTGGGGGCGGTGTCGCGAGGGGTGGTGTTCCCGCAGTACCGCGGCGACCTGATCGATGCCGCGGTGGTGCTCGACCGGATGCGCCAAGGTGCGATCGAGGAGGTCGCTGAGCTGGTCAATCCGATCGACGTGCTGGCCCAGCACGTGGTGTCGATGTGTGCCTTGGGCGACCGTGACGTCGAGGCCACCTTCACCATGATCAGGCGAGCCGCCCCGTACGCGGAGCTGCCGATGTCGGTGTACGAGTCGGTGCTCGACATGTTGTCGGGCCGCTACCCGTCGGAGGACTTCGCCGAGTTGCGTCCCCGGCTGGTGTGGGACCGGGTGGCCGGGACGCTGACCGGTCGGCCGGGGACGCAGCGGCTGGCGGTGACCTCGGGCGGCACCATTCCCGACCGTGGCCTGTTCGGCGTCTACCTGGTCGGCGGCGAGGAGGACACCGCGCCGAGTGGTGGACGACGTGGCGGCCGCCGGGTCGGTGAGCTCGACGAGGAGATGGTGTACGAGAGTCGCGTCGGCGACGTGATCACCTTGGGCACCTCGACCTGGCGGGTCGAGGAGATCACCCATGATCAGGTACGGGTGTCCCCGGCCCCCGGGCTGCCCGGCCGGTTGCCGTTCTGGAAGGGCGATGCGCCGGCCAGGCCCGCCGAGCTCGGCCGGGCGGTCGGCGCGTTCACCGCCGAGGTCGCCGGCCTGCCACGGCCGACGGCGCGGGACCGGTTGGCCGAGGTGGGGTTGGACGAGTGGGCGATCGACAACCTGCTCGGCTACGTCGACGAGCAACGGGCGGCGACCGGCGACCTGCCGACCGACACCGTGGTCGTCGTCGAACGGTTCCGCGACGAGTTGGGCGACTGGCAGCTGTGCGTCCACTCCTCGCTGGGGCTGGGCGTGCTCGCCCCGTGGGCGCTGGCGATCGAGCGGTCGGCCCGGGAACGGTACGGCGTCGAGGTGTCCGCGACCGCCGGGAACGACGGGATCGTGCTGCGTGTCCCCGACACCGCCGACACCGCGCCCGGCGCCGACCTGGTGATCATGGACGCCGACGAGTTGCGGGAGGTGATCATCGACGAGGTGCTCGGCTCGGCCCTGTTCGCGAGCCGGTTCCGCGAGTGTGCGGCGCGGGCACTGTTGCTGCCGCGGCGCGACCCGGGTGCCCGGTCACCGTTGTGGCAGCAGCGGATGCGGGCGGCCCAGCTGCTCGGGGTGGCGACCCGGTTCCCCGACTTCCCGATCGTGCTGGAGACGATGCGCGAATGCCTCAACGACGTGTTCGAGCTCGACGAGTTGATCACGCTGCACCGGCAGATCGCCGCCCGCCGGGTGCGGGTCGTCGAGGTCGAGACCGCCCGCCCGTCGCCGTACGCGAAGTCGTTGTTGTTCGGGTACGTCGGGGAGTACGTGTACGCCGGCGACCTGCCGCTGGCGGAGCGACGGTCGGCCGCACTGTCGTTGGACACCGACCTGTTGACCGAGCTGCTGGGTGGTGATCAACTGCGCCAGATCCTTGACCCGGCAGTGATTGCGCAGGTCGCCGACGAGGTGCAGGGCCGCACCGCCGACCGGCGGGCCCGGACGGTCGAGCAGCTCTTCGACCGGTTGCGCACCTCCGGGCCGTACGACGACGCCGAGCTCGCCGAACGCTGGGCCCGGCCGGAGTCGGCCGTGGAGTCGGCGGGCGAGGATGAAGTCGCCGCCGACTCGGACGTCGACCCGGCTGCCGAGGTGGTCGCCGGCGATCCTGCCCTCACCGCCGCGTTGGCCGAGCTGGTGGCCGCTCGTCGGGTGGCGGTGGTGCGGATCGCCGGGGTCGATCGGTACGCCGTTGCCGAGGACCTGCCCCGGCTGCGCGACGGCCTGGGCGTGCCGGTGCCGCCCGGGATGGCCGTACCGGAACCGTCACCGGATCCGCTGGGTGACCTTGTCCTGCGGTGGGCCCGCACCCACGGTCCGTTCACCGCACAGGCGATCGCCGACCGGTACGGGCTGGGCACCGCCGTGGTCGACGATGCGCTGCGTGCGCTGGTCCGGGCCGGGGCGGTGGTACGGGCCACCTTCACCGATGAGCTGGACGGACCGCAGTACTGCCACGCGCGGGTGCTCGCGACGATCAAGCGCCGGACCCTGGCCGCCCTGCGCGCCGAGGTCGAGCCGTGCGAACCCGCTGCCCTGGGACGTTTCCTGCCACGCTGGCAACAGGTCTCCCCCGCCGGGAGCCGCCCCCGCGCGGCCGGCGGCGACGGCGTGATGGCCGTGGTCGAACAATTGGCCGGAACCGTACTGCCGGTCAGCATGCTGGAGTCGATGATCATGCCGGTGCGGGTGGCCGACTACTCCCCCGCACTGCTCGACGAATTGATCACCAGCGGTGAGGTGCAGTGGGTCGGTGCCGGCACCATCGGCGACAACGACGGGTGGCTCCGCCTACTGCCGACCGGGATCGAGCCGCCGCCGGTGGCCGAGTTGCCGCCCTCGTCCGAGCTGGCCACCTCGGTGCTGGCGCGACTGTCGGCCGGTGGCGGGTGGTTCGTCGAGGACCTGGTGCCCGAGGGCGGCAACACCGGCGACACCCTCGACGCGCTGTGGGAGTTGGCGTGGGCCGGTCTGGTCACCTCCGACACGCTGGCGCCGCTGCGGGCTCGGCTGGCCGGCACCCGGGGTGCGGTCCGACGGACACCGCAGACCCGGACCAGGCGTGCGACCGCCAGGCGGATCCGACCGCCGGTCCGGCCCGGAGCGACCGGCCGCTGGTCCCTGGTGCGGCGGAGCGAGGTGTCGCTGACGGCCCGGATCGCCGACGAGGTGCTCGGCCTGCTCGACCGGTACGGCGTGCTGACCCGTGGCAGTGTCACCGCCGAGGACCTGCCCGGCGGCTTCCACGCCGCCTACCAGGCCCTCAGCCGCCTCGAGGAGTCCGGCACCTGCCGCCGCGGCTACTTCGTCGCCGGCCTGGGCGCCGCCCAGTTCGCCCTCCCCGGTGCCGTCGACGAGCTCCGCTCCCTCTCCGGCGATGCCCCACCCACCGAACGCCCGTCGAGCACCCCCACCGACCACCCGTCGACCAACCCCACCGAAAGCCCGTCGAGCTTGTCGAGACGTCCCGTCCACGTCCTCGCCGCCTGCGACCCGGCCAACCCGTACGGCGCAGCACTCCCGTGGCCGGCCCGCGAGGGGCATCGCCCCGGCCGCAACCCCGGCGCTCTGGTGGCGTTGGTCGACGGCGAACTCGCCGGCTACCTGGAGCGCGGCGGCAAGTCCGTGCTGACGTTCCCGGTCACCACGCCCGAGGGTGACCGGCAGGCGCTGGACGCGCTGGCCGCCGAGCTGCGCCGCGGCGTGCTCGGCACGGTGACCTTGGAGCGCATCGACAGCACCGACGTGTTCGCTCACCCCGATCGGCAGGCCTGGGTCGATCGAGGGTTCGCGATGGTGCCGCAGGGGTTGCGGCTGCGCCCCGCCCAGCACTGATCAGCCACGCCGAAGCCCTTGACTCCTTTGACTCTGTACTGCAAACTTTAAATTAAGCTTTGTCGCCCAAACTTCTAGCAGAGGCCATGGATGTCACCCGACGAACCGTCCCCGCAGTCACCTGACGAACCCACCGCGCAGACGTCCGGCGACGCGGTCAGGGAGGCTGGGCCAGAACCTGCGGACGTACCGGACGACCCGGCGGCCCTGATCGACGAGCAGATACGACACACCGAGCAGGCCACCACCCCACGGACGTGGGTGTTCCACACCATCTGGGGTGTGGTCTGGATGCTGAGCGCGGTGATCGGGCTGGTCGCCCCGTCCGGCACCTCGACACTGCTCGCGATCGGCATCCTGTGGGTCGCCGGTGTCATCACCAGCGGTGTGTACGGGGCCCGCTTCGGCACCGGCGTCCACGGTGGATCACGCCGGACCGGTCATCGGTATGCGATCACCTTCACCGTCGGGATCGCGTGGGCGGTACTCGCCGCCGTGCTGGTCACCTCCCGGCTGCCCGCCGACGTCCGTCTCGCGGTGGGGCTGGGCATCGTGCTGGGGGTGTTGGCGGCGCTGGGACTCGCCGTGTCCGGCGTCGGGGTCCTCCCGGTCGGACTACTGCTGTCGAGCGTGGTGCTGCTGGCGGTGCCGGGACCACTGGCCCTCCCGCTCGGTGCGGCCGCCGCCGGGGCCACCCTGCTGGTCGAGGCCGCCCGACTCCGGCAGGTCACCGATGAGTGACGAACCGATCCCCGAGGTCACCCAACCGGACCCATTGGTCCACGCCCCGGTCCGGCTCCGGCTGCTCGCGACACTGACCGCACTGCCCGCCGACGACGCGTTGACGTTCCCACGACTGGCCAAGCTGCTCGACGTCACCCCGGGCAACCTCACCTCACACCTGCGCAGTCTGGAGGCTGCCGACTACATCGCCACCACCACCACCGGCCGCGGCCGCGGCTCGGTCACCACCGTCGCCCTGACGCCCACCGGTCGGGCGGCCTTCATCGCCTACCGCGCCTGGGCGCTCACCCTGCTCGACTCCGGGAGTGCCCCATGAGGTACGCCATCACCGTCACGCTGTTCCGTCCCGTACTGCTCGTCGTCGCCGCGCTGATCACGGTCGGGCTGCTCGTCGTCACCGGCAGCAATGCACTCGCCGTGACCAACCCGATGGTCTCGACGCTCTACTTCACCGTGGTGGGTGGGATCTGCCTGATCGTCGCCCATCGCGTCCTGCACGCCCGCGGCAGCTCCGTCCGGGAACGCATCGGCTTCGAGCCACGCCGCATCCCCCGCGACCTGCTGGTCGGCCTCGGCCTGTTCTTCGCGCTCTACCTCCCCTTCGTGATCGGCCTGATGGCTGGCGGATTCCTGTTGCTGGGCGCCGAACCGTGGAACCGGTTCGGCGAGGTGTTCGCCCCGGCGGCCACCACCGATCTCGTCTGGTCGCCCACCGTCGCCCTGGTCGCCGCCGTCGTCGCCGCCGTCGCCTTCCCACTGCTCAACGCGCCGGCCGAGGAGATCGTCTACCGCGGGCTGGCGATCGACGCCTTCCGTGACACCCCAACCCCGACCTCGGCAAGACTGCGTACCGGCCTGGCGGTCGTCGTCCCCACCATCGTGTTCGCCGTGCAACACATCATGTTGGCTCCGACACCATCCGGGATGGGCGTCTACGCGTGCGCCTTCTTCTGCTGGGGTCTGGCGGCCGCCCTGTTCGCCGTACGACTGAAGCGCCTGATGCCGCTGGTGGTGGCGCACGTGATCACCAACGCCGCGTTCTCCACCATCCCGCTCGCGATGATGATCGCCTGAGGGAGTCCGAACCGGTCCCGCGCGTACGCCGAGCCCCGCCGCTGGTCGGTGATCTCACCCCACTCTCCCCCACGCGGGGGAGTTCCCGTCGGCCGGGTTCCGGAACGGTGGAGCCCATGACCACAGTGCGATCACCCGACGTCTCGCCCGGCCGGGCGACCCCCACCTTCGAGCACCTCCCTCACCGACACGATCCCGCCTCGGCAGGTCCCGAACGTCGAACCACGGGTGTGGTCGCAGCGATCGTCACGATCGGCTGGCTCCTCGTGTACGCAGGGATCCGGGCCGCCGTCACCGTCATCGACCCGGACGTCCCGCTGTCCGCCGTGGGAACCGACCTGATGTTGTTGGCCGGCTGGCCCGGGGTCGTCGTCCTGGGGGTCGGCGCCGCGATCGCCGTCGTCCAGGCCGGGCTGCCCAAGCCGGTCCCGGGGTCGGTCCGCTGGTTGTTGATCACCGGGGGTGCGGGACTGTCGGCCACACTGTTCGTCGCCGCAGCCCTGTTCCTGCTCGACCTGGTGGGCGGGGTGCTGCCCGGCCTCGGGATCCCGTTCCATCCGTACGGTGCCGCCCTGCGGCTGGGTTGTGTGGTCGCCGCCGGACTCCTGGCCTGGCACACCCACCGGTTCTGGGTCGCCACCCGGCCCGCCGGCGCCGGCATCGACCCGCTCGTCGCGACTCCGTGGTGGGCCTGGGTCGCCGGTTACGCCGCGGCGCTGGGGTGCCTGGTCCGCCTCGGTGCCCAACTCGTCGTTGGGCTGGACGCGAACCCGCTGGCCGCCGGGCCGATGATGGTGGTGTTCGAGGTCGGCTTCCTGCTGGCCGGACTCCTGCTCCCCCTGGCGCTGGTGCACTCGTGGGGTCGCAGCTGGCCGTTCTGGGTGCCGTTCCTGGCCGGACGGCGCGTCCCCAGATGGTTGCTGGTCATCTCCGGTGGGGTGCTCGGCGTCGGCATGACGGCCTACTTCGGCATCGTCCTCGGCCAGATGATCATGGAACGCCTCCAGGGTCGGAACCCGTTCCCGCCGTCCGGTGGCCTCACCCTGCCCGAGCCCTTCTTCTGGGTGTCGATCCCCGCCTATCTGATCTGGGGTGTCGGGCTGATGGTCGCGACCGTCAGCTACCACCGGATCACCAGCCCGGCGGCTCGTGCTGCCACCGCTGGGAGTCAGTCGAACTCGACCTCGGTGTAGCGCGGGTACTCGCCCTGGGCCAGCTTGAGCAGGTGCGCGTGGGCGTACTCACACACCAGTGCGTGCCGGTAGACCTGCTGCGGTACGTCGACGTTGGAGTCCATCCACAGGCTGAGGCCACCCATCTTCCAGTGCTTGAAGGTGTCGTCGCCGGTGATCAGCGCCAGGATCTCCATGAACGAGTCGTCGAACCGCATCGAGTGCACCGCCCGGCGGAACTCCTCGAGCGTGAGTGCCATCGCGAACGGGATGTTCATCAGGCACAGCGCGGTCTGGATGTCGAGCTTCAGCAGACGTGGCAGGCGCCGCTCGGCATCCAGCGGCGGGATGCCGAGGTCACCGAAGTTGATCACCTCGGGCCGTTCCAACCGGACATGTTCCAAGGCGATCAGCACGTCGTACACGTTCACGTCGTGTTCGACGACCGCATTGTCGCCGAGCTCGCGCAGGCTGGTCGGGCGAAGCGTGACCGGCTCCATCTCGGCGGGGGTGTTGTGGATGATGAAGTTGACCAGGTTCGTCTCCACGACGAAGTGCCTGATCAACAACTCAACCGCATCGGGCGACACGAACCGGCGCAGGAACCAGATGCACAGCCGGTCCATCGTGCCCAGCGACATCCACCGTCGTGGCACGACCCGCTTGATCACCATCACGATCCCGATCAGCAGCCGGGACAGCACCCGGGCGATCGGATACAGGAAGCGGCGCGACAGCCGTCGCTGGTCGTCGATGATCTGCTTGGTCAGCGCCCGGTCCAACGGGATCGACGGATCGGCGAAGATCGCCTCCCACATGCTCGGGTCCGACCGGACGTACTCGGGGGGCCGAGGGAACTCGGGGGCGCGCATCTCAGTACCGGTCCAGTTCGGTCAGCTGCATCACGTACAGCCGGGACACCACCGCCGCACAGGTGACGATCGCGTCCGCCGCCGCGTCGTCGACGATGTCCGAGGTCAGAATCGCGTCGAGCTTGCCGGTGTGGCCCTCGTCGGCGGTCTGGTGGTAACGCATGAAGTGGACCTGGTTGTCGGCCAGGCCGAGCGCGGCCTGGAACTCCTCGGCCCACTCCAGTGCCTTGCGCGCACCGAGCCCTTCGATGATGAACATCGCACCCAGGCAGTCGATCGGGTTGGGCTGACCGGCCCGGTGGAACATGTAGCCCGACAACGCCTCGGAGCCGATGTTCTTGCGGCCGGCCCGCAGCTCCTCCCGGGAGCCGCCGACCGCAACGAAGTCACGCTCCAGCAGCAGGTGGTCGCGGTGTTCCTCCACCGCGTGATGCATGGCCGCCGACCGGATCTCGAAGTGGGCCATGTCGAAGTTGGACGCCGCCCGCGCGATCCACAGCGAACCGTCGACGACCTGCTGCCGCAGGTTGAACAGCAGCCGCTGGTAGTCGTCGAGGGTGACCTCGCCGGCGTGCAGGTCGCGCAGGATCGGCACCTCGGCCAACCGCTCCTCGAACTCGGCCCAGACCTGGGCCAGCCGGTCGGGCAGGCTGGCGGTCTCAGCGGCGGGTGGTCGTTCGGTGGTGGTGGTCACGGCCGGTTGCTCCTTCGGTTGGGTGCGGTGGAAGCATGAGTCGAAACGCCACTGGACGAGTTCCCGGGCCGGGGCTCGACGACGGTCAGGTGGGCGAAGGCGAACGAGAACCGGCCGGACTCGGGGACGGCCAGCAGGACGGTGTCGCCGGCGGCGAACCGGCCCGTACGCCAGGACTCTTCGAGGGCGATGAAGATGCTCGCCGATCCGGTGTTGCCGCGTGTCTCGAGGTTGGAGAACCAGCGGTCGGTGTTGAGCCCGGGGATCCGGGCACGAATGCCGTCGAAGGCGATGTCGCGGAAGGCGTTGGTGCTGTAGTGGCACAGCACGTGGTCGAGGTGGCGCAGGTCGATCAGGCCGATGTCGACGAGTTCCTCGAACTGCTGCAGCCCGGCCTCGGCGAGGGCCGCGAGGTCGCGGGTGTCCTGCCGGATGTGCATCAGCCCGGCCTGCTCCGCGCTCGCGACGTCGGCCTGGTCCTGCCAGGTCTGGCCGGCGACCGGGTCGGTGCCCGACATCCCGGCACGCATGCAGACCTTGTGCTCGTGGGCCAGCGACATCTGCCGGACCCAGTCGATCCGCAGCGACGGACGGTCCGGGTGGGGTTGGAACTCCAGCACGACGGCCCCGGCGCCGTCGGACAGCATCCAGCGCAGGAACTCCGCGTCCAGGCTCGGCTTGCCACTGGCGAACCGGCGCCGGTGCAGCCACCGGCTGGCCAGCTCGGAGCCCACGACCGCCGCACGGGGGTGGTCCCCCAGCCGGATCTTGGCGCTGGCCGCGTCGAGGGCGGCCAGGCTCGAGGCGCAGACCCCGGCAGCGGTGAGCACCTGCATCGGTCCGCCACCGAGTCGGCCGTGCACCATCGACCCGAAGCCGGGGATCAGCAGGTCACCCTGGGTGGTGGCACAGGCCAGCATTCCGAGGTCGGCGGCGCCGATCCCCCGGTCGGCCAGCGCCGCCTGCAGCGCCTTGACGGCGAGTTCCTCGTTGAGTTCGGTGGTCTGCCCGTCGGCGTCGAGGGCGTAGTGCCGTTGCCGGATGCCGTTGGAGTCGAGGATGCGATTCTTGATCCGGTCACCGCCGGGACCCACGCCACCGAGTCGGTCGGCGATCGCATCGTTGTCGACAGGTTCGCCGGGCAGGTAGCTTCCCAGTCCGGTGATGTAGGCAGATGCTGGCACCGACCCATTATTCATGCTGTCCGGCCAACTGGCAGGGAGCCGCGTCTGCCCGACCGATGAGGGCTCCTGGGAACCGGGCCCGGATCCGACTCAGGCAGCGGCCTGCGCGACCGGCTTGCGGACCCGGAGCGGGGTCACCGCCTGGTGCTGCGCCAACTCCTGGACGGCCATCTCGTTGCTGACCGTGGACAGCACCGACGACATCGGCACCTCCAGCGCGGAGCAGATCGCGGCCAGCAGCTCGCTGGACGCCTCCTTCTGGCCTCGTTCGACCTCGGAGAGGTAACCCAGGCTGACCCGGGCCCCGGACGACACCTCACGCAGGGTCCGCCCCTGGGACACCCGCTCAGCACGCAGGGACGCCCCGAGCAGCTCGCGCATCAGCACCGGCTTCACCGTCATCTCCTGCTCCATGTGGCAACCCTACCTGCCGTGTCCGACAACAGTCCGGCATTGTTCACCGGCCGGTCCCAGATCCTTGGCTCCGTCCCTGTCCAACGATCAGCGGCGGACCACTATTCCCCGACCGGCCGATCATCCTCGGCCTCCGAGCGACCCGACGCCTCGCCCGGAGGTGCCACCTGCCCGGCCAACAGCGCGAACGCCGCCCGCGCCGCCTTCGCACGGATCTGCTTGCGGTTGCCGTCGAGCGCCAAGGTCGCGGCCTCCGTACGACCGTCCGGGCCGGCCACCGCGACGTGGACCGTCCCGACGGGTTTCCCTTCCTGCGGGTCCGGACCGGCGACACCGGTCGTCGCCAGTCCCCAGTCGGCGCCGCAGGCGTGCCGTACGCCCTCGGCCATCAACCTGGCGGTGCCCTCGTCGACCGCACCGAACTCCGCCAGGTGCGCGGCCGGCACCCCGAGCAGTGACGACTTGAGCTCGGTGGCGTACGCGATCACCCCACCCCGGTAGACCGCCGAGACCCCCGGGGCGGCGGTCAACATCGCCCCGACCAGTCCCCCGGTCAGCGACTCCGCGGTGGCGAGCGTCTCGCCCCGGGCCAGCAGGGCAGCGATGATCGGGTCGACGGTGGTGGTCGGCACGGCTCAGAACCCGGGCGTGGCCGGTGGTGGTTGCTGCTGGGCCGACGCTCCCTGCTGCTGCCGCAACGACTTGATCATGGAGATCAGGTAGTCGATCCCGGTGACGACGGTGATCACCAGCGCGAGCAGCACCAGGATCCAGGCGCCCCACTTGAACGGGATCATCAGCGGCAGCAGGCTCGCGATCAGCGCGACCGACTGCACCACGGTCTTCAGCTTCCCACCCCGGTTGGCGGCGAGCACCACCCCGCGGCGCAGGAACAGGAACCGCATCAGCGTGATGCCCCACTCGCGGACCAGGATGGTGATGGTGATCCACCACGCCGCGCCGGCGGCGCCGGAGTCGGGTTGGGTGCCCAACAGCTCACCGATGATGCTGAGGCCGATGAACGCCATCCCGGTCAGGGCCTTGTCGGCGATCGGGTCGGCGATCTTGCCGAAGCTGGTGACGATGTTGTACTTGCGGGCCAGGTGGCCGTCCACCGCGTCGGTGATGATCGCCAGCGTGAACACCCCGGTCGTCGCGATCCGCCACCAGAAGTCGTACGGGTGGGACAGCACCATCCACGCGAACAACGGCACCATCAACAACCGCAGCACGGTCAACGCGTTGGGGACGTTGACCGGGTTGGTGTTCGGCGGTGGCGGCTGGGCCGGGCCCTGCTGGTCGAACGGCGCCCCCGGCTGCTGGGCGGCCGGCTGTCGGGAGTCACCGAGCAGCGGCTGGTGGTCCTCCGGTCCGCTGAAGGGGTTGGTCATGCTCAGCTCCTGGGGTCGGCCGGTGCCGGGGCTGGGGTGTCCGCGGTCGCGATCAGGTCGACCCCGTCGGTGCCGGTGACGACGGCAGGCACCAGGTCGCCGACGGTGACGGTCTCCGGGGCGTCCAGCAGCGTCGTGCCGTCGACCTCCGGGCCCTGGTGGGCGGCCCGCCCGACCACGAGCCGACCGGCATCCGGCAGGTCGAGGTCGGTGTCGTCGGTGTCGAGGGACTCGACCAGCACCTGCACCCGTTCGCCGATCCGTTCCTCGGCCCGCTGGTCGACCAGGGCGTCGGCCAGGTCACGGACGTGGTCGGCTCGCGCGGTGACCTCGTCGTCGTCGAGGTGGTCGGGCAACCCGACGGCCTCGGTGCCCTCCTCGTCGGAGTAGCCGAAGACCCCGATCGCGTCCAGCCGGGCGGCGGCCAGGAAGTCGCACAGCACGTCGACGTCGTCCTCGGTCTCGCCGGGGAAGCCGACGATCACGTTGCTGCGGATCCCGGCGGTCGGGGCGATCGCGCGGATCTGCTCCAACAGTCCGAGGAACCGTTCCGGGTCACCGAACCGCCGCATCCGCCGCAGTACGCCCGGGGCGGCGTGCTGGAAGCTGAGGTCGAAGTACGGCACCACCTTGGGGGTGTCGACCATCACCTCGACGAGCCCGGGCCGCACCTCGGCCGGTTGCAGGTACGACACCCGGATCCAGTCCAGGCCGTCGATCTGCGACAGCTTCGGCAGCAGCTTCTCCAGCGAGCGCAGGTCGCCGAGGTCCTTGCCGTACGAGGAGGAGTTCTCGCTGACCAGGAAGACCTCGCGGACCCCGTCGGTGGCCATCCACTCCGCCTCGGCCACGATGTCGTCGATCGGCCGCGACAGGTAGGAGCCGCGGAACGACGGGATGGCGCAGAAGCTGCAACGCCGGTCACACCCCGACGCCAGCTTGAGCGGCGACATCGGACCGGTGCCCATCCGGCGGCGCAACAGCGGCGGCCCGGAGGCGGGCCGGCCGGTGAGCACGTCGTCGGCGTGGCCGGGGGTGGCCGTACCGGCCGCGGCGGCCGGGCGGGCGGCCGGGCTGATCGGCAGCAGCAGGCGGCGGTCCCGTGGGGTGTGCGAGGCGGGCCGGTCGCCGTCCACGATCGCCTGCAGCCGGGCCGCGATGTCGGGGTAGGCGTCGAAGCCGAGGACGGCGTCGGCCTCGGTGAGGTTGTCGGCGAGCTCGTTGCCGTACCGCTCCGCCATGCAACCGACCGCGACGACCGCCTTGGCGTTGCCGTGCTCCTTGGCGTCGGCCGCCTCGATGATCTGGTCGATCGAGTCCTTCTTGGCCTGTTCGATGAAGCCGCAGGTGTTGACCATCACCGCATCGGCGGCCTTGGGGTCGTCGACGAGGCGGATCCCGCCGGCCTCCAGGCGGGCGACGAGTTCGGCGGAGTCCACGTCGTTGCGGGCACATCCCAGCGTGACGAGGTGGACCGAGGTCTGAGCGGGTGCAGTCATGTCGTGTCCAAGTATGGCTGACACCCGTGGATGGCCCCAGTTCCCTCACCCGGCGAACCGAAACACGGCAAATCCACCTGTCCGTCCTCGTCATCGGCCCCGACCCCCGAATATGCCGAGTTTGCGGGCCGGAACGGGTTCGCCCATCGTGGGCACGGATGGCAGGATCGTCAGTATGAGTGTTCTCAGCAGCGTTGAGCGTGCCCCCCGTGACCCGATCCTCGGCCTGACCGAAGCCTTCAAGGCCGACGACCGGCCCGGCAAGGTCAACCTCGGTGTCGGTGTCTACATGGATGCCGACGGCAACGTGCCACTGCTGGAGTGCGTGAAGACCGCCAAGGACCGGCTCGCCGCAAACCCGACGCCGTACGGCTACCTGCCGATCGACGGCCTCGCCGCGTACGACGACGCGGTGGTCGACCTGGTGTTCGGCGACACGGTCCCTCGGGAGCGGGTTGCCGTCGTACAGGGGCTCGGCGGCACCGGCAGCCTGAAGATCGCCGGCGACCTGCTGCGCCGGCTGCAGCCCGATGCCAAGGTGCTGATCAGCGATCCGAGCTGGGAGAACCACGAGGCGCTGTTCAGCCGCGCCGGGTTCCAGGTCGAGCGCTACCCGTACTACGACGCCGACGCCCACGGGGTCGACGTCGACGCGATGGTGACCGCACTGGGTGAGGCCCCGGCGGGCACCGTCGTGGTGTTGCACGCGTGTTGTCACAACCCGACCGGCTACGACCTCACCGCCGACGACTGGGCCCGGGTCGAGCAGGTCGTCCGGGACCGCGACCTGGTGCCGCTGCTCGACATGGCCTACCAGGGCTTCGCGACCGACCTGGCGAGCGACGGGGCCGCAGTCCGCCGGTTCGCCGCCTCCGGACCGGTGTTCGTCACCACCTCGTTCTCCAAGACGTTCAGCCTGTACGGCGAGCGTGTCGGTGCGCTGTCGGTGGTGTGCGCCGATGCCGACGAGACCGCCCGCGTGCTCAGCCAGCTCAAGATCGTGGTGCGCACCACGTACTCGAACCCGCCGACGAACGGTGCCACCCTGGTGGCGACCGTGCTGGCCGACGCCGACCTGCGCAGCCAGTGGGAGGGTGAGCTCGCCGGCATGCGAGACCGGATCAAGGAGATGCGGGTGGCGCTGCGGTCGGGGCTGGAGCAGGCTCGACCCGGCATCGCCGCCGAGCACATCACCACCCAGAACGGCATGTTCAGCTACTCGGGGCTGGGCCGGGAACAGATGGTGCGGCTGCGCGAGGAGTTCGCCCTGTACGGCCTCGACTCAGGCCGGCTGGCCATCCCGGCGCTCAACCCCGGAAACCTGGACCGGGTCGTCGATGCGCTCGCGAAAGTGTGGCCATGACCGACACGACCGGCCCGACCGGGTCACGGCTCGGTCGGGCGCTGCGTACCGGCATCGACTGCGACCCCGCCCACGGTGCGGTCGCGCCGCCGGTGTACCTCTCGTCGACGTTCACCTTCGCGGGGTTCAACGAGCCCCGCCAGTACGAGTACACCCGCAGCGGCAACCCGACCCGCGACCTGCTCGCCCAGGCCGTGGCGACCCTGGAGGGTGGCGCGGACGGGGTGATCACCTCGTCGGGGCTGTCGGCGATGACGTTGATCGTCACCTCGCTGCTGCGGACCGGGGACACGTTGGTCATCCCGCATGACTGCTACGGCGGGTCCTGGCGGCTGTTCCGGCATCTCGCCGCGCAGGGACACTTCCTGGTCGAGCCGGTCGACCTGACCGACACGGCCTCGGCCGTCCGGCGGATCGGCGAGCTCGATCCGGCGATGGTGCTGCTGGAGACCCCGTCGAACCCGCTGTTGCGGCTGACCGACCTGGCCGCGGTGAGCGAGGCAGCACACCGGACCGACGCGATCGTGGTGGCGGACAACACGTTCTGCTCCCCCATCCTGCAGCGGCCGCTGGAGCTCGGCGCCGACCTGGTCCTGCACTCGACCACCAAGTACCTCAACGGACACTCCGACATGGTCGGTGGCGTGGTTATCGCAGCCGACGCCGAGATGGCCGCGGAGACGAAGCGCTGGGCCAACGTGCTCGGGCTCACCGCCAGCCCGTTCGACTCCTACCTGGCCCTGCGCGGTCTGCGTACGATCGACGCCCGGATGCGGGTGCACCAGGAGAACGCGGAGGCGGTCGTCGAGGCACTGGTGGGGCACCCGGCCGTCGCTGCGGTGCACTACCCCGGACTGCCCGACCACCCGGGGCACGACATCGCCGCCCGCCAGCAGGACGGCTTCGGCGCGATGGTGTCGTTCGACCTGCACGGCAGCGAGTCAGCGGCCAAGGCGTTCGTGGAAGGGTTGACCTTCTTCTCGCTGGCCGAATCGCTGGGCGGGATCGAGAGCCTCGTCGCGCACCCAGCGACGATGACCCACGCGGCGATGTCGGCCGAGGCGTTGGCGGTCGCCGGTGTCGGTGGTGGCCTGCTCCGGTTGTCGGTCGGGATCGAACCGGCGGTCGACCTGGTCGCCGACATTCAAGCCGGGCTGGCCCGCGCCAGCTGATCACCGATGTCCGGCGAGCGCGGGCGGGTGCGTCGACTGGGCTTCGGCTCGGCCAACGCCGGCAACCTGTACGAGCCGATGTCGGACGAGCAGGCCGAGGAGTTGTTCACCGCGGCTTGGGAGGCCGGCGTCCGGCACTTCGACACCGCACCCCACTACGGGTTGGGGCTGGCCGAGGAACGGCTCGGCCGGTTTCTGGCGCAACGACCCCGGGATGAGTTCTTCCTGTCCACCAAGGTGGGGCGGCTGGTCGTGGCAGGCCCATCGGCACCGACCAGCGACGCGCAGGGCTTCAAGGTGTCGCATGGACGTGGCCGGGTCGTCGACTACAGCCGCGACGGCGTCCGACGGTCACTGGCTGAGTCGTTGCAGCGGCTGGGGCTGGACCGGGTCGATGCGGTCTACGTGCACGACCCGGAGCAGCTCGGCGACGAGTTGATCACCGAGCACCTCACCTCCGCGATCCCTGCCTGCCAAGAACTCCGGGACGAAGGCGTGGTGGATCGGATTGGGGTCGGCAGCTGCGCCGTACCGGCGTTGCAGGCAGGTGTCGAGCATGGTGGCATCGACGAGGTGATGGCGGCCGGGGTGTTCACCTTGCTCACCCAGCGGGCGTACCCAGAACTGCTGGCCGCCTGTGACGCGACCGGCGTGCAGGTGCTGGCGACGGCCCCGTTCAACTCCGGCCTGCTCGCCACCCACCCGCCGAGGGCCGACTCCCACTTCGACTACGGCGACGTCCCGGACGAGCAGTTCGAGCAGGCCCTCGAGCTTGCCGGGATCTGCCAGCGGTACGGCGTCGAGCTCCCGACCGCGGCCCTGCAGTTTCCCTTGCGCTACGAACCGTGCCGCATGGTCGTCACCGGTGCCGCAACCCCGGAGCAGGTACGTGAGACGACCTCACGGATGTCGGAACCGGTGCCCGACGAGTTGTGGGTCGAGCTGCGCCGGCTGGGCCACATCCCCTGAGACCGGCTCGAGGATCTGCCCGGATGCACCAGAGCGCAACGCGGCCGTACGCTCGTCAGCCGTGGCACCACACCTGAGGCATTCCGCGCGCGGCTTGATCATCGACCCCGACGGCCACGTGCTGCTGTACCGCTTCGCTGTTCCCGGCGGCGGCCCGGTCGTCTGGTGTCCACCCGGCGGCGGCGTCGAGCCCGGCGAGTCCGTACGAGACGCCTTGGCCCGGGAACTGGTCGAGGAGACCGGCCTCACCGACATCGGCGACCCGCTGCACTTGTGGCACCAGGTGGTCGAGCAGCCCGGCCTGTTGGTCGGCTGGGACGGGGTGATCAACGACTACTTCTTGGTGCAGTCCGCCCGCTTCGAACCGCAGGGCTCCTTGGGCGCTGACCAGTTGGCAGCCGAACTGGTCGGCGACTTCCGCTGGTGGCACCTGGATGACCTGGCTGCCCACGAGGGTCCGGAGCTGTTCAGCCCAAGGGAACTGCCGCGGCTGCTCGACGGAGCGCTGCGGCATCCCCCACCGGCCCCGGTGACCATCGGGCTCTAGCTCGGTCGAGCCTGTCGATCCGCCCGTCGAGCTTGTCGAGACGCCCCTCGACAAGCTCGGGGAACGGAGTTCGACAAGCTCGGGGAACGGGTCCCCCGCCGGGCTACTTCGCCTGACGCTTCTGGATGGCCGCCCACTCGTCCCGCAGCCCCACCGTACGGTGGAACAGGCCGGGCTGGTCGGGATCGGCAGCGAAATAGCCCAACCGCTCGAACTGCACGACCTCCCCGCCGGGCACCTCGGCCAGGGCAGCCTCACCCCGGGCCTCGGTCAGCAGTTCGCGGGAGTCGGGATTCACATCGTCCAAGGGCTCACCGGTGGCCTCACCCGGGACCGCGGCGGCGAAGAGCCGGTCGTACAGCCCGGCACGGAGTGGCACCGAGTGCGGCACCGAGACCCAGTGCATCGTCGACTTCACCTTGCGGCCGTCAGGCGCATCGCCACCCCGGGTCTGCGGGTCATAGGTGGCCAACACCTCGACCACGGCACCCGATTCGTCCTTCACCACGTCGGTCGCGGTGACGAGGTAGGCGCCACGCAGTCGTACCTCGCGACCGATCGACAGCCGGAAGAACTTCGGCGGTGGCACCTCGGCGAAGTCCTCGGACTCGATCACGAGTTCGCCGGTGAAGGCGACCGTCCGGGTGCCGTCCTCGGCACGTTCGGGATTGTTCGTGACCTCGAAGTGTTCGACGACCGAGTTGCCGTCGGCGTCCTTGGGCCAGTTGGTGATGGTCAGCTTGAGCGGGCGCAGCACCGCCATCCGACGCTGTGCGGTGGCGTTCAACTGTCGCCGGACGACGGCCTCGAGGGCTTCGATCGAATGCCGGGCATTGGTACGCGAGGTGCCGATGTCGAGGCAGAACCGGGTGATCGCCGAGGCCGGGAAGCCACGGCGCCGCATTCCCACCAGGGTTGGCATGCGGGGGTCGTCCCAACCGTCGACCACCCCGTCGGTGACCAAGGTCTTGAGCCGTCGCTTCGAGGTCACGGTGTGGGTGAACTCGAGGCGGGCGAACTCGATCTGCTGCGGCCGGTCACCGGGCAGAGTCAGATTGTCCAGGCACCAGTCGTACAACGGGCGGTGCGAGTCGAACTCCATGGTGCAGATCGAATGGGTCACCCCTTCGATCGCGTCGGACTGTCCGTGGGCCCAGTCGTAGGTCGGGTAGATCGCCCAGGCGTCATGCGTACGGTGGTGGTGTCCGCTGCGAATGCGGTAGAGCACCGGGTCGCGCAACCACATGTTGTCGGCCTGCATGTCGATCTTGGCGCGCAGGCACATGGCCCCCTCGGCGAACTCGCCGGCCCGCATCCGCGCGAACCGGTCGAGTGACTCCTCGGCGGGACGATCACGGTACGGGCTCTCGATGCCGGGCTTGCCGAAGCCGCCCCGCTGCGCCGAGATGGTGTCGCCGTCCTGTTCGTCAACGTAGGCCAGCCCCCGCTCCACCAGGTCGACCGCCCACGCGTAGAGGGTTTCGAAGTAGTCGGAGGCGAAGTGGACAGCTCCGGGCCTAAAGCCCAACCAGGCGATGTCGGCGAGGATCGCCTCGACGTACTCGGTCTCCTCGGTGTCGGGATTGGTGTCGTCGAAGCGGACGTTGCAGACGCCCCCGAACGCCTCTGCGGTCGCGAAGTCCTGGGTGATCGCCTTGGCGTGGCCGATGTGGAGGTAGCCGTTCGGCTCCGGCGGGAACCTGGTCTGCACCCGTCCGCCGTTGACCCCCTGCTGCACGTCACGTTCCACCCGGTCCCGGATGAAGTCGGATGCGGCGGGGATGTCGGGCTTGGTCATGGGCGGGACTCTATCGAACGCCGCGCCCCCCGATAGGCTGGTGAGCATCATGAGCGACCCGCAGATTCCCGACACACCTCCCGCCCGCACCCGGGTGGCCCCCTCCCCGACCGGCGACCCCCATGTCGGCACCGCCTACCAGGCCCTGTTCGACCTGGCCTGGGCCCGCCGGACCGGTGGCCAGTTCGTCCTGCGGATCGAGGACACCGACCAGTCCCGGCTCGTTCCCGGTTCTGCGGAGCAGATCCACGAAACCCTTGCCTGGTTGGGATTGTCGCCGGACGAGTCGCCCGAGGTCGGCGGACCGTACGGACCGTACCGTCAGTCGGAGCGCCTCGACACCTACCGTCCCTACGTCGAGCAGCTGCTCGAGCAGGGCCACGCCTACCGGTGCTGGTGCACCTCGGAGCGTCTGGCCCGGATGCGAGCCGACCAGGAGGCGGCCAAGGCCGAGGTCACCGGCTACGACCGGCTGTGCCTGGGCAAGACCGCCGAGGAGCGGGAGCAGCTGCCCGGCTTCCAGCCGGACCCGGTGGTCCGGATGCTCATCCCCGATGATGCTCCGCTCACCTTCCCCGACCTGATCAGTGGCGAGCTGTCGGCGCCCCGCCCCGATGACCAGGTGATCTTGAAGGCCGACGGCTTCCCCACCTACCACCTGGCCGTCGTCGTCGACGACCACCTGATGGGGATCACCCACGTGGTCCGTGGCCAGGAGTGGATCAGCTCCACACCCAAGCACCTGCTGCTGCACCAGTGGCTCGGCTGGGACCCGCCGCAGCTGGCGCACACGCCGCTGATCCGCAACACCGACCGGTCCAAGCTCGGGAAGCGCAAGAGCCCGTGGGCGAAGCTCACCTGGTTCCGCGACCAGGGCTACCTGCCCGAGGCGTTGCTCAACTTCCTGATGCTGCTGGGAATGCCGCCCGTGCACGAGGGCGACGACGTGCAGACGATGGATGAGTTCATCGCCGCCTTCGACTGGTCGAAGATCAATCCGGCCGGCGCGGTGTTCGACCTGAAGAAGCTCGACTGGCTGAACGGTCACTACATCCGGTCCCTCACCGCCGAGGAGCTCACCGACCGCGTCGTGGCACACCTGGTCTCCGCCGGCGAATGGGCCACACCCGAGCCAGCCCGGGTGGAGGGCCTACGGGCTGGTGTGCCACTGGTCCAGGAGCGGCTGACGCTGCTGTCGGAAGCCCTGCCCAAGCTGCAGTTCCTGTTCACCGACGACGCCGATCTCGTCATCGCCGACGACGCCCGCGCCCAGTTGTCCGAGGACGCACCGGCGATCCTCGACGCCGCGATCACGGCGCTCGACGAACTGCCGGACTGGACCCACGACGCCATCGAGGCGGCCCTGCGGGCCACACTCGTCGACGGCCTGGGCGTGAAGCCGAAGCTCGCCTTCGGACCGCTGCGGACCGCCGTCAGCGGGTCGCGGGTCTCGCCTCCGTTGTTCGAGTCGATGGAGGTACTGGGGCGTGACTCCTCCTTGACCCGGTTGCGGAGCCTGCGCGCCAGTCTGTGAGACGCCGCTGGTGAGCCCCCCGGGGCCGGCGCTCAGCCGTTGCGGAGGTTGGCCATCACGTCGTCGAGCTCGTCGGCCTTCACCAGCACGTCGCGGGGCTTGGAGCCCTCCGACGGACCGACGACGCCGCGCGTCTCCAGGATGTCCATCAGCCGGCCGGCCTTCGCGAAACCGACCCGCAGCTTGCGCTGCAGCATCGACGTCGACCCGAGCTGCAGGTTGACCACCAGCTCGACGGCCTGCAGCACCAGCTCCATGTCGTCGCCGATCTCCTCGGCCACCTTGGGCGCCTCGACCGGTGCCGTCACGTCCTCGCGATACTGCGGGCGCAGCTGTTCGGTGACGTGCTGCACCACACCGCGGACCTCGTTCTCGGTGACCCAGGCACCCTGGACGCGGATCGGTTTGCCGGCACCCATCGGCAGGAAGAGGCTGTCACCCTGCCCGACCAACTTCTCCGCACCGGGCTGATCAAGGACCACCCGCGAGTCGGTCATCGACGAGGTGGCCAGTGCCAGCCGGCTCGGCACGTTGGCCTTGATCAACCCGGTCACCACATCGGTCGACGGACGCTGGGTCGCCAGCACCAGATGGATGCCGGCAGCACGTGCGAGCTGCGTGATCCGTACCACCGAGTCCTCCACGTCGCGGGGGGCGACCATCATCAGGTCAGCGAGCTCGTCCACCACGACCAGCAGGTACGGGTACGGCGCCAGCACCCGCTCCGAACCCTCCGGTGGCTTCACGTTCCCGGCGAGCACAGCCTTGTTGAAGTCGTCGACGTGCCGGAACCCGAAGGCCGCGAGATCGTCGTAGCGCAGGTCCATCTCGCGGACCACCCACTGCAGCGCCTCGGCTGCCTTCTTCGGATTGGTGATGATCGGCGTGACCAGGTGCGGGATTCCTTCGTAGACAGTGAGTTCGACCCGCTTCGGGTCGACCAGCAGCAGCCGCACCTCGTCCGGGGTGGCCCGCATCATGATCGAGGTGATCATGGCATTGACGACACCCGACTTGCCCGCGCCGGTGGCGCCGGCGATCAGCAGGTGCGGCATCTTCGCCAGGTTGGCGACGACGAATCCGCCTTCGACGTCCTTGCCCAACCCAACCGTCATCGGGTGATGATCATTGCGGGCCGTGCCTGAGCGGAGCACATCCCCGAGCGACACGAGTTCCTTGTCGGTGTTGGGGATCTCGATGCCGATCGCCGACTTGCCGGGGATCGGCGACAGGATCCGCACCTCGTTGGAGGCGACGGCGTACGCGATGTTCTTGCTGAGTGCGGTGACCTTCTCGACCTTGACGGCCGGGCCGAGCTCCACCTCGTACCGCGTCACCGTCGGGCCACGGGTGTAGCCGGTGACCTGGGCGTCGATGTCGAACTGCTCCAACACCTCGGTCAGCCGCTGCACCACGTTGTCCGAGGCGGGGGTGCGTGACTTGTGGACGCTGCCGGGCTTGAGCTGTTCGGAGTCGGGCAGCGTGTACTGCACGTCGCCCGACAGCTGCAGCTGCTCGACCCGCTGCGGGATCGGAGTGTGCGGCGGCGGCTCGAGCCCCTCGTCCTCCTTCAGCGCCGACGGCGGCAGGCCGGCGGTGACCGGCTTGTCGCGCCCGGCCGCCTGCTCCGAGCCGCTGGCGCCGTCGGCATGGTCACCGGTGGAAGCGCCGGCAGCGGGATCGGACTTCGTGGCCCGCTTCGACTTTCGGCCCGAGTCGTCGTCGAGCACCTCCGGCACCAGGTCGGGGTCGATCTCGCCGGTGTCGGGGTCGGCACCCTTCCCGATCGCCTTGCGTCGCCCACGCTCAGCGATGATCGGGCTGTCATAGGCGTGGTCGCGGTCGTACTCCATGTCGGCGTCGTGTACGGCACGCTCGGCCCGCTGCGACACGACCTGCTGGCGGAAGGCCGCGATGCGTCGCGGCATGTCGCGCAACGGGCTGCCCACGACCACGACCAGCCCGAACAGGGTGAGCAGGATCAGCAGCGGGATGGCCACGTAGCTGGTCAACAGGTCGGCCAGCAGGCTGGAGGAGATGAAGCCCAGGATGCCGCCGGCCTGGCGCAGCAACTCCGGCTCGTCGGGCCGCGGGAGACCCTTGGCGATGTTGACCAGGCCGAGTACGCCGAGCAGCAGGGTGCTCCAGCCGATCGCCTGACGGCCGCCCGGCCCACTGTCCTGCGGATGGCGCAGCGTACGCCAGGCGAGCACCAGCAGCACCAACGGCAGCGCGTAGGTGAGCATCCCGAACACCGTCGTGACGGCGTTGACGATCACCGGCCCGACCGGGTCGGGCAACCCCCACCAGCAGGCCGCGGCCAGCACGATCGCGGTGCCGAGCATCAGCAGCCCGGCGCCATCGCGGCGCAGTTCGGGCTCGATGTCGGCGGCCGAACTCCCGACGCCGCGGAACATCCGTCCGACGCCGTGGGCCAGCCCGGACCAGATGGCCCCCAGGCCACGACCGAACGCCGCTCCGGCCGACGGACGGGTCGGCTTTCGCTTCTGTCCGGATCGGCTCGTGGAACGGTTCTTGGTGTTGCTTCCGGCGGTCCGCGAACCCGACCCGGACGACTTGGGGGTCGCTCGGCTCCGGCTCCGCGGCGGGGAAGACGCGCGGGTCGCCATGGTGGTGACCCTACGGCAGCGGTCCCGCCCGACTGGGCATCACACGCCGTACAGGCCCGAGTCCGGACCGGATCCCTGTCGAGACGCCCCGGCGCCCGTATCCGTGGGCGCTGCGACGACGTAGATGGACGCATGTTCCAGCAACGTCACTGTGACGCCCCTTCTTACGGGCAACCCCGCTCGAACGGTGCCGAACTGGTCCTCGGCCGGTCCGACCGCGGGCATGACAGGCTGGACCGGTGACTCCAGACCCCGGTCCCCGACCTGTCCGGCCCCGCCCGCGTGGCTCCGGCGACGGCTGGGTGGACTGCGGGTGCGGTGCCCGGCACTGGGGGCTGCACGGCGCTGCGGGCGTGGTCGTCGCCGACGCATGGCCG
Organism: Carbonicoccus niuqiaonis; assembly: GCF_050157065.1. Lineage (GTDB taxonomy): Bacteria > Actinomycetota > Actinomycetes > Propionibacteriales > Propionibacteriaceae > Avipropionibacterium. Next base: position 2,370,075 of record NZ_CP189573.1, read on the forward strand.
GCCACGCGGATCGTGCTGCAACTGCGGGCCGACTGGAGCCACTTCGGCGGCACCTGGGGCGTCCCCGGCGGTGCGATCCACGCCGACGAGACCCCGGTGGTCGGCGGCCTGCGCGAGGCCGAGGAGGAGTCGGGGGTCATCGCGGCACACCTACGCGTCTTCGCCACGACGGCGCTGCACCATCCCGACTGGTCCTACACCACGGCCCTCGCCCGCCTCACCGCCCCGGTCGATCCGCGCCCGACCGACGACGAGAGTGCCGCCATCGAGTGGGTCGACGTCGACGCGGTCGCCGACCTCCCGCTGCACCCCGCCTTCGCGGATGCCTGGCCGCGGCTCCGCCCGTTGCTCACGCGTCGGGTGGTGCTGGTCGTCGACGCCGCCAACGTGGTCGGCTCGCGCCCCGACGGCTGGTGGAAGGATCGTCATGGCGCCACCGAGCGACTTCGCGACGAACTGGCCGCCCGCACCGAAACCGGGTTCCCGGCGGCCGCGTTGGGCTTGCCCGCCGACACCTGGTCGCCGGACGTCGTGCTGGTGACCGAAGGGGCCGCCCGGGACGTCGGGCCCGTCGACGCGGTGTCGGTGGTCGCGGCACCCGGCTCGGGCGATGACGAGATCGTCGCCCAGGTCGCCGCCCTCACGAACGACCAACAGGCACAGGTGATCGTCGCCACCGCGGACCGTGGCCTGATCGGCCGGGTCACCGCCCTGGGTGCCGCCGTGGTCGGACCCCGCACCGTACGGGACTGATCAGGACGGCTGATCCGTACGGCTGATCCGCGTGGGGCTGATTGGCTCAGGGCAGCCCGAGTTGCCAACCGTGGTCGACCGGACCGATCCCCTGCCCCAGTGCGAATCCGTGCTCGATGGCACCGGTGATGTACGCCTTCGCGCCGGCCACCGCGGTGGGCACGTCCTCACCGCGGGCGAGCCGGGACGCGATCGCCGACGCGAGGGTGCAGCCGGTGCCGTGGGTGTGCCGGTTGTCGTGCCGTTCGGCCGGGTAGCTCGTGACGGTGCCGTCCGGGGCCCGCAACGTGTCGACCGGCGTGCCGGGCAGGTGCCCGCCCTTGATCAACACCCAGCCGGGCGTGATCTCGGCGAGCGCCGTGGCGAACTCTGCCGGCGAGGTCTGCTCCGGCAGGCCGGTCAACAGGGCCGCCTCTGTGATGTTGGGTGTGATCACGGTGCCGAGCCGCAGCAGCTCGTCCCGCATCGTGGCCACCGCATCGTCGGCGATCAACGCGTCGCCGTGCTTGCTGGCCGCCACCGGGTCGATCACCACCGGCGTCCCCTCCGGGAGGGTCGCCAGCAGTTCTGCCACCAGTCCGATCGTCTCGGCCGTACCGAGCATGCCCAGTTTGACCGCATCGACGCCGATGTCGTCGACGACACTGCGGAACTGGGCGGTGATCGCCTCGGCCGGGAGTGGCCACCATCCCTGTACCCCCAGGGAGTTCTGGGCGGTGACGGCGGCGATCACGCTCATGCCGTGCACCCGGTGCGCCAGCATCGTCTTCAGGTCGGCCTGGATGCCGGCACCGCCGCCGGAGTCGGAACCGGCGATGGTCAACACCAGGGGCAACGCACGCCCCGACCGGGGCGAGGACTCGGTCAACGCGAGCTCCGCCAGCTAGTGATCAACGCGAGCTCCGCGGGGGCTTGGCAAAGTGATCATGACCACCGGTGATCTCCGGCACCGCACCGTCCACGGTCACCGAGACACCCGCCGCGCCGGGCTCGGCGACCGTGCCGATCGCGACCCAGCCGTCGGGCACGGTGTCGAAGGTGCCGACCAGGGCATGGTCCTCACCACCGGCGAGCACGAGGTGCAGTGGGTCGCCACCCGTGGCGGCAGCGACCGCGCGCAGTGGCTCGGCAATCTCCAACGACGCACTGGTGATGTCGATCGACACCCCCGACGCGGCGGCGATGTGGCCCAGGTCGGCGAGCAGCCCGTCGGACACGTCGATCATCGAGGTGGCGCCGCCCTCGCTGGCGCGGCGCCCGAAGCCGTACGGCACCTCCGGGCAGCGCTGGGCGTCGACCACCACGCGAGGCGAACGGAAGCCACGGCTGAGCGTGCGCAGCCCGGCAGCCGCCCAGCCCAGCCGTCCCATCATGGCGACGTGCTGTCCGGGCCTGGCGCCGGCGCGGGTGATCGGTTCGCGGCCCTCCAGGTCCCCCATGGCGGTGACGACGATCGTCAGCACCGGGGAGGCCGAGGTGTCGCCGCCGAGCAGTTCGACCGAGGCGGTTGCGCACTCGGCAAGGACGCCGTCGCGGAACTCCTCGACCCAGCCGACGGGCAGTTCCGGCGGTGCGCACAACGCGATCAGCAGGCCCCGTGGGGTGGCGCCCATCGCCTCGATGTCGGCGATGTTGACCGCCGCGGCCTTGCGTCCGATGTCGTTGGCCGATGACCAGTCCCGCTTGAAGTGGACGCCCTCGACCATCGCATCGGTGGAGCAGGTGACCGATCCCATCGGAACGGCGAAGACAGCCGAGTCGTCACCGGGGCCGACGACGACGTTGGGGCTGGGTGCGGGGGCGGCGGCCAGGATCGTGTCGATCAGGGCGAACTCGCCCACGTCGCCCACGGTCGGTCCGGCGGAAGCGTTGGTGCTCATGGATCCTCTCAGGGTGGCGGCTGCTGGTGGTAGCGTGACGGCCACGGGTTCGACCGTACCGTGTGGAGCCGGGAAAGGGACTGATGGCCATGCTCGTTCAGGCGTACATTCTCGTCCAGACCAATGTCGGGCAGGCTGCCACCGTGGCCGAGGCGATCCGGGAGATCCCGGGAGTCACGTTGGCCGAGGACGTGACCGGACCGTACGACGTCATCGTGCGGGCCGAGGCCCCCAACGTCGACGAACTCGGCCAGCTTGTGGTCGCCAAGGTGCAGCAGGTGTCGGGCATCACCCGGACCGTGACCTGCCCCGTGGTCCACATCTGAGTCGGCGCGTCCGAGACCCAACGCACCCCGAGTTCCTTGTCACGGCAGCCGTTCTCGCCGTCCCCCGGCGTTCGGTCGGCTCCCCGCAGGCCTGTTCGAGGAGTCGTACGTGGTGTGGCCGTCGCCGCGTTGGTGCTGGTCGTGGGCTGTGCCCCACCGGTGCAGCAGCAGGCGCCGACACCCGATGCCGCCGCCCGTCAGATGTGTGCCGAGGTGATGGCCAACCTGCCGAGCCACGTCCTCGACCAGCCCCGACGCGACAGTGAGCCCGCCGAGCTGACCGCGGCCTGGGGAGATCCGCCGATCAGCCTGCGCTGCGGGGTCGACAAGCCGCCCGGACTGACCCCGGCCAGTGAATGCTTCGAGGTCAACCGGGTCGGCTGGTACGCCGAGGAGGGGGTCGGTGGGATGGTGTTCACCACCATCGGACGACCGGTGTACGTGGAGGTCGGGGTGCCGACCGCGTACGCCCCGGAGGGCACCGCACTGGTCGACGTGGCTGCCGCGGTGGCGAAGGTCCCCGTCGGCCAGCCCTGCGTCTGAGCCCTGGCGCCGACGGGTCAGCGCAGGCCGACCGGACGCGCCAAAGCCTGCTGCAGCAGGGTGTCCACGAGTTCGGGGTAGTCGACCCCCGAGGCGGCCCACAGCTGCGGGAACATCGACAAGGCGGTGAAGCCCGGCATCGTGTTGATCTCGTTGCAATGGACCCGGCCGTCACCGGTCAGGAAGAAGTCGACCCGCGCCAGGCCCTCACAGCCCAAGGTATTGAAGACCTGCACCGACAGCGACCTGACCTCGTCGGCCACCGCCTCGGGCAGGTCGGCCGGGATGGTCAGGTCGACGGTCTCCTCCGGCAGGTACTTCGACTCGAAGTCGTAGAACCCCGACTCGGTGTGCATCACGATCTCGCCGACGACGCTGGCCCGTGGACCGTCCGGGGTCTCCAGCACCCCGCACTCGATCTCGCGGGCGTCCACGAAACCCTGCTCCACCAGTACTTTCGGGTCGTAGTGTCGGGCGTGCTCGACGGCTCGTTCCAGCTCGGCCGGGTCGGCGACCTTGGTGATGCCCAGGCTGGACCCACCGCGCGCCGGCTTCACGAACACCGGGAACTCCAACGCCTGCACCGATTCCAGGCAGGCGGCCCGGTCGTCCTCCCATTCCCGGGGCGAGATCGCGACGAACGGTCCGACCGGGATCGCTGCTGCGGTGAGGACGTTCTTCATGTGGTGCTTGTCCATCCCGACCGCACTCGCCAGCACGCCCGAACCGACGTAGCGGACACCGAGCATCTCGAACAGCCCCTGGACGGTGCCGTCCTCACCGTACGGGCCGTGCAGCAGGGTGAAGGCGACGTCGACCCGACCCAGCTCGGGCAGCACGAGTGCGGCCCCCTCGCCGATGTTGGGACGGGTACGGTCGCCGGGATCACCGGCCGGGGTTCGTTCCTCGACGGCAGGTAGTTGCTTGCCCTGGATCTGCAGTTGCGACATGGCCCGGGCGTCGTACGGGATCCACTGCCCGGTCGGCGTGATGCCGAGCCCCACCACCTCGTACGCGTCCTGGTCGATGGCCCGAACGACGCTCGCCGCGGTGAGACAGGAGATCGCGTGCTCGTGACTGACGCCGCCGAACACGATCGCCACCCGGGGTCGTTTCGCCATGTGGCCGAGCCTACCGGCTGACCGCGGTCGTCGCTCGGAGTTGGTCAGGTGCGTTCGGGCTTGGCCTGGCGGGCGAGCAGGGCGCTGATCATCTGCTCCGGCGTGGCCTGTCCGGCGATGACCTGCGCCACCCCGTACGAGATCGGCATGTCGACGCCGTGCCGGTCGGCCAGGGCGACCAAGGACTCACAGGTCCGTACGCCTTCGGCCACCTGTCGGGTGGTGGCCACGATGTCGGCGACGCTGCGCCCCTTCGCCAGCTGCTCGCCGAAGGTGCGGTTGCGCGACAGCGGCGACATGCACGTCGCGACCAGGTCCCCCATCCCGGCGAGGCCGGCAAAGGTGTGCTCCTGGGCGCCCAGCTCGATCCCGAGGCGGGTGATCTCGGCCAACCCGCGGGTGATCACCGAGGCCATCGCATTGTTGCCGTAACCGAGCCCGATTCCAGCGCCCACCGCCAGCGCGATCACGTTCTTGGCCGCTCCGCCCAGCTCGGTGCCGACGATGTCGGTGTTGGTGTAGGCGCGGAAGTTCCGGGTGTGGCAGGCCCGCTGCACCATGATGGCGGTCGCCTCGGAGGCACTGGCCACCACGGTCGCCGCGGGCTGCCGTTCCACGATCTCGCGGGCCAGGTTGGGGCCGGACACCACGGCGAGCCGGTCGGGGTCGTGCCCGGTGGCGGCGGTGATCAGCTCACTCATCCGCAGCCCGGTGCCCTCCTCGATGCCCTTCGCGAGGCTGACCAGAATCACGTCGGGGTCGATCCGCCAGTCGGCCAGGTTGCGGCGCAGCGTCTGCGACGGTACGGCGAGCACGACCACGTCCGCTCCGGCCATGGCCTCGGCCGGGTCGGCGACGGCCCGGATCCCTGCGGGCAGGTCGAGGTCGGGGAAGTAGTCGGTGTTGCGGTGTGAGTTGTTGATCTGCTCGGCCAGCTCGGGGCGTCGGGCCCACAAGGTCACCTGCGACCCGGCGTCGGCGGCGACCAGGGCGAACGCGGTCCCCCACGACCCGGCGCCCATCACCGTGACCTTCGCACCGTCGGCCGACATCAGGAACCTCCGGTGGGGTCGTCGCCGGTCGGGTGGTACCGACCGGCCGGGGCCTGCTCGCCGCGCAGCTCCGCAAGCAGGGCGGTGATCTCCGACATCACCAGTTCGGTGGCCTCGACCAACAGTGCGGCGGTCAGCGGTCGGTCGACGTAGGCGGAGAGGTCGATCGGCGGGCCCGCCACCACGCGCATCGTCTTGCGTGGCAGCAGTCGCGGGACACCCGGCATGGGACCGGGCATCACCTCCTGAGCCCCCCACTGGGCCACCGGCACCAGTGGACACCCGGTCTGCAGGGCGACCCGGACCGCCCCGCTGTGGCCACGCATCGGCCACTGCGCCGGATCCTTGGTGACCGTCCCCTCGGGGTAGATCATCACCACATGGCCCCGCTCGACGGCGGCCACCGCCGAGGCCAGGGCATCGCCGGCGCGGGCACTCCTGCGGTGCACCGGGATCTGCTCGCAGGCGCGGATCAGCGCCCCCACCACCGGGATCCGGAACACCGACTCCTTGGCCAGGTAGTGCGGCCAACGCCCGGCTCCGTACACGAAGTGGCCGAAGGAGAGGAAGTCGAAGTACGAGATGTGGTTGGCCACCAGCACCAACGGACCGGCCGGCACGTGCTCGGTGCCGCGCCATGCGCGCTTGGTGATCACGCGGAGCAAGGCGGCGAGGATGGAGACCACCGTGCGCAACGGCCATCCGGCGGGGTCGTCGCGACGTCGTGCACGCGGATCGGCTGACGACGCTGATGACATGTCGTCACTCTACTGTGGCACGATTCCCGGCATGATCAGCCGCTCCGCCACCGATGGTGCGGCCGTGGCGTCGACGCCGGACCGGGTCGGGGCGATCGCGCTGGCGAAGGAGTTCGTGCGGGCCAAGTCGCGGCTGACGGAGCTGTCCCCCGAACTGCGACAACAGTTGAGCTGGGCGATGCTGCTCGACACCTGTGTCGCCGTGACCGCCGTCGCCGATGAGCTCGTCGTGGTCAGCGACGAACCGCGGCTGCAGCAACGACTCGAGCCGTACGTGGGCCAGGTGACCGTGCTCGCCGACCCCGGCGAGATGGATGCCGCGGTGGCCGCCGGTGCGGCGGCGTTGTCGGCCGGACCGGTCGACGTACAGCTCGCGGTGGTGGCGGACCTGCCGACGCTGCGGTCGGCCGACGTCCGCCACGTCGCCGAACAGGCTCGTCGGTGGGGGTACGTCTTCGTGCCGGACAGCGAGGGTACGGGGACGACCATGGTCGCGAGCTGCGGCCGGCGGCTGACATCGCGCTTCGGCAAGGGATCCGCAGCGGCCCACCGCGCTGCCGGGGCAGTTCCGGTGGCGGTCGAGCTGCCGACGGCACGGCGGGACGTCGACCTTCCTGCCGACCTCGCTGCGGCCGCCCTGCTCTCGCCGGGGCACCACACCGCACGACTGATCGCCTCGAACCGTCCCTCGCCCGTCAAGCCCGTCGAGACGCCGCCGGCCTGAGTTGATCTTGGGGCACGGCGACCCGATGCCAGGTGCCGGCACATCCCCGGGATCACTGCCCGACGCAGGAATGCGACTGGGCCCGCACCGAGGTCGGTGCGGGCCCAGTGGCGTGGTCGTCGGTACTCAGGCCTTGCGGGCGGTGGTCCGCTTCGCGGGCGCCTTCTTGGCCGGTGCCTTCTTCGCCGGTGCCTTCTTGGCCGCCGTCTGCTTGGCCGGCGCCTTCTTGGCGGGCGCCTTCTTGGCAACGGTCTTGCGGGCCGTGGTGGTGCGCGCCGCCGGCGTCTTCGTGGCGGTCGTCTTCTTGGCCGGCGCCTTCTTGGCGGGTGCCTTCTTGGCCGTGGACCGTGCGGTGGTCGACTTGGTCGCCGTGGCCTTCGTGGCGGTGGTCCTGGCCGGCGCCTTCTTCGCGGTCGACCGGGTGGCGGTGGACTTCGTGGCCGCTGCCTTGGTGGCCGGCGCCTTCTTGGCCGTGGTGGCCTTGGCGGCGGTCGTGGTCTTGGCCGCGGTGCGCTTCGCGGCCCGCGGGACCTTCTTCTCACCCGAGACGAAGGCCTTGAAATCCGTACCGGCACGGAACTTCGGGACCGCCGTCGCCTTGGCACGCTTGCGCTCCCCGGTGCGCGGGTTGCGCACCATGCGGGACGGACGCTTCAGCTTCTCGAAGACGCCGAAGCCGGTGATCGACACCTTCTCCCCGGAGGCGACCTGGTGCGTGATGGTCTCCACGACAGCGTTCAGCGCCCGAGCCGCCTCGGCCTTGTTGCCGTCGAAGTTCTCCGACAGCTTCTCAATCAACTCAGCCTTGTTCACAGCTTCCCTCTCTGAACTCTTCGCTCCACCGAACGGCCCGATTGGCCGCTGTCAGGAGCTCCTGCGCACCCGCCCAGTCGCGGGATACACCACTAAAAGTAGGGATTCCGAGCGGACAGCACAAACACCGAGGCCGACTTCAACCCCGCGTGTCTGAACTTCTGGTGACCCGAGCGGCCGTTCAGTCGGCGGTGCGGGCCGGCAAAGTCTGCGGCAGGAAGGGCTTCCGGCTCTCCTCGAAGGCGCTGATCCGGTCCTCGTGACGGAGTGTGAGGCCGATGTCGTCGAGCCCTTCGGACAACCGCCACCGGGTGTAGTCGTCGATGGCGAACGAGGTCGACCAGCCGTCCTCGGCAGTGATCAACTTCTGCTGCAGGTCGACGGTCAGCCGTAGGCCCGGTCGGGCCTCCAACTTCGCCCACAACTCTTCCACCACAGGCTGTTCGACCCGTGCGATCAGCAGGCCGGCCTTGCCGGAGTTGCTGGCGAAGATGTCGCCGAAGCGTGACCCGATCACGACCCGGAAGCCGTAGTTCTGCAGGGCCCACACCGCGTGTTCGCGTGAGGACCCCGTACCGAAGTCGGGGCCGGGGACGAGGATCGAGCCGGCGCTGTAGGCCGGATCGTTCAACACGAAGTCAGGGTCGTTGCGCCAGGCGGCGAACAGCCCGTCCTCGAACCCGGTACGGGTGACCCGCTTGAGGTAGACGGCGGGGATGATCTGGTCGGTGTCGACGTTGCTGCGACGCAGCGGGACGGCGATGCCGGTGTGACTGGTGAACGGCTCCATGATGAATTCCTTGCTGTGACGGGATCGCTGCTGGTGCGGGAGGTCAGGCCAGGTCGGCGGGGGCGGTGAGCTTGCCGGTGATGGCGGTCGCGGCGGCGACGGGCGGGGAGACCAGGTGGGTCCGACCCCCCTTGCCCTGCCGACCCTCGAAGTTGCGGTTCGAGGTGGAGGCCGCACGCTCCCCCGGCTGCAACTGGTCGGGGTTCATGCCCAGGCACATCGAACAGCCGGCGGCCCGCCATTCGGCGCCGGCGGCCAGGAACACCTGGTCGAGGCCCTCCTGCTCGGCCTGCAGCCGGACCCGCGCCGAACCCGGGACGACCAACATCCGTACGGAGTCGGCGATGTGCTTGCCCTGCAGCACATCGGCGGCAGCACGCAGGTCCTCGATCCGGCCGTTGGTGCACGAGCCGAGGAAGACGGTGTCGACGGAGATGTCGCTCATCTTCTGCCCAGCCGTGATTCCCATGTACTCCAGGGCCTTGCGAGCGGCGACCTGATCACTCGGGTCGCTGAACGACTCCGGTTCCGGCACCGCACCGCCGAGGGCGACGCCCTGGCCGGGATTGGTCCCCCAGGTGACGAACGGCGTCAGCGTTGCGGCGTCGATGTCGACCTCCACGTCGAAGGTCGCATCGGCGTCGGTGCGCAACGTCTGCCAGTACTCGACCGCGGCATCCCAGTCGGCACCCTGCGGGGCGTGCGGCCGCCCGGCCAGGTAGTCGAAGGTGGTCTGGTCCGGCGCGATCATGCCGGCCTTCGCACCCCACTCGATGCTCATGTTGCAGATCGTCATGCGGCCCTCCATCGACAACTGCTCGATGGCGTTGCCGCGGTACTCGACGACGTGGCCCTGGCCACCACCGGTGCCGACCTTGGTGATCAACGCCAGCACCAAATCCTTGGCGGTGACACCGTCGGGCAACTCCCCGTTCACGTTCACCGCCATGGTCTTGGGGCGCGCCTGCGGGAGGGTCTGGGTGGCCAGCACGTGCTCGACCTCGGAGGTGCCGATGCCGAACGCCAGCGCACCGAAGGCACCGTGGGTGGAGGTGTGGGAGTCGCCGCACACGATCGTCATGCCCGGCTGGGTCACGCCGAGCTGTGGGCCGATGATGTGCACGACACCCTGGTCGCGATCGCCGAGGCTGTGGATCCGCAGCCCGAACTCCTTCGCGTTGTGGCGCAGTGTGTCGACCTGGGTCCGCGACACCGGGTCGGCGATCGGCTGGTCGATGTTGAGGGTCGGGGTGTTGTGGTCCTCGGTCGCCAGGGTCAGGTCGGGACGCCGGACCGAGCGGCCGGCCTCGCGCAGGCCGTCGAACGCCTGGGGTGAGGTGACCTCGTGCACCAGGTGGAGGTCGATGTAGAGGAGGTCCGGCTCGCCGCCGGACTCGCCGGCGCGCACCACGTGAGCGTCCCAGATCTTCTCACTCAGCGTCTTGCCCATGTTCTGCTCCTCAACTCTTCAACGTTGCCGATCCGTCGGCGGAGAATCCAGCGATTGTCCGTATTCTGTTACGTCATCGTTGTCATTCGACGTGATGACTTGCATATCACATGACGAGACGGCAGTATCAGGACATGGACAACTCTAGCGGTGTTGGCGTCTTGGACAAAGCGGCCCTCGTACTGGCGGCCCTCGAGACGGGTCCGACGACCCTGGCCGGCCTGGTCACCTCGACCGGCCTTGCACGCCCCACGGCGCACCGGTTGGCCGTCGCCCTCGAACACCACCGCCTGGTGAGCCGCGACCTGCAGGGACGCTTCATCCTCGGCCCCCGGCTCGCCGAGCTCGCCTCCGCCGCCGGCGAGGACCGCCTGTTGGCGACCGCCGGCCCCGTACTCGCCCGACTGCGTGACATCACCGGCGAGTCGGCCCAGTTGTTCCGCCGGCAGGGCGACTACCGCATCTGCGTGGCAGCCGCGGAGCGGATGTCCGGACTGCGTGACACCGTCCCGGTCGGCTCTCAGTTGACCATGAGTGCGGGCTCGTCGGCCCAGATCCTGCTCGCCTGGGAGGACCCGGAGCGGATGCAGCGTGGCCTGCGCGGCTCGCGCTACAGCGCGGTGTCGTTGGCCGCCGTACGGCGTCGCGGCTGGGCCCAGTCGGTGGCCGAGCGCGAAGCAGGGGTCGCCTCGGTGTCGGCCCCGGTCCGCAGCCCTTCGGGCAAGGTGATCGCCTCGGTGTCGGTCTCCGGCCCGATCGAGCGGCTCTCCCGGCAGCCCGGCCGGCTGCACGCCCCGGCCGTGATCGCCGCAGCGGAGCGACTGAGCGAGGTGCTGCGCCGCAGCGGCACCGAGTGACCCGCAGTTTCGTACGACACGGACCAGCTCAGCCGTGGGGTGATCAGGCTCACGCGCCACCCATGTGACGTGGACCGGGTGACTGGGTTGCCCGATGGTAGAAGCTGCCACCCCACGAAACGACGAAGACCTCCGGCGAACCGGAGGTCTTCGAACTGGGTAGCCCCGACGGGATTCGAACCCGCGCTACCGCCTTGAGAGGGCGGCGTGCTAGGCCGCTACACAACGGGGCCCAGTGCCGTGCTCGTCTCGCGAACCGACCGCGAAAGACTACCACCGCGGCTGGGATCCAGCGAATCGAGACACGTTCGCTGGGGTACTAGGACTCGAACCTAGACTAACTGAACCAGAATCAGTCGGGCTGCCAATTACCCCATACCCCATCGCCCGGGCGAACCGGGCAACGAGGACTGATCTTACTGGATCGGGGACCGATCCACCAAGCTGGCGTGGCCGGTCCGCGTCACCAGGTTCATCCGGCTCGCCACCAGCCAGCAGCCACCCGCGATCACGGTGAAGGTGAGGACGTCGAACGCGGCCCGACCCCAACCGATCTCGGTGATCCCGCGCACCTCGGCGATGGTCGACGTCAGCCCGGCCAGCGTGAACGCGAGCACGTTGTTGATCACGTGCGTCCCGATCGCGGCCTCCAGACCACCGGTCCGCCAGACCAGCAGACCCACCACCAGCCCGAAGGCCAACCGGTCGACGAACAACGCCGGCGACTGGAGCCCGTGGGCCAGCGCGAACAGCACCGACGACCCGACGACCCCGAACCACCAGGCGCCGACCAGCGAACCCAGGCTCTGCTGCAGGTAGCCCCGGAAGAAGACCTCCTCCGCAGCCGCCTGGAGGGGTGAGGTCAGCAGCACCACCAACAGGAACATCGCGAAACCGGGTTGGGGTGTGATGGTCGTTCCGGCGGGCAACAGCGTCGCCGCCTGCACGATGCAGAACACCAGCAGCGCCACTCCCCCCGACGCGATCAGGTAGCGCCAGCGGATCCGCCGCACGACCGACACGACCAGCCCGGGCGGGGCGAGGTTCACCCAACGCATCAGCACCAGGCAGATCACGATGAACGAACCGATGCCGAGGTTGGTGGCCAGCAGGCCTTCGGGGCGCTCGCCGGCCATCGCGCTGGCGTAGTAGTCCTCGTAGGCAAGGTCCGGTGTGACGATCCGGTACGTCAGACCCAGCACCAGCTGGGCCACGGTCGGCACCAGTACCAGGTACGTCATGATCGCCATCACGATGCCCAGGATGATGCGGAGGCCGAGCCGATCGGGATGCCGCTGCGCCACCGGGTGCCTCAGACCGTCGGTGACCGGCAACAGCGGCAACTGGTCGGCGATCCGGCGCAGCACTCCCGATCGGGTCGGTGCGGCCGGTGCCTGCTGCCGTACCGGCGGGCGACGTGGTGGTGCGCCGCCCTTCTTCTTCCGCTTGCGGGAGGTCGGTGACATCAGGAACGCGTCGCCGTCACGCCGGATCGGGCGGACCGTCTGCGACGACGGTGTTGGTGAGGGTGCCGATCCCCTCGATCTCCACCTCGACGGTCTGGCCCGGTCGCATCGGCCCGACGCCCTCCGGTGTCCCGGTCAGGATCACGTCACCGGGCAACAGTGTCGTGTACGACGACACGTACGCCACCAGGTCGGGGATCGAGTTGATCATCTGTGCGGTGCTGCCCGACTGCTTCACCGCGCCGTCGAGGGTGGTGGTGATCGTCAACGCACCCGCCTCCTCGAGCTCGAAGTGGGTGATCAGCCAGGGACCCAACGGGCAGAACGTGTCGGATCCCTTCGCCCGGGCCCACTGCTTGTCGGGGCCCTGCAGGTCTCGGGCGGTCACGTCGTTGGCGATGGTGTAGCCGAAGATCACCTCGGCGGCGCGTTCGGCCGGCACCTCCTTGCAGATCCGCCCGATCACCACGGCCAGTTCGCCCTCGTACGACAGCTCCTTGGTGTAGCTCGGGTGGACGATCGCCTCCCCCGGGCCGATCACCGAGGTGTTCGGCTTCAGGAAGGTCAACGGGGTGTCGGGCACCTCGTTGCCGAGCTCGGCGGCGTGGGCGGCATAGTTGCGCCCCACCCCGACCACCTTGCTCCGCGGGATCACCGGCGCCAACAGTCGTACGGCGTCGAGCGCCAGCCGCTCCCCGGTCAGGTTCACCGGGCCGGCCAGCGGGTCACCGGTCAGCACGGCCACCGAGTCGGGGTGCTCACCGCCGTCGGCGGCCAACTCGACGATGCCGAACCGAGGGTCGCCGTCAGCGGCAAATCGGGCAATACGCATGGGTGCAGCCTATGGGACGCCCGCGCGAGTCGCGACGACGCCGACACGGGCGCAGCCGCGAGGGGCTCACCGGGCAGGACGCTCGGCGCGGGCGGCAGGACCATGGGAAACGGTGGGTCGTGGTTGGATGGCGCCATGGCCGGGTTCGACATCGTCGAGTTGATCATCCACAAGCGGGACGGTGGTGAGCTGACCGGCGCCCAGATCGACTGGGTGGTCGCCGCCTACACCCGCGACGAGGTGGCCGAGGAACAGTTCGCCGCGTTGGCGATGGCGATGTACTTCACCGGACTGTCGCGGGCCGAGCTGGCACGGTGGACCGAGGCCATGGTCAACTCCGGGGAGCGACTCCGGCACCGGGTCTCCCCGACCGTCGACAAGCACTCCACCGGCGGGGTGGGCGACAAGATCACCTTGCCGCTGACACCCCTGGTGGCCGCCTGCGGGGTCGCAGTCCCCCAGTTGTCGGGCCGTGGGCTGGGCCACACCGGCGGCACCCTCGACAAACTGGAGGCCATCCCCGGGTGGCAGGCCGAGCTGGACAACGACCGGATCGCGGCCCAGCTTGCCGAGGTCGGCGCGGTGATCTGTGCCGCCGCTGCCGAGCTCGCCCCCGCCGACAAGAAGCTGTACGCGCTGCGCGACGTGACCGGGACCGTCGAGTCGATCCCACTGATCGCCAGTTCGATCATGAGCAAGAAGATCGCCGAAGGCACCGGCGGACTGGTGCTCGACGTGAAGGTGGGCTCCGGTGCGTTCATGCGTACCCAAGGCCGCGCGGCGGAACTGGCCACCGCGATGGTCGACCTCGGTGACGACGCAGGGGTCGCGACCGTCGCACTGCTGACCGACATGGACACCCCACTGGGCCACACGGCCGGGAACGCCCTGGAGGTGGCCGAGGCCCTCGAGGTGCTCGCCGGGGGTGGACCCGACGACGTACGCGAGCTCACCCTGGCCCTCGCGCGCGAGATGGTGCAGCTGGCAGGCGTTGACGTCGATCCCGAACAGGTGTTGGACTCCGGACAGGCGATGGACCGCTGGCGGAAGTTGATCACCGCCCAGTCCGGCGACCCCGACGCCCGGTTGCCGACGGCTCGCCACACCGACGTGATCACCGCCACCGAGTCCGGGTACTGCACCCGCCTCGACGCCTACCCGATCGGGATCGCGGCCCGCCGGCTCGGTGCCGGCCGCACCCGACGCGGCGAACCCGTGCAGGCCGCGGCGGGCGTGACCTGGCACGTTCGCCCCGGTGATCCGGTCACGATCGGGCAGCCACTGTTCGCCCTGCACACCGACACCGCCGATCGCCTCGAGTCCGGTCGCGAAGCGCTGACGGACGCGATCACCATCGACACCGACCCGCCGGCATCCGTCTCGTTGATCATCGACCGGATCCCGTCAGCCCGCTGAGCCCCCACGCCCGTCGAGTTCGTGCAGACGCCTCCACGACCCTCGACCGTGTTGAGACGGCCCGCCCGACCTCAGAGTCCCTTGATCAGGCCGTAGAGATAGGCGTCGCTGAGCGCCTCCCAGGACGCCTCGATCACGTTGGTGCCGACCCCGACGGTGGTCCAGGTGTGTTCCCCGGAACGGGTGTCGATCAGCACCCGGACCGAAGCGTCGGTGCCGTGACCGGTGTCGATGATGCGTACCCGGTAGTCCGTCAGCTCGTAGTCCTTGACCTCCACGAACCCCGGGATCAGGGCGCGCCGCAACGCATGGTCCAACGCGTCGACGGGGCCGTTGCCCTCCCCCACGAACGCCTGCACCTCGCCCTTGGCAGCGAGCTTCACGGTCGCCTCGTTGTCGGCGGCGTCGTGCGCCGACTGCGTCAGCACGCGCCAGTTGATCACCGAGAACGGCTTCTCCAGCAGGCCGAGCTCGTCACGCAGCAACAGTTCGAACGACGCATCAGCGGCCTCGTAGCTGTAGCCCCGGGCCTCCCGCTCCTTGACCACGTCGGTGATCTGCGCGGCCAGCTCGCGGTCGGACAGGTCGTAACCGAGCTCGGTGCCCTTGAGCTGGATGTTCGCCCGACCGGCCATGTCGGAGATCAACATCCGCATGTCGTTGCCGACCAGTGCCGGATCGATGTGCTGGTAGAGATTCGGGTCGACCTTGATCGCGCTGGCGTGCAGCCCGGCCTTGTGCGCGAAGGCCGAGACCCCGACGTACGGCTGCCGCGGCGACCCGGCCACATTGGTGACCGCGGAGATGGCGTGCGAGATGCGGGTCAGCTCGGTCAGCGAGTCGTCGTGCGGCAGCACCCGCCAGTCGTACTTCAACTCCAGGTTGGCGATCACCGGGACCAGGTCGGCGTTGCCGGTCCGTTCGCCGTACCCGTTGATCGTGCCCTGGACGTGCATCGCCCCGGCCTCGACCGCCGCCATCGTGTTGGCGACCGCGCAGCCGGTGTCGTTGTGGCAGTGGATCCCGAGCGGGATGCCCACCTGCGACATCTCACCCACGATGTCGCCCACCCAGGTCGGCAACATGCCGCCGTTGGTGTCACACAGCACGGCCACCTCGGCCCCGGCCTCGGCGATCGTCGCGAGCACCTGCTTGGAGTACGCCGGGTTGCGCAGGTAGCCGTCGAAGAAGTGCTCGCAGTCGACGAACACCCGCATCCCCTCCGTACGGAGGTGGGTGACCGTGTCGTGGATCATCGCCAAGTTCTCGTCCAGCGTGGTCCGCAGCGCCCGCTCGACGTGGCCGTCGTGGGACTTGGCGACCAGACACGCCACCGGGGCGGCGGAGTCACGGGTCGCGGCGACCAGCGGATCGTCGGCAGCCTTGCCCCCGGCTCGACGGGTGGCACCGAAGGCCACCAGCGTGGCGTGCTTGAGGATCAGCTCACCCCGAGCCGCGGCGGCGAAGAACTCGGTGTCGTTGGGGTTGGCGCCGGGCCAGCCGCCCTCGATGTAGCCCACGCCCAGCTCGTCCAGCAAGGTGGCGATCCGGATCTTGTCGGCCACGCTGAGCCGCAGCCCCTCCTGTTGTGCCCCGTCACGCAAGGTGGTGTCGAAGACGTGGAAGGTGTCTGGCTGTGCTGGCCGTACCTGGGTGGACATCGGTCCCCTTCTGGCAATGATCGAAAACAGAACTGCTTGGACGTCGGAACATCTCTGACAACGAAAAAA
Source organism: Carbonicoccus niuqiaonis (assembly GCF_050157065.1). Classification (GTDB taxonomy): domain Bacteria; phylum Actinomycetota; class Actinomycetes; order Propionibacteriales; family Propionibacteriaceae; genus Avipropionibacterium. The sequence continues at coordinate 2,386,586 of NZ_CP189573.1, forward strand.
CCTCCCGTACGGTGACAGGAGGTTCAGCGCGCCGGCGGGTGGGCCGACGCGCTACGCAATGATGATCTGGGTGTTGACCACGTGGTCATTATGCACCACGGATGCGGCGCTGCCCACCACCCGTCCCCGGAAGCCGTCACCTCGACGTGCGACGACGGCACCGGGCCGCGGGTCGGGTCAGCTGATCTTGCGGGTCCAGCCGTGGCTGTCCTCGGCCCGGCCGTACTGGATGTCGAGCAGCCGCTGCCGGATCTCGGCGGTCACGGTGAACTTCTCCGGGTCCGAGACCGAGACGCTCCGCTCGGCGGTCTTCAACGCGCCGATCGGGGTGACGACCGCCGCGGTGCCACAGGCGAACACCTCCGAGATCGAGCCGTCGTCCATCCCCGACAGCAGTTCGGCGACCTCGATCCGACGCTGCACCGGCTCCAGCCCCAGATCGGCGGCCAGCGCGAGCACCGAGTCGCGGGTGACCCCTTCCAGGAGCGAGCCGGTCAACTCCGGGGTGTGGAGTTGACCGTCGCGGACGAAGTAGACGTTCATCCCGCCGAGCTCCTCGACGTAGCGGAGCTCCTGGGCGTCGGCGAACAGCACCTGCTCGCAGCCGTGCTCGGCGGCCTCGGCCTGGGCGATCAGCGAGGCGGCATAGTTGCCGCCGCACTTGGCCGCACCTGTGCCGCCGGGCGAGGCGCGGGTGTACTTCTCCGAGACCCAGATGTTGACCGGCTTCACCCCGCCGGAGAAATAGGCCCCGGCCGGGGAGGCGATGCAGCAGTACGTCACCCGGTGTGCGGGCCGGACCCCCAGGAACGCCTCGGAGGCGAACAGGAACGGCCGCAGGTACAGGCTGGTCTCACCACCGCTGGGCACCCAGTCACGATCGGCGCGAACGACACCCTCGATGCTGGCCAGGAAGTCCGTCTCGTCGAGCGCCGGCAACGCCAGCCGCTCCGCGGACCGCTGCATCCGGGCCGCGTTCAGCTCGGGCCGGAACAGCCGGATCGAGTCGTCGGCCCACCGGTAGGCCTTCAGTCCCTCGAAGACCTCCTGCGCATAGTGCAGCACCGCGGTCGCCGGGTCGAGCTGGAACGGGCCGTACGGGACGACACCGGACTCCAACCAACCGTCGGCGCGGGTCCACGTGGCCACCGCCATGTGGTCGGTGAAGTGCTTGCCGAAACCGGGGTTGGCGAGAATCGCGTTCCGCTCTGCAGTGCTGGCAGGGGACGGATGCGTACGCCGCTCGAACATCAGGGCCATGGACGAAACGCTACACCGGGCCCGCCGGCGCGTTTCGGCAAATCGACCGGTGGGCAGTCGGGGTGTGGCGCGGCCGAGCGTGGGCGGCCCTGGTCCGAACCCGTCGACCGGTCGCTTTGCGGAAACTTGTCGTGGATCATGACGCGCCGGGGCCATCGGCGCTACCGTCAGACCGGGTCCCCGCACCGGGGCTCGGGGCACGACTCGACAACGGACCGTCGGAGGCTCGCCATGGATCCCACACCCTTGCAGGACTTCCTGGATGCTGCGAGCAGCATCATCTGGGGACCGTTCCTGCTCATCCCGCTGCTGGTCGGCACTGGCCTCTACCTCACCATCCGGCTCGGCGGGCTGCAGTTCCTCAAGCTCGGCGCGGCGATGCGGCTGGGCATCCTCCGTCGCAAGGATGCCGAGGCCGAGGGCGACATCTCCCAGTTCCAGGCCCTCACCACGGCCCTCGCGGCGACGGTCGGCGTCGGCAACATCGTCGGCGTCGCCACCGCGATCGGGATCGGCGGCCCCGGCGCACTGTTCTGGATGTGGGTGACCGGGCTGGTCGGCATGGCGTCGAAGTACACCGAGGCCTACCTCGGCGTCCGCTTCCGCGCCACCGACGACGCCGGCGAGAAGTCGGGCGGACCGCAGTACTACCTGGAGCGCGGCATCCGGGGTCCGTTGGGCAAGGTGTTGGCCCTGGCCTTCGCGATCTTCGCGGTCATCGCCTGCTTCGGCATCGGCAACATGACCCAGGGCAACGCGATCTCCTCCAACGTCCAGAACAGCTGGGGCGTCCCGGTGTGGGTGACCGGCATCGTGCTCACCGTGGTGACCGCCGTCGTGCTGGTCGGTGGCATCAAGTCGATCGGGCGGGTCACCGCCGGTCTCGTGCCGATCATGATCGTGTTCTACGTCCTGGGCGGCCTCTACATCCTGCTGGTCAACATCGTGGAGCTGCCCGGCGCGCTGGCGCTGATCTTCACCGACGCCTTCACCGGTACGGCGGCGGTGGGCGGCTTCGCGGGCTCGGCGATCATCATCGTCATCCAGTACGGCGTCGCGCGCGGCCTGTTCTCCAACGAGTCCGGCCTGGGTTCGGCCCCGATCGCCGCGGCCGCCGCGCAGACGACCCATCCGGTCCGCCAGGGCCTGGTCTCGATGACGCAGACCTTCATCGACACCCTCATCGTGGTGAGCTTCACCGGTCTCACGATCATCGTCACCGGCGTGTGGTCCCAGACCGATCCCGAGACCGGCGAGCAGATCAGCGCCGCCCTGATGACCGGGCAGGCGTTCACCCACGGCCTGCCGGGCCAGTGGGGACACTGGATCGTCACCATTGGTCTGGTGCTGTTCGCCTACTCCACGATCCTGGGCTGGTCCTACTACGGCGAGCGCAACGTCGAGCGGCTCTTCGGCCGCAAGCTGGTGATGCCGTTCCGGGTGCTGTTCTCCCTGATCGTGTTCGTCGGGTGCACCGTCGAGCTCGACCTGGTGTGGGCGTTCTCCGACGTGGCGAACGGCCTGATGGCACTGCCGAACCTGATCGGCCTGCTGGTGCTGTCCGGCCTGGTGGCGCGGGAGACCCGGCACTACCTCAAGCACGACCCGAAACTGACCGCCACCAAGGCCGAGGTCGAGGCGTTCATGGTCGGCCGGCCCGGCTGGGAGGACTGGAAGGCCGGCGACCTGGTCGGATCGTCGCGGAACAGGGGGCTGCGCCGGGGAGCCACGGAAACGCAGGCCCGCACCGACGACGTGTCCACCGAATGACGAGACGGCCGGGGCCCGGCGGTGGCAAGCCTTAGCCTCACCGGGTGACCAACGCACAGAACCCCCAGCCGTCCGCCATGGGCCACCGTCCCCGGATCGCCGTGATCGGCGGTGACGGCATCGGTCCCGAGGTCGTCGCCGAAGGGCTCAAGGTGCTCCGCGCCGTGTCGGGTGAGGACGCCTTCGAGTTCACCGACTTCGACCTGGGCGCCACCCGCTGGGCCCGGACCGGCGAGGTGCTCACCGACGACGACCTGACCGCGCTGGACTCCCACGACGCGATCCTGCTCGGCGCGGTCGGCGCGGCACCGGGCGCGACCGACGTCCCGTCCGGACTGCTCGAACGCGGCCTGTTGCTCAAGCTCCGCTTCGCGTTCGACCACTACGTCAACCTGCGCCCCAGCCGGCTCCACCCCGGTGTCCCGTCACCGCTCGACGGCTCGGTCACCGACGGCAAGGAGATCGACTTCGTCGTCGTTCGCGAAGGCACCGAGGGCCTCTACTGCGGCAACGGCGGCACCGTCCGTACGACCACCCCGCACGAGATCGCGACCGAGGTCAGCGTCAACACCGCGTATGGCGTCGAGCGCGTGGTCCGCGATGCCTTCGAGCGCGCCACCAAGCGACGCAACAAGCTCACCCTGGTGCACAAGCACAACGTGCTGGTGAACGCCGGCGGCCTGTGGCGGCGGGTGTTCGAGGCGATCGCCCAGGAGTTCCCGGGCGTGGAGACCGACTACCTGCACGTCGATGCGGCCACCATCTTCCTGGTCACCGACCCGGCACGGTTCGACGTGATCGTCACCGACAACCTGTTCGGCGACATCATCACCGACCTGGCCGCGGCGGCCACCGGCGGCATCGGCCTGGCGGCCAGCGGCAACCTGAACCCGTCGGGTGAGCACCCGTCGATGTTCGAGCCGGTGCACGGCTCGGCGCCCGACATCGCCGGCCAGCAGATCGCCGACCCGACCGCTGCCATCCTGTCGGTCGCGCTGCTGTTGGAGCACCTGGGCCGTGACGACGAGGCGGCCGCGGTCACCAAGGCCTGCTGGGAGGACATCGCCGAGCGTTCCGGCCCTCGCACCACCTCCGAGATCGGCGACGCGATCGCCGCCCGCCTGGCCTGAGAGCGCGACACTGCCTCGAGCCTGTTGAGCGATCCGCTCGACGGGCTCGAGGTGCGTGATGCCGGTGCGAGGCGTCTCGACGAGTTCGACGGGCGTGCGTGCGCGTCCCGAGGTGCGTCAGCGGCGGACGGCGATGACCACGGCGGTGTCGTCGGCCACCATCACGTCGACACTGGTGAAGCGCTCGTCGCTCAGCCACTCCTGCCGGACGACGTCGACCCGGCCGTGGTCCAGCGGCGGCCAGCAGTTGGAGGGCGTGAAGTCGTCCAGCACGACCATCCCACCCGGTTCGAGCAGGTCGGCCACTTCGTCCCGCGAGGACTGCTTGGCCGAGCTGGCATCCAGGAACAGCAGCGAGAACGGCGCCCACTCCGCGAGTGTCGTCCAGTCGGCGTGGAACACCTCGACCGCGTCGTCGGCGAACATCTCCATCACCGAGTGCGCCAGCTCCCCGTCCAGCTCCGCGGTGATCACCCGCGTCGACCCCGGTGCGCCACTGCGCAGCCAGGCCGCACCCACCCCGCAGCCGGTGCCGCACTCGGCGATGGTGCCCGTACGGGTGGCGGCCAGGGTGGCGAGCAGCCGTCCGGTCTCGCTGCGCGTCGCCTGTACGTACCCCCGCTGCAGCGACATGCGCAACGCCTTGCCGACCAAGGGCGGGATCTCCGGCGGGGCGCTCATTGGCTCAGTCTCGCCAGCACCGGGCGGACACCATGATCATCTCGGCATCCGGGACGATGCGATCGCAGCTGGAACGAAGATACTCGGGCGTCCTACTATTTTCGTCATGTACGAGATGTATCCCGCCCAGTGGGGAGCCCGCGCAGAGTCGGCTCCGACCACGTCGACCGAGCGTCCGCGCCGTCGCGCCCGTCGTCAGCACCAGGTCGCACCCCGGGTCATCCGTACCGCCGTACGCTGAGCCGTCGAACGGCAACGGTGAGGTATCGGTTTCCGCGAACTCACTTGTCCTGACCCGACGCGTGGGGCAAAGTCGACACATGGCCACCCCGGGACGCACGCAACGCCCCGTCCGCCCACCCCTGCCCAAACCGCTCCGCGTACTCATCGGACTGTCGGTGATGCTGCTGTTGGTCGGTTCCGGCTTCCTCGTGCTCAGCATGAAGGCCGGCGAGTGGGGCGTCCCCTACTTCGAGTTCGAGACCGCCGGCGGCAGCACCTGCACCAACCAGTGGGCCGGCTACACCTGCGAGGAGCTGTCCGACAGCGACTTCGAGGAGTACTCGGGCTTCACGCTGCCGGCGGGCACGACCTTGGAGAAGGTCAGCTACACCCGGACCCACGACTACTCCCTGCACGCCGAGCTGCGCACGACCAAGGAGAAGGCGGCCGAGGCACTGCAGAAGGTGACCGAGGCGTACGGCGAGTGCCAGCCGACCGGAGCCCCGCCCCAGGAGTTGGCCGGCTACACCGAGCTCTGCTTGGTCAACTCCGAGTACCAGCGGGGAACGCAGACCACGCCATTGGCCCAACGGTGGTTCGTCGCCTCCGGCCTCGCACCCGACGGCAGCCGACTGACGGTGCTGGAGATCAGCTCCCGCTAGGACGAGAACGACAACACCCGATGCCGTCCGGGCGGCATCGGGTGTCGTGGTCGTGGGACGGGCTCAGCGAGCGGCCGTACCCTCCACGTAGTCGTCGTCGTGGCTCTTGACCCACGACATCAGCTCACGCAGCTCCTTGCCGGTCTTCTCGATCGGGTGCGTCTCGGCCTCGGAACGGAACTTCTTGAACTCCGGGGCGCCCGCGTCCTGGTCGTCGATGAACCGCTGGGCGAAGGCGCCCGACTGGACGTCGGCCAGCACGGCCTTCATGTTCTCGCGGACGTGGTCGTCGATCACCCGCGGCCCGGAGACGTAGTCGCCGTACTCGGCGGTGTCGGAGATGCTCCAACGCTGCTTGGCGATGCCGCCCTCGTACATCAGGTCGACGATCAGCTTCAGCTCGTGCAGGCACTCGAAGTAGGCGACCTCCGGCTGGTAACCGGCGGCGGTCAGCGTCTCGAAGCCGGCCATGATCAGCTGGCTGGCGCCACCGCACAGCACGGCCTGCTCACCGAACAGGTCGGTCTCGGTCTCCTCGGTGAAGGTGGTCTTGATGCCACCGGCCCGCAGCCCACCGATCCCCTTGGCGTACGACAGCGCGAGCTGCCAGGCGTTGCCCGACGCGTCCTGCTCGACCGCGACGAGCACCGGCACCCCGCGCCCCTCGCTGTACTCACGGCGGACCAGGTGACCCGGACCCTTCGGCGCGACCATGGCGACGTCGACGTTCTTCGGCGGGGTGATGTAGCCGAAGCGGATGTTGAAGCCGTGCGCGAAGAAGAGCGCGTCGCCCTCCTGCAGGTTGGGCTCGACGGCCTCGGCGTACACCGTGCGGGCCACGTGGTCGGGCACCAGCAGCATGATCACGTCGGACTCGGCGGCCGCCTCGGCCGGGGTGACGACGCGCAGGCCCTGGGCCTCGGCGCGCTCACGGCTCTTGCTGCCCTCGGCAAGGCCGACCCGGACGTCGACGCCCGAGTCGCGCAGTGACAGCGCGTGCGCGTGCCCCTGGCTGCCGAAGCCGATGACGGCCACACTGCGGCCTTGGATGATCGCGAGGTCGGCGTCGGTGTCGTAGAACATTTCAGCGGGCACGTCGGGTGTCTCCTTCATGGTGGTGGATCTGGTCGTTCTCGATCAGTACGGGGCGTGCTTGTTCAGTTGTCGGACGGTTCGTCCGGGCCGGACGCGTCGGGTGGTGCTGGGCCATCATGCCTCTTGTCGGACCGGCCGCAGTGCCCGGTCCGAGATCGAGCGACTGCCTCGGCCGATGCCGACCACACCCGACTGCACCAGTTCGCGGACCCCGTACGGCTCGAGGATCCGCACCAGCATGTCCATCCGCTCCGGCGCGCCGACCGCCTCGATGGTCACCGAGTCGGGGGTGATGTCGACCGCCTTGGCCTGGAACAGCTGCACCACGTCCAGCACGTCGCCGCGGTTGCTCTGGTCGGCCTTGACCTTGATCAACACCAGCTGCCGGCGCGCGGCATCGGTGTCGAGCTGGACGATCTTGAGCACCTCGACCAGCTTGTTCAGCTGCTTGGTGACCTGCTCCAGCACCTCGTCGGCGACGTTCACCACCAACGTGATCCGCGAGACGCTGGGGTGCTCGGTCGGCCCGACCGCCAACGACTCGATGTTGAAGCCGCGGCGTGCGAACAGCCCGGCGACCCGGGTCAGCACACCCGGCTTGTTCTCCACGAGCACGCTCAGGGTGTGCATCACAGCACCTCTTCTTCCCAGACGGGCGCCATGTCTCGGGCGACCTGGATCTCGTCGTTGCTGGTCCCGGCGGGCACCATCGGCCACACCATCGCGTCCTTGTGCACCACGAACTCCACCACGACCGGGCGGTCGTCGATGGACAGCGCCTTCTCGATGGTGGCGTCGACCTCACCCTCGTGCTCGGCGCGCAGTCCGACACAGCCCATCGCCTCGGCGAGCTTGGGGAAGTCGGGCACCCGGTTGGTGTTGAGGTCGGTGTTGGAGTACCGACCCTCGTAGAACAGCGTCTGCCACTGCCGCACCATGCCCAGCGACTGGTTGTTGATCACCGCGATCTTGATCGGGATCCCTTCCACCGCACAGGTCACGAGCTCCTGGTTGGTCATCTGGAAGCAGCCGTCACCGTCGATCCCCCAGACCACCGAGTCGGGTCGGCCGACCTTCGCGCCCATGGCCGCCGGCACGCAGTACCCCATGGTGCCGAGACCGCCGGAGTTGAGCCAGCGGCCCGGCTTCTCGAACGGCAGGAAGTGGGCGGCCCACATCTGGTGCTGACCCACCCCCGCGGCGTAGTACGCGTCGGGACCGGTCAGCTCGCCGATCCGTCGGATCACCTGCTGCGGCGCCAACGTGCCGTCGGCGGGTTGGTCGTACCCGGTCGGGTACCGCCGCCGCATCTCCTTCAGCGAGGACTGCCACGGCCCCAGCGGCGGCAGCTGGGCTTCCCGCAGGCGGACGATCAGCTCCTCGATCGCCTCCTTGCAGTCCCCCACGATGGGCACGTCGGCGTAGCGGTTCTTCGAGATCTCCGCCGGGTCGATGTCGACGTGGATCACCTTGGCGCCGGGGGCGAAGCTGCCCAGCGCGCCGGTCACCCGGTCGTCGAACCGCGCCCCCAGCGAGATCAGCAGGTCGCTGCGCTGAAGCGCCCCGACGGCCGCGACGCTGCCGTGCATGCCGGGCATGCCCATGTGCAGGTCGTGGCTGTCGGGGAACGCTCCGCGCGCCATCAACGTGGTCACCACCGGGATGCCGGTCAGCTCGACGAGCTCACGCAGCTGCTTGGCGGCCCCGGACTTGACCACGCCACCGCCGACGTAGAGCACCGGCCGGGTTGCGGCGGTGATCAACTTGGCGGCCTCGCGCACCTGCTTGCCGTGGGGCTTGGTGACCGGGCGGTAGCCCGGCAGCTCCAGGGTGGGCGGCCACTCGAAGGTGGTGGTGGCCTGCAGGGCATCCTTGGTGATGTCGACGAGGACCGGGCCGGGTCGGCCGGTCTTCGCGATGTGGAAGGCCGAGGCGATCGCCTGCGGGATCTCTGCGGCGTCCTTGACCAGGAAGTTGTGCTTGGTGATCGGGAGGGTGATCCCGCAGATGTCCGCCTCCTGGAAGGCGTCACTGCCGATCGACGGGCCGGCCACCTGACCGGTGATCGCCACCATCGGCACCGAGTCCATGTGGGCGTCGGCCAGCGGGGTGACCAGGTTGGTCGCCCCGGGGCCCGACGTCGCCATGCAGACGCCGACGTCGCCGGTCGCCACCGCATACCCCTCGGCGGCGTGGCCGGCCCCCTGCTCGTGGCGGACGAGGATGTGCCGGACGGCCTTGGAGTCGAACAGCGGGTCGTACGCCGGCAGGATCGCCCCGCCGGGGATGCCGAAGACGTTCTTCGCGCCGACCAGCTCGAGCGAGCGGACCAGCGACTGCGATCCGGTGACGTCCTCGCGTACCGTCGCGGCCTGGTGGTCACCGGGTGGCGTGGGCACCGCGCGAGTCCGGCCCACCTCGGGGCTCTGGGACTCCTGCTGCTCCTTCATGGTCTGCTCGCCTTCCTGTCCTGCTCGGCTCGGGGTCGTGCTGGGTCCTGCTGGGTGCCACGGCTTCGTGCCCGGGTTCCCCGGGTTCTCGCATGCGGCAACAAAAAACCCCCGCCGCCGGAAGGCAGACGAGGGAGCGTGTCGTCGAGGTCTGTTGCTTGGGCCTCAGCCGACACGCTTGTCGAGTACGAGAATCGCGTTGTGCACGAGTCCACCTTCCGTCGGAGGCCATCACCGTGTCAAGGACGAAATCCGGCCGTCCCACGATTCGGACAGGCGTCTCAAAATGCTAGGACACCCAAGGAGTTCGGCCGGCGGGTCAAGGCTCAGCCGGCCTCGGCGACGGGTGAGGCCGACGACTCCACCGCAGCCGCGCCGGACGACTCGTCGGCCAGCTTCGCCAACACCGCGTCGAGACGCTGGTACCGCTCCTCCGCGGCGCGCCGGTAGCGCTCGATCCAGACCGTCATCAGGTCGAACACCTCGGCCTCCAGCCGGACCGGGCGACGCTGCCCCTGCCGCCCCTTGGTCACCACGCCGGCCTCCTCCAACACCTTGAGGTGCTTGGAGACGGCCTGCACGCTCATCTCGTACGGCTCGGCGAGCTCCCCCACGGTCGCATCACCGACGGCCAACCGGGCCACCATGTCGCGTCGCGTCGGATCGGCGAGCGCAGCGAACACCTGGTTCAGCTGGATCACCCGGGCTTCCTGCTCGACCATGTCATCAACCCCTTGGTTGAAAACTCTAGGCCGGGGACGGCCGGTGGGTCAAACACCGTCGTAAAAGAGGGCGCCACAGCGACACACGTGGACGCATGCTCCACCGACGTCGCCGTGGCGCCCCTTCGTACCGGCACCAGCCCCGGATCAGCGGCAGATCGCGCCGATGTTGGCCGACTGGACGGTCCGGGCGTACTTCGCGAGCACGCCACGGCGGGCCCGGGCCGGCGGATCCAGCGGGACGAAGGCCGCGCGGCGCCGCTCGAGCTCGGCCTCGTCGACCGCCACGTCCAGCCGGCCCGACGCCACGTCGAGGGTGATCCGGTCGCCGTCGACGAGCAGCGCGATCGGTCCGCCGTCGGTGGCCTCCGGGGCGATGTGTCCGACGCACAGCCCGGTGGTGCCACCGGAGAACCGGCCGTCGGTGATCAACAGCACGTCCTTGCCCAGGCCGGCGCCCTTGATGGCACCGGTGATCGCCAACATCTCACGCATCCCGGGGCCACCCTTGGGGCCCTCGTAGCGGATCACCACGACATCACCGGCGGTGATCGTGCCGTCCTCCAGGGCGTCCATCGCGGCACGCTCGCCGTCGAACACCCGCGCCGTACCGGTGAAGGTGGTCTCGTCGAAGCCGGCGCTCTTGACCACGGCCCCCTCCGGCGCCAAGGTCCCTTCCAGGATGGTGATCCCGCCGGTCGGGTGGATCGGCTGCGCCAGGGCGCGGATGATCGTGCCGTCGATGTCGGGCGGTGCGATGTCGGCCAGGTTCTCCGCCATCGTCCGACCGGTGACGGTCAGGCAGTCGCCGTGCAGCAGGCCCGCCTCCAGCAGTGCCTTCATCACCACCGGCACCCCGCCAACCTTGTCGACGTCGCTCATCACGTACCGGCCGAACGGCTTCAGGTCGCCCAGGTGCGGCACCTTCGCCCCGACCCGGCGGAAGTCGTCGAGGGTCAGCTCGACCTCGGCCTCGTACGCGATCGCCAGCAGGTGCAGCACCGCGTTGGTCGAGCCGCCGAACGCCATGGTGACCGCGATCGCGTTCTCGAACGCCTCCTTGGTGAGGATCTGCCGGGCGGTGATCCCCTGCTGCAGCATCGCGACCACGGCCTCACCGCTGCGGCGGGCGAAGCCGTCGCGGCGCCGGTCGACCGCCGGCGGGGCGGCGGAGCCGGGAAGGCTCATGCCGAGCGCCTCGGCGGCCGAGGCCATCGTGTTGGCGGTGTACATGCCGCCACAGGCGCCCTCGCCGGGACAGATCGCCTTCTCGATCTCGGTCACCTTCTCGCGGGTGATCAGGCCCTTCACGCAGGCCCCGACCGCCTCGAACGCGTCGATGATCGTGACGTCGCGGCCGTCGACCTGACCGGGCAGCGTCGACCCGGCGTACAGGAACACCGACGACAGGTCGAGCCGCGCGGCGGCCATCAACATGCCGGGCAGCGACTTGTCGCAGCCGGCCAACAGCACCGAGCCGTCGAGGCGTTCGGCCGACATCACGGTCTCCACCGAATCGGCGATCACCTCGCGGCTGACCAGTGAGTAGTGCATCCCCTCGTGCCCCATCGAGATGCCGTCGGAGACCGAGATGGTGCCGAACTCCAGCGGGTAGCCGCCGGCCGCGTGCACGCCGTCCTTGACCGCCTTCGCCAGTCGGTCGAGGGACAGGTTGCAGGGGGTGATCTCGTTCCAGCTCGACGCGACGCCGATCTGCGGCTTGGCGAAGTCGCTGTCGCCCATGCCGACCGCGCGGAGCATCCCGCGGGCCGCCGTCGCCTCCAACCCGTCGGTGACCACACGGGAGCGTGGCTTGGGATCTACCTCGGTACGGGTGCGCTGGTCAGTCATGCCCGGAAGCGTAGTCCTGCTTCCCGGGGCCAGCTCCACCAGATCCGCGCTCCGAGACCCCACCGGAGGCCTCGTCCGTGCTCCTCGGAGCCGGCGTGTCGTCGACGGTCGACTCCGGCGATCCCTCCATCGTCGGGTCGGTCCCGGCCGCGGTGCGGGCCCGAAGCACCTGTCGTACGGCCAGCGCCACGATCAGGGCGGCACCCAGCACCGGTCCGGCGTTGGCGATCCCCTGCTGCAGGATCGTGTACGAGTCGGCCGCCCCCTTGTGGTAAGGCAGCACCGTCAGCGGCAGGCAGATCGACACCCACACCGTCAGCACCCCGGCGGTGACCCGGGTCCATGGGGGCAGTCGTTCCGAGATCATGGCCAGCACACCGAGGGGGAGCACCCACACCCAGTGGTGGGTCCACGACAACGGCGACGCCAGGCAGGTGGCGATCCCGACCAGGGCGACCCCGAAGGCACGCTCCTTGTGCTGCCACCAGTACGCCGCGACCAGCACACTCAACAGGGCGACGATGCCTCCGATCGCCAACCCGGCAAGGGTTGCCGGGGTGGTCTCCCCCGCCAGTCGGGTCGTCACCCCCACCAGCGACTGGTTGCCGACGTACTGCGGCCCGGAGGTCTTGGTGTTGCCGCCGACCAGCCCGGTGAAGAACTCGACGGTGCCGGCCCACATCACGACCGCACCGATCACGGTCAGTACGCCGAAGGTGATCGTGCCCACCACCACCGCCCGCCGTCGGCCGACCAGGAACAGGAAGACCAGGAACAGCAACGGTGTGAGCTTGATCGCCGCGGCCAACCCGATCAGCGCACCCTGCGGGATGATCCGTCGACGGCCCTTGACCGGCAGCAGGTCGGCGATCACCAACATCATCAGCATGGTGTTGACCTGGCCGTACCCCAAGGTGGTTCGGATCGGCTCCATGGCGATCACCACGCACGCCGACACCAGCGCCAGCGCGACCCCCCGTCGCATCCCGGTCCGGGCCAGCACCAAGTTCTGCGACAAGATCAACAACGCGGTCCAGACGAGCTGCCACACCACGTACGGCCCGAACGCGAGCGGGATCATCAGGATCGCCGCGATCGGCGGATAGATGAAGAACAGCCCGCGCGGAGACACCGTCTGGTAGACGTCCTTGCCGGCCAGCAGGTCCTTGGCGGCGTAGACGTACACCTCGAGGTCGGTGGTGGCCGGCGACCACGGGATCAGTGAACCGCCGGAGATCACGAACGGCAGGATGAGCAGGGCCACCGCGAACGGCAGCACGAACTCGATCGCGCCGGTCCGCAACCGGGCGAGCATCAGCTCAGCTCTGCCAGCACGGCGTCGAGCTCCTCGGCGGAGTCGTCGGCGCTGCGGTCCAGCAGCCGACGCAGTCCGGGACGCTCGGCGTACCGCGGGATCAGGTGGACGTGCAGGTGGAAGACCTCCTGGCCGGCGACCTCACCGGCCGAGGTGACCATGTTGAGTCCGTCGGCGGACAGCCGATCCACCAGCAGCCGGCCGGTGTGCTCGATGACCGGGGCGATCTCGGTCAGGGCACCACCGGCGGTGACCACGTCGGTGACGTGACGCTTCGGTACGACCAGGGTGTGGCCGCGGTGGAACGGGCTGAGGTCGAGGAAGGCGAGGGCGTGCGCGTCCTCGTACACCTTCCGCGACGGCAGCTCGCCGGCGACGATCTTGCAGAACACGCAGTCCGGGTCGGTGCCGGTCGGGTTGGTCATCGACGCGTTCCCTCCTTGACGCTGTGGCCTTCCTTGACGACGTTGCCTTCCTTGACGCTGTGGCCTTCCTTGACGACGTGGGCGAGCGGCTCCCCGGCCGCCCAGGCCGTCAGTTGTGCCTTGATCAACTTGTCCGCCCTGGGCTGGAAGGCGCTGCTGGCGCCGCCGATGTGGGGCGAGATGGTGACGCCGGGGATCGTCCACAACGGGTGGCCGGCGGGAAGCGGCTCAGGGTCGGTGACGTCCAGTGCGGCGCGGAGCCGACCGCTGCTGGTCTCGGCGACCAGGGCGTCGGTGTCGACCAGCTTGCCGCGGGCCACGTTCACCACCAGGGCACCGTCGGGCAGCAGCGCCAGCGCCGCCGCGTCGAGGATCTTGTCGGTCTGCGGGGTGTGCGGGGCGATCACGAACACCACGTCCGCCTCGGGCAGCAACTCCGGCAGCTCGGACACCGGCCGGACGCCGTCACGTGGGGTCCGGGCGACCCGGGTGATCGAGGCGATCTCGAACCCGGCCAGCCTGGCCTCGATCGCCTTGCCGATCTGGCCGTACCCCAGGATCAGCACCCGCTTGTCGGCGATCGAGGTACCCCACTGCGGGGCCCAGCTGCCGGACGTCTGGTTGCGGGCGAAGTCGTCGAGGTGGCGGCCGTTGGCCAGGGCGAGCGCGATCGCGATCTCGGCGGTCGACGCGTCGTGGATGCCGGCGCCGTTGCAGAGGGTGACGCTGTCGGGGATGCGGGCCAGCACGTCCTCGTACCCGGCGGTCTGGGTCTGCACCACCTGCAGCGAGGTGAACTCGTCGATCCGGTCGAGGGCTGCGGTGCCCGACAGGTACGGCAGCACGAAGAACTCGACCTTGTCAGGTGAAGCGCCCAGCTCGGTGCCGGAGGTGGCCGGCTCGAACTCGACGCCGTCGGGCAGCCCACCGATCCGGGCCTGCAGGTCGTCGGCGTCGGCGAACGGGAGCCAAGCCAGCATCGGGTTCCTCCTGGAGTGACGGGTGGTGTCGTCAGGTCGTCGCGGTGGGCTGCCGGACCGGGTGGCCGGCGGCTGCCAGCGCCGACTTCACCTCAGCGATGGTCAACGTACCAAAGTGGAACACGCTGGCGGCGAGTACGGCGTCGGCCCCGGCCTCGACCGCGGCGACGAAGTCGGCCGCCCTGCCCGCACCACCGGAGGCGATCAGCGGTACGTCGACGGCCTCACGGACCGCGGCGATCATCTCGACGTCAAAGCCGTTGGTGGTGCCGTCGGCGTCCATCGAGTTGAGCAGGATCTCCCCCACCCCGAGCTCGACTCCCCGCCTGGCCCACGCCACCGCGTCCAGGTCGGCGCTCTTGCGGCCGCCGTGGGTGGTGACACCGAACCCGGACGGCTGGTCGGCCTCGCGACGTGCATCGACCGACAGCACCAGCACCTGGTTGCCGAACCGGCGGGTGATCTCGCTGATCACCTCGGGTCGGTGCACCGCCGAGGTGTTGATGGCGGCCTTGTCCGCACCCGCCCGCAGCAGTGCGTCGACGTCGTCGACACTGCTCACCCCACCGCCGACGGTGAGCGGGATGAACACCGTCTCGGCAGTCCGGCTCACCACGTCGCGGGTGGTCTCGCGACCCTCGAAGGAGGCGGAGATGTCGAGGAAGGTGACCTCGTCGGCGCCGGCGGCGTCGTACGCGGCGGCCAGCTCGACCGGGTCACCGGCGTCACGCAGCTGGGTGAAGTTGACGCCCTTGACGACGCGTCCGGCGTGCACGTCCAGGCACGGGATCACTCGTACGGCCACAGTCATCCCGTCAGCCTAGGCCGCGGGCGCCGTCCTCCGGGTCCGGTACCGAAACGCGGCGATCTGGCTGCCCGGGCCGCGTCGAGCGGCTATCGGTGAGGAATCGCCGTGTTTCGGTACGAGAGTGGGCATCAGGGCTGAGGTGGCCCGGTGCCGAAACGCGGCGATCTGGCTGCCCAGGCCGCGTCGAGCGGCGATCGGCGAGGAATCGCCGCGTTTCGGTACGGGAGTGGATAGGTTCTGACCATGGTGACCCGCACAGAACCGGCGCTCGATCCGGAGTTCGCCGCGCTCCCCCTCGCCGAGTTGGCCGATGCCGCCCTCTCCCGGGCCCTCGAGCTCGGCGCCGACCACGCCGACGTCCGGGTGGAACGCATCCGCGAGGGTGTGCTGTCGGTCCGCGACGCCCGGGTCGAGTCGCAGACCGACGGCGTCGACCTCGGCATCAGCGTCCGTGTCATCCACCGCGGTGCGTGGGGTTTTGCCGCCGGGGTGACCCTGACCACCGATGCGGCGGCCACGCTGGCCGAGCAGGCGGTGGCGACCGCGACGGTGTCGGCCCGCCTGGGCGATCGCCCGGTGGTGCTGGCCGACGAACCGGTCCACGCCGGCGCTCGGTGGACCTCGGCGTACGACGTCGACCCGTTCGAGGTCCCCGACACCGAACGGCAGAGCCGCTGGATCGAGCTGTCGGAGCGGTTGTTGGCCGCCGACGGGGTGCACCACACCGAGGCGCGGGTGCACTACGTCCGGGAGGCGAAGTTCTACGCCGACCTCGCCGGTTCCGACATCCGTCAGCAGCGGGTCCGGATCCACCCGGAGCTGACCGCGATCAACGTCGGCGACGGATTCTCCACGATGCGGACCATCGCGCCACCGGTCGGCCGCGGCTGGGAGTACTGCACCGGCACCGGCTGGGACTTCGACACCGAGGTCGCCGAGCTGCCAGACCTGCTGGCCGAGCACGTGAAGGCGCCGTCGGTGACCGCCGGCCCGACCGACCTGGTGATCGACCCGACGAACCTGTGGTTGACCATCCACGAGTCGATCGGGCACGCCACCGAACTCGACCGGGCACTGGGCTACGAGGCGGCGTACGCGGGCACCTCGTTCGCGACGATCGACAAGCTGGGGTCCTTGCAGTACGGCAGTCCCGTGATGAACGTGACCGGCGACCGGACGGTCCCCCACGGCCTGTCGACCGTCGGTTACGACGACGAGGGGGTGGCGGCGCAGGAGTTCGAGATCATCACCGACGGTGTGCTGACCGGCTACCAGCTCAACCGGCAGATGGCCGCCGAACATGATCATGGTCGTTCGAACGGGTGCGCCTTCGCCGACTCCCCCGGCCACATCCCGATGCAGCGGATGCCGAACGTGTCACTGCAACCCGGACCCGACGGGCCCAGCACCGAGGAGTTGATCAGTACGGTGCGCGACGGCATCTACGTCGTCGGCGACAAGTCGTGGTCGATCGACATGCAGCGCTACAACTTCCAGTTCACCGGGCAACGGTTCTTCAAGATCACGAACGGTCGACTGGACGGTCAGCTGCGCGATGTCGCCTACCAGGCGACGACGACCGACTTCTGGGGGTCGATGGAGGCGGTCGGCGGGCCCGAGACGTACCGGCTGGGCGGCGCCTTCAACTGCGGCAAGGGCCAACCCGGCCAGGTCGCCCCGGTCAGCCACGGCTGTCCCAGTGCCCTGTTCCGCGGGGTCAACGTGCTCAACACTGCTGCCGAAGGTGATCACTGATGTCCATCACACCCAGTGCCGAGATCGTCGAGCGCGTGCTCGCCGGGTCGCGGGCCGACGAACTGGTCGCGATCGTCTCCGAGACCACGCAGGCCAACCTGCGGTGGGCCCACAACACCCTGACCACGAACGGGCAGATGCACGACCGGACGTTGACGGTGATCGCGATCCGCCACGACGGTGACCAAGCGAGCTCGGGGGTGGTGACCTCGCGGTTCGGCACCGAGGCCGAGGCGATCGCGATCAAGGAGGCGGCCGAGGCCGCGGCGCAGACCGCCTCACCGGCCGAGGACGCGATGCCGTTGCTCACCGAGGGCACCGACCCCGACTTCACCGCCGCGGCCGAGCCGACCTCGATCGACGTGCTGTCCGGGTTCGCCGCCGGGCTGGCCGACACCTTCGGCGAGGCGCGAGGCCGATCGGTGTCACTGTTCGGCTTCGCCGAGCACATCGCGACCACCACCTGGCTCGGCACCAGCAGCGGGATCCGGCGGCGGCACGTGCAGCCCACCGGGCGGCTCGAGCTGAACGCCAAGGACCCGTCGATGCGACGGTCGGCCTGGCTGGGCCGCGGCACCCGCGACTTCACCGACATCGACGTCACGGCACTGTGGCCCGAACTGCGGCAACGCTACGACTGGACCGAACGCAGCATCGAGCTGCCCGCCGGCCGGTACGAGACGTTGCTGCCACCGTCGGCGGTGGCCGACCTGATGATCTACCTGTACTGGACGGCGAGTTGGCGCGACGCAGCCGAAGGCCGCAGTGTGTTTGCCGCGCCGGGTGGGGGCACCCGCATCGGGGAACGCCTTGCCACGTTGCCGATCACGCTGTGGTCGGATCCGGGCCACCCCGGGCTGCAGGGCAGCCCGTTCACCGTGGCCTGCTCGTCCGGTGGCGGCACCAGCTCGGTGTACGACAACGGCTTGCCGGTCGGCCGGGAGGACTGGCTCCGTGACGGCGTGCTCAACGAACTGATCGCCACCCGTGCGGTCGGCGAGCAGTCCGGACGGGGTGCCCATCCCGGCAGCGACAACCTGATCATGGACGCCGGTGGGTCCGGCAGGCTGACCGACCTGGTCGGGGCGACCGACAATGGGCTGCTGCTGACCTGCCTGTGGTACATCCGCGAGGTCGATCCCGAGACCCTGCTCTTGACCGGGTTGACCCGCGACGGGGTCTACCAGGTCTCCGGTGGTGAGGTCACCGGCGTGGTCAACAACTTCCGGTTCAACGAGTCGCCGGTCGACCTGCTGCGGCGGGTGACCGAGGCCTCGGCCACCGAGATCGTGCTCCCCCGCGAGTGGAACGACTGGTTCAGCCGTACGTCGATGCCGGCACTGCGGGTGCCCGACTTCAACATGTCGACGGTGTCGCAGGCGTCGTGACGTCGCCGGGAGTGCGCAAGCGTCAGGCCGTCCGGATCAACCGCACGGACCACGCCCTGTGATCCGACGTCATCGCCGACCACCATCAGGATCCGGAACGTCGAACCCGCGGTCCACCGCGAACTCGGGTCCCGGGCGACCAGACAGGGTCATCCTTGCGGGAGTACCTGGTTGGGGAGCTGACCCGGCTGGCCACGCGGCCGACGGTCGCCGACGTGCTGGCCTCCGCCCGCGTACGGGTGGAACGCTCCGGTGTCAGTGTCCCGCCCGCGGACATCGTGGCCGACCGGGAAGCCGAACGGCGGTGACCGCCTACCGATGTCGCTGTCAGGCACCGGCGCTGATCGACAGCTGCGGGTCGACGGCCAGCTGACGGTGACTCAGGACGGCTCTTCAGCGGCCTCGTCATCCTCGCCCAGGTGACGGATCGTCTCGGGATCGACCTCCTCAGGAGTGAAGTCGACGACCCCGCGACGGATCCGGCGCACCAGGTCGCGGCACCGTTCCCGCAGCAGCCCGTCCCCGGCCGCCACCCCGATCTGGTCGGCGAAGTCGATCACCTGCCGCACCCATCGGACGAAGTCGCCGGCGGTCAGGTCACTGCGATCGAGTACCCCGGCCAGGGGCTCCCCCTCGGCCCAGTCGAAGATCGCCAGCGCCAGCCCCGGGTCGAGCTCGCGGCCACGGTCGAGCCGTACGTCACGCTCGGCCAGGGACACCTCGCGCAACACGTCCCGGATGTCGGCGACGGCCCGGTCGGTCCGGGCGTCGGGCAGCACGACGCGCCGCCGATCGTCGGACCGGCGCGCCTCGAACACCAGCGTCGACAACGCGGCCCCGAGCTGTGGTGCGCTCAACGTGTCGAACACCCCGCGGCGGACGCACTCGGCGGTGACCAGGTCGAGTTCGTTGTAGATCCGGGCCAACATCCGACCGGCGTCGGTGACCGAACGGCCGCCCTCACCGAGGTAGCCGAAGCTCTCCAACACCTGGCAGATCTTGTCGAACCGCTGTGCGATCGTGTTGGTCCGCGACTCCATCTTGGCCGCGGTCCGCTCGTTCTCCCGCTCCAACATCATCGCCCGTTCGGCGTGCCGGGCGTGCTGCTCCCGGTCGGGGCACCGATGGCACGGGTGTGACCGGACACGTTCGCGCAGTCGGGCGATCTCGTCGGCCAGCTCCGGGTCGACCGGACCGGAGCGAGGCCGTACGTCGACGTGGTCCAGACTCGCCAACCGACTGCGGAAGGCGGCGTGCAGGCTGCGGCGGGAGTGGGCGTCGCGGGCGTCGAACTGGCGGGGGATCTTCACCCGTCCCAACGCCTCCACCGGCACCGGGAAGTCGATCATGGACAACCGACGGACGTGGCGGTCCTCGGTCATCACCTGGGGCCGCGGGCCCTCGCGTTCGGAGTCGACGGTCACCCCCAGCACCACGGCCCAGCCCGAGGACCTGCCCGACGGCACCCGGATGAGGTCGCCGGGCCGCAGGGCACGCACGGACTCGGCCGCCTCGGCCCGGCGGTCGGACTTGCGCCGGCGGGCCCCTTCGGCCTCCAGTTCGGAGATGCTGCCCCGCAGCTTCGCGTACTCGGCGAAGTCGCCCAGCTCGCAGTGGGTGCGTTCCCACAGTTCGGCGGCAGCGTCGGTGTTGCGGGTGATCGCGCGGGCCAGCCCGACCACCGACTTGTCGGACTGGAACTGCGCAAAGCTCTGCTCCAGCAGGGATCTGGCGCGCTCCCGTCCGACCCGATTCACCAGGTTGACCGCCATGTTGTACGTCGGGGTGAACGACGACCGCAACGGGTAGGTCCGCCGTGACGCCAGCCCGGCGACCGATCGCGGTTCCAGCCCGGGCTGCCACAGCACGACCGCGTGGCCCTCGACGTCGATGCCGCGGCGGCCGGCCCGGCCGGTGAGTTGGGTGTACTCGCCGGGGGTGATGTCGACGTGGGCCTCACCGTTGAACTTGACCAACTTCTCCAGCACCACACTGCGGGCCGGCATGTTGATGCCGAGGGCGAGGGTCTCGGTGGCGAAGACGACCTTGATCAACCCGGCCAGGAAGAGCTCCTCGACGCATTCCTTGAATGCCGGCAGCAGTCCGGCGTGGTGTGCGGCGATCCCGCGTTCCAACGCTTCGAGGAAGGGGTGCCAGCCGAGGACGGCGAGGTCGTCGGGTGGCATCCCGGCGACGTGCTTGGCGGCGATGTCGCGCACCTCGGCACGTTCGACGTCGGTGTTGAGCATGACGTCGGAGCCGAGCAGTTGCCGTACGGCCGCGTCACAGCCGACGCGGGAGAAGATGAACACGATCGCCGGCAGCAGCTTCGCCCTGGCGAGGGTGCGCACCATGTCGGCACGACTCGGGGTCCAGCGGGGTGCCTTGTCGCGTTGGTCGCGGTGGGCGGCACCGCCGTACTTGCCAGATCCGTACCGGCCCTGGCGTTTGCCCTTGCCGCTGCGACCGCGGGGTCGACGGGAGTCGTCGCGAACGGCGCGGGTCTCGGACTTCGCGATCTGCACCAGCGCGGGATTGACGTCGGGGGCCCGCTCGGTCGGCTGCGCGACGGCGGTGGGCGCCTCGTCGGCGAACAGGTCGTGCAGCTTGCGGCCCACCATCACGTGCTGGAACAGCGGCACCGGTCGACGTTCGCTCAGCACCACGCGGACGTCGCCGCGGACCTCGCCCAGCCATTCGGCGAACTCCTCGGCGTTGCTGACCGTCGCCGACAGCGCCACCACCTGCACCGACTCGGCGAGGCCGATGATGACCTCCTCCCAGACCGCACCGCGGAACCGGTCGCCGAGGTAATGCACCTCGTCCATCACCACGAAGCCGAGCCCCGACAGGGTCGAGGAGCCGGCGTACAGCATGTTGCGCAGCACCTCGGTGGTCATCACCACCACCGGCGCCTCGGGGTTGACCGAGGTGTCGCCGGTCAGCAGCCCGACCTGCGCCACCCCGTGTCGCCGCACCAGGTCGGCGTACTTCTGGTTGGACAGCGCCTTGATCGGGGTGGTGTAGAAGCACTTGCGGCCCTGCTGCAGGGCCAGGTGAACGGCGAACTCACCGGCGATCGTCTTGCCGGCACCGGTCGGCGCGGCCACCAGCACGGTCGAGCCTGCCTCGACGTGCTCGCAGGCCTCGACCTGGTAGTCGTCGAAGGCGAACGTGTGCAGGTCGGCGAACTCGGCGAGCACCGGGCTGGCGCGCCGCTGGTTCATCCGTTGGTACGCCGCGGCAGGGTCGAGCGGTTGTCCGGACACCGATCCAGCCTAGCGAGGTGGCGTACGGGGGTCCGGGTCAGCGGGGGTGTTGGGGTGGGGCGTACGCGTTGAGCGCGCCGGACACGCACTCGATCACCCGTGGGATGGAACCGATCAGCTCGCCGTCGCCCATGGCGGTCAACGGAGTCCCGTCGGCGAGCCAGCCGGACAGCTCGACGCGGCGCGCGCGGATCAGCTCGACCTCCTTGATGCGGGTGAAGGTCCCGGCATAGACCTCGCCGAACATCCGGACCAGCTTCGCCCGACCGACCGGGTGAATGATCGTGATGTCGAGCAGTCCGTCGTCGGGGTCGGCGTCGGGGCACATCCGCAACCCGCCACCGAAACTGGAGGTGTTGCCGATCGCGATCAGCATGGCCTCGAGCTCACGGCGCTCGCCGTCGACCACCAGCTCGTAGCGCAACGGCTGGAAGTCACGGAGCTCGGTGAACACCGCCACCGGGTACTGCAGCCGCCCCCGAGGGAACGTCATCGCGTTGGCGCGGATGTTGACCAAGGCGTCGAAGCCGCTGCACAGGATCGAGCCCACCCAGCGCCGCTGCTGCTCGTCGGCACTGACCGGCGAGTCGTCGCCCCTGCCTCGGTTGGGGCCGACCGGCGTGAGGGGGTCGACCCGGAGCAGATCGATCGGCCGAGCCGGCAGTCCGATCAACTCGAGGGCCTGGCCGGGGTCGTCGACGTCGATGCCCAGACCGCGGCACAGGTCGTCACCCGATCCGGCGGCGATCATGCCGAGCGGTACGTCGGTGCCGGCGACCGCGTTGAGCCCGAGGTGCATCATCCCGTCACCGCCCAGGACGACCAGCACCTCGTCCTCGGTGTGGCAGGCGACGGCGTCGTTGATCACCTGCCGGGCGTGGGCGTAGTTGGTGGCCTTCTGGACGACCAACGGTCGCCCGACGAAGGTGCGACGGAGCTGCTCCACCACCCGGGGCAGCATCCTGGCGGCCCGGCCGCCCCCCGAGGTCGGGTTGGCGACAAGATGAATGGTCACACCGACAACCGTAAGGGCTCGACCGCCGAACCGATCACTTCTTGTCCGCGGAGTCCAATGCTTGGGTCTCGGTTGCCGCCTCGGCCTTCTCGGCCTCGAGCTTGGCCGCTTCGTCCGCAGCCAGCATGTCCTGCAGCACCTTGTCCCTGGCCAGCGGATCGTCGCTGTTCCTGCCGAGGCGCTTCTCGTTCCACTTGGCGATCTGCTCGGTGATCATCATCAGGATGGTGAGCGGCAGCGCCAGGGCGATCATCGAGAACGGGTCTGTCGACGGGGTTGCGACCGCCGCGAAGAGGAAGGCGCCGAAGATGATGAACGGTCGGAACTTCTTCATCTGCTTGGCACTGATGACGCCCACGAAGTTGAGCATCAGCATCAGCAGCGGAATCAAGTAACTGGCCCCGAAGACCAACATCACGCGGATCAGGAAGCTCAGGAAGGTCTCGACCGTCAGCAGGTTGAGGATGCCTTGGTCCTCAGGGGTGAAGCCGATGAGTACCGACACGGCCTTGGGCATCAGCAGGTAGCCGGTGACCACGCCGGCGAGGAACAGCGGGGTGGCGCACCCCACGAAGATGCGGGCCCACTTCTTCTCGTTGGCCAGCAGTCCGGGCATGATGAACGCCCACAGCTGGTACAGCCACACAGGCGCAGTGAAGACCAAGCCGCAGATCGCCACCACCTTCATCGCAATGATGAACGGCGAGGTGATGTCATTGTTCGTTGCCTGGAGTTGCAGGTCCGGGTGGCTGATGGCCAGTTCCGCCCTGGCGGTGTTCAGTGGCCACATCAGCACGCCGTACAACTGGTTGTAGAAGATGGCGCTGACCGCCATGCCCACACCGACAGCAATCATCGCGAACAGGACGCGGTAGCGCAGCTCGCGCAGGTGGTCGTACAGGCTCATGTTGCCGTCCGGAGGGGACGGCGGGGGCTTCAGCCAGGCGAAGCTGAGCTCACGGCCCCTCACGGTCAGCGCCATGGTGTCTCCGTCTCACACGTTCTCTGACGCGCGGACGTCAGGCGTCGGAACGCGGCTTGGCGTCGACGACCTCGGCCTCGGTTTCGTCGGCCTTGAGCTTGTCGGTCTCCTCGATCGACGGCTCCTCGACGACTTCGTCGTCCTTCTTGTCGGACGCGGCGAGACCCTTGGTCTCCTCCTTGAACTCGCGGAGCGCGCGTCCGGTGCTCTTGCCGAGGCCGGCCAACTTGGCACCGCCGAACAGCACGAGGATCACCAGGGCGATGATCGCGATTTCCATGGGTCCGAGGTTTGGCATCACGGCCTCCTGTCGTTGGGCGCAGCTTCATCGCTGGTTCCTGACGTCTTCAGCAACCGTCTGCGCACCGTCAGCTTACCTCTCAAGGGCCAGACCGCCACCCCGTCAGGGGGATGTTTCCATGCTGTGATCGACCACGTCGTGCCACTGGGTGGATCAGCGGGCCCGGGTACCGGCCCCGGAGGCGGCCCGGCGCGGTGTGTCGGACGCCCACGGGTTGTCGAGCTCGTCCTCGACGTCTGCGTCGAGGTCCACCTCGGCGTCCCGCTCAGCGGACACCTCGCGGGTCGTACCGGACCGCTTCGCCCGTGCCGGCTCCGGCCCGTCCTTCGCAGCGGTGCCCGACTTCTCCTTGGCAGCGGTACCCGACTTCCGCGGTGTCGCGTCGTCGTCCTCGGCGGGCATCTCGGGGAACTTGATCTCGGCCACCAGTTCGGCGATCTTGCCGAGCCGCTTGCCCACCACCGTCATCTGGTCGAACAGGTCGGTCGCCTTGCCCCACAGCACGTACGCGTACCAGACGGTGGCGATCACCCCGATCAGGGCGATCACCAAGAAGGCGATCACGATCCACGACACGAGGTAGACCCTACCGCCGCGGACACCGTCGGCGTCGACCCACCCGTACCCACCGGGCCGACGACGGAGAGCAGGTCGGTCAGAGCCCGAGGCTGGCGTACATGGCGAGCGTCTCGGCGGCCGCGTCACGGGCTGGCTGGTCGGCGCCGCTGGGCTCCACCACCCGGGCGGCGTCGCCCAGTCGGAGCAGCAACCCCCGCAGCCACGTCTCGTCGGCCACCTTCACCTCGACGACCAGGGTGCCGTCGGCAGCGGGCTCGTCGTCGGCGGACACCGTCGGGTAGTACTCGCGGACCCAGTGCGCCTCCGGGGCCAACGCCAACCGGACCACCGGGGCGCCCGCGAGTGCGTCGAACCAGTCGGATCCGGGGTCGGGCAACTCCACCCCTGGGTGCTCCTCGACCGGGACGTCGGCCGGCTCGGCCGCCACGATCCGGTCCATCCGGAACACCCGCAACCCGTTCGCCGAGTGGCACCAGGCGTCGAGATAGGCGTACCCGTCACGGACCGAGGTGCGCAGCGGATCGACCCGCCGGTGCGTGGTCTCGGCCCGCGAGGCGACGTCGTAGGTGAGGTCGAGCTGGTGCCTGTCGCGAAGGGCGCGATGGACCGCCGTACGGACCTCCTCGGTGCCCGCGCTGACGCGGACCTCGGTCCGCCCGGCGGTCTGCTCCGCACCCGCACCGGCAACCTTCTCCAGCTTGTCGACCGTGCTGTCGATCGCGGTGAGTTGCTCCGGGTCGGCGACCTCGCGCAGGCTCCGCAGTGCCAACAGCAACGCCACCGCCTCGTCGGTGGTGAACCGCAGCGGCCGGGAGAAGTAGTCGGCATTGCTGAGGTGGATGGTGCCGTTGCCGTCGACGGCCTGCAGGTCGATCTCGATGTAGTCGCCGTACATCTGCTGCGGCAGGGCACACCAGTGCAGTACGTGCAGGTCCTGGCGCAGTTGCCTGGGAGTGACGCCGAACTCGCGCGCCACGTCGCGGACCCGGGCCCCGTCGTGGCGGAGCAGGTACGGGACCAGCGCCAACAGCCTGGTCACCTGATTGCCGCTGACGCTGCTCACGAGGCGCTCCCCTTCCCGGGTGTCGCGGAGTCCTCGGGTCGTCCCGCGGGTGGCTGCGTGACGAGGCGTTGCAGGTGGTCGAGCAGGGCGTCACGTACCTCGGGCGGATCCAGCACCACGACGTCACTGGCGTACGCGGCCAGCTCGGCCACGACCATCGAGGTCGACTCGTACGCGACCACGACCGCGTCGAAACCGGCCGGACACCGTACGGCTCGCTGGTCGTCCGCGGCCGGTGCGGTCCCCCGCCGCCGCAGGGCCGGCACCCGATCGGCGCGGACCGCCACCACCAGCTCGCGGGTGGGGGCCTGTGGTTCGAGACCCTTCGACAGCTCGGCCAGGTCGACGTCGGCGGGCACCTCGAACGACCCCGCGGGGCCGGACTGGGTCGGCATCCCGACGATGCGCGACAACTTGAACATCCGCGGTGCGTCCCGGTCGAGGTCGCGACCCAGCACGTACCACCGCCCCTTGCTGGAGGTGAACCGCCACGGCTCGACGGTCCGGCGGCCGCGGGAGCGGTAGTCGAAGGTGACCGGGAAGCGTTCCAGGACGGCGTCGTAGAAGACGGCGAAACCGGGTTCGCGGGTGGCGACCGCCGGCTCCAGGGCGGGCAGCCGGTCGGGGTCGAACTCGACGCCGGCACTGCGGAGCTTGGTCATCGCACTGCCCGAGGCGCCGGCGACCGAGGCCTCCCGCCACGCCCGTGCCGCGACACCGAGGACGGCGGCCTCGTCGGCGTCCAGCTCGATCGGCGGGAGCTCGAAGTTGCTGGGGCGGATCCGGTAGCCCGGTTCGTCGTCGAAGTACTGGTCGTTGCTGCCGGACTCGATCGGGACACCGAGTTGGCGCAACTCTTCCTTGTCCCGTTCGAACATCCGATCGAACGCCTGGTCGGACTGGCCGTCGTAGCCGGACACGTACCGCCTGATGTCGGCCTTGCTGACGTAGTGTCGCATCGACAACAGACAGATGGTCAGGTTCAGCAGGCGTTCCGTCTTCGCAGCTGCCATGGCCCTGAAGTTATCAGCGCGACAGCGGAGGCGTGATGGCGACACCCGGAGCTGGACGGTACGCCCCCAGCCCCAGCGGTGCCCTCCACCTCGGCAACCTGCGAACCGCCGTCGTGGCGTGGCTGCTGGCCCGCTCCACCGGGCGCCGGTTCCTGCTGCGGATCGAGGACCTGGACGCCGTACGAAGTGACCCGGTGGTGGCGCTCCGGCAGCGGGATGACCTGGCGGCGCTGGGGCTGGACTTCGATCCGCCGCTCGTCGTGCAGTCGGAGCGTTGCGACGCCTACGCTGCGGCGCTCGAGCAGTTGGGTGACCGGGTGTACGAGTGCTTCTGCACCCGCCGCGAGATCGCCGAGGCGGCCTCGGCCCCGCACGGTCGGGTGGGGCACTATCCCGGGACCTGTGCCTCCTTGTCGGTGGCCGAGCGGGCACGGCGTCGGGCCGAACGGCCGGCGGCCCTGCGTGTCCGGGCCGCCGCTGCCACCTCGACGGTGTGGGACCGGTGGGCCGGTGAGGTGACCGAGGTGGTCGACGACTTCGTGGTCCGCCGCAACGACGGCACCGCGGCGTACAACCTCGCGGTGGTGGTCGACGACGGTGCGGCCGGGGTCGACCAGGTGGTCCGCGGGGACGACCTGCTCGACTCGTCACCGCGCCAGGCGTGGCTGGCCCGGGAGCTGGGGTTGTCGGCGCCGTCGTACGCACACGTGCCGTTGGCGGTGAACGCGGCCGGCAAACGGCTGGCCAAGCGGGACGGGGCGGTGACCCTGGCCGACCTGGCCGCGGTCGGGGTCGGACCGGCGGAGGTGCTGGGCCGGATCGCGGTGTCACTGCGACTGGCCGAGGTGGGTGAGCCGGTGACGGTGGCGGTGCTGCTCGACCGCTTCGACCCGGGCGCGTTGCCCCGGGAGCCGTGGGTCGTCGCGTGAGGCGTACCCGTGTGGCGCGACGCGTGTGTCAGGACGTGTGACCCGTACGCCCGGCCGGCTGGACGTGGCGGCCGGTTCTGCTTGGATGGAGCGGTGCCGATCACACGCATCACCGGCGTCGACCGCGCCGCGACCGACCTTGATCCGGACCACGGATTCGACCCGACCCACGGCTACTCGGTGGCCGATCTGCTGACCGTCGGAGCGCCGGCGGACCCGCCGGCCGACTTCGCCGAGTTCTGGCAGGGCGTGTACGCCGAGGCGTTGGCGGTCGATCCCGATCCGCGGCTCGGCCCGTGGCGGGAGCTGACCGCGGACGAGGTCGGCGGTCCGGTCCGGCCGGGACAACAGGTGGCGGACCTGCTGCTCACCTCGTTGGACGGGGTCCGGCTCGGCGGCTGGGTGGTCCGCGGTGAGGGCGAGACCACCCGTGCGCTGGTGCAGGGCCACGGGTACGGCGGCCGCAGCAACCCGGGGCAGGCGCCGGTCAACACGCTGTCGGTGCAACCGGTCGCCCGGATGCTGCCAGGCAGCCCCGACGGCGGCATCGACGCGTGGACGCACGTGCTGATCGGGATCGAATCGCGCCACACGTCCAGCCTGGTCGGGTCGACCGCCGACATGTGGGCGGGCGTGACCGTGGCGACGATGCTGGCCCCCGGGCTGCCGGTCGGCTACGCCGGTGGCAGCTTCGGCGGCGGGATCGGTGCGCTGGCGCTGCCGCACGACCCCCGGATCACCGCCGCCCAGTTGACCGTGCCGAGCTTCGGCAACCAGCCGCTGCGGTTGCGGTTGCGCTGCACCGGCTCGGGCCGGGCACTGACCGAGTACCACCTTCAGCACCCCGAGGTCGAGCGTGACGTGCTGGCCTACCTCGACTCCGCCACGGCGGCGACCCTGACCACCATCCCGGTGATGGTGATCGCCGCCGCCGCCGACCCGGCCGTGCCGCCGCCGGGACAGTTCGCCGTCGCCACCTCGATGGCCGGGCCCACCTGGCTGCACGTGGTCGCCGCCGGACACGCCAGCTGGCCCGAACAACCCGCCAACGACGCCGAGGTCGCCCGACTGACCGCCGCGTGGTGGGCCGACCCCGCGTCCGTCGTGCACGATCCCCCGCTCGCCCCGGTCGCCGTCGCCTGACCTGCCCGTCGAGCCCGTCGAGACGCCCATCGAGCCCGTCGAGACGCCCCGACACGCCGACCGCTCGTAAAAGAGGGCGTCTGAGCGACGCACGCGACGCATACGTCCAGCTGTGTCGCTGTGGCGCCCACCGCTACGAGCCCGCCGAGCGGAACCACCCCTCGCGGAGCGTGATCGGTCAGGAGTGCTGGCGCCAGATCTCGTACAGCAGCACGGTGGCGGCCTGGGCGACGTTCAGGGATTCGGCGGTGCCGACCATCGGGATGCTGACCTGCAGGTCACCGGCGGCGAGCGCGGCGTCGTCGAGTCCGGTCTGCTCGGCACCGAGCAGCACCACCAACGACTCGGGGAACTCGATCTCCCACAGCCCGTGCGGGGCCCGGGCCGCCGTGGTGGCGACCGGGAGCCCGTGGTCGTGGGCCCAGCGCACCAGGGCCGGCTGGTCGGCGACGGTGGCGATCGGGACCCCGAAGGTCGCGCCCATGCTCGCCTTGATCGTCGCCGGGTCCCACGGGTCGGCGGTCGCGCCGACCAGGATCACGCC
The DNA here is from genome assembly GCF_050157065.1 of Carbonicoccus niuqiaonis. Lineage (GTDB taxonomy): Bacteria > Actinomycetota > Actinomycetes > Propionibacteriales > Propionibacteriaceae > Avipropionibacterium. The sequence goes on from NZ_CP189573.1 coordinate 2,415,938, forward strand.
GGCGGTGCCGGTGGCGTCGGCGGTACGCAGGATGGTGCCGAGGTTGCCGGGGTTGGCGAGCCGGTCGACGGCCAGGTAGGTGGCGGCCGGAGTCGGGGTCCAGCTGGCCAGGTCCACGTGTCGGGTGCCGACCACCGCGGCCAGCCCGGTCGGGCCGTCGCGGTCGGCGAGTCGACCGAACAGCTCCCCCGACAGCTGCGCGACCGGGACGCCACGCCCGGCCAGGTCGGCGACGAACGCATGGGCCGATTCCGCCCGCAGCAGCTCGGGGGCGACGACCAGGGTGTCGATGTCGAAGCCGGCCTCGGCCGCCTGCCGGACCGGCTGGATGCCGAACACGACGGTTGCCTGCTCGGCACGTCGGTGACGGCGTTGCGCCAGCCTGCGGATCCGCTTGACCAGCGGGTTGGCGGCCGACGTGATCAGTTCGTCGCCCACCGCGGGCTCACTGCGGCGGGGTCTGGGTGAACAGGATGTCGACCACGTACACCAGCGTCGCCCCCTTCGGCACCGGCGGTGTCTCGTTGCCCTCCGGGTAGCCCTGTGCGGGCGGGATCACCAGCAGCATCCGGCTCCCGACGGTCTGCCCGATGATGCCGGTCCGGAACCCTTCGATCAGGGTGTCGCCCAGCGGCGTCTGCTCCGGTTCGGCCTCGTAGTTGTCGTCGACGACCTTGCCGTCGGCCCACAGCACGCCGCGGTAGTTGAGGTAGACGCTGTCGGCCTCGGTGACCTCGGCGCCGGCACCCTTGATCAGCGGTTGGATCTTGAGTTCGGCGGGCGGCTCGCCGTCGGGGATCGTGATGGTCGGCACGCCGTCCTTGTCGGCGACCGTCGGCAGCCCGGCGACCGGCGCGACCGGCTCACCCTCGGGGCCCTCCAGCACGGTGGACAGGATGTCGACGACGAAGATCAGGGTGTCACCGACGAGGATCTGCGGCGGCTGGCCCCCGGAGGCGTCGTAGCCGTCCTCACCCGGCATCGCGATCAGCACCCGGCTGCCGGCCTGCTGCCCCTCGAGGCCCTTGGAGAAGCCGGCGATCACGCCGTCGAGGCTGAAGGTTGCCGGTTGGCCACGGGTCCACGAGGCGTCGAACATCTCGCCGCTGCGACCGTTGACGCCGTAGTACTGCATGGTGACCGGCGCCTTGGGCTTGATCGTCGCCCCGTTCCCCGGGGACAGCACCTTGGTCCGGGTCTCGTCGATCGCCCACGGCGCCGGGACGGTGACCTTCGGCTCGGTGTTGGGCTCCCCCTCGACCTTGATCGCGTCCAGGTTGTTCGACGGGGTCACCGACGCGGGAGCCGACTCGCTGCCGCCGGGTGATGCCGACCCCGGCGCCGAGCCGGACCCTTCACCGGGGATGGCCGACTGCCGCGGGGTGGGGTTCGTCGGCGGCGCCTGCTCGGGCGTGCACGCACTCACGACGATGGCCGGAACGAGGGGCAGCGCCGCCAACAGACGACGGCGGGAACGGTTGACCGCAGGACCGGGCTTCGGGGTGTCGAATCGCACCGTGGCAGGTTACCTGAGACCACGAATCATCTGAGACCACCGAACGGTCCCGCCTCGCGACGCTGCCGCGGCTGCAGCCCGGCGATCAGCCGGTCGACCCGTTCGTCGACCGCGACGAACGGGTCCTTGCAGAGCACGGTCCGCTGCGCCTGGTCGTTCACCTTCAGATGCACCCAGTCGGCGGTGAACTCGGCGTCGACCGCCTGCGCGGCGGCGATGAACCTGCCCCGCAGTCGGGCCCGGGTGGTCTGCGGCGGATCGATGGTCGCCTGCTGCGCGACCTCGTCCAACACCAGTCGGGCCGCCATCCCCTTGTCCTCGAGCATCCGGAAGATGCCGCGACCGCCGCGGATGTCGTGGTACGCGAGGTCGAGCTGGGCGATCCGGGGGTGAGACAGCTCGATCCCGTGGCGGGTGGCGTACCCGGTCAGCAGTCGCTGCTTGATGGCCCAGTCGATCTCGGTGTCGACGGTCGAGGTGTCGCCGGTCTCCACCGCGGTCAACGTGCGGTCCCACAGGTCGATCGCCCGCTGCAGGACGGGGCTGGTGACCTCGAGTCGGCGCGTCACCGCGGTCAGGTACTCCCGCTGCAGCTCCAGTCCGGTGATGGTCCGACCGTTGGCCAGCCGTACGGGGGTCCGTCCCCGCAGGTCGCGGCTCAGGTCGCGGATGGCCCGGATCGGGTTGTCGCAGGTCAGGTCGCGCATCGCGACGCCCTGCTCGACCAGTTGCAGCACCAGCTCGGTGGTCGCCACCTTGAGCATCGTGGTGGTCTGGCTCATCGACGAGTCGCCGACGATGACGTGCAGGCGCCGGAACCGCTCCGGGTCGGCGTGCGGTTCGTCGCGGGTGTTGATGATGGGGCGGCTGCGGGTCGTCGCCGATGACACGCTCTCCCAGATGTGCTCGGCCCGCTGACTCACCACGTACCGGGTGCCGTCACCTCCGGCCAGCACCTTGCCGGCCCCGGTGATCAACTGGCGCGACACCAGGAACGGGACCAACAGCGACGTGTAGTCGCTGAAGGCGCCCTCCCGGGGGATCAGGTAGTTCTCGTGGCAACCGTACGAGTTCCCGTGCGAGTCGGTGTTGTTCTTGAACAGGTAGATGTCGCAGGGGTGCCCTTCCTCGGCGAGCCGCTCCTCCGCGCTCCGGGCGAGGTTGTCGACGATCAGCTCGCCCGCCCGGTCGTGGGCGATCAGGTCGAGGACGTCGTCGCACTCCGGTGTCGCGTACTCGGGGTGGGATCCGACGTCGAGGTACAGCCGGGATCCGTTGGCGAGGAAGACGTTGCTTGACCGTCCCCAGGTCACCACGCTGCGGAACAGTGAGCGGGCGATCTCGTCGGCGGTGAGGCGGCGGCCGCCGCCCTGGGTGCTGGTGACGCCGTACTCGGTCTCCAGCCCGTAGATCCGCCGGTCCATGATCAGGAGCGCCGGTCGAGCAGCTCGAGCAGAGCGCCGAGTTCCTCGCGGCTGAGCTCCTTGGTCTCCCCCACCGGCAGCCGGCCCAACTGGACCGGGCCGACCGCGGTGCGGGCGAGGCGCCGGACCGGGTGGCCCATCGCCTCCAGCATGCGCCGCACGATGTGGTTGCGCCCCTCGTGCAGCACGATCTCGACCATGCACTTGTCGGCCGCGCGCGAGACCACCTTGAGCCGGTCGGGCCTGACCGGCCCGTCGGGGAGAGTGATCCCCTTTCGGAGCCTGGTGACGGTGGCACGGTCCATCACGCCGGTCACCTGCGCCAGGTAGGTCTTGGGGACCTCGTACGAGGGGTGGGCCAGCTTGTGGGCGAAGTCGCCGTCGTTGGTGAGCAGCAACAGGCCTTCGGTGTCGGTGTCGAGTCGGCCCACGTGGAAGAGCCGGTCGGACCGGCCGGGGAGGTAGTCGGTGACGGTGGGGCGCCCCTCCGGGTCGTCCATCGTCGACACCACCCCGCGTGGCTTGTTGAACGCGAGGTAGGCGTGCCGGCGTGGCGGCGGGATCCGGGATCCGTCCACGTGGACGACGTCCCGGTCGGGGTCGATCCGCACCCCCTGTTCGGTGACGACCCGTCGGTTGACCTCGACCCGGCCCTCGTCGATCAGGATCTCGCAGGCACGTCGGGAGCCGACTCCGGCCTGGGCCAGCACCTTCTGCAGCCGTACGCCTTGAGTCTCGGCCGGGTCGTCGGTGTGGTCGCGGTCAGTCATGGTGGAGCTCCTCGTCGTCCGCCGGTACGGGTACGGGTTCCGGTGCGAACTCGCCGGACCCCGGGTCGGTCCCGGCCCCGGCTGTTTCATGATCAGTCAGGTCAGGATCAATCAGGTCAGGATCAGGCGCTTCCTGATCGGACATCTCATGATCACCTTCTTCATGATCAGTATCTCCATGATCACCGTCTCCATGATCACCATGTTCATGATCACCACCTCCATGATCGACTGCAGCGCCCTGGTGATCACCGGTCGTGGCCGGCTGGTCGACGTGCTCGGCCAGCCCGCTGAGCTCGGCCTCCAGTTCCGACACCTCGGGCAGGTGCGGCGCCAGCGGCGGCAGGTCGGCCAAGCTGTCGAGGCCCATCCGTTCCAGGAAGTGCTCGGTGGTGACGAACAGGACGGCACCGGTCTCGGCATCCTGGCCGGACTCGGCGATCAGGTTTCGGGCGAGCAGGGTCCGCACGACGCCGTCGACGTTGACCCCGCGCACCGCCGACACCCGGGCACGCGAGATCGGCTGTCGGTACGCGATCACGGCAAGGGTCTCCAGACCCGCCTGCGACAGCTTCGCCTGCTGCCCGGACAGCACGTGGGCGCTGATCACGTCCGCGTGCTCGGACCGGGTGTAGTAGCGCCAGCCGCCACCGAGGTGGCGCAGCTCGAACCCTCGGCCGGTCTCGTCGTAGAAGTCGCGCAGCAACTGCAGACCTTCCACCACCACGTCGATCGGCACGTCGAGGGCGGTCGCCATGGTCGCGGCCGGCATCGGTTCCTCGGCCATCAGCAGCAGTGCCTCGAGGGCGGGACCGGCCTCCTGCGGGGTCAGGCTCGGCAGTGGCGCCTGCTCGTCCACCGCCGTGGCCTCCTCGTCCACCGCCGCCTCCTCGTCCGCCGCGGCCGCGTCGGGCTGGGTGGTGTCGTCGTTGCTCACGCCTGTTCCTCCTGTGCTGCCGCCGTCAGTTGCTCGTCGGTGGTCTCGGCATCCTCGTCGGTGCTGTAGGCCTCGGCCCCCGGTTCGTCGTCCGGCTCCTGACCGGGCACCTCGTCGAACTCGTCGGAGATGTTCATCTCTTCGCGGTCCCCGCCGGTCCAGCGGATCGTCAGTTCCCCCAGCGGGGCCAGCTGCTCGAAGGCGACCGCCTGCTCCCGGAACAACTCCAGCAACGCCAGGAACCGACACACCGTGGTGATCCTGTCCGGCGAGTCACCCACCAGCGACCGGAACGACATCGAGCCGGAGCGTCGGAGCCGATCCACGCAGACCTGCGCCTGTTCCCGTACGGTCACCGCCGGCGCGTGCAGGTGCGACAGCGACACACTGTCCACCGGGGCGGGCGCGAGTGCGGCGGCCGCCAGCTCGGCAAATCGTTCGTGGCTGACGTTGATCACCACTTCGGGCAACAGTTCGGCATACACCGGCTCCAGGCCGCCGGGCCGCGGGAACTGCCGGCCCTGCGACTGCAGCACCTCGGCCACCCAGACCGACACCTCCTTGAACGCCTTGTACTGCAGCAAACGCGCGAACAACAGGTCGCGGGCCTCCAGCAACGCCAGGTCGTCGAGGTCCTCCACCTCGCCGCTGGGGATCAGCCGGGCGGCCTTCAGGTCGAGCAGGGTCGCCGCGACCACGATGAAGTGGCTGGTCTGATCAAGGTCCCACGCATCACCGGCGGCACGGATGTGGGCGATGAACTCGTCGGTCACCTTCGACAATGACACCTCGGTGATGTCGAGACGGTGCTTCGAGATCAACTGCAGCAGCAGGTCGAACGGACCCTCGAAGTTGTCCAGCCGCAGCAGGAAGGCCTCACCACCGCGCTCGGCCCGGGCGGCAGTCACTGCTCGGTCAACCTCGTCACGAGATCGGAGTCGGCACCGTTCTCGAGCAGGTCCTCGACCGCGGAAGCCACGGCCGCACGGACGATCCGACCCCGATCGACCGACAATCCGTACTCGGCACGCAACGCCAGCCGGGTCTGCTCCAGGGCGATCAGCTCGTCGTTGCTCACGTACACGGTGATCTTGCCGTCGTGACGCACCCGACCGGTGGATGCGGTACGGGAGATCGGCGGCCTGGTCGGCGCATCGGCCCGGGCGGCGACCTCCACCTCGGCATCGGCCTCGGCCTCGTGCCAGGCCGCGCGGACCTGGGCGCGCTCGTGGGCCTCCTCACCGGCCTCGCTGAGCTCGGCACTGACCTTGTCGCTCAACCCACGCGGCATCGCGCCATCACCTCCCGCGCCAACGTGCGGTACGCCTTCGCGCCCGGCGACGTCGTCGCGTACGTGGTGATCGGCTCGCCCGCCACCGTTGTCTCGGGGAACTTCACGGTCCGCCGGATCACGGTGTGGAAGACGTCGTCGCCGAACGCCTGCACCACCCGCTCCAGCACCTCACGGCTGTGCAACGTGCGTGGGTCGTACATCGTGCCGAGGATCCCGAGCACCTCCAGGTTCGGGTTGAGCCGATCCTGCACCTTCTCGATCGTGTCGGTCAGCAGGGCGATCCCGCGGAGCGCGAAGAACTCACACTCCAGCGGCATGATCACCTGGTCCGCAGCGGTCAACGCGTTGATGGTCAACAACCCGAGTGACGGTGCGCAGTCGATCAGGATGAAGTCGTACTCGGCACGCAACGGCGCGAGCACCCGGCCCAGGATCGTCTCCCGGGCCACCTCGGAAACCAACTGCACCTCGGCGGCCGACAGGTCGATGTTGCTGGGCAACAGGTCCATCCCGTCGACGCCGGTGTCGGTGATGATCTCGTCGACGCCGGTGTCCCGGCCGAGCAGCACGTTGTAGACCGACAGTTCGAGGGTGTGCGGGTTGACCCCGAGCCCGACCGACAGTGACCCCTGCGGGTCGAAGTCGACCAGCAGCACACGACGCCCGGCCTCGGCCAGTGCGGCGCCCAGGTTGATCGTCGTGGTGGTCTTGCCGACGCCACCCTTCTGGTTGCACATCGCGATGATCGTGGCCGGACCGTGACTGCTCAACGGCTTCGGCTCGGGCAGGTCCGGGAACGGTCGACCGGTCGGTCCCAGCTCGGCCGGCGCGGCGACCTCCTCATCACCATCGCCGGTCGAGCTTGTCGCGACGTCGGTCGAGCCCGCCGAGACGTCCGTCGAGCCCGTCGAGCTTGTCGAGACGTCCTCGCCACTCGACAAGCTCGGGGGGCGTGGGGGCTCGCTCGGCGAACCAGCGGGATCGCTGGGTGGGGTGACCGGCTCGCTGGGTGGGGTGACCGGCTCGCTCGGCGGGGTGACCGGCTCGGTCGGTGGGGTGACCGACTCGCCGGGTGGGGTGACCGACTCGCTCGGCGGCTCGGTGGCTCCGTTCTGGCCGGATGGGCGCTCACCCTGTGGCGCGTCCAACGGTCGGGTGGGCGACGGGTCGTACGGCGTGTGCGTCGGGTACTGCCCCTGACCATCCACTGGTGTCGGACCCCTCTCTGGCGACATCCCGGCGCCGCCTCTCGCGCGTCGTCGACGCCCCTGTCGGGACCGACGACGACGCATGGTCGTGTCACCTCACGGTGAGCCGATTGCAGGCAGCCTAGTATGCCCGCGGATGGGCGGTGAGGTAAGCCTCGCGGAGATGGTCCACGGTGACCAGCGTGTACAGCTGTGTGGTGGTCACCGACGCGTGCCCGAGGATCTCCTGCACCACGCGGACGTCGGCACCCCCGTCGAGCATGTGGGTGGCGAACGAGTGCCGCAGGGTGTGCGGTGAGACCGGCACCCCCAACCGGGCCCGTTCGGCCACCTCGCTGAGCACCGCCCACGCACTCTGCCGCTGCAGTCTCGCACCGCGGGTGTTGAGCAGCAGCGCCGGGGTCGACACCTTAGCCTTCTCCGCCAGTACCGGTCGCCCCCGCACCAGCCAGGCCGACAACGCCTTCCTCGCGTACGACCCGACCGGCACCAGCCGCTCCTTGTTCCCCTTGCCGATCAGCCGCAGCCCTCGTTCGCCGTCCGGATCGTCGAGCAGTCCGGCGACGTCGTCGACGTCGAGCCCGGTGACCTCGCTGATCCGTGCGCCGGTGCCGTACAACAACTCCAACAGGCAGGCGTCACGCAGCCCGACCACGGTGGTGGTGTCGGGGACGTCCAGCATCGCCTGCACCTGTGCCTGCGAGATCGCCTTGGGCAGCCGCTTCGCCTGGGACGGCGGCTGGATCGACACCGCCGGATCCGAGGCCGTGTCACCCTCGGCCGCCAGGAACCGGTGCAGACTCCGTACGGCCACCACCGCTCGGGCCACACTGCTGGCGGCCAACGGTCGGCGGGCCGGCCGGCCGGGCCCCTCGGGGCGTCCCTCGCGCAGCACGACGGCGAAGTCGGCCACCACCGCAGGGGTGATCGCGGCCAGCTCGGTCACCTCGCGATCGGCCAGGTACTCCAGGTAGCGGTTGAGGTCGCGGCGGTAGCCGGCGATGGTGTGGACCGACATCCCGCGCTCCACCTCGAGGTGGTCGAGGTAGGCCCGGACCCCGTCGACGGGTGCGGTCAGTCCCGCGCCGGCCATGGGCTGTCCGCCGCTCGCAGCCCGTCCCAGCCGTCGGCGTTCGACTTCGCCGCCCAGGCAGCCAGGCAGCCGGTCACCAGCAGCGGATTCTGCAGTCGGCCGGCCAGGATGCCGGCCACCACGTCGGCCAGCGGGAAGCGGGCCCGCAGCAGGTGGGCCTCCTCGCCGGCCGCGGTGAACCCGTCGGGCACCGGGGCGGGACGGAGGCCGCGGGCCAGGAACACCCGGACGGTCTCCGACGACATCCCCGGCGAGTTGGCGATGTCGGCCAGCACGCGCCAGTCGTCGGCGGCCAGCTGCGCCTCCTCGGCCAGTTCCCGGGCGGCGGCGTCGACGTACGGCTCATCGGCGACGTCGAGCAGACCTGCGGGCGGCTCCCACAACGACAACCCGACCGGGTGGCGGTACTGCCGGATCAGCACGACCTGGTCGGCGTCGTCGATCGCGATCACCCCCACGGCCCCGGTGTGGCGGACCCAGTCACGGTCGATCGTCGCCCCGTCGGGGGTGGTGATGTGGTCCCGAACGGTCTGGAAGATCCGTCCGGTGTGCAGCACCTCGTGCTCGGAGACCGGCCACCGGGTCGCCACGTCGACCAGCTCGGCGACCGGGAGCGACGGGATGTCGGGCAGCTCGGTGTGGTGGGGCATGTCGGCTCAGGCGTCCTGCTCGACCGGCAACCGGGTGCCACGCCGGCGGCGGACCGCGGCACCGATCAGCCCGGCGAACAGCGGGTGGGCGTTGGTGGGCCGCGACTTCAGCTCCGGGTGGGCCTGGGTCGCGACGAAGAACGGGTGCACCTCCCGGGGCAGTTCGATGAACTCGACCAGCGTGCCGTCGGGCGAGGTGCCACTGACCACCAGCCCGGCACCCTCGAGCTGCTCGCGGTACTGGTTGTTCACCTCGTACCGGTGCCGGTGCCGTTCGGTGACGTGGGTGCTGCCGTACAGGTCGGCGACCACCGAACCGGGCACCAACTCGGCCGGGTACGACCCGAGCCGCATCGAACCGCCGAGGTCACCCTCCCCGGAGACGATGGCGACCTGCTCGGCCATCGTCGCGATCACCGGGTGCTCCGAGGCCGGGTTGAACTCCGAGGAGTCGGCGTCGGTCAGGCCCGCCAGGTCGCGGGCGACCTCGATCACCATGCACTGCAGCCCCAGGCACAGCCCCAGGATCGGGATCTGGTTCTCCCGCGCGTACCGGATCGCGCCGACCTTCCCCTCGACGCCGCGGATGCCGAAGCCGCCGGGGATGCAGATGCCGTCCAGGTCGGCCAGCTCGCGGGCCGCACCGTCGGGCGTGGCGCAGTCATCGGAGGCGATCCAGCGGAGGTGGACCTTGGCGCGATTGGCGAAGCCGCCGGCCCGCAGCGCCTCGGCGACCGAGAGGTAGGCGTCGGGCAGGTCGATGTACTTGCCGACCAGGCCGATCGTCACGTCCTCGTCGGGGTTGTGCACCCGGTCGACCAGGTCGTCCCAGCGGGTCCAGTCGACGTCACGGAAGGGCAGTTGGAGCCGCCTCACCACGTACGCGTCGAGACCTTGGCCGTGCAGCATCCGCGGCAGGTCGTAGATGCTGGCCACGTCGGTGTTCTCGATCACCGCCTCGGGCTCGACGTCACACATCAGCGAGATCTTCCGCTTCACCGACTCCGGGATCTCCCGGTCGCAGCGGCAGACGATCGCGTCGGGTTGGATGCCGACCTGGCGCAGTGCGGCGACGGAGTGCTGGGTGGGCTTGGTCTTCAGCTCCTGGCTCGGGCCGATCCACGGCACCAGCGAGACGTGCAGGAAGAACACGTTGTCGCGACCGACCTCGTGACGCACCTGCCGGGCCGCCTCGAGGAACGGCAGCGACTCGATGTCGCCGACGGTGCCACCGACCTCGTGGATCACCACGTCGACGTCGTCGCCGCCCATGGCGAGCATCGAGTCCTTGATCTCGTTGGTGATGTGCGGGATGACCTGCACCGTGTCGCCCAGGTAGTCGCCGCGCCGCTCCTTGGCGATCACGCTGGCGTACACCTTGCCGGTGGTGACGTTGGCGACACCGCTGAGGTTGACGTCGAGGAACCGTTCGTAGTGACCGATGTCGAGGTCGGCCTCGGCACCGTCCTCGGTGACGAAGACCTCACCGTGCTGGAACGGGTTCATGGTGCCGGGATCCACGTTCAGGTAGGGATCCAGCTTCTGCATGGTGACCCGCAGGCCACGGGCCACGAGCAGGTTGCCCAGGCTGGAGGCGGTCAGTCCCTTCCCCAGCGACGAGACGACTCCGCCGGTCACGAACAGGTGCTTTGACTGATGCGCATTCCCCACGGGTCTCCAGCCTATCCTCATCGGGTCAGCTTGCACCATTCGCACACCGGGTGGGGCGCGAATTGACCGACCGGTCGGCCACCGTGGTCAGCGCCCCGCCTCGCGGAGCAGTTCCCGGGCGTGGTCGAGGGCGGCGTCGCTCGCGTCCAGACCGGCCATCATCCGTGCCAGTTCGGCGGGCCGTTCGGCCTCACCGACCGGGTGGATGCCGCTGGTGGTGATCGACCCGTCGTCGGTCTTGGTCACCACGAGGTGGCGGTCACCGAAGGCGGCCACCTGGGCGAGGTGGGTCACCACGATCACCTGGCAACGTTCGGCCAGTCGGGCCAGCCGGCGGCCGATCTCGACCGCCACCGCCCCGCCGACACCGGCGTCGATCTCGTCGAAGACGTAGGTCTGATCATGGTCGGTGGCGGCCAGCACCACCTCCAACGCCAGCCGGACCCGGGACAGTTCACCGCCGGAGGCGACCTTGCCGATCGGTCGGGGCTCGGCACCGGTGTTGGCGGCGAACATCAACTCGACCCGGTCACCCCCGTACGGCCCCAGCTCCTCGGCCGGAGTGACCTCGAAGGCCAGCCGGGCGCGCGGCATGGCGAGCGCGGTCAGCTCCTGCGACACCTCGGCAGCCACCCGGTCGGCGGCTTCGCGCCGTGCCGTCGTGATCACCGCGGCCAGCTCGGCGAGCTCTGCGTCGAGCGCGTCGACTTCCTTGCTGAGCAGGGATATCCGTTCGTCACTGCCCAGCAGGCTGTCGAGTCGTACGGCCTGGTCGCGGGCCCAGGCGAGCACCTCGTCGACGGTGTCGCCGTACTTGCGGGTCAACCCGGTCAGCTCCGCCCGGCGCCCGGTGATCGTCTCCAGCCGCGCCGGATCGGCCTCCAACTGGTCGAGGTACTGCGACGTCTCGGCGGCCGCGTCGGCCAGGTCGATCCGGATCCGGCGGACGGCGTCGAGCAGGTTGCCGGCCGCCGGGTCGCGGTCGGCCAGATCGGCGATCGCCTTCTCCGCCACCGAGACCGCCGACAGTGCCCCCGAGGTCGGGTCGTCATCGTCCCCGGCCAGGGCGAGCACCCCGCGCTGCGCGTCGGCGCGCAGGTCGTCGACGTCCTGCAGCCGACGGGCCTCCGCGGCCAGGGTGGCGTCCTCCCCGGGCTGCGGGTCCACCTGTTCGATCTCGTTCAGCCCGAACTGCAAGAGGTCCACCTCGCGGGCCCGTTCCCGGGCTGCCTCGGTGAGCTCGGTCAACTCGGCCACGACCGTACGGCGTCGCTGCCACGCGGTGCGGTAGCGCACCATCGGCTTGGCCACCGCCTCCCCCGCCGCCCGGTCGAGCAGCGCGCGTTGCCGTTCCGGCTGGGACAGCCGGACCTGTTCGGACTGGCCATGGATGGTGAGCAACGGCTCCAACAGGGCAGCGCAGGTCGCCATCGGGACCTGCGCCCCGGACAGCCAACTGCGGGAACGTCCCTGCGCGGTGACCTGGCGGGCCACCAGCAGTTCACCGTCCTCCAGCTCGCCGCCGGCCTCGTCGACCGCGGCGTGGTGCTCCTCGGGCACCCGAACCCGTCCCTCGACGCGGGCGCGGGTCGCCCCCGTGCGGACCGCACCGGCGTCGGACCGCTGGCCCAGCAGCATGCCGAGCCCGGTGATGATCATGGTCTTGCCGGCACCGGTCTCCCCGGTGACGACAGTCAGGCCGGGGTCGAGCTCCACGGTGGCCCGGTCGATCACCCCCAGCCCGGAGATGCTGAGTTCGCTGATCATGGACGACCGGGACTGGTCTCGACGCCGGGACGGGTCTCACTGCCAGGACGGGTCTCACTGCCGGGACGGCGTCGGGCCGCCTCCCCCGCACCGCGCCACCCCTCGACCCGGAGGCCGAACTTGCGGACCAGTCGATCGGTGAAGCTGTGATCGGTCAGCCGCGCCAGCCGTAGCCGGTGGCCACCGCGGTTGACTCGGATGACGGCCCCGGGCGGCAGGTTGGTCGACCGCCGGCCGTCGCACCACACCACGCCCTGGTTGTGGTCGTTGTTGACCAGTTCGACGTCGACGGCCTGCTCGGGGGCCAGCACCATCGGCCGGGCGAACAAGGCGTGCGCGCTGAGCGGCAGCAGCAGCATCGCGTCGAGGGTCGGTGACATCACCGGCCCACCGGCGGAGAAGGCGTACGCGGTGGAGCCGGTCGGGGTGGCGACCAGGACGCCGTCGCAGCCCCAGCGCGACAAGGGTTCGGAATCGACGCCGACCAGCACCTCGAGCATGCGTTCCCGGGCGGCCTTCTCGATCGACACCTCGTTCACCGCAAACGACTCCCAGACGGTCGCGCCACCGACGGTGACCGTGACCTCGACGGTGAGACGCTCCTCGACCCGGTAGTTGCGGTCGACGACGTGGGCGGAGATGTCGGCGAGCTGGGACGACTCGGCCTCGGCAAGAAACCCGACGTGACCAAGGTTGACGCCCAACAACGGAATCTCGGAGGCCAGGGCACGTTCGGCACCACGCAGGATCGTCCCGTCACCACCCAGCACCACCACGAGTTCACAGGCCGCCGGGGTGTTGGCCGGTTCCAGTTCGTCCCCGTTGAGGTCGGCGACGGCGAGGCCTGCCACGTTCATGAACTCCCGGTCCTCGGCCGGGATCAGCGACACCAGCCCGGCGTCGGTGAAGTCGCGGATCAACCGTTCCGCGGCCGACACCGCCTCGGGTCGGCGGATGTGGGTGAAGACGGCGACCCGACGCGGGTCGGCGGGCTGGCCCGCGCTGGTGGCACTCACGGGATCAGGATAGAGGTCCGAGGCGTCGGTGCGCCCGGGATCGGGCGCGGCTGTGGACGGCCGAGACCGCCTCGGATCCCGGCCCGGCCGGCAAGCCTGTGGTGTACGGGTGTGGCTCCCGTTCGCCACGGGACACGTTCAGGACCCGGAGCGGCGCTCCAGGTGTCGGCAGGTGTCGCGAGGGGCCGCCCGGCCCCCACGTGACCGGAAGGAGGCCGGTCACGCGGGAGCCTGCGGGAAGGTTCAGCTCAGCGGCGCCTCCTGCGAATCAGGAACGCGGAGCCCACTGCGACCAGCAGCACGGCCATGACCGCCATCATCGCGCCACCGTCCGGCGCACCGGTGCCGGCGAGGTTCCCGCCCGGACCCGAGGAGCGGCCACTCCGCTCCTCGGTGGCCGGACCGGCGCCGGAGACGGCAGGCCCGTTCTCGACATGGCCGGCCGGACGGGTGCCGTTCCCGGTCCCCTCCTCGGCGTCCGACCCCTCGCGACCCGGCTCCCCCGGCTCCCCCGGCTCCCCCGGCTCCCCCGGCTCCCCCGGTTCACCCGGCTCCCCCGGCTCCCCCGGTTCACCCGGCTCCCCCGGTTCACCCGGTTCACCCCGTTCACCCGGCTCACCGACAGTGGCCTCACACACGTTCGTGTTCTGTGAGCCGATGGCGGCGATCTGGAGGCACCCGGCGTTCGCCGGGATCTGTACCGGTACCCCGATCTCGAGACCGGAGCCAATGCCTCCGACAGGTGTCGTTCCACCCGGCACGGTTCCCGGTTCGGCCGATGCCGATGTGGTCGACGAGTTGGTGTTCTCCGAGCCGATCACGGTCGCCTGCACACCGCCCAGGTCCACCGGCGCCGTCACAGGCACCCCGATCTGGTTGCCAGCGACGACACCCCGCTCACCGGAGGTGTCGGCGGCCGGGCCTCCATCACCCTGCGCGGTCGACGCTGCGGACGAGACGTTCTCGTTCCCTGCACCGATCAGGGTCGCCTGCACACCGCTCAGGTTCACCGGAACCTGCACCGGCACACCGATCTGGTTGCCACCGGCGACGCTCTGCTCGCCGGACGTGGCGCCACCGGGAGCGGAGCCGGAGTTGCTGCCCTCGGCAACGCTCCCCGACTCCGCCACATTGGTGGCTCATCCCAATCGAGGGTGTAGTTGGGGTCTGAACCCACCGGTCTCGAGCAGGCTCCTGGCTATGTAGTTCGTGAGGTTGCGGAACCCGAGCGCGCTGCCGCGGAGGTGCTCGAGTCGTCCGTTGACCGCCTCGGTCGGCCCGTTGCTCGTGCCGGGCCGGTCGAAGTAGGCGAGCACGTCGGCCGCGCGTTTCTTCAGCGTCCGTCCCAGAGTGATGAGCTCGGTGAGGACCTTCGGGACGCCGGCGCTGAGGTCGGTGATCACCTTGTCCATCAGCTCACGACCACGAGGTCGGTGTTCGTGGCGGTAGGCGGTGATCATCCGCTGGTAGATGCCCCAGGTCACCTCGACCTCGACGTGCATGTCATCGACGAAGAGTGCGCGCAGCCGGTCGATCTGCTTGTCGGTGAGCAGGTCCGCGCCGGTGTGCAGCGTCCGTCGTGACTTGTAGAGCGGGTCGTTCTTGAACCCACGGTGGCCATGGATCGCGAGCTGGACCCGGCGTCGGCATCGGTCCAGCGCATCCCCAGCGAGCCGGGCGACGTGGAAGGGATCCATCACCGCGACCGCGTCGGGGACCTCTTCGGCGGCGGCGGTCTTGAAGCCGGTGAACCCGTCCATCGCGACGACCTCGACCGCGTTGCGGAAGGCGTCGTCCCGGTCAGCGAGCCAGGTCTTGAACGCGGCCTTGGATCGGCCCTGGACCATGTCGAGAAGCTTGGCTGGCCCGGTTCCGTCACGCACCGGGGTGAGGTCGATGATCACGGTGACGTACTTGTCGCCACGCTTGGTGTGGCGCCACACGTGCCCATCAACACCGATAACCTTCACACCGTCGAGCCGCGTCGGGTCGTTGATCAGCAGCCGCTTGCCTTCGGCCAGAACCGCGTTGTTCGCGGTGTCCCACGCGACCCCAAGCCCGTCAGCGACGCGGGCGACGGTGAGGTGGGCGACCACGATCCCTTCCAGCGCCCACCGCAGCCCGACCCGCGACAGCTTCGCGCGTGGTTCGGCCGCGGCACTGGTGTCCTGGCGCCACACGTGCCCACAGCCGGCACACCGGTAGCGACGTACGGCGACTTCCAGCACGGTCGGCCGCCAGCCCAGCGGCTCGTGGGCCAGACGCCGGATCACGGTGTCACGAGCAACGCCTTCACTGCCGCAGCGTCGGCACCATTGATCTGGCTCAACCACGCGGCACGCGAGGACAGCACGATCCAGTTCAAGTCGTTGCCCGACCACGCTCAGGCCGAGGCCATCGAGTCGAGCCAAGGTGGTCAGGTCAGGACGGCCGAAGCCGGCCGGCGGGGTAGCGTCGGACACGTCGAGGTCTTTCGGATGGACGGCGTAGGAACCTCCATCGTCGGAAGACCTCGACCTCTATCCACGGACCGACGCGCCAGACCGACCTACACCCTCATCTGGGAAGAGCCCCCATGGTGTCGATGTGACTGACATTACGAGGACTCGGGGCCGTCGGCAATCTTTTGCCCAGTTAATTCCGCGTGACATGTGATGGCACCATGACCGTTTCCTGGCCGTCGCACAGGTCGCCATCTACGGACCACCGCTCCGACGGGAACTCAGCCCCCCAGCGGGTCGAGCGTGACCCCCTTCATGCTGAACATGCTGTCCGACAGCGAGTTGAAGGTGAGGTTGTGCACCCGCGGCTTCACCATGAAGGTGTAGCCCGCCCACAGGATCGGGATGAACAGGTACGTCTCCTGGAACTGCGTGGCGGCCTTGACCGCCAGCTGCAGGGCCTGTTCCGGGTCGGCCTGCGCGGCCACGGCCTCCTTCGCCAAGGTGTCGAACTCCCGGTACTCGGGGAGCCAGTTGTCACGCAGCAGCTTGTCCACGACCTCGGCCATCTCGGCCGGCGGGTACTTGTCCTTGTCGTCGCCGGACTTGTACGCGAAGTACTGCTTCGCCGTCTCGTTGGGAACGTAGTTGTAGTTGTTGAAGTTCTTGCCGACCAGGGCCAGCATCATCGGCGGCGCGATGCCGCGATAGTTGAACGCGAGGCCGGTGAAGTCGTCGGGCATGTTGCCCTGGATGTACTCGCTGAAGACTCCCACCTCACGGACGGCGACACCGGCGTTGATGTTGAGGTGTTCCTTCCACATCTCGACCGCCGCCTCGAGCGCCGGCATCGTCGCGTACGTGACGATCTGGAGCTCCGGGACGCCCTCACCGTTGGCGTGCCCGGCCTCGGCCAGCAGCTTCGCCGCACCCTCCGGGTCGAACGGGATCTTGGGCAGCTGGTCGAAACCCTCGATGCCGGTCGGCGCCCACGAGTCGGCAGGCGCGTCGGGCGGAGCCACGCTGGCCAGGGCCTCCCGATCCAGCGACATGGCCAGTGCCTGCCGAAGCTTCTGGTTCTCCTGCAGGATCGGGTTCTTGCACGGCAGGACGCACAGGCCCTTGAACTGGATCATCGTGGCCGCCTGCAACTGGTCCTCCAGATCAGGCCGCCCCGAGATCAACGCGCTCGGATCGCCGTCCACCCGGAACAGGTCGATCTCGTCGGCGTTGTAGGAGACCATCATGCCGGTCGGACCGCTGGAGTTGAACTGGACCTCACGCGTGGTGATCGTGTAGTTCTCGGCGTCCCAGTAGTGCTCGTTCAGCTCGAACGTCGCGTTGCTGTTCTGGGAGTACTTGGTCATCTGGTACGGGCCGTTGCCGACGAGGTTGTCCGGCATCCAGAAGTCCTTGACGTTGGCCTCGACGGACTCCTGGTGCAGCGGATAGAGGCTCACCAGTCCGTTCATGAAGCTGTAGTCCGGGGCGGTCAGCGTGATCTCCAGGGTCTGCGGATCCGGCGCCTTGACGCCCACGGTCGAGAAGTCCGTGGTCCTGCCGGCGAAGTAGTCCGGCAACCCCTCGATCGTGGTGACGTCGGGACTACCGTTCTTGCTCGGGTTGTTTTCGTTCTCCTGATCCGCCAGTTCCGGTGAGTAGTAGTACGAGAAGCTCCAGACGAAGTCATCGGCGGTGAGCGGATCACCGTTCGACCACTTGGCGTCCGCGCGGATCTTGAACGTGTAGTTCAGCGCATCCTCGGAGATCTCCCAGGACTCGGCCATCCCCGGCACGTAGTTGGACAGGTTGCCCTCCTCGCGGTTGACCAGACCCTCCCAGATCATCGCCATCAGCAGGCTCGACTGCGGTGATCCACCGCCACCAAAGGCGGGATTGAGGTGGTTCACCGGCCGGTTGGCCTGCCGCAAGGTGGTCGCGCCCTCGCCTCCACCACCGCCACCGGACGGGCCCTGCCCGGGTTCGGACCCGAAGCCGCAACTGGTGGCACCGACCGCCACAGCGGTCAGCGGGACCGCCGCCAACACGGTCCGGCGCGGCACGTTGAAGGTCGTCATGCTCATCACTCCTGATCGGGCCCGTATGGGTTCCGGGGTCCCGGGCCGGCGCCACCCCGTCGAGGCACCAACCTTGTGGACGTTACAAGGGGCAGCAATCGGGGGCAACAGTTGCGATGCTTTCGCAACCTTTCGGTGTCCGCGCCGTGAGACAGCAGGTGCCGGGCGTTTCCGCAAAGCGACCGGTCGGGTGCGAGGGGATGGGGCGGCCACGCGGGAAGCATCCCCGGCACCACGATCGACCGGTCGCTCTGCCGAAACCCCGTGGCGCTAGCGTGAGGCCATGGCTGACTCCGAGCTCACCCCGTTCCCCACCGACTGGCGCCGCGCCGTGGTCTTCGTCGCCCATCCCGACGATCCGGAGTACGGGATGGCAGCGGCCGTGGCCCGGTGGACCGAGGAAGGTCGGCAGGTGGACTACGTGCTGGCGACCAGCGGCGAGGTCGGCATCGAGGGCATGCCACCGGAGGTGGCCGGCCCGATCCGGGAGGATGAGCAGCGACGGTCTGCGGCCATCGTAGGCGTCACCGACGTGATCTTCCTGGGCATCGGTGACGGCCAGGTCCGAAACGACCAGGCGACCCGCAGTCTGATCAGCACCGAGATCACCCAGCGCGAGGCCGACATGGTGATCACGCTGTATCGCGGTCCCGGCTGGGCCCCGGACCAACCGAACCATCCCGACCACATCAATTTCGGGGTGGCGGTCGCGGAGGCGGTGGCCGGGCTCCCCGCCGAGCAGCGGCCACGCTGGCTGTTCGAGTCGTCGCCGGAGCCTTCGCACCTGCAGGCGGTGACCCGCGACCAGATGGCGCTCGCCGTTCACTCACTGGCCGCGCACGAGGAGTACCTGAAGGTGCTCGACCCCCAGACCCCCGTCATCGAGCAGGCCCGCGCGCAGGTGCAGCGGATGTGCCTGCCGGCCGACGATCCCGACGGTGAGCCGCGAGTGGGGTTCACCACGCTGCCGGCCGACTGAGGCGGCGGGGCCCGACGTCGAGCGGCGACTACGCGGTCCGGCACCGGAGGTGGATGAACTCCTCGGCGTTCCCGGACTCCCCCGGCAGGACACTGCGGGCCCGGGCCGTGCAGTCCCAGCCGAGTCGTACGGCTTCGGCCACGACCGCGTCCACCGCCTCGGCGCGCAGCCCCTCGTCGCGGACCACGCCGCCCGGCCCGAGTCGGTCGCGGCCCACCTCGAACTGCGGTTTCACCATGACCAGGGCGTGCCCGTCGGGGCGGAGCACGGCCAGCATCGGTTCCAGCAGGAGGGTGAGCGAGATGAACGACACGTCGGCCACCAGCCAGTCGACGGGGTCTCCCTCGACGTGAGCGAGGGTGAGCTCGCGCAGGTGGAGCCGTTCGTGGACACTCACCCGCGGGTCGTCGCGGATCGTCGGGTGCAGCTGACCGTGTCCGACGTCCACCGCATACACGTGTCGCACCCCGGCTTCGAGCAGTACCTGGCTGAACCCGCCGGTCGACGCGCCTGCGTCGAGGGCGCGGCCGTACGGGGAGAGCCCCAGCTCGGTCAGGGCGCCGAGCAACTTGTGGGCCGCCCGGGACACGTACGGATCCGGCTGGGTGACCACCACCTCGTCGGCTCCGGACACGGGGGCCGCAGGTCGGGTGACCGGTCGGCCGGCGACCGTGACCACCCCGGCGGTGATCAGGGCAGCCGCTCGCGTCCGTGATGTCGCCAGCCCGCGGGCGACCAGTTCGCGATCGAGTCGGCGACTCATCGCGGGACCGGTCGGACTGTTCGGTCGACCATCAGGCCGGGTCGGGGCGTGTCCGGTGTTCGTCCAAGGTGGCATGAAGCTGTTCGTGCGCCGCGGCGAGCCGCTCGGCATGGTCGGCCAGTGGCACCCGATCAAGGTCGGCCACCGAGGCCAGCGTGGCGTCGACCGCCGGGTGCCCGGTTGCCGACCAGCCCGGCTCCTGGTCGTCGACACCGTCGAGGTGTGCCCTGTCCGTCGGCTGCTGCTCGCTCATCGGTCCTCCTCCGGTCGCGGTCCGAGCTGCTCCATGATCACGTACGGATCCGTTCCGGCGGACGCGGCCCGCCAGTGCAGGTTGGCGAGCGCCCACGCGGCGTCCAACCAGTCCTCGCCGGAGGTGATACGCCCCTGCCACTCGTAGCTGTTGCCGCGGGCCTGGACGGTCTGGCCACCGCACCGCACACCGGCATCGGTGATCTCGACCTCACGGGCCGGCTTCAGCAGCGCGGACACGTCGGCGCCGAGGTGGGTCGGGCGACGATCCGGGCCCGCCGCCAGCAGGTCGGCCACCGAGTGGGCACCGCTCAACACCAGCAGGCTGTCGATCCCCACCGTCACGGCGCCGGCGATGTCGGTGTCGAGACGGTCCCCGACGAAGATCGGCGACTCGGCGCCCAACCGCTCCAAGGTCTCGACCATCAGCGGGGCGTGTGGCTTGCCGACCACGACCGGGTCCACGTCGACCGCTGTCGCGACGGCGGCCACGGCAGCACCACAGCCGGGAAGTTGCCCGCGCTCGGTCGGTCGGGTGGAGTCGGTGTTGGCCGCGATCCAGGTCGCGCCTCGATGGATGGCCACGGTCGCTTCGCAGAGGTCGTGCCAGGTCATCGCCGCCGACAGTCCCTGCACCACGGCCGCAGGCTGGTCGGCAACACTGAAGACCGGTCGCATCCCCGCCCGGGCCACCTCGTCGACCAGTGCCGGAGCACCCAGCACGAAGACCGGCGACCCGGCGGGGAACCGTTCGACCAGGACCCGGGCCACCGCCTGGGACGAGGTGATGACGTCGGTCGCCGCGGTGGGGATCTGGAGCTCGACCAGGTGCTCGGCAACCTGCTCCGGCGTCCGCGACGCATTGTTCGTCACGTAGGCACAGTGGACGCCCTGCTGCTTGAGCTCGGCGATGGTCGGAGCGGCCGCCGGGACCGGTTGCGGCCCGAGATACACCACCCCGTCGAGGTCGAACAGGGCGGCATCGTGGCCCGCGATGAGGGGACGGTCGCTCACGAGTCCTCGCCCCCGGCGGGGTCGACCTGATCATTATCACCGAGGGCGGCGACGTTCTCGTCCGTCCTGTCATCGGGGTCGTCGTCGGGGGCCGCGTCGCTGTCGGACAGATCGAAGTGGAAGCCCTCCAGTTCGTCGCACCGGGCTGCGGCATCGGTGATGCCGTCGACGTCCCAGTCCGCGACCTGACGGAACAGCGTCCCACCCTGCTTGGTGTCACCGGACTCGAGCAGCCGATCGGCGTACGCGTAGCCGACGCGGATTCGCTCCGGGCCGGGGCGACGTTCGACCTCGGCCAAGGAGCGGCGCAGGACGCGTGCGGCTTCCGCGGTCTGGCCGAGGTCGGCCCGGGCACCGGCCTCGATGATGCGCATCTCCATCGCCTGATCACGGGGCAGGCCGAGCTCAGCGGCCTCGGCGACCAGCCGTAGGGCGGCCTGGGGCCGCTCGAGCGCGCGCTCGCAGTCGGCCATCACCGGCAACCACGCAGTGTCCCCGGTCATCCGACGCAACGATCGGAACTCGTTCAGGGCCACCGACCATTCACCGGCGGCGTACGCGGCCTCCGCGACGGCCTCCCGGGTGACGGCCATCCGCGCGGCCCTCCGGCGAGCGGCCTGGGCATGACGCAGCGCGAGCGCCGGATCGACCTCCATCGCTTCGGCTGCCGCAACGAGGTGGGCACCGACAATGTCGGCCAGTTCGGTCGGCAACCCCTTCAGTTCGGCTCGGACCGGAATCGGCAGCACCTTCTGGTCGAAGGGCAACTCGACCATCGGTTCGTCGGCGGGACGCTCCAGACCCGGTGGCGCCGGAGGCCGCTCCTCAGCCGCCGGCCTACCCTGCCGCGGGAACGAATCACGACTGCGGCTGTCCCGACGGTCGCCTGAGGCACGGGAATCGCGGGAACCGAATCGTGTGTCGTCCCGCCTGGGGCCGGATCCGCCCCGGCGATCCCCGGTACGCCCACCACGATCACCCCCACGGGGGTCTCCCCCTGGACGACGCCCACCCGTGCGGTGGTCGTCCTCGAAACGACCGCCTCCCGCAGTGCGACGCCCGTCCGTGCTGCGGCCGTCCTCGTACCGGCGATCACGCGAACCTCGGCGACCCTCGAAGCCCCGGTCGTTGCCGGCGCCTCCCGCGGGCCGATCGGAGGTCGGACGGTCGCCGTACCCACGACGGGCCCGGTCGCCGCCGCGACTGTCGCCACCGCGGCGATCATCGACCTCGCGGCGATCGCCCGCACCCCGAGCTCGGTCGGGGGCAGAACGACGCGGGGCAGATCGGTCGCGGCGCTCAGCATCGGCTCGGGGGCTGTCACGCTCTCCCCAGTCTCGGCGATCGTCACCGCGGCCGAAGTCACGTCGTCGAGCGGGGCGACTCGTTGCCGAACCACGACCGCGGGAACCGGCATCACCAGAACCGCGCGATTCACCCGAACGGGGCTCCTGGCGCTTGCCCGACTGCCCGGAGTCGCGGGAATCTCCGACGTAGCGGCTGTCGCGGGAGCGGGAGCTGCTGGAGCGGGATCCACCGGGCGAGGGTCTCGGTGACCGGAACCGGTCACCACCGCGCGCTGAACCGCCGGCACGGCCCGAACCGGCATCACGGTCGAAGCGGCCGGCCTGGTCCGAACCTCCTGGACGGTCCGAACCACCTCGACGATCCGAGCGGCCGGTCCGGTCCGAACCACCTGGACGATCCGAGCGGCCTGAATGATCCGAGCGGCCTGCTCGACCCGAACCGCCGGGGCGATCCGAGCGGCCACGACCGCGCTCCCCGTCCCGACGACGATCCCGATCTCCGCCCCGCCGACCGCCGTCGTTGTCGTACCGGCGTGGCTGTCGTCGAGATCCACCGTCCTGGTCGCGCTCGCGCCCGCGGTCGTCCTGCTCGCCATCCCTTGTTGCCATTTGTCCATCCTTCCGCAGGGACGTACGTCCCGCCAAGTCCCACCGACGAGCCAGCCTCGACAGACGCGCTGCCAGATCAACCCCAGAGCCCAGGGTCACCATGACGAGCGCCCACCAAACTCGCCCAGAACCAAAAAAACACTCAAGGGCAGCCACCGAAGTGACCGCCCTTGAGTGTTGTTTGTCCGGCGACGTCCTAGTCTCCCACAGGGTCCCCCCTGCAGTACCATCGGCGCTGAGAAGCTTAACTTCCGGGTTCGGAATGGAGCCGGGTGTTTCCCTCTCGCAATGATCACCGAAACTCTATGGAGATGTGATCGGATCGATCGAACGGGATCTCTCCCGTGATCGGTTCCCGACCATACCTCGGGAACCACACAGTGGACGCGTAGCATCTTTGTAGGAACAAGCCCTCGGCCTATTAGTATCGGTCAGCTCCATGCATTGCTGCACTTCCACATCCGACCTATCACCCAGTGATCTGCTGGGGGCCTTACCAGGTTGTCCTGTGGGAGTCCTCATCTTGAAGCGTGCTTCCCGCTTAGATGCTTTCAGCGGTTATCACTTCCGAACGTAGCCAACCAGCCGTGCTCCTGGCGGAACAACTGGCACACCAGAGGTTCGTCCGTCCCGGTCCTCTCGTACTAAGGACAGCTCTTCTCAAGACTCCTACGCGCGCAGCGGATAGGGACCGAACTGTCTCACGACGTTCTAAACCCAGCTCGCGTGCCGCTTTAATGGGCGAACAGCCCAACCCTTGGGACCGGCTACAGCCCCAGGATGCGACGAGCCGACATCGAGGTGCCAAACCATGCCGTCGCTATGGACGCTCGGGCAAGATCAGCCTGTTATCCCCGGGGTACCTTTTATCCGTTGAGTGACGGCGCTTCCACATGCCACCGCCAGATCACTAGTCCCGACTTTCGTCCCTGCTCGAGATGTCTCTCTCACAGTCAAGCTCCCTTGTGCACTTACACTCGAAACCTGATTGCCAACCAGGCTGAGGGAACCTTTGGGCGCCTCCGTTACCTTTTGGGAGGCGACCGCCCCAGTCAAACTACCCATCAGTCACTGTCCCTGATCCGGATCACGGACCGAGGTTAGGTAACTAGAACAACCAGAGTGGTATTTCAACGATGACTCCACACGAACTGGCGTCCATGCTTCAAAGTCTCCCACCTATCCTACACAAGCTGTCCCAATCACCAATAACAAATTGTAGTAAAGGTCCCGGGGTCTTTCCGTCCTGCTGCGCGTAACGAGCATCTTTACTCGTAGTGCAATTTCGCCGAGTCCGTGGTCGAGACAGCGGCCAAGTCGTTACTCCATTCGTGCAGGTCGGAACTTACCCGACAAGGAATTTCGCTACCTTAGGATGGTTATAGTTACCACCGCCGTTTACTGGGGCTTAAGTTCAGTGCTTCGCCGAAGCTAACACATCCCCTTAACCTTCCAGCACCGGGCAGGAGTCAGTCCGTATACATCGTCTTGCGACTTCGCACGGACCTGTGTTTTTAGTAAACAGTCGCTTGGCCCTGGTCTCTGCGGCCTTCAGTGCTTCCGGGAGCAAGTCCCTTGACACGTCCGGCCCCCCTTCTTCCGAAGTTACGGGGGTATTTTGCCGAGTTCCTTAACCACGGTTATCTCGATCGCCTTAGTATTCTCTACCTGACCACCTGAGTCGGTTTGGGGTACGGGCGGCTTACATACGTCGCTCACGAAGGTTTTCTAGGCAGCATAGGATTACCCACTCCATCGAACGTGTTCGAGGGAGCCGTCATGTCTCAGGCATGTGAGGTGCGGATTTGCCTACACCTCGCCCTACACATTTAGCCCGGGATCAGCTTGCGCTTACCATCGCCCGGGATGGGCTACCTTCCTGCGTCACTCCGCAGCTTGCCTAATACAAGTTTGGGTCGCAGGGTCGGTCTGGTTCCGTCCGAAGACTTCCGCAGACCTTCCGAGCTTAGCATTGCTCGCCTCGGCAGGGTTGCATGTACGCCGGTACGGGAATATCAACCCGTTGTCCATCGACTACGCCTGTCGGCCTCGCCTTAGGTCCCGACTTACCCAGGGCAGATTAGCTTGACCCTGGAACCCTTGGTCATTCGGCGGACGGGTTTCTCACCCGTCTTTCGCTACTCATGCCTGCATTCTCACTCGTATGCTCTCCACGGCTGGGTCACCCCGCCGCTTCGTCGCACATACGACGCTCCCCTACCCATCCACGCTTGGCGTGAATGTCACAGCTTCGGCGGATTGCTTGAGCCCCGCTAAATTGTCGGCGCAGAATCACTTGACCAGTGAGCTATTACGCACTCTTTCAAGGGTGGCTGCTTCCAAGCCAACCTCCTGGTTGTCTCCGCAACTCCACATCCTTTTCCACTTAGCAATCTCTTAGGGGCCTTAGCTGGTGATCTGGGCTGTTTCCCTCTCGACTACGAAGCTTATCCCCCGCAGTCTCACTGCCGCGCTCTCACTTACCGGCATTCGGAGTTTGGTTGATTTCGGTAAGCTGTTGGGCCCCCTAGACCATCCAGTGCTCTACCTCCGGTAAGAAACACGCGACGCTGCACCTAAATGCATTTCGGGGAGAACCAGCTATCACGGAGTTTGATTGGCCTTTCACCCCTATCCACAGCTCATCCCCCCAGTTTTCAACCTAGGTGGGTTCGGTCCTCCACGACGTCTTACCGTCGCTTCAACCTGGCCATGGATAGATCACTCCGCTTCGGGTCTAGAGCATGCGACTCAATCGCCCTGTTCGGACTCGCTTTCGCTACGGCTTCCCCACACGGGTTAACCTTGCCACATGCCACTAACTCGCAGGCTCATTCTTCAAAAGGCACGCCGTCACCCCGAAGGGCTCCGACGGATTGTAGGCAATCGGTTTCAGGTACTATTTCACTCCCCTCCCGGGGTACTTTTCACCTTTCCCTCACGGTACTGGTCCGCTATCGGTCACCAAGGAGTATTTAGGCTTAACGGGTGGTCCCGCCAGATTCGCACGGAGGATTCAGGACCTCCGTGGTACTTGGGGTGACATCTAGAAGTGATCACGTTACGTCTACAGGGGTATTACCTTCTTTGCCGGAACTTCCCAGAGTCCTTCGACTTTCATGATCATTTTTGACTTCCTGGTCAGTCGACAGCCTGACCCAGATGGCCCCACAACACCTCATCTGCAACGCCTGTCAGCTATCACACAGATGAGGTTTGGCCTCTTCCGCTTTCGTTCACATCTACTTACGGAATCACTGTTGTTTTCTCTTCCTGTGGGTACTGAGATATTTCACTTCCCCACGTTCCCTCCAACTGCCCTATGTGTTCAGGCAGAGGTCGCCGGACATTACTCCGGTTTCTTTCGAGGTTTCCCTATTCGGAGATCCCCGGATCGAAGCTCGTTTACCAGCTCCCCGGGGCTTATCGCAGGTTACAACGTCCTTCATCGGCTCTTGGTGCCTAGGCATCCACCGATTGCCCTTAGTAGCTTGTTGTTACTACAAAGATGCTCGCGTCCACTGTGCAGTTCTCAAGGTACGGGCGGTATCAGAAGCTCCCGTGGTGGTCACCACGAGAGCAATCTGTCCGCGAGGTCGATCTCAGCCGGCGAACCGGCTGGTCCCGAAACCTCAGGACCCAACAGCGTGCCTGGGCGCCGCTTCCGTGCCGGCTGCGTTCCACTCCCTTTCGGGTTGTACTTGCGACGGACTTGGTCACGACGCCTACTGGTCAATGTTCCACATTCCGGTGCCTGTCCGGCCGAGGACGTACGCCTCGGATCCGGACGGATGGACGAGCCAGGCTCGCCATATGGCTCCTTAGAAAGGAGGTGATCCAGCCGCACCTTCCGGTACGGCTACCTTGTTACGACTTAGTCCTAATTACCAGTCCCACCTTCGACGGCTCCCTCCCTAAGGTTGGGCCACCGGCTTCGGGTGTTACCGACTTTCATGACTTGACGGGCGGTGTGTACAAGGCCCGGGAACGTATTCACCGCAGCGTTGCTGATCTGCGATTACTAGCGACTCCGACTTCATGGGGTCGAGTTGCAGACCCCAATCCGAACTGAGACTGGCTTTTTGGGATTCGCTCACTCTTGCAAGCTCGCAGCCCATTGTACCAGCCATTGTAGCATGCTTGAAGCCCTGGACATAAGGGGCATGATGACTTGACCTCATCCCCACCTTCCTCCGAGTTGACCCCGGCAGTCTCCTATGAGTCCCCGGCATTATCCGCTGGCAACATAGGACGAGGGTTGCGCTCGTTGCGGGACTTAACCCAACATCTCACGACACGAGCTGACGACAGCCATGCACCACCTGTATACCGACCTTGCGGGGCACCTGTCTCCAAGTGTTTCCGGTATATGTCAAACCCAGGTAAGGTTCTTCGCGTTGCATCGAATTAATCAGCATGCTCCGCCGCTTGTGCGGGCCCCCGTCAATTCCTTTGAGTTTTAGCCTTGCGGCCGTACTCCCCAGGCGGGGCACTTAATGCGTTAGCTACGGCACGGAACTCGTGGAATGAGTCCCACACCTAGTGCCCACCGTTTACGGCATGGACTACCAGGGTATCTAAGCCTGTTTGCTCCCCATGCTTTCGCTCCTCAGCGTCAGGTAATGCCCAGAGAACCGCCTTCGCCACTGGTGTTCCTCCTGATATCTGCGCATTCCACCGCTCCACCAGGAATTCCGTTCTCCCCTGCATACCTCTAGTTGGCCCGTATCGGAAGCAGGCTCAGGGTTGAGCCCTGAGTTTTCACTTCCGACGTGACCAACCGCCTACGAGCTCTTTACGCCCAATAATTCCGGACAACGCTTGCACCCTACGTATCACCGCGGCTGCTGGCACGTAGTTGGCCGGTGCTTCTTCTGTAGGTACCGTCACTTGCGCTTCGTCCCTACTGAAAGCGGTTTACAACCCGAAGGCCGTCATCCCGCACGCGGCGTTGCTGCATCAGGCTTTCGCCCATTGTGCAATATTCCCCACTGCTGCCTCCCGTAGGAGTCTGGGCCGTATCTCAGTCCCAGTGTGGCCGGTCACCCTCTCAGGCCGGCTACCCGTCGACGCCTTGGTGAGCCGTTACCTCACCAACTAGCTGATAGGCCGCGAGCCCATCCTTGACCGCCAGAGCTTTCAACCATCTCCGATGTCGGGTCAGGTCGTATCCGGTATTAGACACCCTTTCGAGTGCTTATTCCGAAGTCAAGGGCAGGTTGCTCACGTGTTACTCACCCGTTCGCCACTCGTGTACCCCGAAGGGCCTTACCGTTCGACTTGCATGTGTTAGGCACGCCGCCAGCGTTCGTCCTGAGCCAGGATCAAACTCTCCGTTGAAATCTATTGGTTACGACCGCGAACGGTCGGTTCCATTCAACTTTAGTTTGCCTGACGGACCCATTGCTGGATCTATCATGTGTTACTTCAAAGGAATCCGACTTGGTTCCGGGTCCGGACGAGTGTCCTTCGCCGTTGCCAAGCACGGGTTTACTGCTTGTTTGGCATTGACTTTCGGCACGCTGTTGAGTTCTCAAGTTTCGGGTGCGTCCCGCGCTTTGGCCTCTCGACCGCTGCTTGGGGCAACTCGACTTACTTTACTGAGGTGTTCGGCCCGGTGTCAAATCCGGGCTTCTGCCTCTTTTCCATCCTCCCCAAGTCTGTCGGTGGGCCCTGTCCTGGGCGCGCACCAGACCTGGTTACAGGTGGTGGTTGTGGGTGCCACCCTCGGGAGCTGGGCTCCTTCAGGGGCTCGGCCTAGCTTAGTCGCTTGTCCGACTCGCGTCAACTCCGACTGCTGGCCTCTGTCGCTTCCTGCGGTTCCCCGCTCTCTGCGACTCGGTAAACCTTAGGGCACCGTTCGCGGTGCTGCAAATCGTGGCAGCGTGTTCACGGTCACACTCCTGGGGCCCGCCGTTGGGCCGGCCCGCGACGCCTCGTCGACGGGGCACCGGGAACGACGGCACCCCGGCAGAGCTGCTCTGCCGGGGTGTCCGTACGGGTGCGTCGGGCGGGTGTGTCAGGTACCGACCTGGACGCCACCGACGGTGCGCTTGCCTCGTCGGAGCACCACGTAGCGGCCGTGCAGCAGGTCCGCACGTGTCAGGGTCGCGTCGGGATCGGTCACCTTGGTGTTGTTGACGTAGGCGCCACCCTCGGCGATGGTCCGTCGCGCCGCCGACTTGCTGCCGACCACGCCACTTGCCTCCAGGGCATCGACCACACTCGGTAGCTCCCCGCCGGGCAGTGCGGTGCCGCCGATCTCGGCGAACACGCCGGCCAGCGTGTCGGCGTCCAGCTCGGACAGGTCCTTCCGCCCAAACAACGCCTCCGCGGCGGTCGCGGCGCCGGCCGCCTCCGCGGCCGAGTGCACCACGGTCACCACGTCGTCGGCCAGTGCCCGCTGTGCGTGCCGGCGGTAGGGCTCCGCCTCGGTCAGCCGCTCCAGCTCCGCCACCTCGTCCCGGGTTCGGTTGGTGAACACCTTCAGGTAGTCGATCACCTTGCTGTCCTCGGCCTGCAGGAAGAACTGGTGCAACGCGTACGGACTCGTCAGGGAGGGGTCCAACCAGATGGTGCCGCTCTCGGTCTTGCCGAGCTTGGTGCCGTCGGCCTTGGTGATGAGTGGTGTCGCCAGCGCGTGCACCCGCTCCCCTTCGGCCCGCCTGACCAACTCGACCCCCGCGGTGATGTTGCCCCACTGGTCACTGCCGCCGAACTGCAGGGTGCAGCCGTACGTACGGAACAGCTCCCGGTAGTCGAGGGCCTGCAGCAGCACGTACGAGAACTCGGTGTAGGAGATCCCCGACTCGAGCCGCCGGGCCACCACGTCCCGCGCCAACATCCGGTTCACCGGGAAGTGCTTGCCGATGTCACGCAGGAACTCGATGGTGGACAACCCCGACGTCCAGTCCAGGTTGTTCACGATCGTCGCCGCGTTGTCGCCCTCCAGGTCGAGGAACCGACCCACCTGGGCCCGGACCTTCTCGACCCAACCGGCGACCACCTCCGGCTCGTTCAGCACCCGCTCACCGGCTTGCTTCGGGTCGCCGATCAGACCGGTGGACCCGCCCACCAGGATCAGTGGCCGGTGCCCGGCGTCCTGCAGTCGGCGGGCGACCAGCAGCTGCACCAGGTTGCCCACCTGCAGGCTCGGAGCCGACGGATCGAAGCCCACGTAATAGGTGACCGGCCCGGAGTCGAGGTGTTCCCGCAGGGCGGCCTCATCGGTGGACTCGGCCACCAGGCCACGCCAGCTCAACTCGTCCAGGACATTGGTCACGTCTCACTCCCTCTGCTCGGCCGCCGACTCCCGGGGCCGGGCACCAGTCTGCCTCAGCCCGCTCCCGGGCGGCATCGGGATTCCGCGTACGGACCGGTGGCCCGACGGCCGTCGGTGCGACGATCCACGCCGGACGCCGGCGGCATCACTGCTTCCGCAGCTGCCCGACCAGCTCGACGAGTTCGGCGTGCTGCTCGGCCACCCGCGCCGGTGCCGTACCGCCGCGGGCGTCATGGGCAGCCACCGAGGCCGGGGCCGTCAGGACCTCTCGGACCTCCCCGGTCAGCTCGGGGGCGATGTCGGAGAGTTCCTCATCTGTCAGCTCGTGGAGTTCCCGGCCGGTCTCCTCACACCGGCGGACGGCCTCCCCCGCGAGGTCGTGGGCCCGGGCGAACGGCACGCGACGCCGTACCAACCAGTCGGCCAGGTCCGTCGCCAAGGCGAATCCGGCGGGTGCGAGCGGGCCCATCCGTTCGGGATGGAAGCGCAACGTGGCCACCATTCCGGTCACCGCCGGCAGCAGCACCTGCAACTGGTCGAGGGAGTCGAAGATCGGCTCCTTGTCCTCCTGCAGGTCACGGTTGTACGCCAGCGGCATGCCCTTGAGGGTGGTGAGCAACCCGGTCAGGTTGCCGATCAGCCGGCCCGACTTGCCGCGCGCCAGTTCCGCCACGTCAGGATTCTTCTTCTGCGGCATGATCGACGAACCGGTCGACCACGCGTCGTGCAGGGTGACGAAGCCGAACTCCGGGGTGCTCCACAGGATCACGTCCTCGCTGAGCCGTGACAGGTCAATCCCGATCTGCGCGCACACGAAGGCGGCCTCGGCCACCTGGTCACGGGCGCTGGTGCCGTCGAGCGAGTTGGGCACGCTGTCGGCGAACCCGAGGTCGTGGGCCACCGCGACCGGGTCCAGCCCCAGTGCGGTGCCGGCCAGCGCGGCGGAACCGTACGGACTCTGCGACAGTCGTCCGGTCAGGTCGTCGATCCGTTGCACGTCACGGACGAGCGGCCAGGCGTGGGCCATCAGGTGGTGGGCCAACAGGATCGGTTGCGCCGACTGCAGATGCGTCCGGCCGGGCATGATCGCGTCCGGGTGGGCGGCCGCCTGCCCGGCCAGCGCGTCGACCAGGTCGAGCAGGTCGCTGCGCAGCAGTCCGGTCGCCTGCCGCAGGTACATCCGGACCAGGGTGGCGATCTGGTCGTTGCGCGAGCGGCCGGCGCGGAGCCGGCCCCCCAGTTCGGGGCCGCAGATCTCGATCAGCCCACGCTCCAGGGCTCCGTGGACGTCCTCGTCGTCGTCCCGTGGCGTGAACTCGCCGGTCTCCACCCGGCGCGCCAGTTCGTCGATCCCGGCCGCCAGGTCGCGGTGCTCGTCGGTGGTCAGCAGCCCCGCACCCAGCAGTGCCGCGGCGTGCGCCCGCGACCCCGCGAGGTCGAGGTGGGCCAGCCGCCAGTCGAACTGGGTCGACACGCTCAGCGCGAACATCGCGGCCGCGGGTCCGTCGGCGAAGCGGCCTCCCCACAACCGCCCCTCGTGGCCCGGGTCCGCCGGCCCGTCGGGGGTGCTGGTCGTACGGTCAGCCGGTGGCGGCTGGGTCATGGGTTCCTCCCGGGTCGTTGTCGTCGGTACGACTGGCCAGCATCACGAACTCGTCGGCCACCCGTTGCCCACCGTCGGGATCGCGAGTGATCAACAGCACGGTGTCGTCGCCGGCGATGGAACCCAGGATGTCGGGACGGGACACCCGGTCGATCGCCGAGGCGAAGTACTGGGCGGCACCGGGTGGTGTCCGGAGCACCACGAGGTTGGCCGATGACTCCGCCGACACCAGCACCTCGGTGCACAGTCGAGCCAACTTGGCCTCGAACGGTGCGGACTCCCCCGACTGGGCGCTGCGGTCCCCGCCTTCGCCCGGTACCGCGTACACGAGGTGGCCGGGGGTCGATCGGACACGGGTGGCTCCGACGTCGACCAGGTCGCGCGACAGCGTCCCTTGGGTGACCCGCACCCCGTGCTCGGCCAGCAGCTCGGCGAGCTCGGTCTGTGACCGCACGGGCTGCTTCATGATCAGGTCGGTGATCAACGCGTGTCGGGCCGCCTTGCTCAACGGGGCACGCTGGGCCATCGGCCTCAGCTCCCGTTCGCGCGCTGCACCAGCCAGTGCAGGATCGCCTTCTGTGCGTGGCGCCGGTTCTCGGCCTCGTCCCAGATCGCCGAGTGCGGCCCGTCGAGCACGTCGGCGGTGATCTCCTTGCCCCGATAGGCGGGCAGGCAGTGCAGCACCACGACCTGTCGCCGTGCCATCTGCACGATCGCCTTGTTGACCTGGTAGGGCGCCAGCGCCGCCTCGCGATCATCGGCCCCTGCCTCGGCCCCCATCGACACCCAGGTGTCGGTCGCGATCACGTCGGCACCGATCGCGGCAGCCTGAGCGTGGTCGGTGACCATCACCGAGCCGCCGGTCTCGTCGGCCCGCGCTTCGGCGCGGGCAACGATCGCGGGGTCGGGTCGACAGGACTCGGGAGCGGCCAGCCTGACGTGCATGCCTGCGGTCACCCCGGCCAACAGGTAGGAGTGCGCCATGTTGTTGGCCGCATCGCCGTAGTAGGTGAGGGTGCGGCCCTTCAGGTCACCCAGTCGCTCCCGCACCGTCAGCAGGTCGGCCAGCAACTGGCACGGGTGGAACTCGTCGGTGAGCGCGTTGATCACCGGCACGTCGGCGTACTCGGCCATCTCCTCGATCCGTTCCTGGCCGGCGGTCCGCCACACGATGGCACCCACCTGACGGCTGAGGACCCGGGAGGTGTCGGCGATCGACTCACCCCGACCGAGCTGGGATGCCTGGGCGTCGATGATCATGGGATGCCCTTGCAGTTCGGCGATCCCGGCCTCGAAGGAGACCCTGGTCCGGGTGGACGGCTTGTCGAACAGCACCGCCACCGGACGGGGCCCGGCGAAGGTGTCGAAGCCGTACGGATCCTTCTTCATCTGCTGTGCGAGCTCCAGCACCTCGGCCTGTTCGGCCGGGGTGAGATCGTCGTCAGCCAGGAAGTGACGAAGGCTCATGGGGACTCCTTGGGGATCTGGACCTGATCAAGCAACTGTGGCAGAACCTCCAAAAAGGTGTCGAGCTGGGCCATCGTGATGACCAGCGGTGGGGCGATCCGGATGACGTTCGGGCGGGGTGCGTTGATCACGAACCCGGCGACCTGCGCGGCCTCGACCAGCTGTGGTGCCACGTCCTCGTGCAGCACGATCCCGCGGAGCAGTCCTCGGCCGCGGACGTGGCTGACCAGCGGGTGGTCCATGGCGGTGACCTGCCGTGCCAGGTGGTCGCCGACCTCGCGCGTGTGCGCCAGCAGGTCATCACGTTCGATGGTGGCCAGCACCGCCAGCCCGGCGATCGCGGCCACCGGATTGCCGCCGAAGGTGGTGCCGTGGTTGCCCGGCTCCAGCAG
The DNA here is from genome assembly GCF_050157065.1 of Carbonicoccus niuqiaonis. Taxonomy (GTDB): domain Bacteria; phylum Actinomycetota; class Actinomycetes; order Propionibacteriales; family Propionibacteriaceae; genus Avipropionibacterium. Next base: position 2,449,471 of record NZ_CP189573.1, read on the forward strand.
TTCGGCGGTGTCGCCCGTGGCCAGGCAGGCACCGATCGGGAACCCGTTGCCGAGGCCCTTGGCAACGGTGATCAGGTCGGCGGCCCAGCCCTGCCCCCCGGGGCGGTGCGCCAGCAGCTCACCGGTGCGTCCCATCCCGGTCTGCACCTCGTCCAGCCACAGCAGGGCGCCGTGGGCCGTGGTCAACTCACGGGCGTTGTCGAGGTAGTCCGGCGGCGGGACCACGATGCCGTTCTCACCCTGCACCGGCTCTAGGACCACCGCGGCGACGGTGTCGTCCATCGCCGCGGCCAGCGCGGCGGTGTCGCCGTAGGGCACGAACGTCACGTCACCGGGCAGCGGGGCGAACGCCTCGCGGTAGGCCGGGTTCCAGGTGATCGCCAGCGACCCCATGGTGCGGCCGTGGAAGGCGCCCTCGGTCGCGATGATGCGCTGCCGCCCGGTCAACCGCGTGATCTTGAACGCGGCCTCGTTCGCCTCGGCCCCGGAGTTGGTGAAGAACACCTTCGCGTGGGTGCCGGTCATCGCCACCAGCCGTTCGGCCAGCGCGATCTGGGCCGGGGTGGCGAAGAAGTTCGACACGTGACCGAGCGTGGACAGTTGGCTGGTGATCGCCGACAGCACCAGCGGGTGGGCGTGGCCCAGCGCGTTCACGGCGAGCCCGGCCAGCAGGTCGAGGTACTTGCGGCCGTCGGCGTCCCACAGGTGGCAGCCTTCGCCCCGGACGAACACCGCCTTGGGGCGGCCGAACGAGTTCATCATCGCCGAGCCGTACCGCTCGGTCAGGCTGGCGGAACTGCCGCCGGCCGTCAGGTGGTCGATCTCGGTCATGCGGTGGCTCCCGTGGGGTCGTTCGGGCCGGTGGCATCGTTCGGGCCGGTGGCATCGTTCGGGCCGGTGACGAGCGTGCCGTTGCCCTCGTCGGTGAAGATCTCGAGCAACAGCGAGTGTGGCACCCGGCCGTCGATCACGGTGGCCCGGCTGACGCCGCCGTCGACGGCGTGCAGGCATGCCTCCATCTTGGGCACCATGCCGGCCGCGAGGCCGGGAAGCATGGCCGACAGGTCGGTGGTGGTGATCGACGAGATCACCGTCGGGTCGTCGGGCCAGTTGGCGTACAGCCCCTCGACGTCGGTCAGCATCACCAGGCGCTCGGCGCCCAGGGCAACGGCCAGTGCGGCCGCGGCGGTGTCGGCGTTCACGTTGTGCACCTGGCCGTCCCCGTCGGGGGCCACGGTGGCGACCACCGGGATCCGGCCGGCCTCGATCAGGTCGAGCACGGCCTCGGGCCGCACCTCGGCCACGTCACCCACCAGCCCCAGGTCGACCGCCTCGCCGTCCACCTGGGTGCCGCGACGCTCGGCCACGAAGAGGCCACCGTCCTCACCCGACAACCCGACCGCCAGTGGTCCATGACTGTTGATCATGCCGACCAGCTCACGGCCGACCTGGCCGACCAGCACCATCCGGACGACGTCCATCGCCTCCGGCGTGGTGACCCGCAGGCCACCACGGAACTCGCTCTCGATGCCGAGCCGCTGCAGCATGGTGGAGATCTGGGGTCCGCCGCCGTGCACCACGACGGGCCGTACCCCACACCGCCGCAGGAACACGATGTCCTGGGCGAAGGCCTGCTTCAGTTCGTCGTTGATCATGGCGTTGCCGCCGTACTTGATCACGACGGTGGAGCCGGCGTAGTCCTCCAGCCAGGGCAGCGCCTCGATCAGGATGCTGGCCTTCTCCCGAGGCGACATGATCGCCTCCGCGCCGGCCGTGGCGTCGCCACTGGGAACCTCGGTCACCGGGGTGTCACTCATGTGGAGTACTCCGCGTTCTCCCGCACGTATTCGTACGTCAGGTCGTTGGTCCGGATGCTGGCCTCCGCGGTCCCGGCGTGCAGGTCGACCAGGACCGACACCCCACGTCCCGACAGGTCGACCAGGTCGCGGGGTTCCCCGATCCCGCCACCACGGCAGACCTGTATCCCGTTGAAGGTGAGGTCGACCGCATCGGGCTCGAAGGCGGCATCGGTGGTGCCCATCGCCGAGAGCGCCCTGCCCCAGTTGGGATCCCCGCCGAACACCGCACACTTGAACAGATTGCTCCGCGCGATCGCCCGCCCGACGGTGACGGCATCGGCCTCGCTGGCGGCCCGGGTCACGGTGATCGTGATGTCGTGGCTCGCCCCCTCGGCGTCAGTGATCAACTGTGCGGCCAGGTCGTCGCACAACGCCGTCAACGCCGTGGTGAACGTGGCGACCTCCGGAGTGACCTCGCTGGCTCCGCTGGCCATGATCAACACGGTGTCGTTGGTGGACATGCAACCGTCGGAATCCGTACGGTCAAAGGTCGTCCGGCAGGCCTCCTGCAGTGCGGTGGACAACGCCTCGGCACCGATGACCGCATCGGTGGTGATCACCACGAGCATGGTGGCCAGTCCCGGCGCGAGCATGCCGGCCCCCTTCGCCATGCCGCCGATCGACCAGCCGTCGCCGTGGACCGTGGCGGTCTTGGGGACGGTGTCGGTGGTCATGATCGCCTCGGCGGCAGCCTGCCCCGCATCCTCGGCAAGCCCGGCGACCAGACCGGGCACGGACCCGAGCAACTTGTCCATCGGGAGTCGGACGCCGATCAGCCCGGTCGAGCAGACGGCCACGTCGATCGCCCCGATGCCCAGCTCGGTCGCCACGGCCTCCGCCGTGGCGTGGGTGTCGGCGAAACCGTCCGGACCGGTGCAGGCGTTCGCCCCACCGGAGTTGAGGACGACCGCCTCCAGCCGACCGTCGGCGACGACCTGTCGACTCCACACCACGGGTGCGGCCTGCACCCGGTTGGTGGTGAACACCGCGGCGGCGTCGTGGCGGGGCCCGAGGTTGCGGACCAGTGCCAGGTCGGGGTTGCCGGACGCCTTGAGGCCGGCGGTCGCCGCGGCGGCGACGAAGCCGGCCGGGGTGGTGGTGCTCACGGCGCAACCCCCAGTCCGGCCAGGCCGGTGGTCTCCGGGAGCCCCGTGGCGATGTTGAGGCACTGGATCGCCTGTCCGGCGGTGCCCTTGGCGAGGTTGTCCAGGGCGGCGAGGGCGACGAGTCGTCCGGTGCCGCGGTCGATGCCGACCTGCACCTGGCAGTGGTTGGAGCCGGTGACGTACTGCGTCTGCGGCCACTGACCGTCCGGCAGCAGGTGGACGAACGGTTCGTCGGCGTACGCATCGGCATAGGTGGCCTGCAGTTGCTCGGCGGTCACCGAACCCGACAGCGGAGCGCTGCAGCTGGCCAGGATGCCGCGTGACATCGGGACCAGGACGGGGGTGAACGAGACGGTCGGGTCGACCGCACCGAGCGCCGCGAGGTTCTGCTGCATCTCCGGCGTGTGCCGGTGGCTGCCGCCGACGGCGTACGGGGTGGCCGACCCCATCAACTCCGACCCGATCAGGTGCGGCTTGGCTGACTTGCCCGCCCCCGACGGCCCGACCGCAGCCGTCACCACGACGTCCCGGCCGTCGATCATCCCGGCCACCACGGCCGGCAGCAGCGCGAGCGTGACCGCGGTGACGTTGCACCCCGGGACGGCGATCCGTCGGGCACCGGCAAGGAGCTTCCGGGCGCCCGGCATCTCCGGCAGGCCGTACGGCCAGCTCCCGGCGTGCTCGGTGCCGTAGAACCGTTGCCAGGCGTCGGCGTCGGTGAGGCGGAAGTCGGCGCCACAGTCGAGCACCCGCACGTCGTCGGGCAGCGCGTTGGCAAGTTCGGCGGAGGTGCCGTGGGGCAACGCGAGGAAGACCGCGTCGTGGCCGGCGAAGGCGTCGGCGGTGGTCGGCTCGATCGGGCGGTCTGCGAGCGGCAGCAGGTGGGGCTGGTGCTCCCCCAGTCGTGTGCCGGCGCTGGATCCCGCCGTCAACGCACCGATCTCGACCTCGGGGTGCGACAGCAGCAGCCGCAACAGCTCGCCGCCCGCGTACCCGGTGGCTCCCGCCACTCCGACCTTCAGCTTCATGAGCATAACTATGCCTGACTTGGAATAACTATGCAATCGAGTTTGCGGGGCCGGGGCCCTCATGCGCCCGGCAACATGCCGGTGACCATCGCCCGCAGGCCGTCGAGATAGGTGTCGCGCGCGGCGTACTCCGGCCAGCGGGCACCGATCGTGGCCAGCTGTGGCATCACCTCGGGATCGATGTGGGACAAGAAGCCATCGCCGAGCTCGACGCCGCCGGGGCGGCCCCGGAGGGTCCGGGCCCGCACCACCACCTCGCCGGTGGCCAGGTACCAGACGTTGCGGAACAGGGCTACAGCTTCGGCCTCGTCACAGCCGGCAGCCACGGCGGTCGACACGATCTCCTCCACGGTCCACAGCGCGCCTTCGTCCAGCAAGGCGATGAAGCCGTCGACCGCCACCGCCTCGGCCACCCAGGGCCACGTCGCCAGCGCGTCACGGAGGGCGACCCCGACGACGATGATGCGCTCCAGCGGTTCGGCCGGCAGCTCGGGACGAGCCTGCCGAGCGAGATGCTCGTTCAGCAGCAGCACCAACAGCTCGTGCTTGTCCCGGACGTGGTGGTAGAGCGTGGTCGCACCGATCCCCAACTCACCGGCGAGCCGGCGGATGGTGAGGGTGTCCCAGCCGTCGCGGTCGATCAACGCACGCGCCGCGGCGAGGATCTGCGGTCGCGAGGTGACCGCCGGGCGGCCGGTGCGACCGGACGGAACCTGGGTGCCTGCCACGGTCCCATCTTGCCGGAGGTGCGGCCTGCCGTCACGGGTGGATGACGGAAGGGAGGGGTGGCAGAACAAAGGCTTGGCGAGCGGATTGATCGGAGTGCTAACTTTCCAAACATGTTCCGAAAGTCGATCAGGCCGAGGCGCCGCCGTGCCCCCCGCTACCACCGCGGGGCCGTCCGGCACCGTGCCACCAGCCACGATCACCATCTCGTTCCACCACCGGAGAGGATCCACTCATGAGCACCCTCACCTTCCCTGCAGCGACACCGACCCGCCCCCGCACCGCGCTCACGGCGATGTACGTGGGCCTGGGGCTCACCGTGCTCGCACTCGCGCTGCCCTTCCTCGATCGGGCCACCGGCCAGCTGCTCGCGGGCCACATCCGGGCCGGGTATCCCGGCTACTCCGTGGCCGAGATCGAGACCGCGGCCTTGGTCTACCTGATCATCCTGGCCACGGTCGGCGGCGTGGGCATCCTCGGCTGGCTGTCAGCGGTGTGGACGGCTCGCCGAGGCCACCGCTGGGCGGCTCGGATCCTGGCATCCACCTTGTGGCTGGGGGCGACGACGGTCGCCCTGTTCGCCCTCACCGTCACCGACACCTCCGGCGACACCGGGCTGCCGCCGCTGTTCGGCTGGGCCGGCGTGATCCCCTGCCTCGCGGGCCTGGTTGCGGTGGTCGCCCTCTGGCGGCGAGGCTGACCCGACCGGTGAACGAGTCCGGGCCCGGAGCAATCCGGGCCCGGGCAACTCGGCCTGGTTCTCAGCCGCGCAGCACGGCCCCGTGGTGTTCGGCCGCACGGGCGACGGCGGCATCGCGCACCTGGGCCGCCTCCGCGTCGGTCAACGTGTGGTCACCACGCAGCCGCAACGCGAACGCCAACGACTTCTTGCCTTCACCGAGCTGTTCGGAGGTGTAGACGTCGAACAGCCGGATCGACTCCAGCAGCGGTCCGGCCCCCTCGCGCAGGGTCTGCTCCACCACGGCGGCCGGGATCGCGGCGTCGACCACGAGCGCAACGTCCTCCTTCGCCACCGGGAAGGTGTCGAGGCTCGCCACGTCACCCCCGTCGGGAGCGGCCGCGACCAGCACTTCGAGATCCATCTCGGCGGCGCAGGTCCGTGCCGGGAGGCCGAACTGCTTGACCACCGTCGGGTGCACCTCCCCCGCGTGGCCGACCAGGGTGCCGTCGGCCAGCTCGAAGCGTGCGCACCGTCCGGGGTGCCAGGGAGCATGATCATGGTCGGCGACCCGCCGCAACTCGATCCCCAACGCCCGAGCCGCGATCTCGACGAACGCGACCGCATGGGTCCAGGCCACCGGCTCGCCGGGGCCGGCCCACCCCTCACGACGCCACATGCCGGTCAGCACCACCGCCAGCCGCTCCGGCTGCTCGGGGAGTGCGGCGTCCAGCGCAGCGAGTTCGTCGTCGGTGGGCCGCTGCGCGACCGACGGCCGCGGGGCGGTCACGGCCTCGGGCTTCGCCCGGAACACCGACCCGGACTCGTACAGTGCCAGGTCGTCATTGCCGCGGCTGAGGTTGCGCGCGACGGCCCCGAACAGTCCCGGCAGCAGACAGGTGCGCAGGTACGGCGAGGTCTCGGCCAGTGGATTGGCCAGTCGGACCAGTCGACGTCGGCCGTCGTCGGAAGGCACCCCCAGGTGGTCGATGTCGGCGTCGGAGACGAACGGGAAGGTCAACACCTCGGTGAAGCCGGCACCGGGCAGCGCGGCCTGCAACGCCCGGCGCACCTGCTGCCGCTTGGTCAGCCCGCGGCCGGCCGGCGGGGTCGGCAGCACCGGCGGAATGGTGTCGAGGCCGACCTGCCGGCCCACCTCCTCGACGAAGTCGTACGGATCCGTCAGGTCAGGACGCCACGTCGGTGGCGTCACCGCGAGTTGATCACCGTCGGCCTCCACGCGGCAGCCGACGTCGTGCAGCATGTCGACCACGCCGTCGGCGGCGACCTCGACCCCCAGGATGCGGCCGGGCAGGCCGGCGTCGATCCGGGTGGTCGGCATCGCCGGTACGACACCGCTGACGGTCTCATCCGCCGACAGGGTGCCACCGCCGAGCTCGACCAGGAGTCCGGCGGCGAGGTGGGCCGCGGCGTACGTCGCCGCCGGATCCACCCCCCGTTCGAACCGGCGCGACGCCTCGGAGCCGAGCCGGAGCCGACGCGAGGTGCCGGCGATCCGTCGGGCGTCGAAGTGGGCGGCCTCGAGCACCACCTCGGTGGTGTCGGCACCGATCTCGGTGCTGGCCCCACCCATCACCCCGGCCAGCCCGATCGGCCCGGAGTCGTCGGTGATCAACAGGTCATCGCCGGTGAGGGTGCGGACCTGGTCGTCCAGGGTGGTGAGCCGCTCCCCGGCCCGGGCCGTACGAACCGTGATCGGTCCGGTCAGTCGGGCACGATCGTAGGCGTGCAAGGGCTGTCCGGTCGCGAGCATCACGAAGTTCGTCACGTCGACGACCAGCGAGATCGGGCGCATCCCGGCCAGCTGGACCCAGCGCGCCAGCCAGCGTGGTGACCGGGCGGACGGGTCCAGCCCGGTCACGGTCAACGCGACGAAGAGCGGACAGCCGTCGCCCTCGCGTACCACCGGATGGCCGTCGGCCACCTCGGCCGGGACCGGTCGGTCCACCGGGTCGTGGAAGGCGACGCCGGCGGCGGTGGCCGCTTCCCGTGCCAGGCCGCGGATCGAGAAGCAGTAGCCGCGGTCGGGGGTGACCGCGATGTCGAGCACCTCGTCGCGCAGGGCGAGGACGGGCAGGGCGTCGTCGCCCGGGGACAGGTCCCCGACATCGTTCATGATCATGATGCCGTCGAGGCCGTCGTCGGGCAGGCCGAGTTCGGTCGCGGAGCAGATCATGCCGTCGGAGACGTGACCGTACGTCTTGCGCGCGGCGATCGCGAAGTCGCCCGGCAGCACCGCACCCGGCAGTGCCACCACGACCAGGTCACCGACCGCGAAGTTCCCTGCCCCGCAGACGATCCCGCGACCCGGCTCGCCGTCGGGGTTGTGACCACCGACGTCGACGGTGCACCAGCGGATCGTCTTCCCGTTCTTCTGCGGCTCGTCGGCGAAGTCGAGCACCCGACCGATCACCAGTGGCCCGGTGACGTCACCGCCGACCTCGTCGACGGTCTCGACCTCCAACCCGGCACGGATCAGCGACTCCCCCAACGCGCGCGCGTCGAGTTGATCACCGAGCTCGGCGTACTCCCGCAACCAGCTGACCGGGGCCTTCATCGCGCACCCCCGACCAGCGAACGGCTGAAACGGATGTCGCCCTCGACCATGTCACGCATGTCGGCGGCGTTGTTGCGGAACATCATGGTCCTCTCGATCCCCATCCCGAACGCGAATCCGGAGTACACCTCCGGGTCGATCCCGGCGGCGATCAGCACGCGCGGGTTCACCACACCGCAGCCACCCCACTCGATCCAGCCCTCGCTGGAGCACGTCCGACAGGGGCGATCCGGGTTGCCGACCGAGTCGCCGTGGCAGACGAAGCACTCGAGGTCGAGCTCGGCGCTCGGCTCGGTGAACGGGAAGTAGTTCGGCCGGATCCGGGTGCGTACGTCACCGAAGATGGCGCGCGCGAAGTGGTCAAGGGTGCCCTTGAGATGGCCCAGCGTGATGCCCTTGTCGACGCAGAGTCCTTCGATCTGGTGGAAGACCGGTACGTGGGTGGCGTCGAACTCGTCGGCCCGGTACACCTTGCCCGGGCACACCACGTACACCGGCAGCTCACGGTCGAGCAGGGTGCGACCCTGGACCGGTGAGGTGTGGGTGCGCATCACCACACCGGCCTCCGGCGGATCGACGAACAGGGTGTCGGTCTCGCCCCGTGCGGGATGATCAGGTGCGATGTTGAGGGCGTCGAAGTTGAGCCACTCCGCCTCCGCCTCGGGCCCCTCGGCGACCTCCCAGCCCATCGCGACGAACACGTCACTGATCCTGTCAATCAGTCCGGTGATCGGGTGGACCGCACCGACCGGCGACAGCTCCACCGGCACCGTCACGTCGACGGTCTCGGCCTGCAGCATGGTCTCCAGCTCGGCGGCCTCGACCTCCTCGCGGCGGGCAGCCAGGGCCTGGTTGACCTTGCCTCGCGCCTGCCCGATCAGTCGACCCGCGTCCTTGCGGTCGGCCGGTGGCAGCTGGCCGATCCCCCGGTTCGCCAACGCGAGTGGGGAACGATCACCGGTGTGGGCCAGTCGCGCGGTGTTCAGGTCGGCGGCCGTGGTGGCCTGGGCAAAGGCGGCGATGGCCTCGCGTACCAGCTGCTCGACCCGCTCCGCGGTCGGCGCCGTCACCTCGTCTGGTCCATCACTGCTGCTCGGCCCGGACAACCCGGTCCCCCTTCACCTGTGCCGCGACGCGGCGTGATCATGTGGTCGGCGCGAGGGCATCGGCACCCAAGGCCATCGGACAGTCTAGAGAGGTGGCTCCGCACCAGACAGCGGGTTTCACCGCGCTCCCCGTCGAGGCGCCGCAGCCCGGACCCGGGACGTACGCACGGGCGCCGGCCTCACTCCGGGTCGGGTGGTGCCGCCGCCCCGTCGGCCTCGTCCCGGTCGGCCCACTCCAGCAGGGTGTCCAACCGATACGGCGCCTCGTCGATGCCGTGGTGCAGGTCACCTAGCTCGGCGAACCGGCCGGGCATCGTGGCGATGGTGAAGTCGTCGGGTTCGCAGTCGTCGATCTCGTCCCAGCGCACGGGCGCCGACACCGTACCGGCCGCCACCCCTCGTACGGAGTAGGCGGCCGCGATCGTGTGGTCACGGGCGTTCTGGTTGTAGTCGACGAACAGCGCGGCCGGGTCGCGGTCCTTGCGCCACCACGCGGTGGTGACCTCGTCGGGGGCGCGGCGTTCCACCTCCCGGGCGAACGCGAGCGCGGCCCGGCGGACGTCGGCGAACCCGTGCTCGGCCGGGATCCGGACGTACACGTGCAGTCCGTGCCCGCCTGAGGTCTTCGGCCAGCCGGTCGCACCGAGGTCGTCGAGCACCTCGTGCACCACGTGGGCGACCCGCTGCACCCGGTCCCACCCGCAGTCGGGCCCGGGGTCGAGGTCGATCCGCCACTCGTCGGGCGACTCGGTGTCGGCGCGCCGCGAGTTCCACGGGTGGAACTCGACGGTCGACATCTGCACCGCCCAGATCACCTGCGCGAGTTCGGTGACGCACAGTTCATCGGCATGCAGGCCGTACCGCGGGAAGTGGAGGCGTACGGTCTCCACCCAGTCCGGGGCACCCCGCGGGATCCGCTTCTGGTGCACCTTGTCCCCGGCCAACCCCTTCGGGAACCGGTGCAGCATGGTCGGCCGCTCCCGCAGCGCCCGGACGATGCCGTCGCCGACCGACAGGTAGTAGTCGACCAGGTCCTTCTTGGTCCAGCCCTGGTCGGGGAAGTAGACCCGGTCGGGATTGCTGACCCGCACCGTCCGCTCCCCCACCTCGACCTCGATCGCGGGGCTGGTGTTGGCGGCCATGGAGCAGAGGGTACTGGCGGTTCAGCGTTGCGCGGCGGCGGTGGTGTACAGGCAGACCGCGGCGGCGGTGGCGAGGTTGAGCGATTCGGCCCGGCCCCACATCGGGATGCCGACCACCCGGTCGGCGAGCGCGGCGTCGGACTCGGGCAGGCCCCAGGCCTCGTTGCCGAACAGCCAGGTGGTGGGCCGGGTGAGCCCACCGTTCCGGTTGAGGTCGTCGAGGTCGGCGTCGCCGGAGCCGGCGGTCGCCAGCACCTGGGTGCCGGCCGCCCGGCAGGCGGCGAGCGCGTCGGCCAGCTCGACGTCGATCACCAGCGGCAGGTGGAACAGGCTGCCGACGCTGGCCCGCACGCACTTGGGGTTGTACGGGTCGACCGAGTCGCGGGTCAGCACGACGGCGTCGGCGCCGAACGCGTCGGCGCACCTGATCACCGTGCCGGCGTTGCCGGGGTCGCGGACCTGCGCCAGCACCACGACCAGCCGCGGCCCACCGGCCAGCGCGGTCGCCAGGTCGACGTGGAGGGTACGGCAGACCGCCACGATCCCCTGCGGGGTCACGGCATCGGCGATCCCGGTGAGCGTGGCCGTGGTCGCGACGTCGATCCCGCGGTCGAGCACGGCGGCGACCAGGTCACGGTGGCGGTCGGCGGCCTGCGGGGTGATCAGTACCAGGTCGGCATGGTCGAGGGCTTCGGCCACCGCCTGGGGCCCCTCGGCCAGGAAGGTGCCGGTCCGGGTCCGTTGCTTGTGGCTGGACAGCCGACGAGCCGACCGGAGCTGCCCCGCCGATGCGATGGGCAGTCCGGTCGGCTCGACCGTGGACACGTCTGGTCCTGGCTGGGTGGTACTGCGGTCGGCGCCGGTCAGGCGGCCGTACTCGCGGTGGCAGGCTGGTTGTCCTTGGCGACCTGGACCAGCGCGGCGAACGCCTTCTCGTCGGTGACGGCGAGGTCGGCGAGGATCTTGCGGTCGACCTCGACACCGGCCGTACGCAGGCCGGAGATGAACCGGTTGTAGGTCATGCCCTCGGCGCGGACCGCGGCGTTGATCCGCTGGATCCACAGCCGACGGAAGTCACCCTTGCGGGCGCGGCGGTCGCGGTAGGCGTAGGTCAGCGAGTGGCTGATCTGCTCCTTGGCCTTGCGGTAGAGGCGCGAGCGCTGCCCCCGGTAGCCGGACGCCTGGTCCAGGACTTCGCGGCGCTTCTTCTGGGCGTTGACGGACCGCTTGACGCGTGCCATGTCGTTGTTCTCCTTGCTGGTGGTTCGAGGTGAGCCGGAGCACGTCGGGCGTGCTCACGGCGCCGGGTTCAGGCGCGCCACCGGGTGGTCGGTGACGCGTCGCGGACGAGGTCGGGTCTTACAGACCCAGCAGCTTGCGGGCCTGGCGGGTGTCGTTGGGCGACAGCTCCTTGGTGCCCTCGAGACGGCGCTTCTGCTTGGTCGGCTTGTGCTCGTTGATGTGCATCTTGCCCGCCTGCCGGTGCAGCACCTTGCCCGTTCCGGTGATCTTGAACCGCTTCTTGGCACCGGAGTGCGTCTTCATCTTCGGCATCGTCAGCCGCTCCTTCGTCAATCTCCACCGGGCAAACCCGGCCCTGGCCCGTACCGAGGGTGCTCGGTCGGGGTCATTCCGTACGTGTGCCGCTGCCTCGCGGCGGCCCACCGGTTGGTGGTGGGTCGTGCTCGGTCCCGCTCAGACGTCGATGTCGGGATCCATGTTGTCGGCCGGACCACGCTTCTTGTGGGTGCTCGGCGTCGAGTTCGCGCGATGCTCGGCGAGCTCGCGGTGTTCGGCCTCGACCTCAGCCTTGCGCTCGGCGGCCCGCCGGTCACGCTCGGCCTTCACCTCGACCTTGGCCTCGGTCTTCTTCCGGGTCGGCCCGATCACCATCAACATGTTCCGCCCGTCCTGCTTGGGCGAGGACTCGACGAAGCCGAACTCCGACACGTCCTCGGCCAACCGCTTCAACAGGTTGAAGCCGAGCTCCGGGCGCGACTGCTCGCGGCCACGGAACATGATCGTGATCTTGACCTTGTCGCCGCCCTTGAGGAACCGCACGACGTGACCCTTCTTGGTCTCGTAGTCGTGGTCGTCGATCTTCGGCCGGAGCTTCATTTCCTTGATCACGGTGTTGGTCTGGTTGCGACGGGACTCGCGCGCCTTCTGCGCGGCCTCGTACTTGAACTTGCCGTAGTCCATGAGCTTGGCCACGGGCGGCCGCGCCTGTGCAGCCACCTCGACCAGATCGAGGTCCTGGTCACGTGCCAGTCGCAGCGCGTCTGCGGTTGCCACGATGCCGACCTGCTCCCCGGCCGGGCCGACGAGCCGGACCTCGGGAACGCGGATCCGATCGTTGATGCGTGGTTCAGTGCTGATGTGTCCTCCTGGGTATGTGTCACTGTCGACACCCGGGAACGACGAAGGTCTCCGCGGACCACGCGGAGACCTGAAGAGCGCCGGCACGACGTCTGCACGTCCTGGCCGGTACCGACCCGTCGACAACCGCGGGGGCGTCGTTCGGGTGGGAGATCAGGTCTCCACTTGGATGCGGTCGACCCGCCGTCGACGGGTGAACCGCGCACCATCCTACGCTGCCACCCCACGTCCGGGCAAAACACCGCGTTGACTCACCCACCGCGCCCGATAGCGTGACCCACACACGTCGGTGTCAGGTGACGAAGGAGCGCGAACATGCTGTCAGTGGATCCCTCGGACGCGGTCGATCCGCTGGTCCTCGCCCTCGACGTCGGGTCCACCGGCACCCGTGGCGGGGTGTACGACGCGCTCGGCCGGCCGGTGTCGGGGCAACGCCACAAGGTACGCCACCAGTTCACCACCGGCGCCGACGGCACCTCGACCATCGACCCCGACCAGGTCGTCGAGGAGATCGTCCAGGTGATCGACGAGGTGCTCTCGAAGCAGCACCGCGGCCGCATCGCCGGTGTCGGCATCGACACCTTCTCTGCCTCACTGATCGGCGTCGACGCCGACGGGCGGGCCGTCACCCCCTGCTACACCTACGCCGACAGCAGGTGCGCCCCACAGGTCGCCGAGCTCCGCAACGAACTGGACGAACTCGAGGTGCAACAGCGCACCGGCACCCGGATCCACAGCAGTTACCTGCCGGCCCGGCTGCGCTGGTTGGCAGTGACCCGGCCGGAGCTGGTGGCGTCGGTCCGGACCTGGCTGTCCCTCAGCGAGTACGTCCACCTGCAGCTGTTGGGCGTCACCGGCGCCGGCACCTCGGTCGCCGCCTGGACCGGCATGCTCGATCGCCACACCGCCGACTGGGACCCCGAGATGTTGGCCGCCGCGGGCATCAGCGCCGAGCAGCTGTCGCCGGTCCACCACCCCGACCAGCCGTTGACCGACACCGGGACCGGACACCGGGTCGGCGGCCGCGGCTCGGGCAAGAACTCGGGTCGCCCCAAGCACTGGGACGTCGTGGCCGACGTGCCGTGGCTGCCCGGCCTCAGTGACGGCCTGGCCAGCAACGTCGGCGCCGGCGGCACCGACGCCCACAGCTGGGTGCTCGCCGCGGCGACGTCGGGCGCGATGCGGGTGCTCGTCGACGAGGTGCCCGAGCGGGTCGGCACCGGGCTGTGGTGCTACCGGGTCGACCGGACCCGGAGCCTGGTCGGTGGTGCCCTCAACGACGTCGGCCGCGCGGTGGCGTGGCTGGAGGGAATCGCCCAGTTGCCGCCGAAGGAGGAGATCACCCGGGCCGTGCTCGCCGGGCCGTCGGACAACACGCCGCTCATCCTGCCGTTCCTGACCGGTGAGCGGTCGACCGGTTGGGCCGGTGATGCGCGCGCCGTGATCACCGGGCTCACCGCCGCCCACACCGGGCTCGACCTGGCCAAGGGCCTGCTCGAGGGGATCGCGCTGAGCTACGTCCGGGTCGCCCAGCAGCTGGCCGAGATCGCCGGCACCCCCAGCCAGCTGTTGGCCAGCGGGCGGGTCGGCAGCGACCTGCCGGAGTTGCTGCCGGTGCTGGCCGATGCGATGAACGCCCCGGTCACGCCGGTCACGATCAAGCGGTCGACCCTGCACGGGACGGCGCTGCTGACCCTCGACCTGGTGTTGCCGTACGGGACACGTACCCCCGCTGACGTGGCCGAGACGCACCAACCCCGGCCGGAATGCCTGCCGTACTACCGGGAGCGGCAGGCCGAGTTCGAGCGGGTGTACGCCGGCGTGCTGGCCGACGACTGAGGTTGCGCTTCGACGGTCGGGTCGGCCGGTCGGGTCAGCCGGTCGGGTCGGGTGAGGTCGATCCGTCGGCAGCCTCGTCACCGGGGCGGGGCTGCATCCAGCCGAACTCGTCGTCGGGCAGGGCGACCAGCCGGTGCCCCTGGGCCAGCTGCGCGAGCACCTCACCCTCCAGCACCACCGGGTGCGGGCCGGCCATGTCGATGATGAGGGCGGTGGCGCCCTCCTGGGTGGCAGCGCGGGCGGCGGTGTCGAGGGTCACCGGGACGGGCCGTGCGTCGGCCTGCCAGGTGTGCAGCGCATCGGTGCCGGTGAAGCCCAGCATCGCCTTCCGTCCGTCACTTGACTGCAACATGACCACGGCCATGTCGGCCTCCTTGTCGACGGTGAGCAGCTTGTCGACCGGCCCGCGGGCGTGCACCGCGGCCTCCTCGGTGGCCTGGGCCACCACCGGCACCATCAGCCGGGTGGTGCACAGGCCGGCGACGGCGTTCAGGTAGTCGGCGGGCTGACCGGTCAGCGCACTCGCCAGCGCTTGGCGGACCTGCGGGTCGGCAAGGCCGTCGTCATCGGGGAACGGGGACGGACCGAGGCTGCGTTCGTGAGTCACCCGCCCACTGTAGGAGTCCACCGACCGGACCGGATCAGGGTGGTCCGGGGGATGTTGCGGATGGTTGGGGCTGGATCGGTGTGTCAGGCTGTAGGACGTGCCTACCGATCAGATCGTCCTGCTCGTCATCAGCTCGGTGATGTCCCTCGGCATCATCGTCGCCGGTGTCATCGTCTGGCGCGGCTCCGGGAAGCCCCAACACCTGTTCAACGCGCTGGGCTGGGGCCTGGTGCCGATCGGGCTCTACCTGGCCGGTGTGGTGAACCTGCTGTGGCAGGGGGTCCGGGGCATCCTGGCGTGGGCCGACGGGCTGCTCACCTCCGACACCGGCGCGATCGGGTTGATGGTGCTGGCGGTCTCGCTGACGTTCCTGGTGATGTCGGCGGTCGCCAGCAGCCGACGGATCAAGAAGGCCTCCGACTCGACCAGGGCCGTGGGACAGGCACTCGCCCGCAAGCTCGGCCGCAAGGACGCCCCGACCACCTCGCAGACGACGTCCTCCCGGACGAACGCGCCGGCCGGCCCCCGACCCACCCCGAAGGCGACCAAGGCGACGAAGCCGGCCACGACGTCGACCACGCCCACCACGGCAGCGGCCGACCGGCCGAGCCAGTCGGCCGGCACGGCGCCGAAGCCGCGACCGCAGCAGAGTGTCATCGCGTCCGATCCCGACATGGACGAGGTGGAGCAGATCCTGCGGTCCCGCGGGATCGACTGACCGCGGCGGCGGGTGCTCAGCCCGCCACGTAGTCCTCACCGTGCCGCCAGTCGGGGAAGGCCCAGGCGTCGGCGGCCACCGAGTCGCCGGTCGCCTTGATCGCGGCCTCACGCGCCTTCTCCGAGGCGTCGCTCAGCTTGGTGAGTTCGGCCCGGACGTCGGCCACGTCCCCGGAGAACGCCCCCTGCACGATGGCGCCCAGATCGGGCTTGACGGCCTTCATCTTCGCGTTGACCCTCGCCACCTCGGGATTGCGGACGACCGCGGAGGGGCCGAGCTTGCTGAACGACTCGTACCAGCGGCAGCACTGCTTGAACGTCGGATGGGCGTTCGACTCCGCGACGGCGGCCAGGTTGGCGGGGCCGGCGTCCACCGCCTCGGCCTGCCCGATCTGGAACTCCTTGGTGGTGAACAGCTGGATCAGCCGGCTGGCCTCCTCCACGTAGTCGGAGTCCTTGGAGATCCACAGGTCACCGCCGAGCGGCCCGTTCGTCACGACCGGGGGTTCGCCGCCGGGGGTGGGCAGCTGGGTGACCACAAGGTTCTCCATGAACCCCCGAAGTCGGTCTTCACCACGCCGGCGTTGAACGGCCCGTCGATGAACCAGACCGCGTCACCGGCGGCCCGCCGGGCGCGGCCCTTGCGGGCGTCCAGCGTCGAACTCGCGGGCAGCAGCAGCTTGTCCTGCTGGAACGACAACAAGAAGTCGAACACGTCGAGGTAGGCCTGGTGGTGGTAGTGGTACGCGCCGGTGGCGTACTCCATCCCGCCGCCACCCGGGAAGCCGGCCTGCTGTGCCAGGTCGTGCACGAACTCGGCCATCCGGGGTGCGAACGCGAGGTTGAGCAGCAGGCCGGGCTTGCCGACCTTGTCCTGCCCCTGCCGGACGTTGGCGCGGAAGTCGTCCCAGCTCTGCCCGTCCTTCGCCGTCGGATCGATGTCGGCCTTCTCGAGCATCGACTTGTTGCCCCACGGCAGCGTGACGCAGGTCCGGGCGCTGTTGAGCGGGAACGAGTACATCTCGCCGTCGAAGGTGTTCATGCCCTCGATCAGCGTCGCCGGGTCGATGTTGGCCTTGATCGCGTCGGGATTGCTCAACGGGGCGAACCAACCGCCCTCCTGCAACACCACCGCAGCAGTCTGCAACCCGGCCAGGGTGAACACGTCCGGCATCTGGTTGCTCTGCTTGGCGAGTTGGACCGCCTTGCCCTGTTCGTTGGGGTTGTAGACGGTGTACTCGACCTCCGGCCCACCGTCGGCGTGGAACGTGGCGAAGGTCTTCCGCTCCAGCTCGGCCTTGGGCAGGTACTGGTCCCACCAGACGAGCTTTCCGGAGCCGGCTGCCTCCTGCTGGCCGCCGCCGTCACAGGCCGCCAGACCGCCGATCGCGCCGAGGGTTGCGGTGCCGACGCCGGCGCCGAGCAGCCGACACCGTGAGAATGAAGGGGACATCAGGATTCCTCCCAGTTCGGGGCACGCGGCCCACCTGTTGGGGGAACCTACTCGGATCCTGCATCGTTGCAAATGATCAGTGCACGAGGAGGTACGTTCGTGATCGCCCCCCACGGGGCGACCGGGGACTGCGCTGCGTGACGCCGGGTCGCGCGGTCAGTCGTCGCGGGCCGCCAGGTGGTCGTTGATGGTTCGTACGGCGTCGCGCGCCCGCTCGCCGTCGGCCGACTGGATCCCCATCATCATCCGTTGCACCGGCTCACCCGCGGCATCGGTCCGGCGGAGCAGCACCACCGCCCACGGGTCACCGGGCCGCAGCCGGATGCGCCGCACCTCCTGCCAGCCGAGCCGATGTGTCCGCACCCCGTTGCGGAACCGCAGCCCGTTCACGTCGGTGCCGACGAAGCTCAGCGCCAGCATCCACATCACCAGCAGCATGACGCCCAGGATCACCAGCAACGTGGCGACCTGACCGAAGGTGAACCGATCCTGGATCGAACCCGGCAGGGTGAACCAGCCGATCAGTGAACCGCCGACCAGCAACACGGTGAACACCGACGCCGTGATGATCAACACCCGTGGACGCCAGACCTGCCCCACGACCGACCTCAGATCCGACAAGCGGCGATCTCGGTGACCAGGATCGCCCGGGCGCCGACATCCCACAGGTCGTCCATGATCAACTGCGCCTCGTCCCGCGGCACCATCGCGCGTACCGCGACCCACCCCTCCCGGGCCAACGGCGACACCGTCGGTGACTCCAGGCCCGGGGTGACCTCACAGGCGACGTCGACCTTCTCGGCCGGGATGTCGTAGTCCATCATCACGAAGCGGCGGGCCACCTCGACCCCCTTGAGCCGTCGCTGCAACAGCTCCAGACCCGCGGGCGGCTGATCGTTGTCACGCCGGATCAGCACCCCCTCGGACTCCAGGATCGGATCGCCGAAGAGCTCCAGACCTGCACGACGCAAGGTGGTTCCGGTCTCCACGACGTCGGCGATCGCGTCGGCGACACCGAGCCGGATCGCGGTCTCCACCGCACCGTCGAGCTTGATCATCCGCGGCGTGATGCCACGTTCGGCCAGATGACTCCCGACCAGTCCCGGGAACGACGTGGCGAGCCGCAGCCCGTCGAGCTGCTCGATGCTGAGGTCGGCGTCCTTCGGCCCGGCGAACCGGAACCGGCTCCGGCCGAAGCCCAACGGGATCACCTCGACCGCACCGGCACCGGAGTCGAGCAGCAGGTCACGGCCGGTGATGCCCAGGTCGAGCGTGCCCTCCCCCACGTACACGGCGATGTCGCGCGGACGCAGGTAGTAGAACTCGACGTGGTTCGCCTCGTCGATCAGCACCAACTCCTTGGAGTCGGAGCGTTGTCGGTAACCGGCCTCGCGGAGGAGTTCGCTGGCGGCCTCGGCCAGCGAACCCTTGTTGGGCACGGCGATGCGCAGCAGGTGGCGTTCGGTCATGGTCGCGAATCCCTCACAGGTACCGGTAGACGTCATCGGTGTCGAGTCCCAGGCTGATCATGAGGACCTGGAGGTGGTAGATCAGTTGGCTGATCTCCTCGGCCGCCTCGTCCTTCGACTGGTACTCGGCCGCCATCCACACCTCGGCGGCCTCCTCCACGATCTTCTTGCCGATGGCGTGCACCCCGGCGTCCAGACTGGCCACGGTGTGTGACCCTGAAGGCCGGGTCGCGGCCTTGTGGGTGAGTTCGGCGAACAGGTCGTCGAAGGTCTTGGACGCACGGGGTGTCTCGTCAGTGCCTGGCACCCGGTCAGCCTATCGGCTCCGCCGGCACCTCCCGGCCCCCTTCCGCCTGCTGTCGGTCGCCCGGCGACGTCCCGCCGGCCCCGGCAGCCTCCTCGGCACGCCGCCGGCGGTCGATCCGCCACCAGGCGATGAGTCCGACGGCGCAGAAGGCTCCGTAGAACGCGTACATGATGGCACTCGGGTAGAACTGCGCCGCCAGCAACGTGGGCACGCCGACCAGGTCGACCATGATCCAGATCAGCCAGAACTCGACGTACCCCTTGGCCATCCCGTACGTGGCCAGGATCGACCCGGCCAGGATGTAGGAGTCCACCGCCGGGCCCCACGACCCGAGGGCGGCCAGCACGAAGTACAGCGCCAACCACAGCGATCCGCCGGCCACGACCAGCACCAGCCGTTCCCGCCAGGTGGCCCAGCGGGGTTCGACGCCGACGTCGCCACCGGTGTCGTGGCGGAACCGCCACCAGCCGTACCAGCCGTACACCGACACCGCCACGAAGAACACCTGCCGTCCGGCCTGTCCCCACAGGGTCAGGTCCTGCGGGTTGCCGAACAGCACCCCGGTGAACACGGTGAACAGCAAGACGTTGCCGATGATGCCCACCGGCCAGGCCCACACCTTGCGCCGCATCCCGAGCCAGGCACTCGCCAGGCCGAACACGTTGCCGATGATCTCTCGCCACAGGATTGGATTGCCGAACCCGAGATCGAGTTCGGCATTCAGCAACCCGGTGAGCAGTTCGGAGAAGTCCATCTCCGGTCCTCCACTCTCCTCGGTCGCACGAATGCCGGGGTGTGGAGAGCCACGACGTCACGATCCGGGTGCACGGTCGCACCGGTCGCCCGTCGGGCCTCGCGTGAACCTCCCATCCGGACTTTCACCGTCGGTTGTGGGTTCCCACCACATCAGCTGATGACTGGCTGCCATCAGGTCGCGGACTCGACCGGCACCCGTTTCAGGTGCGGTATCACCGCCGGCTCGGAATTGCACCGACCCCGGAACACGCGCGAGTTTGTCAACTCGTCGGCATCCATCCTGCCACATGCCGTACGCGCCGGGTCGGGGTCTCAGACGCTCCCGCTCCGCGCGAGGTCTCAAGCGCTCCCGCTCCGCGCGGGGTCTCAAGCGCTCCCGCTCCGCGCGGGGTCTCAAGCGCTCCCGCTCCGCGGGGGGGGGGATCAGCTGACCTGGATCGGCGGACCGAGGTACAGCAGCACCGCGAACACCACCGAGACGCCCACCACCGCGACGACGGCGGCGACCACGGGGTGCCGCAGCACCCAGGCCACCACGTGCTCCCCGAACCAGCCCGGCTCCGCACCCCCGCGCCCGAGCCGCCAGGTGTCGCCGAGCATGCCGCGTCGGGTGACCTGCCGTTCGAACCAGATGGTCGCGTACGGCACGACGGCACTCAGCAGCCCACCGAGGATCCACCCGACGTGCCAGCGTTGCGACACCCCGACCAACACCGTCACGACGCAGTAGCCGAGGAAGACGAACCCGTGCAGCCCGCCACCGATCCGCACCCCCAGCTCGGTGGTGTCGGTGAGGTACTTCAGGGCCATGCCGACCAGCAGCAGCGTCCAGGTGACGACCTCGGCGAACGCCAAGGTGGTGAAGAGTCGTTTCGGCGTCATGCCAGGCTCACACCGAGCAGCGCGTCCACCGCCTGCGCCACCACCGGTGGGCCGTCGGGGTCGTCGGAGTCCATCGCCAGCGAGGCACCGGCCCACGCGTCGACCGCGGCCAGCGCGGCCGGGGCGTCGAGGTCGTTGCGGAGCGCGGCCCGCATCGCGGTCAGGGTCGGGTCGGCGTTGAGGCCGGACTCGAGTCGTACGGCTTCGCGCCAGCGGGCGAGCCGCTCCTCGGCGGCGGTCAGCAGCTCGGGCGTCCAGGACCAGTCCTCGCGGTAGTGCTGCCCCAGCAGCGCCAGCCGGATCGCGTTCGGGTCGACCCCGTCGGCCCGCAACTGGGAGACGAGCACCAGGTTGCCCTTCGACTTCGACATCTTCTCGCCGTCGAGGCCCACCATGCCGCCGTACACGTACGACTGCGCCAACTCCGCGCCGGTCGCGGTCCGGGCCTGCGAGGCGCACATCTCGTGGTGCGGGAAGGTGAGGTCGGAGCCGCCGCCCTGGACGTCGAAGGTCTCGCCGAGGTACTCCCGGGCGATCGCGGTGCACTCGATGTGCCAGCCCGGACGGCCGGTGCCCAACGGGGTCTCCCAGGCCGGTTCGCCGGGCCGCTGCTGCAGCCACACCAGGCAGTCGAACGGATCCACCTTGCCGGGCCGGTCGGGGTCGCCGCCGCGCTCGGCGAACAGGGTCAGCATCTCCTCGGCCGACAGCCCGGACACCGAGCCGAACTTCGGGTCGGCGGTGCAGCGGAAGTAGAGGTCGTCGGGCCCGCCGTCGGGCTGCGGGACCGGGTAGACCGAGCCGCCCTGCTGCAGCTCGGCGATCAGGTCGGTGACCAGCGGGATCGACTCGACAGCGCCGGCGTACACCGTCGGCGGCAGCACCCGCAGCGCCGCCATGTCGGTCCGGAACAACTCGATCTGATCGGCGGCCAACTGCTGCCAGTCGACACCGGTGGCGGTCGCGCGCTCCAACAGCGGATCGTCCACGTCGGTGATGTTCTGCACGTAGTTGACCTCGAGCCCGGCGTCGCGCCAGGTGCGGTTGAGCAGGTCGAAGGTGAGGTAGGTGTTGGCGTGACCGAGGTGGGTCGCGTCGTACGGGGTGATGCCGCAGACGTACAGCCGGGCCGTTCCGGTGTCGGGTCCCGCGCGGCGGATCCCCCCACTCGCGGCGTCGTACACGTGCACCGGTCCCGGTTCGGGCTCCAACTTCCCCACCGGGGGGACACTCCACGACTGCATGGGCGTCACCCTACGTGGGCGCCCCGACCGTGGTGGCGCGTGGTCACCACAGCGGCCAGGGAACCGCCGGTCCGCCGTGGCGTGGCGTCGGCAGCCCGACCGCGAGCAGTTCGGCGCCGCGGTCGACGAGGGCCTGGATCTCGTCGTCGGCGAGCAGGGGCGCCAAGTCGTCGGCGGCGGTGAGGGCCCGGCGGACCAGCGCTTCCTCGTCGGCGGTCAACTCCTCACCGGCCCACCCCCACACCAGGGTGCGGAGCTTCGGGTCGGTGTGGAAGCTGATGCCGTGGTCGCACCCGAACAGTCGGCCGTCGACGGGCAGCAGGTGTCCCGCCTTCCGGTCGGCGTTGTTGATCAGGGCGTCGAACACCGCGAGGCGACGCAGTCGCTGGTCCGGGGCGTGGGCCACGACCACGATGTCGGCCCGCTCGTCCTCGCCGTACATCACCGGGAACCAGCCGTCGGGTACGAGGTCGGGCGCGACGACGTCGACCAGGTCGTCGGCGGAGTCGGCGTCGACCCACACCTGCGCCGACCCGGGTCCGAGCGGACCGTCGACCAGGTCGGTGAACGGGACACAGTCGAACCCGGCGACCGCCGACACCCGGTAGGCGGCAACCTCCCGGTTGGCGAGCGTGCCGGTCGGGAAGTCCCACAGCTCACGTTCCCCACGGACCGGCTTGTAGACGACCTGCACCACGTCGCCGTGGGCCTCGGGCGCCTCGGCGACGTCGGTCCCTGCTCGTCCCAGTTCCGCCACGAAGGAGGCGTTGGAGGCGGTGAGCAGTCGCCCGGTGAGCGTCAGCGGACCGGACAGGTCCCGGACGGCCAGCGGTGACGGCGCGGGCGTCACGGGCGTCACGGGCGGCTCAGAACAGGGAACGTCGGTAGCCATTGGCGCGGGGGCAGACATGGCCTTCGGGCTCGAGTGGCTGCAGGCAGAACGGGCACGGCGGCCGGCCGGCCGAGACGATCGCGTCGGCCCGGGCCACGAAGTCGCGGGCGTCGGAGGCGGTGATGCACACGATGAACACCTCGGAGGCCTGTGGTTCGACCGTCTGGTCGGCCAACTCCTCGGGTTCGACGACCGGCTCGTCCGCCTCCACCGACACCGGGCCCTCGGTGGTGGAGAACAGCTCGATCACGACGCGTTCGGTGGTCGACTCCCACGCCAGTGTCATGGTGCCGACCCGGAACTCCTCGGTGATCGGGGCGTCCAGCGGGTCGACGTCGCGGACGGTCTCGGGTGCCGTCGGCATCGGGGCCTCGTTCATGCCGCGGACGACGACCTCGTCGAGCATCCGGGTCAGGTTCTCGGCGAGCACGCTCACCTGCTGTTTCTCGCACGACACGCTGATGATCCGGTCGCCCTCGCGTGCCTGGAGGAAGAAGGTTCGGTCCCCGGGCTCCCCCACGGTCCCGGCGACGAACCGGTCCGGGGAGTCATAGCGATGCACCAGCATGCCGTCCAGCGTAATCGCCCTCAGCGGGCCTGCGTACCCAGTCCGCCGCCGACGGGCGCGTCGGTGCCCGATCCGGTCGCCCGACCGCGGCCCCTGCCCTTGCCCCGCCGCGGCTTCTTCGGCGGGGTCAGCATGGCGGCCAGGTCGCCGGCGGTGGTGTTGACGCAGGCCACGTACGGCCGATCGGCGGTCAGCCGGACCACCGACGCGGACGCCGGGTCGATCAGCACCCGCTGGAAGCTGTCGAGGTGGGAGCCGAGCGCCTCGGCCACGATGGCCTTGATGACGTCCCCGTGGGACACCGCGGCCCACACCGCGTCGGGCCCGTGCTCGGCGGCGATCGCGGCGTCGAGGTCCCGGATCGACTGTTGGGCCCGGGAGGCCATCTCGATCAGTGACTCGCCGCCGGGGAACCGTACGGCCGAGGGTTGGGTCTGCACGACGCGCCACAGCGGGTCCTTCGCCAACTCCTTCAGCGGCCGGCCGGTCCAGTCGCCGTAGCCACACTCGGTCAGGCCCTGTTCCACCGTGACCGGGACGGCCCCGTGGTGTTCGGCAACGGCGGCCGCGGTCTGCCGGCACCGCTGCATCGGTGAGGTGACGATCGCGGCGAGCGGAGCTCCGGTCAGCCGTTGCGCGAGCGCTGCGGCCTGCTCGCGGCCGGTCTCGTCGAGGGCGACGCCGGGGCTGCGGCCGGCCAGCACGCCGCTCGCGTTGGCGCTGGTACGGCCGTGTCGGACGAGGACCACCGTTGTCATGGCCTCGATGCTACGGGGCGACCCGGCTTGCTCCCGGCATCGGGCCGCCATGGCCCTGCAGGTCAATGGCGCGGCGGAACCTCAGCTCCTCCCAGCCGGCACCGTCCTCGTGCTGGGTACGGACCAGTCCGTCGGGGACCCACCCCCGGCGGCGGTAGAACGCGATCGCCCGAGCGTTGCCGCGGACCACCCACAGGCTTGCGGTGACGAAGCCGTCCGCGGCGAGCAGGGCCAGGCCGGCGTCGTGCAGGGCGGCGGCGACACCGGTGCCCCAGTGCGGCTGGCCCACGTACAGCTCGAAGAGTTCGCCGGGAGTCGGGGCGTTGCCGAAGGTGCTGGCCGGGTCGATGCTGCGGCCGACCCGAACGAAACCGACCACGGTGTCGGTGACCCGGGTGTCGGCGTTCTCGGTGCCGACGTACTCGGTGCCGACGTTCTCGGTGCCGGTGTTCTCGGTGCCGGTGGCCTCGGTGGCGACGTTCTCGGTGCCGACGTTCTCGGTGCCGGTGTCCTCGGTGGCGACCCGCACGGTGGTCGCGGGTGCCGGGTTGGCCAGGTGGCCGGCCCAGCGTCGCGTGGCCTGGGTGATCGACAGGCCGGCGAGGTGGTCGGCGTCGATCAGTCCGGCACACCCGGTCTGCCAGCCGCGGACGTGCACCTCCGCCATGGCCGGGGCGTCCTCGGGCCGGCCCTCGCGCACGACGTACCTCGTGGTCCCGGGACGGCGTTCGGCGGCTGGCACGACACCAGCCTAGGAACCCAACGGTCCGACGCCCACCGAGAGGGCACTTGGCGAGGCCCCACCACACCGAGAGGACACTTGGCGAGGCCCCACCACACCGAGAGGACACTTGGCGAGGCCCCACCACACCGAGAGGGCAGTCGGAGAGTGTGCCGGGGCCCGATCGCCACTCCAACTGTCCGCTCGATCACGAAGACTGGCCCGCGGTGTTCCCCACCCACTCCCCGGGTCCGCTTCGGCGACACCGCGGCCCTTCGAGGGGCCACCGGGCGTGCCTTTCGAGGGCACTGGGTCCGTCAAGGGCGCAAATTCAACTCAGAGTTCGAGGTATCGGCCGCGCAGATGGGCCAGCGACTCTCCCTCGGCAATCGTGGTCGAGACGACCGTGCCGCGGATCAGGGACGACCAGCCGACGGCGACCGGGTCGGTGGTCACCTCGATCGCAAGGGTGGCCAGCGCATCGGCCAGCCGTGGTCCGTACGGATCGGGCTGCCAGTCGCCGACCGTGAACGGACCGCCCGGCGCCGGGGAGAGTCCGGCGAACACGTCGGCCAACTCCTGGTGTCCGACACCCAGCAGATTGACCATCGCCCTACCGCCGCTGGACAACGCCTCGGCCAGGTCGGAGTCGGGGTCGAGCAGGCCGACCACCTCTCCTGGCTCACCGTCGGCGATCACCAGCGACGACACCGTCAACCCCACCGGCTCCCCACGGGCGGCCCGCGGTCCGACCGCGACGGTCCAGACCGACACCCCGGCCGGCCAGCGCGACCGGATCCGACGCAACGGGCGACGGTTCTCCGGCGGTTCGAGGAAGGGATGCTCGCTGTGGATGGTCACCCCACAGTTGTACCGTGCCGGGCCCGACCGGGACGGTGGACCGACCCGTCGGCCGGGCACACCGGACGCCGGTCTCGACCTCGGCTCACCGACGCCGGTGACTCCTGTCGTTCACCGTGAGGGGTCTACTGTGGTCGCCGCACCGGTTGGGCAGCACGGGCTGCACCCCGGCGCACAGGCACCCCACCCGACCCTCACGAGACAGCAGGTGACATGGACTGGATCCAGGCGATCGTTCTGGGAATCGTGCAAGGGCTCAGCGAGTTCCTGCCGATCTCGTCCAGCGCCCACGTGTCGATCGTCGGCCAGCTGTTCTTCGGCGGCCGTGACCCGGGTGCGGCGTTCACCGCGATCATCCAGCTGGGCACCGAGACCGCCGTGGTCATCTACTTCTGGCGCGACATCGTCAAGATCATCGGGCACTGGGCCAAGTCCTTGGTGGGCAAGCTTCCCCGGGACGACCCGCACGCCCGGATGGGGTGGCTGGTGATCATCGGGTCGATCCCGATCGTCGTCCTCGGGTTGCTGTTCAAGGACCAGATCGAGGGAACGCTGCGCAACCTGTGGCTGACTGCGATCATGCTCGGCGGGTTCGCGATCGTGCTGGGCATCGTCGACCGGTTCGCCCGCAACCGGCGGACCCTGGAGCAGCTGACCTGGAAGCACGGCCTGTTGTTCGGCCTCGCCCAGTCGCTGGCGCTCGTGCCGGGGGTGTCCCGTTCGGGTGGCACCATCGCCGGCGGCCTGTTGATGGGCTACAAGCGGGAGGAAGCTGCGCGATACTCGTTCCTGTTGGCGATCCCGGCAGTCTTCGGCTCCGGCTTCTTCCAGCTGTACGACGAGCTGAGTACGGGGGCGAGCCCGGCGGTCGGCTGGGGGCCCACCATCTTGGCGACCGTGATCGCGTTCGTGATCGGGATCGCCGTCATCCACTGGCTGTTGCGCTACATCTCGACGCACGACTTCCTGCCGTTCGTGATCTACCGGCTGGTGCTCGCCGCCGGTCTGGTCGCCCTGCTCGCCACCGGGGTACTGGCTCCCTGACCCCTCGACGAGCTCGGGGAACGTCGACGAGCTCGGGGACCGGTCAGGCCAGTCCCGCCAGCTCGTACGCCTTCGCGACCGCCTCGACCATGATCAGCTTCTCCTCCACGGTCCGGCCGTACGGGACGATCGCACAGGTGGTGACTCCGGCCTCGGCGAAACGGGTCAGCCCGGCAGCGATCCGGTCGACCGGCCCGAGCAGTGAGGTCTGGTCGATGAACTCGTACGGCACCGCCGCCCGGGCGTCACGCTGTCGACCCCCCAGGAACAGCTCCTGCACCTCGGCCGCCGCGTCGGCGTACCCCATCCGGACGGCGAGTCGGTTGTAGAAGTTCTGTTCCCGGCTTCCCATCCCGCCGACGTACAGCGCGGCATAGGCACGGACCGGGTCGGCACAGGCCTGTGGATCGGGGCCGGCGACGACCGGCACCGTGGCCACCACCTCGAACGGTTCGCCGTCGCGGCCGGCGCGGGCCTGCCCGGCGCGGATGTGTTCGTGGTGCTCGGCGGCGAACTCCGGGGCCAGGAACACCGCCAGCCAACCGTCGGCGACCTCGCCGGCGAGTTCGAGGTTCTTCGGGCCGACGGCGGCGACCAGGATCGGCACCGGCTCGGCGGGCGGCGCCACGGTCAGCTTCAGCGGCTTGCCCGGGCCGTCCGGCAGCGGCAGCGTGAAGTGATCCCCTTCGTACGCCACGGTCCGACCGGACAGCACCGTACGGACGATCTCGACGTACTCACGGGTCCGGCCGAGCGGGCGGGCGAATCGGACCCCGTGCCACCCCTCCGACACCTGCGGCCCGGATACCCCCAGCCCGAGGCTGAACCGCCCGTTCGTCAGCAGGGCCATGCTGGCCGCGGTCATCCCGGTCATCGCCGGACTGCGGGCCGGGATCTGCATCACCGCGGCGCCGAGCCGGATCCGTTCGGTCTGACCCGCGAGCCAGGCCAGCAGGGTCGGTGAGTCCGAGCCGTACGCCTCGGCCGCCCACACCGAGTGGTAGCCGAGCTCCTCGGCCCGGCGGGTCAGGGTGAGTTGGCCGGCGGGATCGTCGGCACCGACGAGGTAGCCGAGGTTCAGTCCGAGCTGCATGCGGCTCACTGTATGGCCCGGCTGCCGCGCGGTCAGGCGATTCGCCGTTCGGGTGTCAGTCGGTTCCGACCCCGGGGGCAATCCGGACCTCGGCACGGCCGTGACCACGTCCGCGGCGGACCCGGACGGCCGCGGCCAGTTCGCCCAGCAGTTCCTCGGTCACCTCCCAGCCCATGCACGCATCGGTGACGCTCTGCCCGTACCGAAGGCCGTCGAGCGGCCCCGGCTCCTGCCGACCGGCCACCAGGAAGCTCTCGGCCATCAGTCCGGCGATGCCACCCTCGCCATCGGCGATCCGGTCGGCCAACTCGCGGATCACCTCCGCCTGACGGACGTGATCCTTGCCACTGTTGCCGTGGCTGGCGTCGACGACCAGGCGCTGTTCCAGGTCGGCGGCGGCCAACAGGGCGAGCGCGTCGGCGACCGAGGCCCGGTCATGGTTCGGCCCGCCGCGACCACCGCGCAGGATGACGTGGCAGTCAGGGTTGCCACTGGTCGACACGATGGCGCCCCGGCCGGTCTCGTCGATGCCGAAGAAGACGTGCTCCCCGGCCGCGGCACGGCAGCCGTCGATGGCCGCGCTGACGTCACCGTCGGAGGAGTTCTTGAACCCGACCGGCATCGAGAGCCCGGAGACGAGTTGACGATGCACCTGGCTCTCGGGCGTACGGGCGCCGATGGCACCCCAGGACACGGCGTCGGCGATGTACTGCGGACTGGTCGGTTCGAGGAACTCGCAGGCGACCGGGAGTCCGGTGTCGAGGACGGCCAGCAGTGTCTGTCGGGCCAGCCGGAGACCGAGCTGGACGTCGTGGGTTCCGTCCAGATGGGGGTCGTTGATCAGCCCCTTCCAGCCCAAGGTGGTGCGCGGCTTCTCGAAGTAGACCCGCATCACGACGAACATCTCGTCTCGCAGCGGCTCCGTCGCGGCGGCGAGTCGGCGGGCGTAGTCGACGGCGGCGGCCGGGTCGTGCACCGAGCACGGGCCGACCATCAGCAGCAGTCGGTCGTCGGCGCCGGTCAGGATGTCGTGGACGGTGTCCCGGCTGCGCTGGACGAGGGCGGCACGCTCGGGCCCGAGCGGGAGTTCCTCGCGGAGCGCGGCGGGTGCCAGCAACGGTTGGAAGCTACGGATGCGGAGGTCACCGGTCCGCGTGGCCCGGGATGCACCCGGGTGGCTCGGGGTGTCGGTGGGTGAGGTGGTCATGGGCGGGTTCCTGTTCGGTGTCCGTGGCGGCCCGCCTGGCCTCGTGGTTGCCCACCCGGTGCCGGCCGCCAAGAATGACGAAAGGCAGAGACGGTTGTCTCTGCCTCGGCTCCGGGTGATGCAAGCTTTCGTGGGGTCAGCGCATGCGACGCCCGGCTCCACCCGGAGCCAGCGTAAAGCGCCAATACCGACGAATTGCCATGGCCGTGACCCTAACACAGCACCCAACTGTCGGTCCGCGACCGACCTGGTCGCACCCGTACGAGGGGCTGCCGACGCGGCCCGTCGACGGCGGCCGACCGGTCGGGTGGCAAGATGTCGTCATGACGGCCACGACATCCCCCGTGGATCCCGAGACGGAGCCGCTGCAACTGATCGACGACGGCACCGAGTGCCGTCCGAGCCCACCCGCGGACGTGCTCGGGACCGACGAGGCCGAAGCCCTCGCCCGCCGGCTCCGTGCGCTGGCCGATCCCGTACGCCTGCGGTTGCTGTCCACGATCGTCCGGACTGCCGACGCCGAAGCGTGCGTGTGTGACCTCACCGAGGTGGTCAGGCTGTCGCAGCCGACCGTGTCGCACCATCTCAAGGTGCTGATGGACGCCGGGCTGGTGACGCGCAGCAAGCGCGGGGTGTGGGCCTGGTACTCGCTGACCGACGGGTGGGCCACCGAACTGTCCGAGGCGCTCGCCCTGGTCGCACTGCCGACCCACCGCGACCCGGCCTGATCGGACCGCGACGTCCGGGCCACCGCGTCTGCCCGACGTGTGCCGACCGGATGACCATCTCGTACGACTGGTGCTACTCGGCGTCCGATCCGCCGTTGCACTGGCTGCGCTCGGGCGTCACGTCGGCGACCGGGACGTCGGGCTCGGCCCCGGTCGAGGCGACCGACGGCTCCGGGACCGGCCCGACCGCGGGAGTGGCCGGCTGGGCGGCTTCCGCGCCCATCGGCATCGTCAGCACCCGGTGCTTCGGCAGGCCGGTGGGCTGGTCGCGGGTCCACACGATCAGCTGTTCGCGGACCCGGCAGCGCAGGTCCCAGTCGTCGTCGCTGTTCGCCGACGTCATCATCGCCCGGACCGTCACCCGCTCCCCCTCGGCCCCGGTGACCACCAGCGAACCGGCCCGCCGGTCCCACGCCGGATCGGCGTCGAGGAGACGCAACAACTCGGCCCGCATCGCCTCGAAGTCGGTGTGCCAGTCCACGTCGAGGTAGACCAACCCGGTCACCGTGTCACCGGTCCGGCTCCAGTTGATGAACGGCTTGGTGGTGAACCATGTCGACGGCAGGATCTTGTGGCGTTCGTCCCAGATGCTCACCGACACGTAGCTCAACGTGATCTCCTCGACGGTCGCCCAGGTGTCGTCCACCTCGACGATGTCGCCGATCCGGATCGCGTCGGTGAACGCCAACTGGAGTCCGGCGAACAGGTTGCCGAGCGTGGTCTGGGCCGCGATGCCGACCACGACGCTGATCAGGCCGGCCGAGGCGAGGATCGTGGTGCCGATCCGATCGACACCCGGGAACGTCATCATCACCAAGGCGGCGGCGAGGATCACGCCCGTCGCGCTCACCAGTCGCCGGATGAGCTGCATCCTGGTGGTGACCCGGCGCTGTTCCCGATCGTCCTGCTTCCTGCCCACCAGCCGCCGCTGGGTGTACTCCAACCAGGCCAGTACCAACGTCAGCGCAAGCCAGACCGCGGAGATCGTGGTGGCCACCAGCAGCACGTGGAGCAACAGGTCCCGGAAGGGCGAGGGCTCGATGGCCACGGTGATCGAGATCCGCAGGGCGACCGACAGCAGGAGCGCCACCAGCGGGCGGCGGACCCGCCGCCACCGCTGCGCCAGGTAGGCGCTGCCCCCGCGGGACCGCTTGACGATCCGGCCGACCACGAAGGTGGCGACCACCACCCCGAGTGCCGCGGCCACCAGGGCGATCGCCCAGTTCAGGATGCGCCAGGAGTCCATGGGCCCATGCTGACAGAACGGTGGCGTCGAAAGACAGCCGAACCCCTGCCGCCCGCGAACCGTTAGGGTCGACCGGTGAAGATTCGACAGGTCGGGACCAGCGGCCTCCAGGTTTCGCGGATGGGGCTGGGGACCCTGCCGTGGGGCCGAGACATCTCCCGCCACCGCGCCCGCGAGCTGCTGACGGCGTTCTGCGCTGCCGGCGGGAACCTCGTCGACACGGCTGCCGCGTACGGCGCCGGCGACGCCGAGGTGATCATCGGCGAACTGCTCGACGACGTCGTACCTCGTGAGGAACTGGTGATCGCCACCAAGGCCGGATTCCGCATCGACCGGGGTCGTCGGGTGGTCGACACCTCCCGGCGGGGGCTGCTGCGGGACCTCGAGGGATCACTGGACCGCCTCGGCACCGACTACGTCGACCTGTGGCAGGTGCACGCCTGGGGCACGGCACCGTTGGAGGAGACCCTCGACACCCTCGACCACGCCGTCCGCAGCGGTATGGCCCGCTACGTCGGCATCTGCAACTTCGTCGGCTGGCAGACCGCGCAGGCCGCGACCTGGCAGCGAGCGGTGCCGGGCCGGGCCCACGTCACCAGCACGCAGATCGAGTACTCCCTGCTCGCCCGCCGCGCCGAGATCGAGATCCTGCCCGCGGCGCGGGCGTTCTCGCTGGGCTGCTTCCCGTGGTCACCCCTGGGCCGCGGCGTGCTCAGCGGCAAGTACCGTACGGGCACCCCACGCGACTCGCGCGGCGCCAGTGACAACTTCGCCTGGTTCGTCCAGCCCTATCTGGAGTCGCGACCGCGTTCGATCGTCGAGGCGGTCGCCCGGGCCGCGGAGGGGCTGGACCTGACGCCGGCCCAGGTGGCGTTGTTGTGGGTCCGCGACGCCCCGTCAGTGACCGCCCCGCTGTTGGGGGCCCGGACCGTCCAGCAACTCGAGGAATGCCTTGCGGTGGAAGGAAAGGCGCTGCCCGACGAGATCGCGCGAGCGCTCGACGACGTGAGCGGTGGGCCGCTGGCCAGCCGCCCGCCGGCCACTCCACGCAGCGGCGGCGACGGCAGCTGACGCCGGCCGGACGCGGCTCGGACGACAACGCCATCCTCACCGTCAGTCGAGGCGCAGCGTCGGGACGACCTTGATCACCTTGCGGCGGATCCACACGTCGCGGGTGCCGTCGCGGTAGCGCCGCAACCGGGTGAGCTCCCAGCCGCCGTACTCGGCATGGTCGGTGAGCAGCTTGCGGACCGCACCACGCGGCATGGTGCGGTCGAGGCGCACCTTCGCCACCTCGTACTGGATCGCGCGCGAGGCGACCGGAGCCTTGGCCATGTGGGTCAGGTTAACCGGCGACTCAGGCCTGTTGCAGGAACCGATCCAGAACACGGGCGCCGAATTCGAGCGAGTCGGTCGGCACCCGCTCGTCGACGCCGTGGAACATGCCGACGAAGTCGAGGTCGGCGGGCAGCTTGAGCGGGGCGAAGCCGAAGCACCGTGTCCCCAGGCGATCCCAGGCCTTGGCGTCGGTGCCACCACTCATCAGGTACGGGACCGCACGCGCGCCCGGGTCCTCGGCGACCAGGCAGGTCTGCATCGCCTCCACCAGGGCGCCGGAGAACTCGGTCTCGATCGCGGGCTTGTTGACGGCGAACTCGTAACGCACCTTGTCGCCGATCAGCTCGGTGATGGTGTCGAGGAACTCCTGTTGCCCACCGGGGACGGTGCGCCCGTCGATCGCCGCGGTCGCCTGACCCGGGATCACGTTGTGCTTGTAGCCGGCCTGCAACATGGTCGGGTTGGCGCTGTTGGCCATCGTGGCGCCCACCATGCGGGAGATGCTGCCCAACCGGGCCAACGTCTCCTCGACGTCGTCGGTGCTGAGCTCCACACCGAGGGCCTCGGAGACGGCGTCGAGGAAGGCCTGCTGCGCGGAGGTGATCCGGTAGGGCCATTCGTACGCACCGATCCGGGCGACCGCGGCGGCCAACTCGGTGACCGCGTTGTCGTCGTTGCGCATCGAGCCGTGCCCGGCCGTCCCGTCGGCGATCAGATTGAGCCAGGCCATGCCCTTCTCCGCGGTCTGCACCACGTACAACCGCAGATCGTCGCGGATGGTCAAGGAGAAGCCGCCGACCTCGCCGATGGCTTCGGAACATCCCGCCACCAGGTCGCGGTGCTGGTTGATGAGGAAGAAGGCACCGAGGTCGCCGCCGGCCTCCTCGTCGGCGGTGAAGACGAGCTTCACCGGCCGCCGCGGTGCGCGCCCCGCGCGGACCCGGGCCCGGACGACCGACAGCACCATCGCGTCGAAGTCCTTCATGTCGACCGCACCACGGCCCCAGACACAACCGTCGCGGATCTCACCGGCGAACGGGTCGACCTGCCAGTCCTCGGCCTGCGCCGGCACCACGTCGAGGTGTCCGTGCACCATCAGCGGCGGCAGGGAGGTGTCGACCCCCTCGGGGGCCCAGTCGGCGACCAGGCTGGTCCGCCCCTTCTCCGACTCGACCAGGGTCGACTCGATGCCGACCTCGTCGAGCAACCCGGCGACGTACTCGGTCGCCTCCCGTTCCCCGTTGCTCTTGCCGTTGCCGTAGTTGGAGGTGTCGAACCGGATCAGCTTCGAGCACAGGTCGACCACCTCGCGATCGGCACCCTCGGTGACGGCCTCGGGAGGGGTGACGGGTTCGGTCTGCTGGGTGGCTGCGGCATCCATGGGGGCCATCGTGCCCCATGGCACCGACGGCCCGTACGGGGCTCCCGTCCGTGGCGTGCGAACGGCTCAGGAGTTGCTATAGTTCTCTGGTTGCTCCGACGAGGAGCCACGTCCGGGTGGCGGAATTGGTAGACGCGCTAGCTTGAGGTGCTAGTGCCCGTTCAAGGGCATGGGGGTTCAAGTCCCCCCTCGGACACCCTTCACAGATGTCGGTCCCGTCAGGCTGCTGCTTCGTCAGCCGGCGGTGACCAACCACACCGCGGCGGGGAACTGCAGCCCACCGTCGACCCGGTTGCGCCGCAACTCCTCCCGCACGTCGTCCAACAACGCCGCCCAGCCGTCTTGGCCGAGCTCCGGCGCCAGTTCGGCGTGGGCCCGTCGACCGGTGGAGGTGCTGAGGATGGTGGCCAGTCGCTCCTCGACCCCGTCGGAGTCGGCGGCGCGGTAGTCGCAGCTGAAGTCGAACGGTCGGATGTCGACGCCCGTCCACCCCGCCCGGGCCAGGATCGATTCCAGTCGGTCGCGGTCGGCGAACGCGGTCGGGCCGGGTGCCTCCGGTGGTGGCGTCGGCTGCGGCGGCAGCCGATCGGCCAGCACACTGCTGCCCAGGCTGAACATCGGGTTCTCGGCGGCATCACGCCAGCACCCGAAGACCAGTCGGGCATCCGGCGCAGCGGCGCCGCGGATGTTGCCGAAGGCCGCGACCGGATCGGCGAAGAACATCACCCCGAACCGGGACACGACCAGGTCGAACGCGTCGCCGGGTGCGAGCTCACGCAGGTCTGCCGCCTGTGCGTCGGCCACCACCACCGTCGCCTCGGGCACCCGCCGTCGCGCCGCCTCGGCCATCCCCGGAGCGATGTCGACGCCGACCATGGTGGCGCCGGCAGCCACTCCTGCGTGCAGCAGGGTGCCGGTGCCGCAGCCGACGTCGAGCACCCGCTGCGACGCCGACATCGCTGCGGTGTCGAGGATCTCGGCGGTCAGGGGTGCGAAGGCCCGGTCGAAGATCGCCTCGTGCTCGACCCAGCCGCGAGCGCCGTCCGCCCAGTACTTCTCCATGTCCCCGGTGATCACCGGTTGAGCGTAGCCCGGGTCGATGGCCGGGCACCACCGTCGGAGTTGCTTGCTACCCTCGGGGCCAGCGTCGCGTGTCGATGACGGACAGCGTCAGGCATGGAGGCGCCGAACGGGAAGGATGACAGATGATGTCACTTTCCTCGTCCCTCACCGATGGGTGAGGCCGACGAGACGCCCAGACTCGTCGCCTGGGCAACGGAGATGCAGCAGACCCACGACCGGTTGCGCGCGGCGCTCCGGGTCACCCGCGCCGAGCTCGGGGCGAGCGGTGGTGCCGATCCCCCCGGCAGGGACCTGTTGTTGTTCTGCCACGGGTTCTGCACGGCCCTGAGTGATCATCACCGTGGTGAGGACCGACTGCTGTTCCCGGCCCTGGCCGAGCAGCACCCCGAACTCTCCGCGACGATCGACCGTCTGGTGCAGGACCACTCGATGATCGGCTACCTGTTGAGCGGCATCGAGCAGGTGCTGGCGAGTGACGCGACCACGGCTCAGCTGGAACGACACCTGGAAGGAGTGAGCGCGATCATGGAGTCACACTTCCGGTACGAGGAGCGAGAACTCCTTGCCATGTTGGAGTTCCTTGATCTCGACGCACCGGTGACCGACGTGTACGGCACCCTCTGAGCGGCCCCGCGGGTCCCCCTTCTGCGCCGTGACACAGGTTGCTCGTCGCCGCACAGGCTTCCGGCGGCTGCAGGGTGTGTCACCGCGAGGAACCTGTGTCACCGCGAGGAACCTGTGTCACGGCGAGGAACAGGTGCGATGGCGAGTGGTGTCAACGGCGCGTGGTGGCGGCGAGGGTGAACATCTCAGCGGGGGTCAGCACGCGGTCGTACACCGCCAGCCCGCCGAGCAGGCCGGTGAAGAAGTTGCCGATCTCGCCGGAGCGGTCCACGGCGCCGACGGTGAAGTCCGAACCGTTCGGGCCACCGTCGTGCAGGCCACCGGGGATGAGGTACGGGTTCAGGCCCGGCCGGTCGTCGATCCTGCCGTCCAGCCAGGCCCAGCCGAAGGTGCCGTCGTACGACATCGCGACACAGTGCCAGGCATCGTCGATCGGTGTCGCGCCGACCGGGCCGTCCATGCAGTAGCGGTGCCCGGGGGTCGGGCCACCGGTGGTCGACAGGTGACCGCACACCTGGTCACGCTCGCCCCAGACCGAGATGTTGAGGAACAGGCCGTACTGGCGCGACTCCCCCGTCTCGTTCCACTGCCCCGCGATGAACTCACAGCCCGGCACGCTGGTGTGCCAACGACGGATCCAGGCGATGACGGTGAGCCGGCCGGTCGGCCCGTGGATGTCCAGTCCGGGGCAGTCCGCTCGCGGGATGCTCAGCCACTGCCCCTCGTCGACCCGCAGTGCGCGACCGTTGAACGGTGCGCCGGGGTCGGCCACGGTCACCATCGGACCGGCCTGCTCGGTCAGCAACAGGTCGGTACCCGCCGCCGTACGCCACACCCCGTCGTCGCCGGCCGGCTCGCCGCCCCTGGTGCCGAAGTCCCAGTGGGCCACGAGTCCCGGCAGCTCAGCCGGCCCGGCCGGCGTCTCGAGCTGGGTCCAGCCGCCCACCTCGGAGGTGGGGATCACGTGGCCGCCCCCGGCTCCTCGCGCACTGCACAGTCAGGGCACAGACCGAACAACTCGAGGGTGTGGCTGACGTCGTGGAAGCCGTGCTCGGCAGCCACCCGTTCGGTCCACCGTTCGACGGTCGGCCCGGTCACCTCCACGGTGTTGCCACAGTTCCGACAGACCAGGTGGTGGTGGTGGGTCGGGTTGCACTGCCGGTAGACGGCTTCCCCGTCGTCGGTCTTGACGATGTCGACCTCACCTGCGTCGACCAAGGTCTGCAGGGCGCGGTAGACCGTTGCCAGGCCGACCGGGTCGCCGTTGCGGCGCAGGGCCTCGTGGATGTCCTGGGCACTGCGGAACTGGTCGGTCGCATCGAGTTCGGCAACCACGGCCCGCCGTTGTCGGGTCGAGCGTCCACCCGATCGGCCGGCCTGCTGGGGTCCGGTCTGCCCGGTCATCGACGCGGCCTCCTCATCCTTCGGGGGTTTACGGACCGTCGCGTGGCCCGTCCGTGGAGTTTCGCACAGCGGGTCAGCAGGGGGCCACGACCCTCCACCTGCTCACATCGTGAGCACTCGTACCATTATATGAGATTCGGTGGCGGCGTGGACAGGGTGGTGTTGACTGGTGCCCGGTCACGAGTTCCGACGCGAAGCCCCGGCTGGTCGGACAGCAACCCCGTGGACGGTCCTGGGGGTGCTCCGGGTGACGACCTGGCCACTCGAGCTGAGTGGCAACCGCCCACCGGAGGATTCATGTCCCACACCCACCTGTCACCCCTTCCCTGCTCGCCCCGCCGTACCGCGCTCCCGCAACGGCCACTCCCCGGCTCGGTGCGACGGCACGTGCTCGACACCACCGGCCAGGTCAGCCCGTTCCCGTTGGTGGCGGCCAAGCGCACCCTCACCCTGCTCCCGACCGGCGACGAGCTGATGATCTTCGTCGACTGCAGCCAGGCGACCCTGGCCATCACCGAATGGGCCCACGAGAGCGGGCACCTGGTGATCCGAATCGACGAGTACGACCTCGGCTCGGCGATCACGGTACGCCGGGGCTGAACGCCACGACCCCAGTACAGTGTCGCCGGTGAGCTCCACCACCGTGCTGACCGGCGCCACTGTCGCCCTCCCGTCCGAACTGCTGGCCGAGGGGGCCGTCGTGGTCGTCGACGACGTGCTCGCCGACGTCCGTCCCGCCACCGACCCGATGATCGTCGAACTCACCGGCCGGGCCGACGTCGAGGTCATCGACCTGGCCGGCCGGCTGTTGCTGCCCGGTCTGGTCGACATCCACGTCCACGGTGCCAACGGCGCCTCGTTCGAGAAAGCCGAGGCCGCCGGCACGGCGCTGACCCATCTGGCCGGACGCGGCGTGACGAGCGTGATGACCAGCCTGCCGTCCGCCCCGGTCGACGACATGTTGGCCACCACCCGTGCGCTGATCGACAACCCGAGCGAGCCGCAGCAGTCCCGGGTCCTGGGGGTCCACCTCGAGGGTCCGTTCATCGCGGTGGACCAGTGCGGCGCCCATGACCCGGCCTTCCTGCGCGCCCCGGGACCCGACGACATCGCCCGGATCACCGAACTGGCCGGGGCGATCTCGATGGTCACGCTCGCCCCCGAGCTGCCCGGCGCGGTCGAGGCCACCCGCGCCTGGGCCTCGGCCGGCATCATCGTCGCGGCCGGACACAGCGCGGCGTCGGCCGCGGAACTCGGTCCGTGCCGCGACGCCGGGTTGTCCCACGCCACCCACCTGTGGAGCGGGATGAACCTCACCCACCGTCGCGGCCCGTATCGGGTCCCCGGACTGCTCGAGGAGTGCCTCGCCTCCGACCTCACCTGTGAGGTGATCGCCGATGGTCGACACCTGCCGCCGGTCCTGCTCGAGGTCGCCCGTCGCAGCGTCGGCGACCGGCTGATCGCGGTGTCGGACGGCACGATCGGGATGGGACTGCCCGAGGGCACCCGCTTCAGCCTGTCGACCGTCGAGGCCGTGGTGGACGACCAGGTCGGCAAGGTCATCGGGCAGGACGCCTTCGCCGGGTCCACCACCGACCTGACCGGCATGGTGCGCCACCTGCACCTGGAGCTCGGCTGGCCGCTCACCGAGGTGGTCGCGATGGTCACGTCGCGACCTGCCGAGATCGCCGGCGTCGCCGACCGGCTGGGCAGCATCACCGCCGGCCTCACCGCCGATCTGGTGGTGCTCGACTCCGACTGCTCGCCGGTGGCGACCATGATCGGTGGCAGCTGGGTGGCCGGGAACCCCACCAGCGCCACCCACGCCTGAGGCGCGCCGGGCCGAGGAACACCGGACCGAGGAACGCCGGACCGAGGAACGCCGGACCCAGAACCGCCGGACCCAGGAACGCCCGTCGAGCTTGTTCGAGGCGCCCTCGCAGGGGTCAGCTGGACCAGGACATGGCTGATCCCTCGTAAAGAAGGGCGTCTGAGTGACACACGCGACACATACGTCCAGCTGTGTCGCTGTAGCGCCCTCCTACGCGCCGCCCGGGCCTGGGTCACGACTCGTGCTCGCGGTCCCGCAGCGAGCGGGCAGTAGGAGAGGCCGCCAGCGTCGATTCGCCTCTCCGTGTGCCCTTTCGATGAGGGACCACCTCGCCAACTGCCCACCCGATGAAGGACCACCTCGCCAACTGCCCACCCGATTAAGGACCACCTCGCCAACTGCCCACCCGATGAAGGACCACCTCGCCAACTGCCCACCCGAGACGTCCTGACTGGCCTGCACCGGACGGCCGTCTCAGGCCACGGCACGCTCGTCCCGACCAGCGGACGCACAGTAGGGTTGTCGACATGCCCGACAACGTCGCAGGCGGCGCCACCGCCGCCAACAAGATCTTCTTCTCCCACCTGAGCCGGACCGAGGTGGCCGAGATCGCTGCCGACGCGGTCTTGGTGATCCCGGTGGGGGCGACCGAACAGCACGGACCCGACATGCCGCTGGCCACCGACTACGCGATCGTCGAGGCACTGGTCGAGCGTGCCGTCCGGGCCGGCGACTTCTCCCGCCCCGTGGTGATCGCGCCGACGCTGGCGTACGGGCACTCCGAGCACCACCTGTTCGCCTGCGCCGGCTCACTGAGCACGACCACGTACCTCGCCGTGCTGGACGACCTGATCGCCTCCGCGATCGCCAGCGGCTTCCAGCGGGTGATGTTCGTCAACGGGCACGGCGGCAACTCCGACCTGATCAACGTCGCCGTCGCCAAGGCCAGCTACACCCACGACGGCATCTTCGCCGCCCTCAGCTACTGGAAGCTGGCCAGTGCGGTCGAGGGTGGGGCGTTCGACTCCTACCCGGGCCACGCGGGCCAGTTCGAGGCATCGCTGCTGATGTCGGTCCGCCCCGACATCCTCGCCCCGGGCACCGAACTCGGTGGCGGCGAGCCGCCGGCCCAGATGACCAACATGGTCGGCGTCGGCCCCGGCACGCTGGTCGTCCGCACCGGCGACTGGGCGGCCACCGGCGGCTGGACCCAGGACCCGGCCGGCTCGGCCCCCGAGTTGGGCGAGCCCTACCGCGACGCGTTCGTCGCCGAGCTCACCACCACCCTGGCCAACCTGTGCGAGGTCGCGCTGCCGCAGCAGCGGTGAGGACGGCCGCGGCCGCCCGGGCTCTCAGCGGACGCCGCGGACCCGGTACTGCACACTGATCCGCGGGCCGATCGGTCGACTCGACTTCGGCACACAGTGCTCCCAGGTGCGCTGGCAGTTCCCACCCATCACCAGCACGTCCCCGTGGCCGAGCACGAAGCTGCGGGACGGCCCGCCGCCGCGGGGTCGCAGCATCAGCTTGCGGTCGGCGCCGAGCGAACAGATGGCCACCATGGTGTCGGTGGTCCGGGACCGGCCGATCGTGTCGCCGTGCCAGGCCACCGAGTCGCGACCGTCCCGGTAGTAGCAGCACCCGGCGGTCACGAACGGCTCCCCCAGCTCGGCTCGGTAGTGCTCGGTCAACTCCGCCATCGCGGTGGCGAGCATCGGGTGCGGCAGCGGCTCACCCTCGGCGTAGAACTTCGTCAGCCTGGGCACGTCGACCACCCGGTCATACATCTCCCGCCGCTCGGCCCGCCACGGCACGTCGTCGACGAGGGCCCGGAACAGGTCACCACCGACCAACCAGGCCGGTCGCAGGTCGACCCAGGCACCCGGGCTCAGCCGGGTCCGACGGACCTGTCGACCGTACGGCTCGAGCTCGGCATCGGCGACCTCGAGCAGACTCCCCTGCAGTTCCATGGCACCCATCCTAGCGGCTGATTCGTACGCACGTTCGAAGGAAAGGTCGCCGTGTCGCCATCCATTCACCTCGGGTTTGTCGGACCCACCCCACAAGTCCGATGACAATTTTGCTTCTTGGGTGCACCCTTGTTCCCAACGGCCTGCGCCGGCACGTCAATCCAGACACAAAGGTGGGCCGTTGGTGGCGAGCGCACAGGAGGCAGGTCGATGAGCGGTGTCATAGTGCTGAACACCGACAACACAGCACTGCACACCGTCACGGTCCCCCACGCGATCCGGATGTTGATCCGTCAGGTCG
The DNA here is from genome assembly GCF_050157065.1 of Carbonicoccus niuqiaonis. Lineage (GTDB taxonomy): Bacteria > Actinomycetota > Actinomycetes > Propionibacteriales > Propionibacteriaceae > Avipropionibacterium. The sequence continues at coordinate 2,490,398 of NZ_CP189573.1, forward strand.
CCATCATCGAGGAGGCCCTCGAGGACCGGCAGATCGGACCGTACCCGGTGCCGTTGGTGCTCCGGCTCGTCCGCTACGTCAAGACCGCGTTCCTGTACGCCCGAACCCCGGCCTGGTCGAAGCGCGGCGTACTGCGCCGCGACCACCACACCTGCGCCTACTGCGGGGAACGCGGGCACACCATCGACCACCTGGTGCCGCAGTCACGCGGTGGTCGCAACACCTGGCTCAACACCGTCTGCGCCTGCGAGCCGTGCAACCGGCGCAAGGCCGACCGCACCCCCGCCCAGGCCGGCATGCCGCTGCGTGCACTGCCCCGGATCCCGGGTTGGCGCGAGGTCTCGACACGCACCTGAGAGTTCAGGGGCGTCCGACGCGGAACACACCGCGAAGTCGTGGTCACCGGTGACTCCGGAATTGCATCCGGCAGGACCGTTGCTTAGATTCAAGCTGGTCACAGGTCACATCTGTCACTGGAGTCACACGACATTCGCTTGGTCTCGCCGGTTCGGGGCATCGACGAGCCGCATTGAAAGGACGTTGTTGGTATGCGCGCCCAGTCCGCACCGCGACACCCCTCCCAGGCACCCGTCAAGCACCTTCCCCGCACCCGTGCCGTACCCGCCACCCTGCATTCGGTGTTCGGCGTCCGGGTGCCGGTGCTGGCAGCCATCGCCAGCATGGTGCTCACGATGGCGTTGGTCGCGCTGCCGGCCCGGCAGGCCGACGCGGCGCCGAGCACCGCGACGTCGACCTTGAAGGTCAAGTCCAACAAGACGCCCCGGAAACTGCCCGGCAGCGAGAAGACGGTGCAGCAGCGGCGGACGACGGGGCCGGTGCGCGACACCGTGCTCGCCGAGGCCACCGCCGCCGAGACCGACGACTTCTCCACGCTCGGGGTGACCTGGCGCGGCGGCGAGGGCACCGCGCCCGAGGTGCAGATCCGCACCAAGGGTGAAAAGGAGTGGACCGCATGGGAGACCATCACCGACGGGGAGCCGCTGGAGGGCCGGGACGGCCGCCTGGCGACCGACCCGGTCTACGTCGGTGAGAGCACCGGTGTCGAGGTGCGCGTGCTCGGCGACCGGACCACCAAGGCCTCCGAGGTGGAGTTGACCATGATCAACTCCGAGCCGGTTGCCGCGGACGCGAACCCGCAGACCGAGTTCTCCACCACGGCCTCGACCGACCTGTACCCGCGGCCGCCGGTGATCACCCGCGCGGGCTGGGGCGCCAACGAGTCGTGGCGCTGCACCGACATCGACATCGATGACACGATCAAGGGCGTCGTGGTGCACCACACGGCCGGGTCCAACAGCTATTCCCGATCGCAGTCGGCCTCGATCGTGCGGGACGTGTACTCCTACCACGCGCGCACCCTGGGCTGGTGCGACATCGGCTACAACTTCCTCATCGACAAGTACGGCCAGATCTTCGAGGGCCGGGCGGGCGGCATGGACGTACCCGTCCACGGCGCCCACGCCACCTCGTGGAACACCGACACCATGGGCGTGTCGTTCATGGGCAACTACGAAACCGCACTCCCCCCGGCGGTGATGCTGGAGGCCGGGGCCAAGATCATCGCGTGGAAGCTCGACGCCTTCCAGCGTGAGGCCAAGGGCAACGTGACCCTCGCCGGGAAGACGGTCCCCATCATCTTCCGGCACGGTGACGTGATGCAGACCGCCTGCCCCGGCCGTCACATCACCTCCCGGATGGGTGCCCTGCGCGACAACGTCGCCGCCAAGATGGGCGGCCACTCCCCGATCCACGCGAACTGGCTCTCCCGGGGCGGCGAAGGCGGCTGGCTGGGCTCCCCGTCGGTCGCCGAGCGCGCCGTCGGGTCCGGCCGGGTCGCCGGGTTCCAGGGGGCCCACCTGTACTGGCGCGGTGGCAGCACCCACGCCGTGGGTGGGGCGATCGGGAACCGCTACCGGCGGATCGGCCACACCGGTGCCATCGTCGGCTGGCCGACCTCGGACGAGATCAACGGACTCGCTTCGAACAGCCGACAGAACACGTTCACCTCAGGTCGCATCGTGTGGCGGTACGGCGTCGGCGCCCATGAGATCTCCGGCGACTTCAACAAGCTGTACAGCACCTTGGGGCCGTGGGTGAACAACGTCGGGGTGCCGGTCACCGGGGAGTACCGCTCGGCCGCGATCGACGGTGTGATGAAGCAGGCCTACTCCGGTGGCCGGATGTACTGGAGCCCGAGCAACGGTGCCTACGTCGTGTTCGGTGCGATCTTCGCCCGGTACGGCACGATGGGTGAGGAGGGCTCCTTCGCGGGCATGCCCATCTCGAACGAGTACGCCATGGGTGAGGGGCGTGCGAGCAACTTCGAGGGTGCGATCATCGCGTGGACCCCGTCGACCGGCGCCCACGACGTCCGCGGTGGGATCCTGCGGGTGTGGCGCGAGCTCGGTACCGGAACCGGAGTGATGGGCTTCCCGACCACCGGTGAGTTCAACGGCCCGATCGCCGGCTCCCGGATCACCAAGTTCACCAAGGGCCAGATCATCTACTCCCACCAGTACTCCGCGCAGCCGGTGCGGCAGGCGATGAGCACCAGCTACGACGCCCTGGGCAACTACCGGGCCAACCTCGGCGCGCCGATGGCACCGCAGTACACCTCGCGGGTGCGCTCCGACATCACCAAGCAGGACTTCTCGTACGGGAAGATGTACCAGTCGGCCAAGGGCACCTACGCCGTCTTCGGAGGCATCGGCGTCAAGTACGCGGAACTGGGCGAGGAGAGTTCCCGGTTGGGTGCTCCGACCTCGGCCGAGCACGACATCTCCGGTGGCCGCGCCACGGACTTCGAGCACGGTCGGATCTCCTGGAACCGCAGCACCGGCAAGGTGACGGTCAGCTACCGCTGAGCGGACTCGGGTTCGTCGTCGGGCACGGGTTCGTCGTCAGGCATCGGTTCGTCCTTGGGCCCGGGTCCGTCCTTGGGCCCAGGTTCGTCCTTGGACACGGGCAGTGCGCTCCCGGCGGTTCGGCGACGGGCCCCGGGCGGCGGCAGTCCGAGTCGACGCGCCTCCAGCCCGGCCAGGGTGCTGATCACGTACAGGTCCCCGTCCCGCCAGTCCTGGACGGGGTCGGTGCTCACCTTCGCCAGCGACGACAGGGGCACGGTGGACATCGCCCGCAGCGCCAACAGGTCGACCCCGGCCTCGGTCCGCAGCAGTTCCTGCCCCGCGCGGGCCGCACGGACGAACGCGATCCGGCGTGGCAGCCAGATCGCCAGCAAGCCAAGGAACGGGATCGCGAAACAGATGACGCCCACGACGGTGGCTGTCACCTCGATCGCGGCCACCTGGTCGCGCGCCGCCGAGGCCAACTCGCCGAGGGATCCGGCCGCCTGCTCGAACGGGGTGCTCAGCCCGTCACCGACACCGGGCACCTGACCCGCCTGCTCGCCGGCCTGACGGAAGTCCTCGGCCATCGCCTCCGCCTGCTCCGCGGTCTCCCGGACCGGCGAGGCCAAGGCCCGGATCAGGCCGTCCAGCACCCGGCCCACGACGAACCAGCCGACGGCCCAGACCACCATGAACAGGTCCCCCAACACCTGGCCGAGGGCGTGTCCCGGACGTCGCGAATACAGCGCCATGGCTGAAGTCTGTCATCACCGGCCACCGATCCCGTGCGACGCCGATCATGACGAGGCCATCGGAACGGCACGCCAGCCACCGTCGTGCGGCTCGGCCATCCCGAGGTGCTCCAACGCCGAGAGGCCGGCCAGGCTGGCAGGCACGGTTCGCCCGGTGGCCAGCGCGACCTCCCCGGCGGTGCGGTAGCCGCGGGCCGGCAACGCCTCGTACACCGGTCGCAGGCCGGGGTCGAGGACGTCGACCCGCCGGACGGCACCACGCCGGGGGCTGGTGAGGTGGTCCCCCATCGGCGCCACCAGCTCCAGCACGTCCTCGGCCGAGGTCACCAGCTCGGCCTGGTGCTCCCGCAGCAGGTGGTGTGGTCCCACCGACAGCGCGGAGTGCACCGACCCGGGCACCGCCATCGCCTGGCGGCCCAGGGCGGTCGCCCAGTTCATCGTGTTGCGGGCCCCCGAGCGGGCCGCCGCCTCGACCATCACCGTGCCGGTCGACAGCGCCGCGATCAGCCGGTTCCGCGCGAGGAACCGGATCCGGGTCGGGTGGCAGCCCGGCGGGGTCTCCGACACCACCAGGTGGTCCTCGGCCAGCGTCTGCAGGACCAACAGGTTTCCCCGTGGATACTCGATGTCGGGCCCACAGGCCAGCACCGCGATGGTGCGGCCACCGGCGGCCAGCGCCCCGCGATGTGCGGCCACGTCGATCCCGTACGCCCCGCCCGACACCACCGACCACCCTGCCTCGGCCACCCCGGCCGCGATGTCGGTGGCCGTCTCCTGACCGTACGGCGAACACGCGCGCGAGCCGACCACCGCGACCGCCCGACCGACCCACTCCCGCAGGTGACCGGCGCCTCGCAGCCAGAGGCCGGCCGGGCACCCACCACGCTCGGCCACCGGATCCGGTCCGACCAGATCGGACAACCTGTCCGGCCACTCGTCATCACCGGGGACCACGAACCGCACGTCGCTGCGCCGGGCCAACTGCGTCAACGCCGCGCGGTCGTACGCCGTCGCCCGCCGCTGCGGTCCGGCGCCGAGGTCACCGGCCAGGGTGTGCCGCCAGACCTCGGTCGCGGGCTGCTCGACCAGCGTCTCGGTCAGCTTGGGGTCACCGGCGTCGAAGGTCCACGACAACGCCATCCGGGCCTCCTTGTCGATCACGAGGCCAACTCCCGTCGTCCCGCGGCCTCACCGCGGCGCAGTCCGAGGGCGGCGGCCAGGTCGTCGGCCGAGGGCCGGTCGCGGCCGGCGAGGTCGGCGACCGTCCACGACAGCCGCAGCACCCGGTCGACCCCGCGCGGGCTCAACCGGCCTCGCGCGACCGCCGTGTCGACCAATTCCAACCCGGCCGGCAGCGGCAACTGGGTGCGCAGGTGCGAACCGCTCACCTCGGCGTTGGTCATCCAGCCGGTGCCGGCCAACCGGGCCGCCTGCCGGGCACGGGCCTCGGCCACCCGCGCGGCGACCACCGCACTCGGCTCAGCGGCCGTCCGCAGTGCCTGCCGCAGGTAGCTCTTCTTCATCGGCACCAGCAGCTGACTGATGTCGATCCGGTCGCGGATCGGCCCCGACACCCGTTCGGCGTACCGGCGGATCGCCATCGGATTGCAGGTGCACACCGCACCCGGGGTGGACGCCATCCCGCACGGGCACGGGTTGGAGGCGAGCACCAGCTGGAAGTCTGCCGGGAACCGAGCCTGCACCTCACTGCGCCCGATCGTCACCTCCCCCAACTCCAACGGGGTCCGCAGGCCGTCCAACACCTTCGGCGGGAACTCGGCGGCCTCGTCGAGGAACAGCACGCCGCGGTGGGCGACCGAGATCAGCCCGGGCCGCGCCAGCCGGGCGCCGCCGCCGATCACGCTGGCCACCGAGGCGGAGTGGTGGGGGGCGGCGTACGGGGCGCGTCGGACCAGTCCTGCCAGCCCGATCCCGGCAAGCGAGTGCACCGCCGACACCTGCAGCGCCTCGGCCGGGGTCAGCTCGGGCAACAGCCCCGGCAGGCGCTCGGCCAGCATGGTCTTCCCGACGCCGGGCGGCCCGTGGAAGTGGAGATGGTGCCGCCCGGCGGCGGCCACCTCGAGCGCCCATCGGGCCTCCAACTGCCCGGCCACGTCACGCAGGTCCTTCGGCTGCGCAGGTTCGTCGGCCACCACCTCGGACCGCTCGACGACCTGGGGCTGCTCGGGCAGCGGCTCCCCGTCCAGCACGGCCACCAGCTGCGCCAACGTCGACACCCCGCAGACCTCGACGTCGGCCACCAACCGGGCCTCCGCGGCCAGTTCGGCCGGCACCACCGCCCGGGCGAAGCCCCGCAACGCCGCCGCCAGCACCGCCGGCAGGATCCCCCGCACCGGGCGGACCCGGCCGTCGAGGCCCACCTCGCCGAGGAACACCGTCTCGTTCAGCCGGACGCCCCGCACCGAGCCTGCCGCCGACAGCACGGCGGCCGCGATCGCAAGGTCGTAGTGGGTGCCGGCCTTCGGCAACGAGGCCGGCGACAGGTTGATCGTGACGAGCGACCTCGGCCACTCCAGCCCCGACGACGCGATCGCCGCCTTGCAGCGGTCGCGAGCCTCGTACAGGGCGGTGTCGGGCAGGCCCACCAGGACCGTCCGCGGCAGTCCACCACCGATCATCACCTCGACCTCGACCGGTCGGCCCTCCAACCCCACCAGGGCCACCGAGAACGCGTGTGCCACCGTCATCACAGCCCCCGCACGTGGGTGATCCGAGGTGCGTGGCCCACCCGCAGCACGATCCCGATGGCGTCCAACCGCACGCGTGTCGCATGGTGCTCGTCGAGCCAGGTCGCGGCCAACTGCCGCAGCTTGCGTTCCTTCTCGTACGTGATCGCCTCCAGTGGGTCACCGAAGCCGGTCCCGGTCCGCGACTTCACCTCGCAGAACACCGTGGTGCCGTCGGGCTCCACCGCGATGATGTCGATCTCCCCGACGGCGCACCGCCAGTTGCGGGCCACCAGTTCCCATCCCTGTGCAACCAGGTGCGCCGCGGCCAGGTCCTCACCCTGGGCCCCGATCGCCTGCCGACCGCTCGTCGGTCTCGTCATGGTCGACCACCTCCGCAGTCACTATGGGACGGCAGCGGCGGCAACGATCAGCGAAAACAGGTCAGCTGTGGACAGCGCCACCAGCCGTGAGCGGGCTGTGGACAACCGGAGCCGACGGTTCGGGCCGGGCCGACGAGTCAGGCCGACGGTTCTGGGGACGGGTCAGGGCGGGGCGGCCACGAACCGTCAGTCGGTGACGCTCTTGGGGACCTCGAGGTCGGAGTGCGCGATCTCCTCGATCGACACGTCGCGGAAGGTCAACACCTTCGCGTTCTTGACGAACCGGGCCGGGCGGTACATGTCCCACACCCAGGCATCGGCCATCGACACCTCGTAGTAGACGTCGCCACCCTCGGTGCGCACCTTGAGGTCGACGGCGTTGCACAGGTAGAAGCGGCGTTCACTCTCCACCGCGTAGGTGAACAACGCGACGACGTCCTTGTACTCCTTGTACAGCTGGAGTTCGAGTTCGGACTCGTACTGCTCGAGATCATCGGTGCTCATGTCGCCTCAACTCTAACCGTTCGCCGCACGTTCTCGAATCGGTGCCGGTGGATCGGGCAGGGCCCCAACGCGTCGAGGCGTTCCTGGTGTTCGGCAGTGCAGTACCCCTTGTGCACCGCGAAGTCGTAGCCCGGATGCTCCTCCTCGGCCCGGACCATCAGCCGGTCCCGGGTCACCTTCGCCAGGACCGATGCCGCGGCCACGCACGCCGCGACCCGATCACCCTTCCACACCGCCAGTCCGGGGACGCCGAGGCCGTCGACGCCGAAGCCGTCGGTCAGCACGTACGCCGGGGTCACCTCGAGTCGCACCAGGGCCCGACGCAAGGCCGCGACGTTGGCCACGTGCATGCCGAGCCGGTCGCACTCGGCCGGCGACACCACGACCACCGACCAGGCGATCGCCTTGGCGCGGATCTCGTCGTAGGCCCGGTCCCGCGCGGCCGCGGTCATCAGCTTGGAGTCCTTCAGCCCGCTGATCCGGCGCGACGGTTGGTCCGACAGGATCGCGGCTCCGGCGACCAGTGGTCCGGCGCACGCCCCGCGGCCCGCCTCGTCGGCGCCGGCGACCGGCGTCAGGCCGGCCCGCGCGAGCGCACGCTCATAGCCGTACAGACCGCTGTCACGTCGGACGAGGATGCGGCCTGCGGTGGTCGGGGTTGCTGCTGTTCCCACGGCACACCGCCCTCAGCAGGAGACGCCGGCCGGGTCGATGGTCGGCTTGGCGGGGGCCGGTCCCTCCGGGGCCGGCACCTGCTCGAAGGTGGCGGGTCTCGACAGCGTCTGGAACCGGCTGAACGGGAAGGTGATCGCGAACGCGACCCCGACCACGTTCTCGGTCGGCACGAAGGCGTTCTCGCCGCGACTCCCGTCGACCGACACGTCGTTGAGGTGGCACCGGGAGTCGGCACTGGAGTTGCGGTGGTCCCCCATCACGAAGATGCGGCCCTCGGGGACCGTGACCCGGAACGCGATCTCGGACGGGGCGACGGTCATGCCGCCCTCGCGGTAGAGGTAGTCACCCTCCTCGAGCGGATGGCCGTTGACCAGCAGTCGGCCCTCCACGTCGCAGCAGATCACCACGTCACCGGGCATGCCGATGACCCGCTTGATCAGGTACTGGTCGGACGAGTTGGGCAGCAGCCCGACGAACTCCAGCCCCCGCTGCAGCGGTGTCCGCTCGACGGGTCCCATCTCGGGCAACCAACCGCCCGGATCCTCGAAGACGACGACGTCGCCCCGAGCGAACGGGGTGATCTTCTGCACGGCCACCCGGTCGCCGACCTGCAGGGTGTCCTCCATCGATCCGGACGGGATCTCGAACATCTGGAAGACGAACGTCCGCAACAGTGTCGACACCACCAGGCCGAGCACCACGACGATGAGCAACTCCTTGACCCAGCCGCCGACCTTGGCAGCCGCGGTCGGCTGCTCCGGCTCGACCTCCGGACCGGTGCCGTGCGCATCGGAGTCGTCGTCGTTGCCCTTCAGCACTGTGCCTCCGCCCCGGCCTCGATGACCGCTGTCTCCCGCGCCGGACTCTGCCCCGCAGGCACGTTACGGTACGCCTCCGGTGCTGCCAAACCTCGCCATCTCGCCGGCGGCCAGACCACGGCCGCGGCGCGTCCCACGACCTTGTCGGTCGGGATGAACGCATTCTGCCCCGGCAACGGGCCGGGATCGCGGAGGTGGCAGCGGCTGTCGCGGCTGTTGGGCCGGTTGTCCCCCAGCACGAACACGTGCTCGGCCGGCACCTGCACCCGGAACGGGATCGTCGAGGGTGCCAGCCCGAGGTACGACTCGTCGACCGGCTGGTCGTTGATCCAGATCCGTCCCTCGTCGTCGCAGCACATCACGGTGTCGCCGGGCATGCCGATCACCCGCTTGATCACGTAGTCGCTGCTCGCGCCAGGGGCCAGGCCGATGAACGCCAGCGCCCGGGCCACCGGACCGGGGTCCTCGATCTCGCGGCCGAGCCAGCCACCCGGATCGTGGAACACCACGATCTGGCCACGCTCGATGCCGGACACCTTCTCGACCAGCACCCGGTCACCGACCTGCAACGCCGAGGTCATCGACTCCGACGGAATGTCGAACATCTGGCCGACGAAGGCGCGCAGCAGGGTGGACACGACCAGTGCCCCGACCACCACCACCGAGATCTCCCGGACGAAGGCGACCACGTGCTGCCCGAAGGTCAGCCGCTCCCGTTCCCCCGCGACCGTGGTGAGCTCACCGTCGTCGTGATCGTGCGCATGCCCAGAATCGTCGTCGTGCCCAGAATCGTCGTCGCGCCCGGGCTCGTCATCGTCGTCGAAGAGGTCCTGGAGGCTGTCGGGAAGCTCGTCCGCCTCGGTCAGGGCATGTCGCGGGGCGGGGTCGGGTGAAGCCGGATCCGCAACGTCGCGCGGCTCGGCCACGCCCGCCTCCCAGGACTCGAAGTGCGGCCATCGACCCCATGCCGATGGCGGGCGGGATCAGTTCTCCCGCTTCTCCTTGATCTTGGCAGCCTTGCCACGCAGATCGCGGAGGTAGTACAGCTTGGCGCGCCGCACGTCGCCGCGCCGGTCGACCTCGATCTTCTCCAGGATCGGCGAGTGCACCGGGAAGGTGCGCTCGACGCCGACACCGAAGCTGACCTTGCGGACGGTGAACGACTCGCGGACCCCGTCGCCACTGCGGCTGATCACGACACCGGCGAAGACCTGCACCCGGGAGCGGTTGCCCTCGACGACCTTCACGTGGACCTTGGCGGTGTCCCCGGGACGGAAGTCCGGCACGTCCGATCGCAGGGAGGCCTTGTCGAGCTCGTTGATGAGGTTGGGCATGATGGTCGTCCTCGCCGGTGCCACAGGTCACCTGGTGGTGGTCACGAATGATGGTCACCGGCCCGCGAACAGCCCCCCTGTGGCAGGAGTCGCGTACGTACCGGCAACAGCGACCCATCTTGCCACAACGAGCGCGGCGAGGAGAAATCCGCAGGCAACCCGGCCGACCATCACGTACGCGCTCCGCACGGACCATCACGTACGCGCTCCGCACGGACCATCACGTACGCGCTCCGCACGGACCATCACGTACGCGCTCCGCACGGACCATCACGTACGCGCTCCGCACGGACCATCACGTACGCGCTCCGCACAGGCAGACCCCCGTCGCGCCGGCCGGGGTCGCACCGTCCCGGGCAGAGGTCACCCCACCCGAACCCGTGCACGCCGGACCGGCGGCCGATCCGTCGGTCGTCCGCTGGACCTGTGGCGAGGCCCTCCTCGTCCACTCCGAGGAGGCGGCCAACAACACCACGGAGTGGAAGCGCCGGGCGATGTACGGCGGCACGCTCACCTTCCGCAACGACGAACCCCGGATCGCGGCGTTCCTGACGCCTCGACGGTGAACCGGGCCCACCCGGCCATTGCCTCGTGACCCGGGCTGTCATAGTGTTCACCTTCCGGCGAAAACTTTTCATCGAAGGGTGACAATCCATGCCGATCCCGGACACCATGCAGGCGGTCGTGTGCCACGGACCCGAGAACTACGCGCTGACCGAGGTCCCGGTGCCGGTGCCCGGGCCGGGGGAAGCCCTGGTGAAGGTCGATGCCGTCGGCATCTGTGCCAGCGACCTGAAGTGCTACCACGGTGCCGCCAAGTTCTGGGGGGACGCGAACCGTCCGGCCTGGGCCGAGACCGAGGTCATTCCCGGACACGAGTTCGTCGGGACGGTCGTGACCTTGGACGAGGAGGCCGCACGGCGCTGGGGCATCGCCGAAGGTGACCGCGTCACCAGCGAGCAGATCGTCCCGTGCTGGGACTGCCGCTACTGCCTGAGCGGCGACTACCACATGTGTGCACCCCATGTGATGTACGGCTTCAAGCGGGAGACCCCCGGTGCCATGGCCGAGTACATGGTCTACAAGCGCAACGCCAAGGTCCACCGGATCTCGGCCGACCTGCCGCCGGCCCATGCGGCCTTCGTGGAGCCGCTGTCGTGTGCGTTGCACGCGGTGGAGCGGGCGCGGCTGCAGTTCCACGACGTAGTGGTCGTCGCCGGTTGCGGGCCGATCGGGCTGGGCATGATCGCCGGCGCCCGGGCCAAGAACCCGACCACGATCGTCGCACTCGACATGGCCGACACGAAGCTGGAGCTGGCGAGCCTGGCCGGTGCCGACCTGACGATCAACATCGGCACCACCGACCCGGTGGCGGCCGTCAAGGACCTCACCGGCGGGTACGGCGCCGACGTGTACCTGGAGGGAACCGGCCACCCGTCGGCCGTCGGTCAGGGCCTCAACCTGCTCCGCAAGCTCGGCCGGTACGTGGAGTACAGCGTCTTCGGCAGCGACGTCAGCGTCGACTGGTCGATCATCAGCGACGACAAGGAGCTGGACGTGCTCGGTGCCCACCTCGGCCCGAACTGCTGGCCCACCGCGGTCCGGCTACTGGAGTCCGGGGCGCTGCCGATGGACCGGATCGTGACCCATCAACTCCCCCTGGCCGAGTTCCAGCGTGGCCTCGACCTGGTCGGCAGCGGCACCGAGTCGGTCAAGGTCAGCCTGCTGCCATGACGGCCGCACGGGCGGAGGTGCGCCGCCGCGCGATGGCCGACCACCTGCTGTCGATCGGTGCGGCCACCACGACCGAGCTGTCCGAGCGGTTCGAGGTGAGTGCGGTGACGATCCACCGCGACCTCGTGGAACTGGAGCGCCGTGGTGTCGTCCGCCGCTTCCACGGCGGTGTCACCGCACAGCCGTCCAGCACCTTCGAGTCGCTGCTGGACTACCGCCTGAACTCCGAGCTCGAACACAAGCAGGCGATCGCGGCCGCCGCGCTGGACCACGTCCACCCCGGGATGTCGGTCCTGCTCGACGACAGCACCACCACCTTGCAGCTGGTGCCCGGACTGGCCAGGCGCACTCCGCTCACCGTCGCGACGAACTTCCTGCGTGGCCTGCGCGAGCTCACCACCCTGCAACGCGATCACGACCTGGAGGTGATCGGGATCGGAGGCCGGTACGACCCGGGCCACGACTCCTTCGGCGGGCTGCACGCCACGGAACAGGTGCGTGCGATGCGGGTCGATGCCGCCTTCGTCTCCACCGCCGCCGTGTCGGCGACCGGGATCTACTACCAGGGTGACGAGATCGCCTCGCTGAAGCGGGCCATGATCGACTCGGCCGCCGCCACGTACCTGCTGGTCGACCACACGAAGCTGCACCGTGAGGCGCTGCTCCGGGTCGCCCGGATCACCGAGGTCACCATGGTCATCACCGACTCCGACGCCGATCCGGAGCGCCTCGCACAGTGGCGGCGTGCCGGCGTGGCTTGCCAGGTCGCCGACGTCCCGACCCCCACCTGACCCTCCCACCCGACGACTTCCACCCGACGACGAGGACTGCCATGACCCGCATCGCCAATGACCCGGCCCGCTTCAGTGAGGACATGATGCGCGGATTCGCGCTGGCCCACCCGCGCCACGTCGTCCGTGTCGAGGGAGCCAGTGGGTTCCGCCGGGCGGACGGCCCGCTGGAGGGGAAGGTGACCCTGCTGATCGGCGGCGGTTCGGGGCACTACCCCTCGTACAACGGAGTGATCGGTCCGGGGTTCGCCGATGCCGCCGTGCTGGGTGACGTGTTCACCTCACCCGCCGCCCAGCAGGTCCACCGGATCGCGAAGGCGGCCCACGGCAACGCCGGAGTGGTCCTCGCCTTCGGGAACTACGCGGGTGATCGGATGAACTTCGGGGTCGCGGCCGAACGCCTGCGCGCCGAAGGGATCGACACCCGGGTGGTGTGGGTGACCGACGACGTCGCGTCGGCACCGCCCGACGCCGTGGCGCAACGACGCGGCATCGCCGGCACCTTCACCGTCTACAAGCTCGCCGGCGCGGCAGCCGAACGTGGTGACGACCTGGACGACGTCGAACGGATCATGCGGGCGGCCAATGCCGCGACGTACACCTTCGGCGTCGCCTTCGACGGGTGCACCATGCCCGGGGCCCGGGAGCCGCTGTTCACCGTGGCCGACGGATCGATGGACCTGGGTCTGGGCATCCACGGCGAGCCCGGGGTACGGACCACCGCGGTGCTGCCGGCCGACCGGCTGGCCGCCACTCTCGTCGACCGTGTCCTCGCCGAACGTCCCCCGCAGGCCGACGGGAGGGCTGCGGTGGTGCTGAACGGGCTGGGCTCGACCAAGTACGAGGAGCTCTTCGTGCTCTTCGGCGAGATCGCCCCGCTGCTACATGCTCGCGGGGTCGAGGTGGTGGAGCCGGTCGTCGACGAGGTGGTGACCAGCCTGGACATGGCCGGATGTTCGCTGTCGGTGACCTGGCTCGACGACGAGTTGGAGTCGCTGTGGACGGCCCCGGCCGACACCCCCGCCTTCCGGCGCGGACCGGTCGTACGCCCGACCGAGCACCGGACGGTCCGCTCCGACGCCGACCGGGTCGATGCCGACACCGTCGCCGTGGCCGACGCCTCGCCGGAGTCGCGGCGCGGCGGTCACCGCGTGGTGGCGATGCTGCACACCATGCAGTCGACCATCGAGGACCATGCCGACGAGCTCGGCCGGCTCGACGCGGTGGCCGGGGACGGGGACCACGGCCGCGGGATGACCCGCGGGGTCCGCGGTGCCGTGGCCGCTGCCGAAGCGGCGGTCGCCGCCGGCGCCGGTACCGGGTCGGTGCTGCGGTCGGCCGGGTTCGCCTGGGGGGACCGGGCCGGTGGCACCAGCGGGATCCTGTGGGGGTTGCTGTTGTCGACCACCGGTGGCCGACTCGGTGACGACCGGGCTCCGGACGCCGTCGGCGTCGCCGACGCGATCACGGCCGGGGCTCAGGCCGTCCAGGAGCTCAGCGGGACCTCCCTGGGAGACAAGTCCCTGCTGGACGCCCTGTTCCCCTTCGTCACCACCCTGCACCGGGAGGTCACCGCTGGGGTCGACCTGGGACCGGCCTGGGCCACGGCCGCCACGGAGTGCACCCGGGCCGCGGCCGCGACGGCGACGTTGACCCCTCGGGTCGGCCGGGCCCGCCCGCTCGCCGAACGCAGTGTCGGCAGCCCCGACCCCGGCGCCATCTCGCTCGCCCTGCTCGTCACCGCCCTCGCCCCGACCCTTCACGACACCGTCGCCACCGGACAGGAGAACCGCTGATGACCACACCGCCCACCGCCCCGGCCACCCCGCACCCCGGCGAGGAGAGCGCCCCCGGACTCCGCCTGCTGGTCGGCGGGGACGGTGCCGGGATCGAGTACAAGGACGCCATCCTGGCCGACCTGCGGACCGACCCGCGGGTCGCCTCGGTGGTCGACCTCGGCGCCGATGCCGACGACCCGACCGGCACCAGCTATCCGTCGGTGGCCACCCGGGCCGGCGAGTTGATCATGAAGGGCGATGCCGATCGGGCGATCCTGGTCTGCGGCACCGGGATCGGGGTCGCCATCTCGGCCAACAAGGTGCCGGGCATCCGTGCCACGGTGGCCCACGACTCGTTCAGCGTCGAGCGGTCGATCCTGTCGAACGACTGCCAGGTGGTCACCTTCGGCCAGCGGGTGATCGGCCTCCAGCTCGCCCGCCGCCTGGCCCGGGAGTGGCTCGGCTACCGGTTCGACACCACCAGCCACTCCGCGGCGAACGTCGCCGAGATCGTCGCGTACGAGGAGCGCACGCCCTCATCGCGACACCGCCCGGGTTGACCCGGGGACGGGAACGGCCACCTTCCATTCGGTCGATCCCCGCGCCGGCCGTTCTGGACCAGCGTGGGGCGGGAACCCGTCACCGCGGAAGGGAGCCCCGATGTTCGACGACATCGCTCGCCTACGGACCACCCGCACCAGGTCCATCTCACCGGAGAACCCCGACGGCTCCACCGGGGGCGGAGCCCGGGCGACCGAAGGGACCGGTGCACACGCCGCGCGTGAGCTGGGGCGCGGCTGGAAGGTCTCCCCGTCGGTCGTGATCGGCGGGCACAGCACCCATGACCTGGCGGTGATCGACGAGCCCGGACGGATCACCCACATCTGGCTGACCACGCACCGCGACCACTGGCGGTCGCTGGTGCTGCGCGCGTACTGGGACGGTGACCACGAGCCGGCGATCGAGGTACCCGTCGGTGACTTCTTCGCCTCCGGCTGGGGCCGCTTCGCCCAGGTGTCGTCGGCCATGGTCGCGGTCAACCCGCACGGTGGCTTCAACTCCTACTGGCCGATGCCGTTCGGCTCCTCGGCGCACCTCACCCTGGAGAACCTGTCCCCCGACGACGCGACCGTCTACTACCAGGTGACGTACGACACCGGCCCCGGCGTCGCGGGTGCCGAGGACGGATTCGGTCACCTGCATGCGCAGTTCCGACGCAGCAACCCGCTGGTCGAGGGCGAGACGCACCCAATCCTGCGCGGGGTCGCCGGTCGCGGCCACTACGCCGGCACCTATCTCGCCTGGGGCGTGAACTCCACCTGCTGGTGGGGTGAGGGCGAGGTCAAGTTCTACCTGGACGGGGACGACGAGTTCCCCAGCATCGCCGGCACCGGCACCGAGGACTACTTCGGTGGGGCATGGAACTTCGACGTCCCCGACGCCGGCTACACCGAGTTCTCGACGCCGTACCTGGGATTGCCACAGGTGATCCGCCCCGACGGCGGCTACGAGTCCCAACAGCGGTTCGGGATGTACCGGTGGCACGTACCCGATCCGATCACGTTCACCCGCGACATCACCGTGGACGTGCAGGCGCTCGGCTGGCGGCCCCGAGGGCGTTACCGCCAGCTGACCGACGACATCAGCTCCGTCGGCTGGTTCTACCTCGACCGGACGAGCACGACCCGCCCCGAACTGCCCTCGGCGAACGCCCTGGAGCCGTGACGCCACCGCGGCTCCGGCCAGGTGGCGGTCCGGCGCTCAGTCGTCGCCCCGCGCCAGTGATCCCAGCAGGTCGCGGTTGAGCCGGGAGATCGTCTCCAGCGGGATCCCCTTCGGGCACACGGCGGTGCACTCCCCGATGTTGGTGCAGTTGCCGAAGCCCTCCTCGTCGTGCTGGTTCACCATGTTGAGGACCCGGCTGTGTCGCTCCGGCTGGCCCTGCGGCAACAGGCCGAGGTGGGTGATCTTGGCCGCGGTGAACAGCATCGCCGAGCCGTTCGGGCAGGCGGCCACACACGCACCGCAGCCGATGCAGGTGGCGGCGTCGAACGCGTCCAGGGCGTCCTCCTGGCCGACCGGGGTGGCGTTGGCCTCGGGGGCCGAACCGGTGTTGACCGAGATGTACCCCCCAGCCTGGATGATCCGGTCGAAGGAGCCACGATCGACCACGAGGTCCTTCACGACCGGGAACGGCTCGGCCTGCCACGGCTCGATGTCGATCTCGTCGCCGTCGGAGAACGACCGCATGTGCAGCTGGCAGGTCGTCGTCCTCGACGGGCCGTGCGCCACCCCGTTGATGGTGAGGCCACACGCGCCGCAGATCCCCTCGCGGCAGTCGGAGTCGAAGGCGACCGGGTCCTGACCCTCGGCGGTCAACTGTTCGTTCAGCACGTCGAGCATCTCCAGGAAGCTCATGTGCTCCGACACGTCGTCCAGCTTGTACGTGGCCATCCGGCCCTGCGCGTCGGCAGCGGCCTGCCGCCAGATGTTCACCGTGATCTTCATCGAGTTGCCGTCCTTCGCTTCGCTGGTTGCCGTCGCTGGTTCGAGAAGCCGTTCACTTGTACGAACGCTGCTTCATCTCGATGGCCTCGTACTCCAGGGGTTCCTTGTGCAGCACCGGCTTGGTCCCGACCCCGGTGAACTCCCAGGCCGACACGTGGGCGAACTCCTCGTCGTTGCGCAGTGCCTCGCCCTCCGGGGTCTGGCTCTCGGCGCGGAAGTGGCCACCGCACGACTCGGCGCGGGTCAGCGCGTCGACGCACATCAGCTCGGCCAGTTCGAAGAAGTCGGCCACCCGGCCCGCCTTCTCCAACGCCTGGTTCAGTTCATCACCCGAGCCGAGCACCCGCACGTCGGACCAGAACTCCTCGCGCAGTTCCCCGATCCGGGTGATGGCCTTGCGCAGGCCGTCGGCCGTACGCTCCATGCCGCAGTACTCCCACATCAGGTTGCCGAGTTCCTTGTGGAACGAGTCGACGCTGCGGTTGCCCTTGATGGACAGCAACTTGTGGATCCGTTCCCGGACCGCGGCGACGGCCTCGACCGCTGCCGGATGGGACGCGTCGACCGGCTGGTGGGAGTTGGTGCCCAGGTAGTTGGCGATCGTGTTCGGCAGCACGAAGTAGCCGTCGGCCAGGCCCTGCATCAGCGCCGAGGCGCCGAGCCGGTTGGCGCCGTGGTCGGAGAAGTTGGCCTCCCCCACCACGAACAGTCCCGGGATCGACGACTCGAGGTCGTAGTCGACCCAGAGCCCGCCCATCGTGTAGTGCACGGCCGGGTAGATCCGCATCGGCGTCTGGTACGGGTCCTCGCCGGTGATCTGGGCGTACATGTCGAACAGGTTGCCGTACTTGGCCCGGACCGCCTTCTCCCCCAGCCGGACGATGGCGTCGGCGAAGTCGAGGTAGACCCCGCGGCCACCGGGGCCGACACCGCGGCCCTCGTCGCACACCTGCTTGGCGGCCCGGGAGGCCACGTCGCGGGGCACCAGGTTGCCGAAGGAGGGGTACCGCCGCTCCAGGTAGTAGTCGCGGTCGGCCTCGGGGATCTCGCGCGGATCGCGCTTGTCCTCACCGGACTTCGGCACCCAGATGCGGCCGTCGTTGCGCAACGACTCGCTCATCAGCGTCAGCTTGGACTGGTAGTCACCCGAGACCGGGATGCAGGTCGGGTGGATCTGGGTGTAGCACGGGTTGGCGAAGTAGGCGCCCTTGCGGTGGGCCCGCCACGAGGCGGTGACGTTGCAGCCCATCGCGTTGGTCGACAGGTAGAACACGTTGCCGTAGCCACCGGTGCCCAGCACCACCGCGTCGGCGAAGTGGGTCTCGATCTCACCGGTGACCATGTCGCGGGCCACGATCCCGCGGGCCTTCCCGTCGACCACGATCAACTCGAGCATCTCGTGGCGGGTGTGCATCTCCACGGTGCCTGCCGCGATCTGCCGCTCCAGCGCCTGGTAGGCGCCGATCAGCAGCTGCTGCCCGGTCTGGCCGCGGGCGTAGAAGGTGCGCTGCACCTGCACGCCACCGAACGAGCGGGTGTCGAGCAGGCCGCCGTACTCACGCGCGAACGGGACGCCCTGGGCGACGCACTGGTCGATGATGTTGGCCGACACCTGGGCCAGCCGGTAGACGTTCGACTCCCGCGAGCGGTAGTCCCCGCCCTTGACGGTGTCGTAGAACAGCCGGTGCACCGAGTCACCGTCGTTGCGGTAGTTCTTGGCCGCGTTGATGCCACCCTGGGCGGCGATCGAGTGGGCGCGGCGGGGGCTGTCCTGGTAGCAGAAGCTCTTCACCTGGTAGCCGGCCTCGCCGAGCGTCGCGGCGGCGGACCCGCCGGCCAGCCCCGTCCCGACGATGATCACGCTCATCTTGCGACGGTTGGCCGGGTTGACCAAGGTGGCGTCGAACCGCCGCTGGTCCCACATCTGGTCCACCGGCACCCGGGGTGCCTTGGTGTCGTGGATCGGCTCACCCTCGACGTACAGGTCGTCGGCGTCCACCGAGCCTGCGGTCGGTACGGCGTCGGGGGCCGGCTCGGCTGCGGGAGTGGGCTCCGCCGCGGGAGTGGGCTCGGCGGCGGGTGCCGGCTCCGCGGCGGCCGCGGGCTCCTCGGCGGGCGTGGTGGGCTGCTGCTGGTCGTCCATGTTCACTTCACCAATCCGAGGAGGATCGCGAACGGCGGCAGCAGGAATCCGATCAGGATCACACCGGCGACGGCGATCGCGATGACGTTCAGGTTGCGGCGGGCGGTGGCCGAGGTGTTGAGGCCGAGGGTGGTCAGGCCACTCCACACGCCGTGGCGCAGGTGCAGGGCGACCATCACCAGCGCGACCAGGTAGATCAGCACCATCCACCAGTGCTGGAAGCTGTTGACGACCCGGCCGTACGGGTCTCCGGCACCACCGGGATTGATCACCTTCCAGGTCAGGTGCAAAAGGTGGAAGATCACGTACAGCAGGATCGTGACGCCGCCCCACCGGACGGTGAAGGATGCGAAGGTCCGCTGCACCCCGAGCGCGCGGGCCCGCTTGGACTGGTACCGCTTGCCACCACGGGTCGCGTGGTGGGAACGACGGGTCAGCACGACCGCCGAGGCGATGTGCGCGACCACGCTGACCAGCAGGACGATCCGTACGACCCAGAGCACCCCGCCGTACGGGATCATCGGCTCACCGATCGTACGCAGGTGTGCCGCGTAGTCGTTGAAGGCGGCCGCGCCGCCGAAGACCATCAGGTTCCCGTACATGTGCACCAGCAGGTACCCGACCATGATCAGGCCGCTCACCGCCATCACGGCCTTCATCAGCACGGTCGAGCGCATCGCTCGGGCCCGCGGAGTCAGAGTTGTCGTCGCCACGGCCACACCCTACGACCGGGCGGCAGGTGGCCGCCACGTAGGTCCAGCTTGCGTGACCCAACTCTCACCCGTGGCGGCGCCCGGAAGCGCCGCCACGGCGTCACGAGGCACGGGCCCGGAGCCGGATCGGCGTGGTGGTGCGGGGCAACCGGGTCAGGTCGATCGGGCAGGCCCCCGGCCCGTCCACCTCGATGGCGGCCACCGCATCACCGAAGGCGGCGCGCCAGGCCACCGCACTCTTGGCCACGATGACCGAGACCTCGGCCGGGTCGATGCCGACGATCGTCAACTGGTCGCGGTGGAACGGCGGCACCGGGCGGTCGGTGACGATGATCCGGACGCCCCCGACGCGCAGCACCGCTGTGGGCCCCATGGTGAAGTGCTGGCCGTGCTGCCAGGTGCCGGTCGACACGTAGTTGCCGTCACTGAGGGTGACTACCTCGGCACCGGCGACCTCGACCGGGTCGCCGTGCAGGTCGTCGGTCTTGCCGCCCAGCCGGACGTCCAACCGTGCCCCCACCCCGGCCGCGGTGGCCGCCGCGGCGACCTCCCGGTCGGCGATGATCACCACCGCATCGGGTGCGTCCTGGGCCAACAGCTCGGCCAGCACGGCCGTCCCGTCGCCCGGGCAGCCACCGCCCACGTTGTCGGCCACGTCGGCCAGCACGACCGGCCCGGTCGGCTGCTCCAACGCCTCGGCAACGGCCTTGTCCGGCTGCGGCCGGTGCAACTCGAAGTCGGCCGCCCGCGCCTCGATGTCGGCCACCGTCTCGTCGGCGACCGCGGCCGCCACGGCACGGCGGGACTCGTCGGCGACGACGTACACACTGTTGCCCACCGTCGGGACGTCGTCGTACGGGAACCCGGCGGCGATGCTGACCCGGACCACCCCGGCCTCGCGGCCACGCTCGACCGCCCGGGTGAGCAGGCCCTTCATCGGCTGGTCCTCGGTCCCCTGGGCCAAGGGGCAGGTCAGCAGCGGGGTCTTCGCCAGGACCGTGACCAGCCGCTCCCCGGCCAGCACCCGGCCGAGCAGTTCGGCCGCCTCCTGGCCCCGCTCGCGCATGTCGACGTGCGGGTAGGTGTCGTAGCCCACCAGCACCTCGATCTCGTCGGGCAGCTCGGGGGCGAGGTTGGCGTGCAGGTCCAGCACCGCGGCGATCGGCACGTCGCCGACGACCTGACGCACCGCGCGGGCGGTCGCGAGCTCGACGTTGTCACAGCCCTCGACGACCATCGCCCCGTGCAGGTTGAGCAGCACCCCGTCGACCGGTCCGGCCTCGGCCAGCTCGCGCACCAGCCGCTCCCGGATGGTCGCCCAGGTCTCGGCCGACGCCGGCCCACTCGGCCAGGCACCGGCGGAGAACACCGGCACCAGGTCGAAGGTGTCCTCGGCGTCGAGGAAGCCCCCGATCACCGATCCGACGCCGCGGTTGTGGTCGGCCAGCGCCGCCCCGGACAGCAGTTCGAACTCCTCGAAGTCGGCCAAGGTGGCCGGTCGGGAGGCGTAGGTGTTGGTCTCGTGCCAGACGCCGGCGACGGCGACCCGGGGCCGCTTCGTCCCGAGGCGACCGGCTGCCGTCGCCGACCTGTCCGTCATCGCCGCGCCAACTCCTTGCCGAGGGCCTGCTCGAAGCGTTCCAGGGTGTCGTCCAGCTCGGCCTGGCCGTGGGTGATCGACACGTAGTAGATGCCACGGGCGGCCACCCAGATGCCGGCCTCGGCCAGGTCGTCGGTGAACGCGGCGTAGCGGGCGAGGTCGAGGGTGGCCAGGCTCGCGTTGTCGGTGGCCGGCGCGTCGTCGTCGGCGAACGAGACGTGGAACGCCATCGGCAGGCCCTGGATGTGCAGGTTCGCGCCGAGTCGGCGACCGACCTCGGCCAACCCGTCCTTGAGCTTGGTGCCGAACTCCTCCAGCGCCGGGTACGGGTCGTTCTCCTTCAGCCAGTCCATCGTCGCGTCGACGGCGGCCGCGGCCATCACCGAGGCGTTGAAGGTGCCCGAGTGGTTGACCTCACCGGTGCCCAACAGCTCCATCAGGTCGCGGCGTCCGGCGAGCGCGCTGACCGGCCAACCGCCGGCCAGCGCCTTGCCGTACACCCCGAGGTCCGGCGTGACGCCGAACCGCTGGGCGGCACCGCCGTACGCCAGGCGGAAGCCGGTGATCACCTCGTCGAAGATCAACACCGATCCGTTGTCGGTGCAGAGCTCACGCAGCCCCTCGAGGAACCCCGGCACCGGGAGCAGCGCCCCGGAGTTGCACACCATCGGCTCCAGGATCACCGCGGCGATCTCGTCACCCCGCTGGGCGAACGCCTCCTTGGCCGCAGCCAGGTCGTTGTAGGGCAGCACCAGCCAGTCGGCCAGGTTGTGCTCCAGCTGGCCCTTCGAGGCGACCGTGCCGGTGTTGCCCTGCCAGTTCATCAGCACCGTGTCGTACCACCCGTGGTACAGCCCGGCGAACCGGATCACAAGCCGGCGGCCCGTGGCACCGCGGGCCAGCCGCAGGGCACCGTGGTCGGACTCGCTGCCGGAGACGCCGAGGCGGGCCATGTCGGCCCAGCCGATGGCGCCGAGCAGCTTCTCGGTGGCCTCGATCTCCAACGTGTGCTGGGCGCCGAACACCATGCCCTTGGTGACCGCCTTGCTGACCGCCTCGTTCACCGCCGGGTGGCCGTGGCCCATGAAGGCCGGACCCTGCCCCAGCAGGTAGTCGACGTAGTCGCGGCCATCGAGGTCGTACAGCCGCGGCCCCTCGCCGCGGTCGAACACCATGTCGTTGACCGGAAGCCGGACGTTCGAGCTCACCCCACCCGGCAGCACCTTCGCTGCCCGCTCGGTCCACGTCGGGTCCGTCGTCCTGTCCGCCACGATGCATTCTCCTTGGTTCCGGTGTTCGGGATGATTTTTTCATTGTGGTGCCGGACGATCACGTCGTCAAGCCCACAAGGCCCCGGTCGAGGCGATAGGCTTCCAGTGCTGGGGACAGCTGTCCCGAAATCAGCCCGAGCGACGGGAATGGCATGGAGAACACGACGGCGTATCCGATCCGAGCGGTCGACCGGGTCTGCGACCTGCTCGACACCCTGCGCGTGGCGACGGCTCCGCTGACGTTGACCCAGATCGCCGACCTGATCGAGCTGCCCAAGAGCTCGACCCTGCGTTACCTGGCCGCCCTCGAGGGACGCCGGTACGTGCTGCGCACCGGGGACACCTATCAGTTGGGGCCCGCCTTCCAGCCGATGCACGACGAATACCTCGAGCGGCTGCGGGAGACCGCACTGCCGCACCTGGTGCAGCTGCGCGACCACTTCGGCGAGACGGTGAACTTCGGGGTGCTCGCCGGCGAAGACGTCGTGCACGTCGAGGTCGTGGAGTCGGCCCAGCCGGTGAGGCTCGCCGCGAGCCGGGGCGACCGGGCCCCGGTGCACTCGACCGCGATGGGCAAGGTGCTGGCCACCACGATGGACGAGGACCACCTCGAGGCCATGCTCGCCCGGCCCCTGCCGGCGGTGACCGAGAACACGATCACCACCGCCGAGGCGTTCCGCGCGGAGTTGGCCAAGGTGGTCGAGCGGGGCTGTGGCTTCGACGACTGCGAGAACCAGCCGGACGGGCGCTGCGTGGCGATCCTGCTGCCGGGGTTGGCGGCCCCGATGGCGATCAGCGTCAGCGCCCCGTCGTCCCGGCTCGAACCCGACGAGATGGCCCACCGCGGCGCCGAGATGCACGAGCAGGCCGAGGCTCTGGTCCGCGCGCTGCAGGCCGTCCCCCGCTGAGCCTCGACGACGGACGCGCCATCGATCCGAGGGTACGGTACGGCTTCAGGAGCCGACCGCACGTCCGGCGAGCAGGTTGTCGACGAACCGGGCGATCACCGAGGCCAGCCCCGGATGGGCCCGCGGTGGTGGGACTTCACTCCCGACGCACACCCGGACCTGCTGGAGTGTCAGGTCGACGAGTGTCGAAGACGAACGCACGCCCCACGACCGGACCTCCTCCACAAGGTCTTGGCGAGTGATCGAGGCGTGGCGATAGGTGCCGTTCACCGCGAGCGCGAGCTCACCGTCCTCGGGCTGGTGCACCATCGGCACCAGGTCGTATCCGGGGGCCAGCGTGATCGCACCATCCGCGGCATGGAGCAGGGAGAGGTTCTTCGCGTGGAGGTCCAGGTTGCCGATCGCCACCGCGTAGGTCACCATGCGCGCCAATCGTTCGAGGGAGTCGCGGTCGGCGTGCTCGGTCAGCACCGAGGCGATCCGGGCGAAGCTTGCCCGGCCGCCGACGCGCTGGTACTTCTCGTTGCCCCCGATCCCCAGGGCCTGGGCCAGGTCCTCCTGGTGCAGGCGCCGGCAACCACGACGGTCGTAGCGCTCGATGACCAGGGCCTCTACGCCGTCGAACTCCTCGACCCAGCTGGCGAAGGTGCTGACTCCGGCCGAGCGGGCAAGCCTGAGTCCGTACTCCTCATCGTGGATCATGGTCGGCCGATCGGCCTGCGTGGGCTTCAGGATGTGGGTCGACGGGTAGCCGTCGAAGACGCGCAGCCACGTGCCGTTCCCGCGGGCGAGGACGATCTTGTCCTGAACACCGGCCAACGACGTCTTTCCGTCGACGGGCCGGTTGCCCAACGGTTCTTGCTGCACTCGTCGCAGCAGGTCGGCCACTTGCGCGGTACGGCACCGCCACCGACAGCACCGTGCTGTCGAGGCCATGGCGATCGACCGCGTCCTCGTCGGTCACGAAGTCGAAGCTTCGCCAGTCACCCACGAGGCGTCCGACCGGGTGCCCGAACAGCTCGACGACCAGATCACCCACGGTCGCCACCACCATCGTCGGTCTCTGCCTGATCGTGGCTGACCGGCTCGATCGACGCAGACAGAGACATGCCGCTGGCGCGCATCATCGCAAACAGTCGCTCGGTGAAGATCGACGGCTTCCCTGCCTCCATCTCCCAGACGTACCGTTGGCTGGTTCCCAGCAGCTCGGCCATGTCGCGCTGCGTGAGGCCGGACAGCACGCGCGCCTGCTGCAGGAACCGGCCCAGCGACTCAGGCCCGGACACCCGCCCCTGATAGCGAGCCATGACCACCTCCCGACTACGAAATCATCATCAGTGTACGTGACTCGCTTAACGTAGTCGGTGCTCCCGATGGTCGTGGTCGGCGTCATCGAGTGGGCACGTGGAGAGGGATCAAGCGTCAGTTCACCTCTCCGAACGCCCCGTCGGCGTGCCGCCGGTCTCCGCGGAGGAGGAATTCAGGGCTGGTCGGGTGGCAACAGGTCGGGTGGCAGCAGATCGGGGCGACGTTCGGCCGTACGGCGTCGCGACTGGTCCCGGCGCCACTCCGCGATCCTGGCGTGGTGCCCGGAGAACAGCACCTCGGGGACGTCAAGGCCCCGCCAGCTCGGCGGCTTGGTGTAGACGGGGTACTCCAGCAGGTGGTCGGTACCCGCCGCGTGTGACTCCTCGGTCAGTGACTCCGGGTTGCCGAGCACACCGGGCAGCAGCCGCACCACCGCCTCGACCGCGGCCAGCACCGCGACCTCACCACCGTTGAGGACGTAGTCACCCAACGTGAACTCCCGGACCCGGACCCGCTCGGCGTAGTGCTCCACCACGCGGGCGTCGATGCCCTCGTACCGACCGCAGGCGAACACCAGGTGCTGTTCCGTGGCGAGGTCGTACGCCATCGCCTGGTCGAATCGCTCCCCCGACGGGGTCGGCACCAACAGCACGGGGTCGGTGTCGGAGGCCAGCAGCGAGTCCAGCGCTTCACCCCACGGTTCGGGTTTCATCACCATCCCGGCACCGCCGCCGTACGGGGTGTCGTCGACGGTGCGGTGGCGGTCGTGGGTCCAGTCGCGGAGGTCGTGGACGTTCAGCCCGACCAGTCCGGAGGCGACGGCCTTGCCGACCAGCGACAGCTGCAGCGGAGCCAGGTAGTCGGGAAAGATCGTGACCACGTCGATCAGCAGTCGACCTCCGGTCGGTGGGTCCAGCTGCACCGCTCACTCCTCCTGATCGGCGAGCAACCCGGGCAGGTCGGCCAGCTGTACGGTGCCGGCGGCCAGGTCGACCGCGGGCACCAGGGCGGCGACGAACGGCACCAACCTGGGCTCGGCCGCCGGGTCGGCGTCGTCGAGCTCGATCACCAACAGGTCCTGGCCGCGACCGTGCTGCACCTCGGTGATCCGGCCGACACCTCGGCGGTCGTGGTCGAGCACGCGCAGGCCGACCAGCTGGTGGTCGTAGTAGGCGTCCTCGTCCTCGGGTGAGGCGCCGGCCGGCACCGACGTGGCCAACCGGACCCCACGCAGCGCCTCGGCGCCGGTCCGGTCCGACACCTCGGTCAGCCGGACCAGCAGCTTCTCACCGTGCCAGCGTGACCCGGCAATCTGCCAGGAGCGATGGGGCTCACCTTCGGCGTGCAGCCGGGTGCCGGCGCGGAACCGTACCTCCGGCTCGTCGGTCCGGACGTCGATCCCGAGTTCACCTCGGATCCCGTGCGCCCGGCCGACGACCCCCACGACGACCTCGACGGTACGTCCCATCGTGTCGGTGACGACTCAGTGACGGTTGCGCTGGCGCGGCTGGTCGACGTCGACGAAGTCGACCCGGACCTGCTCCCGTCCGGCGAGGGCGCCGACCACCGTCCGCAGTGCGGTGGCCGTACGGCCCTGACGTCCGATGACCTTGCCGACGTCGCTGGGGTGCACCCGCACCTCGAGCATCCGGCCGCGACGCAGGTCCTTGTCCTTGACCTGGACGTCGTCGGGGTTCGCGACGATGCCGCGAACCAGGTGCTCCAGCGCCTCGCCGAGCATCAGGCCTCAGCCTTCTCGGCGGCCTTGTCGTCGTCGGCCGACGAGTCTTGGGCCTTCTCGTCGGACTTCGTGTCGTCGGACTTGTCGTCGGCCTTCTTGTCGTCGGCCTTCTTGTCGTCGGCCTTCTTGTCGTCGGCCTTCTTGTCGTCGGCCTTCTTGTCCTCGGCCTTCTTGTCGTCGGCCTTCTTGTCGTCGGCCTTCTTGTCGTCGGCCTTCTTGTCGTCGGCCTTCTTGTCCTCGGACTTGTCGTCGGCCTTCTTGTCGCCCTTCTTGGCGATCGCATCGCCGGCCGGCTCCTCACCGATCTCGGCGAGGGCGGCGTTGAACCGCGCAAGCTTGTCGGCCTTGGCCGGCTGCTCGTCGATCCCCGACGGCGAGGAGTCGCCGCTGTGCTTCTGCCAGTCACCGGTGCGCTTCAGCAGCGCGACGACGGCCTCGGTCGGCTGGGCGCCGACGCCCAACCAGTACTGCACCCGCTCACCGTCCACCTCGATGATCGAGGGGTCGTTCTTGGGGTGGTACTGACCGATCTCCTCGATCGCCCGGCCGTCCCGCTTCTTGCGGGAGTCCATGACGACGACTCGGTAGTGCGGGGTGCGGATCTTGCCGATGCGCTTCAGACGAATCTTGACAGCCACGTGTGTGGGTTCTCCTGTTGGATGTCACCCGCCGGCGGGCGGGCTTGCGGATGAACGGTCGTCCGGCGTGGGGTTACCGGACCAGGTTCGCTGGATCCGTGTGACGGTGATGAGAGGGCACCATCGACACGGAGACCTCAACATTCTGCCAGAACGGCCCGGATGGGCCAACCCGAAGGTCCGGACAGTCCGAACCGCCCACCCATCACGAGTTGCGGCAACGTTGCGATAGCCTTGCAGGGCGGAATCCGGGTCGGCCCGGACCCCAGCCAGAATCGAGAGGGATCACTGTGCCCATCCGACGTTACGGCCTGTGCGGCCTGTCCAACCGCGGGGTCGGGGCGTTCGCCCTCCCCCTCCTCGGCTCCCCCGATGCCGATGGCACGCAGGCGACCGAGGACTTCTCCGACGTCGCCGACCTGGTGGGCATCGTCGAGCCGGACGCCACCCGGGTCGAGGAGTTCAACCGGACCTGCCTGCCGTCCGGTCACCCACCGATCCCGCGGTTCGACGACCTGGCCGCCATGCTGGCCGCCACCTCGCCCGATGCGGTCATCGTCGCCTCCCCCGACCACACCCACGCCGAACTGATCATCGGGGCCCTCGACGCCGGGATCGACGTGATCGCCGAGAAGCCGATGGTCACCACGACCGCTGACGCCGAGGCCGTGCTCGCCGCCCAGGCCCGCAGCTCCGCGACCCTGCGGGTGACGCACAACTTCCGCTACCTGCCCCGCCACGTGCAGTTGAAGGAACTGCTCCGCTCCGGGGTGATCGGCCGGCCGGTCCAGGTGCTGCTGGAGTACCACGTGGACACCTCACACGGCGCCAGCTACTTCATGCGGTGGAACCGGGAGCGAGCCCTGTCGGGCGGCCTGTCGCTGCACAAGTCGACCCACCACCTCGACCTGTTGGCGTGGCTGCTCGACGACGAGCCGGTCCGGGTCGGCTCGGTCGGTGGGCGGTGGTTCTACGGGCCGGACGGGCCGTACCGACCGCGGGGCGAGGACGGCCGCCCGCTGTCCGGGGACGCGGCCCAGCAGGTCGATCCGTACTGGCAGGACATGGTGTCCCGGAAGGCGATCCTGACCGGCGGGGGCCGTCGGCGCGGGCTGCGGGACCTGCCGTACACACATCAGTACCCGGCAGGGTCCGACTGGTCGGTGTTCGACGAGGAGATCGACATCGAGGACACGCTGACCAGCGTGATCGGGTACGCCTCCGGCGCGGCGGCCTCGTACCTGATCAACTTCTCCTCCCCCTGGGAGGGATCCCGGATCGCGATCAACGGCACCCACGGCATGATCGAGTCACTCGACGGCCACGTCGCCGGAGTGCCCCTCCCCGGCAGCGGCACCCTCACCGTACGACCCCTGTTCGGCGAACCGCGGGAGATCCCCGCCGACACCGGCGACGGTGGCCACGGCGGCGCCGATCCGTCGATGAGGATCGACCTGTTCCGTGGTGTCACCGAGCGCTCGCGCGAACTCGGCCTGGTCGCCGACGCCCGGGAGGGTGCCCTGGCCGTCGCCACCGGCGAGGCGCTGTGGCGGTCGGCCGAGACCGGCGAGATGATCACCATCGAGCTGGGAGCCGACCGGCGCCCCTGACCGGTCAACCACTCCCGTGACGACCCGTCACATGCTCCCGTGACGACCCGTCACATGCTCCCGTGACGACCCGGCACATGCTCTCGTGACGACCCGTCAACCCATGTGCGGATAGCCGTGCTCGGTGGCCGGGACGAAGGTCTCCTTCATCGAACGCGGACTGACCCACCTGATCAGGTTCCAGATCGACCCGGCCTTGTCGTTGGTGCCGGAGTTGCGGGCGCCACCGAACGGTTGCTGCCCGACCACCGCCCCGGTCGGCTTGTCGTTGACGTAGAAGTTGCCGGCCGCCTGCCGCAACGCCGCAGCGGCCTGGTCGATCGCGGCCCGATCGGTGGCCAGCACCGCCCCGGTCAGCCCGTACCCGGTCCCCTGGTCCACCTCGGTCAGGATCCGTGACCAGTCCGCGTCGTCGAAGACGTGCACCCCCAGGATCGGGCCGAAGTACTCGGTCCGGAAGACGTCATGGCCGGGGTCGTCGGAGGTGACGATGGTCGGCCGGACGTAGTACCCCCGGGTGTCGTCGCAACTGCCGCCGGCGATGACGGTGGCGCTGCTCCGCGCGCGTTCGATGGCGTCCCGGTTCTTGGTCCAGGCCCGACGATCGATCACCGCGGAGGTGAAGTTGCTGAAATCTCGCACGTCTCCGACCGGGAGGGCCTCTGTCTGCTCGACCAGGTCGTCGACGATTCGGTCCCACACGCTCCGCGACACGTACGCCCGCGACGCCGCGGAGCACTTCTGACCGCTGTACTCGAAGGCGCCACGGATCAGTGCGGTCCGGACGACATCGGGCTCGGCACTGGCGTGGGCGACCACGAAGTCCTTGCCGCCGGTCTCCCCCACGATCCGCGGGTAGCTGCGGAACCGGTCCAGGTGGTCGGCCACGCCGCGCCACAACGCACGGAACGTCTGGGTGGACCCGGTGAAGTGGATCCCCGCCAGGTCGGGGTGGGCCAGTGCGACCTCCGAGACCGCCACACCGTCGCCCGGCAACATGTTGATCACCCCCGGTGGCAGGCCGGCCTCGGTGAGCAACTCCATGGTCAGGTGGGCCGCCACCTGCTGGGTGGGGCTCGGCTTCCACAGCACGACGTTGCCCATCAACGCCGGGGCGGTCGGCAGGTTGCCGGCGATCGCGGTGAAGTTGAACGGGGTGACCGCGTAGACGAAGCCCTCCAGCGGCCGGTAGTCGGTGCGGTTCCACACCCCTCCCGAGCTGGCGGGCTGGTTGGCGTGGAGCTGTCGGGCGAAGGCGACGTTGAACCGCCAGAAGTCGATCAGTTCGCACGCCGAGTCGATCTCGGCCTGCTGGCACGTCTTGCCCTGCCCCAGCATCGTTGCGGCGTTGAGGGTGTCCCGCCACGGCCCCGCGAGCAGGTCCGCGGCACGCAGGAAGATCGCGGCCCGGGAGTCGAAGTCGAGCCGTGCCCACGCCGGGGCGACCTCCATCGCCGCCGCGATTGCCGCGCGGGTGTCGGCGCCGGTCGCACCCCGGGCCTGCCCCAGCACGTGGTGGTGGTCCGACGGCATCACCACGTCGAACGGCTCACCACCCCCGGGTCGGCGGACGCCGCCGATCGCCGCGGTGAGCTCGAGCGGGCCCCCGTCGGCGAGCTCGGCGACCCGCGCGGCGAGCTGTCGCTGCTCCGGAGTGTCCGGCGCATAGGTCTTCACCGGCTCGTTGGCCGGGATCGGTACGGATGTGATCGCGTCCACGTCCTGAGACTAACCCCCGCCGCCGACGACGGGCCCGGTTCGCACCCCGCCGCTTCGTGAAAAGGGGCGCCACAGCGACACAGCTGGACGCATTCGTCGCCGGTGTCGCTCAGTCGCCCTTTCGTACGCCCGACCGGCGACGCCCACCCCCGGATGAGCGTGGGACGGCGTGCCGAGGGGGAGCAGCGGTTCCGAAGGCTGCAACAACGGTAACAACTTGGCTCGCGCCACGATCACGTGCTTGACATCTTCATGGAGGACAGGGCAACAATGTCGCAATTGAAACCGAAGTTCCGCCGTATGTGTGTCCGGCGGGACGTCAACGACGACCATCCGAAAGTGGGGCTCTACATGACCTCAGGACTCAACAGGCGCGCCTTCCTGCGTGGCGCCGGTGTGGCTGCCGGTGCCGTGATCGGCGCCGGTGCACTGGCCTCATGTGCCGGTGGCGGCGCCGGCCCCGGCACCCAGGGCGGCGGCGAAGGTGGCGAGGGTGTCCAGTACAACTTCGACGACGCGGCGAACCCGTTCGGCCTGGCCGAGGAGGGGGCCGGCGAGGTCGTCATCCCCGACCAGGGCTGGGGAACGAAGTGGATGGAGGACACCATCGCGGCGTTCAAGACCAACCACGGCGGCATCGAGATCGAGATGTCGGCCCACAAGGACATGAACGTCACGATCCAGCCGCGGTTCATCCAGAACGATCCGCCGGACCTGATCATGCCGGCCGGCATCAAGGTGCCGGTGCTCGCCGAGCAGAACCAGGTCTTCGACCTGACCGAGTTCTACAAGGCCCCGGCCTTCGACGGCGGTGGCACCGTCACCGACTCCCTGCTGCCGGGCACCATGGAGGCCGCCAACCTGCTCAGCGACGGCCGGCTGATGATCGCGCCGACCACGTTCACCTCGTACGGCCTGTGGTACTCCAGCGCCGTGTTCGAGGAGAACGGCTGGGAGTACCCGAAGACCTGGGACGCCATGATCGCCCTCTGCGAGGAGATCAAGGGCACCGGGATCGCACCGTGGACCTACACCGGCAAGTACCCGGGCTACATCTTCACCCCGATGTCGGTGATGGCGGCCAAGGCCGACGGCATCGAGTCCATCCTGGCGATCGACAACCTCGAGCCGAACGCGTGGCGTGCACCGGGCATGGTGGCGGCCGCCGAGGCCATCGAGGAGCTCCGCAGCAAGGGGTACTTCCTGCCGGGCAGCGAGGGCCTGAGCCACACTGAGTCGCAGACCCTGTGGGCCCAGGGCAAGGCCGCCTTCATCCCGGTCGGCAGCTGGCTGGAGAACGAGTCGGCCGACAGCATCAAGCCGGAGAGCAAGATCAAGATGCAGAGCACGCCGAGCCTCAGCTCGTCGGACAAGCTGCCGTTCGAGGCGCTGGCCGCCTACCCCGGCAACTCGGTCTTCGTGCCGGAGCAGGCCAAGAACGTGCAGTTCGGCCTGGAGTTCCTGCGGTTCATGTGGGGCAAGGAGGCATCGGCGATCTGGACCACCAACACCAAGTCGCTGACCTCGCTGCGCGGGTACTACGACGAGCTGACCGACGTGCCGTCGGGTCTGCAGAGCGTGCTGGACAGCATCGAGGCCGCCGGCGAGGACATCCTGCCGCCTCGCAAGTACAGCTCGTACTACTCCGACTTCTCGAAGCTGGTGACCGACAAGACCGGCCTGCTGGCCTCGGGCACCATCAAGGCCAAGGAGTACATCGACACCATTCAGGCCGAGGCCGACAAGGTCGCCGCCGATCCCAACATCAAGAAGTACACCCGTACGCTCGACTGACCCAGGTCAGTTCGGCGGGTGACGCAGCCGAGCCCCGGCAGGTGGATCTCCACCGGTCGGGGCTCGTTGCGTCCCGGGTCGCGGCCAGGGCGCCCGGGCGGGAGGTCAGCTGGCCTTCTTCCTGGCGGTGGTCTTCTTGGCCGTGGACTTCTTGGCGGCGGTCTTCTTGGCAGCCGCCTTCTTCTTCGGTGCGTCGTCGGCCTGCTCGGAGCCGTCGTCACCCCCGGCCCTGCCGGCTGCCTCGGCGCGCCGCTTCTTGGCTGCGTCGACCGAGGCCCGCAGGGCTGCCACCAGGTCGACCACCTCGGCCTGCTCCGGTTCGTCCTCGTCCTCCTCGCGGGCTGGCAGGCCGGCGAGCTTGGACTCGATGACCTCCTCCAGCGCGAGCCGGTAGGCGTCGGAGTAGTTCTCCGGTTCGAAGTCGCCGGCCAGGGCGTCGATGAAGTTGGTCGCCATCGCCACCTCCGCGTCCGACACCGTGACGTCGCTGGGGGGTTCTGCGAACGACCCCTCCCGTACCTCGTCGGGCCACATCATGGTGTGCATCCGCAGCACCCCGTCGACGGGACGGATCAGCGCCAGCGACTCCTTCTGCCGCAGTGCGACCTTCACCAGGGCTGCCTGTCCGGTCGAGACCAGCGCATCACGCAACAGCACGTACGGCTTGTTGCCCGGACCGTCCGCGGCCAGGAAGTACGTCTTGTCGAAGTAGGTGGGGTCCACCTGGTCGACGGGGACGAACGAGACGACCTCGACCTCCCGCGCCGTCGGCAGCGGCACCGCCTGGAAGTCCTCGGACTCCAGGATCACCATCCGGCCGTCGGGGAGTTCGTAGGCCTTGCCGATCTCGCCGTACGGGATCTCCTCCCCGCACACCTCGCAGACACGCTTGTACCGGATGCGCCCCTCGTCGGCGGGGTGCACCTGTCGGAAGCTGATGTCCTTCTCCTCGGTGGCGGTGAACAGCTTGATCGGGATCGTCACCAGCCCGAAGGAGATGGCCCCTTTCCAGATAGATCGTGGTGCCATGGGCCCAGTCTGGCACGGCATCGGGAGCGGCGTCCGGATGTACGACCCCGCTCCCCTCGGTCACGGCCCGGTTTCCGCCGTACGGCCCCGCTCAGGAGTCGTCCCCGCGGCACCAGCGGACGGCCTCCTCGGGGGTGTGCCAGCCGAGGTCGTGTTCGTCGACCAGGTCGGCCACGACCGGGTCGTCCCAGGCCTGCCCGAGATCGGCGGCGGTGGCGGCAGCCTGCCTGGCGGTTGTCAGGTCGAGCCCGGCCGGGTCGCTGAAGACCGATGCCACATGGGGCCAGGTCAGGCCGGGGAGTCGCCCCGTCCCGAGGGTGTCGTCGGCGTCGGCGACGAAACCGGCAGCGGGGACGGCCAGCACCACGCGCGGCACCTCCGATCCGTCGGCAGACCCGCCGGGCAGCCGCAGCGCCGCGACCGCAGCGACCGACTGGGCGGCGAACAGGGCGTCCTCGCCGTCACCGGGGCCGAACTCACCCCAGGCCACCAGGCCGGGGGTGACGCCGTAGGCCGGCAACGGCTCGTTCAACTCGCCGTGATCGACCAGTTCGCGCAGCTGTTGCCACGAGACCGGGACGAAGACGGTCTCGGTGCCGAGTTGGGTCATGGCGTTGCCTCCCGCTGGGCGTCGGTGACGAGCTCTTCGATCGACTCCTCCATGCACTGGGCGAGGACGTCGATGTCGGACAGTCGGTCGCGGTCGCCGGTGATGCCGATGCCGACGCCGCCGTCGTACGAGGTCACCCCGATCGCCATCAGGTGTCCCTGGCCCAGTGGCACCACCGGGAAGCTCTCCTCCAACTGCGCCCCGGCCGCGTAGACCGGGCTCCGCGGGCCGGGGACGTTGGTCACGACCAGGTCGTAGCGACGCCGTACGGTCTCGTAGCCGGCCCGCACGCCCAGCGCGTGCAGGGTTGCCGGGGCGAACCCGGCCAGGTCGGTCAGGGTCCGGGCGTCGACCGCGACCCCGGTGTCCTTGTGGGCCTGGGTGGCGATCGCGATCTGGTGCACCCGCATCGCCGGCCGCGACTCCCCGACCGGCAGGGCCGTCAGGTGCGGTGCCACCCGGCAGCCCAGCGAGGACGGCTGGTCGTCGGCGTCGACCACGCTCATCGGCACCAATGCCAGCACCGAGCCGATGTTCTCGCCACGATGCTGCAACCAGCCGCGCAGGCCGCCGGTGATGATCGCGAGCACCACGTCGTTGATGGTGTGGCCGAGCCGACTGCGGACCGCCTTCAGGTCGTCGACCCGGGCCCGGACCCCGGCGAACCGCCGCTGCTCCGACGCCGCCCCGATGAAGGGGGACGCCTGGGCGGGAGCAGTGCCCATCAGCGCCGAGGCGGCCAGGTCGCCGAAGGTGGCGCCGAGTCCGCCGGTGGCGTCACCGACCGCGACCGCGGTGCCCAGCACCCCGGTCACGCCACGCCGCAACCCACCCAGCGCGCGGGCGGGATCACGCACGCCGTCGTAGGCGGCGGCCACCAGCAGGTCCAACCCACCCGGCTCGGGATTCGGCTCCCAGGTGACCGGACGTTCCACCGGGGCGGCCGGATCCTCGTCCAGCAGCACCTGCCCCAGATCGACGGTGTCGACGCCGTCGACCAGCGCGAGGTGGGTCTTGCTGACCAGCGCGAACCGGTTGTCGGCGAGCCCTTCGACCAGGTACAGCTCCCACAGCGGCCGGTTCCGGTCCAGCCGGCGTGACATCACCCGGCCCAGGAACTCCCGGAGCTGTTCGGG
Source organism: Carbonicoccus niuqiaonis (assembly GCF_050157065.1). Classification (GTDB taxonomy): domain Bacteria; phylum Actinomycetota; class Actinomycetes; order Propionibacteriales; family Propionibacteriaceae; genus Avipropionibacterium. The sequence continues at coordinate 2,525,449 of NZ_CP189573.1, forward strand.
GGTGCCGGGTCGCGGCAGGGCGGAGCGTCGGAGGTGGTAGGTCAGGTCGAACGCCACGTCGTCGACCCAGACGGGAGCGGCGAGACCACCCGGCAGGGCACGGACCCGCTGCCGGTAGCGGGGTACGAACGCGATCCTGTCCTGCACCAGCGCGACCAGGTCCTCGTAGGCGAACAGGTCGTCCCCGGCGAAGACGTGGACGGCACCGGTGTGGGCCGGATGCCTCGTGGCATCCAGGGCCAGCAGTGACTCCTCACTGCGCGACAGGCGGTCCATGGCCCAACGCTATCGTGACCGGACTCACGCGCGCCCGGTGCCGGTCGGGGAACATTCCGGCTGCCCCGGGCGTACCTCAAGTGGGGGCGTGGCACGCACGCTCCCCGAGGTGTCGAAAGGTGATCATGAAACTGCTGTCCCGTCGGAGTGCCCTGCTGGTGGCCGGAGTCGCCCTGCTCGCCGCGGGTTGTGCCCCGGGTGACACCGAGCCCACCTCCCCCGGGAGCACCGGCACCGGGACCACCGGGACCGGGACCGCGCCGAGTTCGGCCCCGAGCCAGTCGGCCGGCACGGCGACCAGCGGTGCCACCGAGCAGGGCACCGTGATCGAGATCGTGCTGTCCGGTGACACGGTGACCCCGAACGCGGAGAAGCGCGAGGCCAAGGTCGGTGACGTGATCACCTTGAACATCACCAGCGACCACGACGACGAGATCCACATGCACGGGCTCGACATCGAGATCCCGGTCAAGGCCGGGGTACCGACCTCGGAGACGATCACGCTCAGTGAGCCGGGCAGCTTCGAGATCGAGTCGCACCATCCGGCGAAGACGATCCTGATCCTGAACGTGCGTTGATGTCCGGCGTGCCCCTCACCGGCGGGCTCGCCCTCTCCGGCCCCCTTCCGCTGCCCCTGCACGGCATCGCCTCGCGCCACGACCTGCCGCTGCCGTTCGAGTTCGTCGTGGTCGGCGCGGTGGTCGCCCTGGTGGTCTCGTTCGTCCTGCTGTTCTTCGGCTGGCCGAAGCAGCGCTACCGCGACCGGCGGAGCCGCGGCCTGTTCCGGGTCCATCCGGCGGTCGTCTGGGTCGCCCGGATCGCGGTGCTGCTCTGGTACGGCGTCGCCGCCCTCGCGCTGGTGGCCGGCGAGGACCGGCTCACCAACCCGATCTTCGGATTCGTGTTCGCCCTGTTGTGGGTCGGCCTGGTCCCGTTGTCGGCCCTGTTCGGTCCCGTCTACGCCGCGCTCAACCCGGTCGCCACCCTGCAACGGCTGGTGTACGCCGTACTGCGGCGGGATCCCGATGACGGGTTCGTCACCACGGTGCCGAAGTGGCTCGGCGTCTGGCCGGGCGCGGTCGGACTGTTCGTGTTCACCTTCTTCGAGCTGGTCCAACCGGCCCGGACCACCCTGCCGGTGATGCAGTTGTACGTGGCCGGGTGGTTCGTGGTGCTGTTCTTCGGCTCGCTGCTCGGTGGCCGGCGCTGGCTCGCCGCCGCGGATCCGTTCGAGGTGTTCGCCAACCTCGTCGCGGCCGGCGCCCCGTTGCAGCCGGACAAGGAGGGGCGGGTGCAGTTGATCAACCCGCTGCGGGCGCTGGCGACCTGGCGTCCGCCCAACGGCACCCCGGCCGTGGTCTCGGTGCTGCTCGGCTCGACCGCCTTCGACAGCTTTGCGAACACGTCATGGTGGCTGCGGACGGTGCAGGACTCCTCGGTGCCCTACGAGGTCTGGGCCACCGGCGGTCTGCTGACCATGATCATCCTCGTGGCCACCACGTTCTGGCTCGCCGCCCGGCTGATGACGCCGTTCTCCCGTCGGGGCGTCCCGGTCCGTGAACTGGCCCGGCTGATGTCACCGTCGATCGTCCCGATCATCGTCGGGTATGCGATCGCGCACTACTTCACCCTGCTGGTGGTGGAGGGGCAGCGGACCGTGATCAACATGTCGGACCCGCTGGGTCTGGGGTGGAACCTGTTCGGCACGGCCGAACGCGGGGTCGCCACCGGCCTGGTGATGGTGCCCACCTTCGTGGCGGTGCTGCAGCTGGCCGGCATCCTGCTGGGCCACATCGTCGGCATCGTGGTCGCCCACGAGCGGTCACTGGCCATGCTGCGTCCCGACCGGACGATCGTCGGCCAGTTGCCGATGCTGCTGGTGATGATCGGCTACACCATCGCCGGGCTGCTGTTGTTGTTCTCCCCCTGAGCCCGGCGCCGCAACGCCGTTGCCGTACGGCCCCGCGTGTCGTCCACAGGGCACGGCCCGGAAGGTGGCGGCCGGCCGCACCCCTCGACGACGCTGGGGCCATGACGCAGCAACTCATCGAGGAGCGGCCACCGACCCGGGCCCGCGGCCACGCGATCCTTGCCGCCCGGACGCCTTCTCCGGCCCGCCGGACCGGCCCACCACGCGAGGCACCCCCGGCCCGCACGTACCGCCTGCCCTCGGCCGTCCCGATCGGCGGCCCGGCCACGGTGGTGCAGGACCCGCCGGACTCGCAGCCGATGCTGTTCGCCGACCTGTCGGTGCCGCCTGCCCCCGGACCGGCCCGGCCCGTCGCGGCCGACCGGGTACGCCAGGTCGCGGTCGTGGTCGTGGAGGTGTTGGCCGGCCGCCGGGCCCCGACCCAGCTCACCCGCTGGGTCAGCGAGCTCACCCACGCCCAGATCGTGATGTCGGCCCGTCGGCTGGCCAGACCGGTGAACGTGCACGTCGCCTCCGTACACTGCCAGCACGTCACCGACGACGTGATCGAGGCCAGTGTCCGGGTCCGCGGCAGGGAACGGTCGATCGCCATGGCGTTCCAACTGCAACGCACCGACGGGCGATGGATGTGCACCGCCTGGGAACACCGCACCGAGGACCTCGCCGCCCTCGACCGGTGACGGTCGCGGCGCGGCGTCGGTTCAGCCCTTGCTGCCGTGGCAGAGCTTGTACTTGCGACCGCTGCCACACGGGCAGGGGGCGTTGCGCGGCGTCTTGGCCCAGTCGTCCTCGGCCTCGGCAACCGCGGTCCGCTTCGTCTCCCCCGACTCGTCCGGAGCGGAGTAGCTGAGCTTCTGCTGCCGCCGCGAGGTGCCCCCCAACAGCGAGGTCGACTTCTTCGCGGCGGGCTGCGGGGACTCCTTGGCTGCCGGCTCGGGGGTGGCCCTCGAGGTGGCCGACTTGGACGTGGCCGACTTCGAGGCGGCCGACTTCGAGGTCGCCGTACGCTTCGACGTCGCCGTACGCTTCGCGGGGGCCGCCGTGGCCGGCGCGGCGTCGGCGTCGGCGGTCCCGCCGCTGACGTTGACGTCCACCCCGTCCTCGTCCAGGTCCGGCCCCGAGGTGATCACCAACGGCTGGCCGTTGCTGGCCGCGACCCCGACCTGCGGTTCCTCCGGGGCCTTGATCTCCACGTTGAACAGGTAGCCGACGACCTCTTCCAGGAAGGCGTCCATCATGGTGTTGAACATCACGCCGCCCTCGCGCTGGTACTCCACCAGGGGGTCGCGCTGGGCCATCGCGCGCAGGCCGATGCCCTCGCGCAGGTAGTCCATCTCGTACAGGTGCTCGCGCCACTTGCGGTCGAGCACGGTGAGCATCACCTGGCGCTCCAGTTCGCGCATCAGCTCGGGGCCGAGCTCCTTCTCGCGCCGGCGATACGCCTTGCGGGCGTCGGTCACGAACGCCTCGATCAGCGCCTCTCGATCGACGTTGTCGTCATTGGCGTACTTCGACTGCTTCAGCCGCACCGGGTAGAGGGTCTTCATGTCGGTCCACAGCTGGTCGAAGTCCCAGTCCTCGGGGAACCCTTCGGTGGCCTCCCGGACCGCCTCACCGACCACGGTGACGATGGCCTGTCGGATCCGGGTCTTGACGTCGGTGCCCTCCAGCAGCCGACGACGGTCGCCGTAGATGGCGTGCCGCTGCCGGTTCATCACGTCGTCGTACTTCAGCACGTTCTTGCGGACCTCGAAGTTCTGCGACTCCATCTGGCCCTGGGCGTTCGCGATCGCCTGGCTCACCCGCCGGTTCTCGATCGGCTGGTCGTCGGGCACCTTGAGGGCCTGCAGCACCCATTCGACGATGTCGGACTTGAACAGCCGCATCAGGTCATCGCCCAGCGACAGGTAGAACCGGCTCTCCCCCGGGTCACCCTGACGGCCGGAACGACCGCGGAGCTGGTTGTCGATGCGGCGCGACTCGTGGCGCTCGGAGCCGACCACGTACAACCCGCCGGCGTCGACGACCTCCTCGTGCTCGGCCTCGGTCTGCGTCTCGTACTCGGTCAACAGCTCGGCGAACCGCTCCTGGTACTCGTCGGCGGCCTCGACCGGGTCGACACCCTCTTCGTGGAGCTTGGTCTGGGCCAGGAACTCGGGGTTGCCGCCGAGCATGATGTCGGTGCCACGACCGGCCATGTTGGTGGAGACGGTGACCGCACCCTTGCGGCCCGCCTCACCGACGATCGCGGCCTCGTGCTCGTGGTGCTTGGCGTTCAGCACGTTGTGCGGGATGCCCGACTTCTTCAGCATCGCGCTGAGCACCTCGGACTTCGCGACCGAGGCGGTGCCGATCAGCACCGGCTGTCCTGCCTCGTGCCGCTCGGCCACGTCCTCGATGATCGCGGTGAACTTCGCGACCTCCGTACGGTAGATGAGGTCCTTGCGGTCCTGCCGGATCATCGGCTCGTTGGTCGGGATCGGCACCACGCCCAGGCCGTAGATCTTCTGGAACTCGGCGGCCTCGGTCATCGCCGTACCGGTCATCCCGGACAGCTTGTCGTACATCCGGAAGAAGTTCTGCAGGGTGATCGTCGCGAGCGTCTGGTACTCGTCGCGGATCTGCACCTTCTCCTTGGCCTCGATCGCCTGGTGCAGGCCCTCGTTGTAGCGACGACCCGACAGGCTGCGGCCGGTGTGCTCGTCGACGATCAACACCTCACCGTCGATCACCACGTAGTCGCGGTCCTTCTTGAACAGTTCCTTGGCCTTCAAGGCGTTCTGCAGGTACGAGATGAGCGGCGTGTTGGCCGATTCGTACAGGTTGTCGATGCCGAGCCGGTCCTCGACCTGCTCGATGCCCTCCTCGTTGATCGAGACGGTGCGCTTCTTCTCGTCCACCTCGTAGTGGCGGTCGCGGGTCAGCCGCAGCACCAGCTTGGAGAACACCGGGTACCACTGGTGGTCGTCCTCGGCCGGACCGGAGATGATCAACGGCGTCCGCGCCTCGTCGATCAGGATGGAGTCGACCTCGTCGACGATGGCGAAGTGATGGCCCCGCTGCACACAGTCGTCGAGGCTGAGCGCCATGTTGTCGCGCAGGTAGTCGAAGCCGAGCTCGTTGTTGGTGCCGTACGTGATGTCCTTGCCGTACGCCTCCCGCCGCTGTGCCGGGGTGAGAGCCGGGGTGATCACCCCGACGTCGAGGCCGAGGAAGTGGTGGATACGCCCCATCTGTTCGGACTGGAACTCGGCCAGGTAGTCGTTGGTGGTGACGACGTGCACACCCTTGCCCGTCAGGGCGTTCAGGTAGGACGGCAGGGTGGCCACCAGAGTCTTGCCCTCACCGGTCTTCATCTCGGCGATGTTGCCCAGGTGCAGTGCCGCACCACCCATCAGCTGCACGTCGAAGTGGCGCTTGTCGAGCACCCGTCGGCTGGTCTCCCGGACGGTCGCGAATGCCTCCGGCAGCAGGGCGTCCAGCGATTCACCGTTGTCGATCCGCTGCTTGAAGTCGGCGGTCTGCCCGCGCAGCTCGTCGTCGTCCATCGCCTCGAAGTCGTCCTCGATCGAGTTGACCTGATTCGCGTACGACTTGAGCCGGCGCAGGATCTTGCCCTCGCCGACACGCATCAACCTGTCCAGCACAGCCACGGAACCGGTTCTCCTCCGGGTGGGACTCCCGCCGTACGGCCGTACGGCGACCGGCCGACCACATGATCGACCCGGTCCATCCTAGGCGGACCGGTGGCCGCACGACACCCTGCGCCGTCCCGCATCACCGGTCGGCCGGTCCATCGCCGCACCCTTGACTCTTTCAGCACCACTGGGCAGGCTGCCCGCAATTGTTGTTCCATACGTTGCAACGCGCCAGGTTCCCCTGCCCGGACGGTCCCCCGCCCGCCGCAACGGGCACCGCGCGCCCCAGCCCACAGGAGTGCTCCATGAACGTTTCCCGCCGTCGCGTGCTGCAGGCCTCACTCGCCGCCAGTGCCGTCGCCGCCCTTCCCGCCCTGCCGTCCGGGCCTGCCGCTGCCGCGCCACCGCACGCGCGGTTCGAGCGCGCCGAGCACGAGCCCGACCTCAGCCTCGGCACGCGGCCCCGGGTCGCCGAGGTCCCGAGCCTGTTCGCCGAGTTCCAGTACAAGTACAACCTGTACGAGAACATGCTGACCGACTTCATCGATCGCCCCCTGTTCAACGATCCCTCGATCCGGCCGGCGACCGCGACCTACAACACCGCGGAGTCGTACTTCCGCGACATCGCCATCGCCCGGACCTACGGTTTCGACGGCACCGGCTCGCTCGCCGTCCCGAGCATCGCCCTGTGGGACCAGGTCAACGGCTACCTGCAGGCGGAGCCGGACCGGGCGCCCGGCCACCACGAGTACCCCCAGTTCGCCTTCGCCGGGTTCACCGCGTTCTCCACCACGGATCGGCACTACGTGCAGGCCCGCTCCGTGCTGCAGACCGCGCTGGCCTCACCGTTCTCGCCGCGGATCGCGGGCCGGATCCCGATCGCCACCTACAACTCCGGCTACGTGAAGTTGGACGTGATGGAGCAGTTCCTCACCGCCCTGCGTGACGAGTTCGGCGACACCTTCGCCGTTGTCGGCCAACTGGTGATCGACTGGGCCGACCAGGTCGCCTACGAGGCCGACGGCGGCTGGTCGGCGGCCGTCCGGCAGAAGTACGCGGACCGGATCGCCGACCTGCTCGCGGTGTACGACGGGATCCAGTTGGAGATGCCGTGGCCGGTGTGGCGGCTCGACTACCGCTCCGAGGCGGAGTTCGGGGCGTACGACGACCACCTCAGCGAGCTGGTGGTCGAGGCCCTGGCCCGGCCGGAGAACGCCGGCAAGCTGCTGTGCGGGCAGGTCCGGCAGGGTTACGAGAACCACTTCACGATGGTCACCCACGGCGAGTTCGGCACGGGCCGGATGCGCGAGACCCTTGACAGGTTGGTGAAGCTCAACCCCGACATGGTGTTCTTCTTCGAGTGGAACGAGTTCAACGAGAACACCATGATCCAGCCCTCGGTGCGCAACTCGTTGGCCCTGCAGCGGTTGATCAAGTACTACGCGTCGATCTTCACCGGCACCGACCCCGAACCCAACGAGGGCGACGACATCACCGTCCCGCCGCTGGTGCTCACCCACCGGGAGGAGGTGAAGGTCGGCGAGAAGCTGGAGTTCGAGCTGCTCAACGTGCCCGACACCACGACCGCCGCCAGCTACACCGCACGGCTGGTGCTGCACGACCTGAGCGGCCGGGTCGTCCGCGACTTCGGCACCGAGACCTTCGACCGGGCGCGGCTCCGAGCGGTCACCTTCACCGTGCCGAGCGAATGGGTGTCGGACCTGTCGGTGCTGGTGCCGCGGCTCACCGTCACCGACTCCTCGGGCGCTCCGCTGGAACACCACGACCTGCAGCACGTGCGCATCCTGCCCACCACCTCGAGCAACTACACCACCACCCGGCAGTCGTTGCGCGACATCCTGCGACCGACCTCGATGTCGTTCGACGTCACCGCGACCGCCGACGGCAGGTACCGGCTGGTCGGTGAGGTCACCGCCGACGAGCCGTTGGCCACCCTCGAGGTGACCGACCACGGCCGGGAGTTCCACGCCGCCGACCCGACCGGCACGTACGACCTGGTCGACACCGTGTTGATCAAGGGCGCCCCGTCGTCACGCAGCAGCCGCTGGGAGAACATCCGGGTGGAGGTGACCGGCGCCCCAGGTTGGGAGTTCCACGCCGACCGTGCCCTGTACGTGAAGGCCATCCAGCGCACCGGTGACGTGGTGACCGCGTCGGCCTACGTGTGGCTGAACCGGACGGCCTGGTTCATCACCGTGCCCGAGGACCGGAGCCCGGACGCACGGGTGAGCCTGACCATCGGCACCGAGGCCCACGACTTCGCCCTGGCCGACCTGGTCGAGCTCGGCGCACACGCCCAGTTGTTCGCCGACGGGACGGGGCGCGACGCACGCTGCGACTGGACGGTGCATCGCCGGCAGCCCGACACCCCGGTCCATCTCGGCACCCCGTCGGCCGAGATCGACGTCACCCTGGCCAGCGCCCACACCCACCCGGTGTTCCAGCTGCGGGCGATCACCGTCTCCGGCAAGATCGTGCGCAGTGCGCCGATCATGCCGAGCCGGCCGGTCCGCAGTGAACCGGTGCCGGTGATCTCGGAGAGCACCGGTGCCGTGGTGCGAGCCATGGTGCCACGGGATTCCGTACCCCGGTTGGGCTATCGGCTGGACGAGCCGCGCGCCGGGGCCGCTCTGCTGGCCCCGGCGAATCGGCCGCAGCACCATGCCCAGCTGGGCGGTGGACTGATCTACGACGAGCCGTTCTACGTGCCGACCCCGGTCACCGGCGGCTTCAGCCACGTGCCCACCTGGGTCACCGAGGACGGCCGACCGGCGTTGTCGTTCCACACCGAGCAGAGCTGGGCGAACTTCCCGATCGACACCTTCCCGCGCGGTGCGTTCACCTTGACGATGGACGTCAAGCCGACCCTGGTCGACCAGCGGTACGTGCTGTTCCGGCACTTCTCCTCGATCCTGGGGTCGATCACGCTGTACGTCGACACCGACGGCGAACTGGTGCTCGGGTTCGGCGACAAGCAGACCAACACCCACGTCTTCCGCTCCGGCCTGGTGGTGCCGGCCATGGTCTGGTCGACGATTCGGCTGAGCTACGACCTGCGGGCCTTCGAGTTCGTGGTGGGCACCACCCGGCAGACGGTCCAGACCCCGACACCGCTGCAGGCGTTGTACGCCAAGCCCGCCGTGTTCGGCGGCCACGTCAAGGTCGAGTTCGGGCTGCCCGCCGGTGCTGCGTACTTCCAGGGCTTCCTGGGGCGGCTGCAGATCGACCACACCGCCGGCACGGTGCGCCGCTGACCCCCCTCTGACCCGCTGATCTGCTGACCCGCTGATCTGCTGCCCCGCGTAGACCGGGACGGCGGTCAGTCGGCCGTGACCACCGGTGAGGCGTGGCGGCCCAGGCCGTCGGCCCAGACGTGCATCGTCTGGCCGGCGGCCAGGTACCGCGGCGGCTGCTGTCCGGCTCCGACCCCGGCCGGGGTGCCGGTGCTGATCACGTCACCGGGGTACAGCGTCATGAACTGGCTGATCTCGTGCACCAGGCGCGCCACACCGAAGATCATCTCCGCGGTGCTGGAGTCCTGGTAGGTGTGGTCGTCGACGGCCAGGCCGAGCCGGATCCGCTGCGGGTCGGGGACCTCGTCGGCGGTGAGGAACCACGGCCCCATCGGGCAGAAGGTGGCACAGTTCTTGCCCTTGTCCCACTGGCCACCCCGCTCGAGCTGGAAGTGTCGTTCCGACACGTCGTTGCAGAGCACGTATCCGGCGACGTGGGCCATCGCCTCGGCCTCGTCGGCCAGGTAGGCGCACCGTCGACCGATCACCACCCCGAGCTCGACCTCCCAGTCGGTCTTGTCGCCACCGCGGGGGATGACCACCGGGTCGTGAGGACCCACCACGGTGTCGGGCACCTTCAGGAACAGGATCGGCTCGGTCGGCGCCTCCTGCCCACCTTCGGCAGCGTGGTCGGCGTAGTTGAGGCCGACGCAGATGATCTTGCCCGGACGCAGCGGTGCCCCGATCCGGTGGTCGGCCAGCGGCACCGACCTCTCCGACTCCAGGGCGAGTGCTCCGCGACTGCGGAGGTCGTCCAGGTCGAAGGCGTCACCCACACCTGAGGGTGGCAGCCACGCCGCGTGCCGGTCGTCCACCAGCACCGCATCGCGTTCCTGACCGACGGGACCGAGTCGTACGAATCTCATGATCAACCCTTCAGGGCACCGGACATGGAGCCGAGGATGTGGCGTTGCAGGGCGAGGAAGACCACGATCACGGGGATCAGCGACAGCACCGTCCCGGCGGCGAGCCCGCGGACGTCCTGACCGCTCACTCCCGACAGGTAGGCGATGCCGAGTGCCAGCGGGAACTTGCTCTGGTCGTTGAGCACGACCAACGGCCAGACGAAGCTGTTCCACACGTTGATGAAGCCGAGGATGGTCAACACCGCCAGCGTCGGTACTGCCGCGGGCATGGCGATCCGGACGAAGATGCCCCACTCCGACGCGCCGTCGACCCGGGCGGCCTCGAAGATCTCCTCCGGCATCGAGGCGAAGGTCTGCCGCAACATGAAGATCCCCAACGCGGACAGGATCGCAGGCAGGATCACGGCCATGTAGGTGTCCACCAGGCTGAGCTGGCTCATCACCAGGAACCGCGGGATCAACATCAGCTCACCGGGCAGGAACATCGTCGACAGGAACACCATGAAGAAGAGGCCGCGACCCGGGAAGTTGATCCGGGCCAGGGGATACGCCGTCATCGCCGACACGAGCAGGTAGAGCGGGATGATCACCACGATGTAGATCACCGAGTTCCCGGTGAACGTGAAGAACGGGATCGTGGTGGTCGCCTCGACGAAGTAGTCGAGCACCGGGGGCCGCGGGATCAGGTCCGGTGGAAAGCTGTCGATCGACTGGTGGGCCGGCTTGAACGCGATCGACAGCATGACCAGGAAGGGTCCCACGAAGAGCAGCCCCACGACGGTCAGCAGCACGTACATCAACGCGTTGCGGATGGGTCGCCGCGGCCTGCCGCCACGTTCCCGGCGGGGCGGGGCCTGGTCCGCCGTCTCCTGGGCCTCGGCGATCGGCGGGCCCTGTAGTTCGTTCAGTGCCATCAGTCCCGCCTCCTGGTCACGAACTGGTTGAGCAGCGCGAGGACGATCATGATCCCCCACAGCACCATGCCGACCGCACTGGCGTACCCCATGTCATAGCGTTCGAACGCCACGTGCCAGATGTAGTAGCCCAGGGTCAACGTCGAGTCCTGTGGACCACCGCGGGTCAACATGTAGATCGACTCGAACGACCGCATCGCATCCAACATGGCCAGGGTCAGCGTGACGGCCACGAACGGCAGGATGGCCGGCACGATCACGTGCCACAGTCGGCGCAACCAACTCGCGCCGTCCATCTCGGCCGCCTCCAACAGCTCCGGCTGCACCGACTGCAGGCCGGCGAGGTAGAGCATCATGTACAGCCCCATCCCCTTCCAGGCCTCGATCACCACGACCGTCGGCAGCGCCCACTGGCTGTCGAGCAGGAACTGGATCGGGCCCAGCCCGACCAGCGAGAGGAACCAGTTGAGCACGCCTTCGCGGCTCAGCACGAAGCGCCAGGCGATCGCCACCGCCACCATCGACGTGATCACGGGCAGGTAGTAGGTCACCCGGTAGACCTGGATGCCACGCAGCTTCTGGTTGACCAGGATCGCCAGGAACAGCGGCGCCACCACACACAGTGGCAAGAACATGATCAAGAACACGAACGAGTTGCGCAACGCGATGTGGAAGCGCGGATCGACCATCAGCTGCCGGAAGTTGTCGAGGCCGACGAACGTGGGCGGCTGCGGGATGTTGTACTCGGCGAACGCCAACTGGATCGCCAGCGCGGCCGGCCACGCGAACATCGTGATGAAGAAGAACAGGCCCGGCACCATGAACAGGTAGGGCGTGAACCAACGCTGGCCGACGACCCGACGCGGGCCGGCCGCGGGTTGGCGGCGGCGTGCGGCCCGGGGTGCTGTCACCGTTGTCATTCATCCCTCCCGTCCGAAAGGCAGGTTGTTTCCCCAGCCGTGCTCATGCAACGGCACCACGGGCTGCCCTGTCAACCCCTGCCCGGGACTCTGTGACCCGTTTGTCACACACCGTAACCCGCTTGACACACACAAGGATCAGCGCGAGGTAACTTTTTGAACTCACCACCCCACTTCCCTTGACAGTCGCGCCTGAAGGACGAACCATCGTGACCGTAGACCATGTAACGGTCCCGCCAATCGGGTGAGTGGGCCGTACAGCGACCTTGCGGAGGAACAATGGGGATCACGCGACGAGGACTGCTCAGGACGACCGTGGCCGGGGCGGCAGCAACGGCGGCCGCCGGCTCCCTCACCGGCTGCCTGGGCCAGACCGCCGGCAGCCAGGGCAGCGCCGGCGAGAAGTTCGCCGGCGAGGTGGAGTGGTGGACGATCAACCTGCAGAAGAACTACGCCCCCTACATCCAAGGCATGATCGACGCCTACACCGCCGAGCACCCCGACGTCACGATCAACTGGGTCGACGTCCCCGGGCAGGACATCACCACCAAGCTGCTGGCCGCGATCGCCTCCGGCACGGTGCCGGACGCGGTGAACTACACCTCCTTCACCGTCGGCCTGTTCGGCGACTCCATGAGTGACCTCGGTGAGTTCTTCACCGACGAGGAGCTCGGCGCCTACGTCCCCAGCCTGCTCACCACCTTGAAGAACGACGCCGATCAGCAGGTCGGCATCCCCTGGTACAACGGCGGTGCCGGCTTCGGCATCTACCGCAAGTCCCTGTGCGAGCAGGCCGGCTACACCGAGGACAGCCTGCCCACGTCGTACGAGGAGGCCCTCGAGCTCTGCCAGGCGATCTACGACAAGACCGACGTGTACGGCGCCAACCTGATGTGCTACTCACAGGAGATGCAGGGTGAGGGCATCACCATGCTGAACGAGGAGCGCACCGAGGCGGCGTTCAACACCCCCGACACCGTCGCGGTGATGGAGCGCTACAAGAAGTACTTCGAATCGCGCGCCATCGCGCCCGGTGTGATGGGCAAGGAGGCCCGGCAGTACGAACAGTCGTTGGAGAACGGACAGATCGCCTGTGCCCCCAAGAGCGTGTCCTCGGCGCTGATCAACATCCAGAAGAACGCGCCGGACGTGTACGACGACCTGTGGATCGCTCCCGGGGTCACCGGACCGGCAGGAGAGCAACTGTTCTTCGGCCAGCAGGTGTTCGGCATCCCGAGCGCCTCCAACAACAAGGCCGCCGCCGCCGAGTGGCTGAAGTTCGTCACCAACGCCGAGAACCAGCTCGCGTTCTGCAAGCTGGTCAGCATCTTCCCCTCCTCCGCCGCGGCACTGGAGGACCCGTTCTTCACCGACATCGAGGTGACCGAGGCGATGGACGCCGGCCGCCAGGTGCTGGTCGCCCAGTTCGACTCGATGGTCGACGCGGCTCTCTCCACCGGCAACGACACCCTGCTGCGTGAGGTGTTCGACGAGCAGATCCGCACCTACATCACCGGCCAGTCGAGTGCCGAGGACGCGCTGGGCACCGCCGAGCAGCAGTGGAACGACGAACTGGCCAAACAGCAGTGACCGTGGGGCGGACGGGTCGGCCCCGGCCCACCGAGCCGCTTCGCATCGGCGTGGTCGGGGCCGGGATCATGGGACGCGGCAACGCCGAGGCGTTGGCCGGTGAACGCGACGTGCGGATCGCGGCGGTGACCAGTGGCGACCCGGCGAACGCCGAAGCGCTGGCCGACCTCGTCGCGGACAGGTCCAGGGTCACTCGGCCACGGGTGCACGCCGACCTGGACGCCCTGCTGGCCGATGACGAGGTCGATGCGGTCGCCCTCACCACGCCCGACCACCTGCACGGCCCGATGATGGTCGCCGCGGCCGAGGCCGGCAAGCACGTCCTGGTGGAGAAACCGTTCACCACCTCGTTGGCCGATGCCGACGCGGCGGTGGCGGCGATCCGGTCGGCCGGGGTCACCGCGATGTGCCTGTTCAACCACCGGTGGGTCCCGGCGTACGCGCAGGCCAAGGAGCTGATGGGCCAGGTCGGTGAGGTCGCGGTCGCCTATGCCCGCAAGGACGACACCCGATTCGTCCCGATGGAGATGCTGCGCTGGGCCGACCGCACCACCTGCGCGTGGTTCCTGTCCAGCCACGACATCGACCTGGTCAGCTGGCTGCTCGACGATCGGATCGTCTCGGTGTACGCCACCGCCCGCCACGGATTCCTGCGTGACAAGGGGATCGACACCCCTGACGCGATCCAGATCCAGGCCGAGTACGCCCGCGGTGCGACCGCCACCTTCGAGTCGGCGTGGATCTACCCCAACACCTTCCCCACCCTGGTCGACTCCTATGTGTCGGTGGTCGGCGAGGAAGGGGTGATCCAGCTCGACCGGCAGTCCGAGAACGTCCAACTCGCCACCGACTCCGGGTTCAGCTTCCCCCGGAACTCGTTGCAGCGCAGGGTTCACGGGGTTCCCGGCGGCGCCTACCGCGACGCCATCCGCCACTTCGTCGACTGCTGCCTGACCGGCACCGAGCCGCTGATCAGCATCGAGAGCTCCCGTGACGTGACCGCGGTCCTCGCCGCCGCACACGAGTCGATCAGCAGTCGGCAGCCGGTCGAGGTCGGTGGGGCCTGACATGATCAGGAACGTGCGCACGATCTCAGAAGGTGGGCCGCCATGACCGCGAACGAGCCTGAGACCGACGTCATCGAGCTGATCGACGTCGACTGCCAGCTTGGGGTGCTGCCCGACGCTCCGACCCAGATCGCCGATCCTGCCGACCTGGCGGCCGTACAGCGCCGACTCCACATCAGTGGCTCGGTGCTGGCCGCGGTGTCGGCCTGGCTGCACGACCCCGCCACCGGGAACGCCGAGACCCTCGAGCTGGCCGCACAGGTGCCCGGCGCGCGGCCCGCGGTGTTGATCACTCCACCGCTGCGCGGGGAGCCATCGGTCCTCGACAGCCCTGCCTGGCGGTCCGCGGTGCTCGCCACCGCCGCCCCGGCCTGGCACGGCTGGGCATTGCACGACCCGGCGCTGGACCCGATCTACCGGGCGATGAACCGGATCCGGCGCCCGCTGCGCATCTCGGCACTCCAGGCCAGTTGGTCGAGCCTGGAACGGTTCGCCTCGACCTGGCCCGGCATCCCGCTGCTGGTCGGTGAGATCGGCTACCGAACGCTGCGCGAGCTGGCCGGCGTGCTCGATCGCCACAGCTCGGTGCACGTCGTGCTGAGCAACTTCTCCGCCCACCAGGGCCTGGAATGGTTGGTGTCGGAGTTCGGCAGCGGCAGGGTGCTGTTCGGCAGCGGAACACCATGGCAGGAGCTGGGGGCCGCGGTCGCCCGGTTGCGCTGGTCCGGCCTCGACCGAACCGATCTGGTGGCCATCGCCCACGGCAACGCCCGCCGGCTGCTGTCGACCCCCGAGGCGGTGACGACCCGATGAACCCCGCCGACGGCGGCACGGGCCGCCTCGCCGACCGGGTCCTGGCGGCGATGAACGCCGGTCGGCCGTTGCCCCTGCCGGACGTCGTGGACGCCCATGCCCACCTGGGGCCGTACTCGCTGTTCCACATCCCGCACCCCGACCACGACACGATGGTCGCGGTGATGGACCGGGTGGGGATCGCCGCCGCCACGATCTCGGCCAACCGGGGCATCCAGCTCGAGGCGACCCGGGGCAACGCGATGGTGCTCGCAGCGGCGGCCGCCCACCCCGGACGGCTGCTGCCGGTCGGGGTGGTCAACCCGTGGCAGTCGCCCGAACGGACGGCCTCGGCCATCGCCGAGGGTCCGTACGTCGGGCTCAAGGTGCACCCGCAGCTGGCGCAGTACCCGGTCGACGGCCCCCGCTACGCCGCCGCGTTCGAGGTGGCCGCCGCCACCGGTCGGCCCCTGCTGACCCACTGCTGGGAGGGTTCGGACTACCACTCCCCGGAGCGCGTGGCGGCCGCTGCGCAGGCCCACCCGCAGGCCACGATCATCCTCGGCCACGGTGGCGGCTCCCCCACCGGCGTCGACCAGGCGATCGCGGTCGCCAGGCAGCATCCGAACCTGTTGCTGGAGATCTGCGGCTCGAAGATGACCTCTGCCGTGCTGCGCACCATGGTCACCGAGCTCGGCGCCGACCGGGTGCTGTTCGGTTCGGACTTCCCCTTCATCGACCTGCGCATCTCCTTGGGCAGGGTGGTGCTCGCCGATCTCGACGACGACGACCTGGTCGCCGTGCTCGGCGGGAACGCCCGCCGCGTGTTCGGGTCCGGTGACGCGACCGGGCCGAGGGCGTGATGTCGGCCGAGGCCCCGCACGACCACCTGGCCGGCGCGGTTCACGAGGTGACGATCGGGGTGTTCGGGCCGAAGGTGGCGGTCCGGCAGCTGATGCAGGTCGGCCAGCCACTCGCCGACAGCGGTGTGCGGTTCATCGCCGGCATCATGGGTGACCCAGCGGAGTCGGCCGAACAGTTCGAACGGCTGGCCGATCGCGTCCACGTGGCGGTGCTGCCCGGGCCGTGGCACCACGACCAGTTCCGCACCCTCGGCCCGCCGGTCCCCTCCATCGCGGTGCCGTTGACCGCGGAGTCGTTGTACGTGGGGTTGCTGCGGGCCCAACGTGCCGGCGTCGACATCGAACGGGTCAGCATCGACTCGATGACCAGGGCCGACGTCGCCGAGGCGTACGAGGAGTTGGGGCTCTCCGATCGACAGGTCGAGGTGATGCCGTACGACTTCGGCGCCCGGCCGGCCGACTACCACGACTTCCATCGCAGCCACCACACCGGCGGTCGCACGATGCTGGCCCTGACCACCTTCTTCGAGGTGTTGCGCGAGCTGGAGGCCGATGACGTCCCCGTGGCGCGGATGCGGCCGACCCGCCAGACGGTGCGCCGGACCCTCTCGACCGCGTTGCTGCTCGCCCGTGGGAGCCGGTTGCACGACAACCAGATCGCCATGGTCGCGGTCCAGTTGCCACCCACCGGCGACGGCACCCCCGAGGGGCCGAGCAACTACTGGTTCCAGGAACTGGCCCTGTCGGTGCACCGCTTCCTGTTGGACGAGGTCCGTCGGATCGGCGCGATCCTCCGCCCCCGCAGCGATTCCCGCTTCATGATCACCACCACCCGCGGCGGACTGGAGGAGATCACCGGCGGCCTGACGACGGCACCGTTCCTGGCCCGCTGCCGGGCCGAACTGGGCATCGACCTGCGGATCGGCGTCGGGCTGGGCACCACCGCCCAGGAAGCCGAACGACAGGCACTGACCGGGGTCGACATCGCCGCCACCCCGGCGGCCCACGGCCACGCCGCGCTGGTCGACGGGCCCGGCGGACACCGACTGCTGCCGCCCGCGGGCCCGGAGGCAACCCCGATCACCGCCGACGACCGAGCCGTGGAGGTGCTGCGCACCCTCGTCGCTGCTCGCCGCGGCGGACGGTCCACCGGGTCGGCGCGCCTCCAGCGCACCGCCGACCTGATCGTCGGGGTCGACGACGTGGCCGGCATCCTCGACGTCACCCCCCGGTCGGCCCGACGGATCGCCAAGACCCTCGTCGAGGCCGGCCTGGCCTGGCCGACGACGCCGCTGCGGTCCCCGTCCGGCGGACGCCCCCGCCAACAGTTCCGGCTGCTGGCCGAGAAGCTGACCACCACCGAAGCACCCGTCCGGGGCGAGGAGAGCAATGACCGAGCAGGCTGACCAGACCGCCACCACCATGGAGCAGTGGTACGAACGAGCGCGCCGTACGGTCGCCGGCGGGGTGTCCAGCGACGCCCGCCGGATGGCCGGCACACCGCTGTTCGTCGATCGGGCCCACGGGGCGGAGCTGATCGACCTGAACGGCAAGCGGTACGTCGACTACGTCCTGGGCCAGGGTCCCGACATCCTCGGCCACGCCAGCGAGATCGTGGCCGAGGCGGTGTCGGCACAGGTGCGTCGGGGGGTGGCCTACGCGGCACAACACCGGGACGAGGCGCTGGTCGCCGAGCTGTTGTGCGACATGGTCCCCTCGGCCGACCTGGTCCGGTTCAACAGTGTCGGTTCCGAAGCCGTGCACGGTGCACTGCGTCTCGCCCGTGGCCACACCGGTCGAGACCTGGTGATCAAGTTCGAGGGGCACTACCACGGCTGGCTCGACCCGGTACTGCACAGTGTCCATCCGCCGCTCGACGCCGCCGGCGCGGCGGACCGGCCCACCACCGTGGCGGGCACGCTCGGCCTGACCCCGGGCAGTGGGGACTCGCTGCGGGTGCTGGGGTGGAACGACCCGGCTGCGGTCGAGGCAGCCTTCGCCGCCGAGGGTGACCGGATCGCCGCGGTGATCTGTGAGCCGCTGCTCTGCAACACCGGCGCGATCGAACCGGAGCCGGGGTTCCTGGAGTTCCTGCGCGACATCTGCACCCGGAACGGTTCGGTGTTGATCTTCGACGAGATCATCACCGGATTCCGGGTCGGCGAGGGTGGGGCCCAGCAGCGCTTCGGCGTCACCCCCGACCTGACCACCCTCGGCAAGGCGATGGCCGGTGGCATGCAGGTCGCCGCGCTCGCCGGGTCGGCGGCGGTGATGGGCACGATCGCGTCCGGCAGGGTCGGCCACGCCGGCACGTTCAACTCCCACCCGGTCGCGATGGCTGCGGCGAAGGCGGTGCTGGGGCACCTGCACGAGCACGCCGACGCGATCTACCCCGGGCTCACCACGACCGGGCAGTCCCTGATGACCGCGATCGCCGCCTCGGCCGAGCGGCACGGCGTCCCCCTGCTGGTCGCCGGTCCCGGACCGCTGTTCCAGACCTACTTCACCGACCAGCCGGTGATCCGGACCTATCGGGAGTACGCGGCCTGCGACCACGCGCTGGCTGCCAGGTTCCACGCAGAACTGTTGCGGCACGGGGTCAACATCGTGCCCCGCGGGTTGTGGTTCCTTTCCACGGCGCACGGCGCCGACCACGTCAACGAGACCGCTGAGGTGGTCGACGCCGTGCTGGCATCACTCTGAGCCGTCCTGGCCTCCTCTGATCAGGCGCCATCCGGCATGCCGGCGTCTCAGCCGGCGTCGGACTCCCAGCCGGCGTTGCGTGCCCAGACCAGGTAGGAGACCCCCAACATCCGGGAACCGCCCAAGGGCTCGAGGTCCATCGCCGCGTACACCGCGTGGATGTGGTCGGCCATCGTCGGCTCGACCGGCTGCAGGGTGAGCCACCGCCCGGCCTGGGCGGCCACCGAATCGCTGGCCACGTCTCCCCCGCTGACCCGGGTGGCGACGTGGGTCGGGTCGACCGCCACGTTGTCGGTGTAGGTGGCGCCGAGGTGGGCGAGGTCGTCGTCGGTGGCACCGAGGCCGGCGCCGTGGGCGGCGTTGAGGAACTCGACCGTGATCGCGGCGTGGCTGATGTCCTCGTACTGGGTCGCCCGCCCGTACCACGGGGTGTACTCCGACAGGCCCGACTCGGCGTCGTAGCTGTTGTAGAGCTCGCTGTAGGTGGGCCAGTAGTGCCACTGCCACGCCTCACCGACGACCTCGACGTCGGAGCGGAAGGCCCGGACCATCGCCTCGACCTTCGCCGCGTACGCCGGTTGCGGCGAGATCCGGTGCAGCTCAGCCATCGTCTGCCCCAGCCCCTGGGTCTGGTTGAACGGCTGGATCAGCCCGTCGAACGGTACGGCTGCACCGGTCGGCCACACGTAGTCGCCACCGGTGCTGCCGTCGGCGAGCTCCCGGAACTTCCACTCGCGGTCGTGGAAGGCGACCGCCTTGTGGGTCCACGCCAGGTAGCGCTGGGCAGCACCGCGGTAGCGCACCGACCCCTGCTGCAGCATCAGTCGGGAGAACAACGCCATCGGGTACGTGACCATCCCGGTGTGCACCGCGAACGCGTAGTACTGCTGTGCCAGTCCGGTGGTACCGGCCACCGGCGTCCCCCCGGCCCCGGACGACACGTCCTTGGCGGTCCATCGGACGTTCGGCGAGTAGACGTCCTCGTTCACCCGGCGCACCACGAAGTCAGGGCTGTCGGGGTCGAAGTTCACCCCGGTCAGCGTCTTCGTCGCCACCCGGGGGTGGGTCAGCACCAGGTCGAAGCCGGTGGCGGTGACGTTGCTGACCGTCACCTTGCCATCGGTCGGGTACGTCCAGGCGTACCGGATCTCGAACAGTGGTGCGCCGGCCGCGTCGGTCACCGTCGCCGCGGCCGAGGTGTAGTTGCCGCCGGTCCGCCAGACCCAACCCGACCGGCCCGCGTGGTCGGTCACCTCGCGGCGGACGTCGGTCTGGGCCCAGACCTGGTCGGCGCGCTCCACGAACCGGTCGAGGTAGGTCGTGTCGCCGGTGGCCTGGTACATCCGCACCAACGACAACAGCAGGTACGAGATCCCCCAGGCCAACCCCCCGGCCTCGTTGTTCGGCACCGAGGTGTCCGTGCCGGCCCACGCCTTCTCGTACGCGGCGACGGTGTCGTACCGGTCGTAGTGGGAAGCCGAGGCCCGTACGGCGGGCAGCCCGGCGACCGCGAGTGCGGCCACCCCGGCCGTCCCGGCGAGCAGCCGGCGTCGGTTGATCATGAACTGGTTCATCGTGATTACCTCCATTGGTGTGCCCCACGCGATGTGGGAATGACGTACCTGGCTCGTGACGTGCGTGGTAATGGGATCCCGCTCAGGCGGCGACCACGCCACGTGGGTTGATCCGCAGCAACCTGGTCTGCTGGTCGATCACGTACAGGTTCCCGTAGCCGTCGGTGGTGATGTCCTTGTCGGCCCCTTGGAACAGGATCTGCAGGCTGCTCGTCGCCGATCCCTCGGCGAGCGTCCGTGCCGGGTCGACGGTGAAGACCCGTCCACCTGCGATGCCGTAGATCCGGCCGTCGAGCACCAGCATCCGGGCGTAGTTGCCGGCGATCCGGTCGCCGGGCTTCCAGTCCGCGAAGACTTCCTCGGTGTGGATGACCTCCTCGGTCTCGGGATCCATCGCCACCAGCCAGCCCTCGGCGTAGAACCACACCGTGCCGTCCGGAGCGGTCACCGCGGCGTTGATCGACCGGGTGTTCGGGACCGGCCACTCGATGGTCCGGGTCGAGTCGTCGGACTCGTCGTGGATGATCAACTTCGCCTGGCTGTCGATGGGCACCCCGTCGTAGGAGAAGAAGATGTTGCCGCCACCGAACACCTTGCTGCCACTCGCGGCGATCGCGTTCACCGACTGGTGCCCGATCACGCCCTCCAGGGTGTGGCACTCACCGGTGGTGAGGTCCATCCAGCCGAAGGCACCCATGTCGTGGCCGTACTCGGCCTGGCTGCCGTAGTAGAGCCGGTCGCCATGGCCGACCAGCGCGTACGGCCGGTTCTGCTCGGCGCCGATCACGCAGTCGACCCGCGGTTGCGTACCCGCCTCGAAGTCAGCCGGGCTGAACGACCGGACGTCACCGTAGGGGTAGTTCCCCTGCCGCACCCGACCGCGGTAGTTGGTCATGACCTCGGCCTGTCCGCCGATCGACTTGGCGACCTGCTGGTCGTCGCGCATCGCCGGGTGCTTGCCGAGCCCCCCGGTCAGGTAGCCGGCGCTCCACACGTTGCCGTCGGGTCCGCCGGTGATCGAGTTGAGTCCGGTGGGCAACATCGGGATGTCCTCGACCAGTGTGTGCTCGAAGTTGCCGGTCTCGATGTTGTACTTCACCAGGTTGGCACCGGAGTTCCAGCCGACCACGCTCGGGCCGGGCCACTCCGGGTCCTCGAGGTCGACGATCTCCCACTGGCGCGAGAAGATCTGGGTCGGCGCCTCGGTGATCACCTCGATCTCACCGGTGACGACGTCGAACGAGTGCAGCGGGATCCCTTGGGCCTGGGTGTTGGCCATCGTGTAGTAGATCTTGTCGTCCACCACCGGCGAGGAGCCGTTGTAGATGACGCCCTTGATCTCCTTGATCGACTCCGCCTGCAGTTCACCGTTCGCGTCGCGGGTGACCTTCAGCACGATCAGGTAGTCGTTGCCCGTGCTGGACGAGTCGCCGCCCCAGACCTGGACGTAGCCGCTGCCGGCGGTGATGCCGTACACCCAGGTGGCGTCGGCGACGGGGCCGAGCAGGGAGGTGAAGTCCTTGCACTGTTCGGATCCCGGGGTGCCGCCGGTGTCGCAGCCGTACAACTTCGCGACCCCGGTGCCGGTGCCGGCCCAGACGGTCTCGGTGGCGTCCTCGTAGCCGACGGCACGGGTGTAGTTGGCCTCGGGGGTCAACGGGGTCGGACCGAACTTCGCAAAGCCGGTGTCGGGGTGGTACTGCCACAACTGGGCACCTGCGTACCCGGCCGTCGGCTCGCCCCAGGCGCCGCCGTACAACGTGCCGTCCTTGCCCATGTTGAGGCCGTAGGTGAAGCCGAAGTGCTCGATCGGCGGGGTGCCGATGCGTTCGGCGACCGGGTCGCCCGGCTGCCAGCCGTACAGTGCCGGCGACTGGTAGGTGCCGATGTAGACCATGCCGCTCTCAGGGTCCTGCTCGATCGTCCACGAACCGGTGGCACCGGGCACCTCGACGGTGTTGGTGACCTCACCGGTCAGGATGTCGGTGACCACCAGTACGGCCGGGTTGAACGCCGACCCGGTGGCCACCGCGAAGGTGACGTGCCGGCCGTTCTCGTCGACGCCGGCGGCCATCCCCAGGAAGCTGCCGCGCTTGGTGACCTGCGGCTTCAGCATCGTGTACTCGCCGGTGATCAACACCTGGTCGAAGGTGACCTGTCGCTGGCCGCCCAGCTCGACCGCGACCCGGGTCGCGCCGGCCGGCGCCTCGGCGGTGAACTCGACGACGTCCCCGGCAGCGGTCCGCTCGCCCTGGCTGCTGGCGAGCACGGTCCCCGCGTCGTCGAGGAAGCGCAGCCCGATCGTCGCGTGGCCGGTGCCGCCGGTGTGGGCGAAGGCGGTGTAGGACTCGCCGGCGACCGCGGCCACCGGCGTGCTGACCACGCCGAGCATCAGGCAGGGCGGTGTGCCGGGCAGGCTGAGTGCCTGCTCCCCGTCGCTGGCCCCGTCGGCAGTGGTGGTCGGTACGGAGGCACACCGCGGTGGTCCGGTCTCACCCCGCCCGTTGGACGTCGTCCATCCGGTGGTGCCGTCCTCGAAGCTGTGGTTCGTGATCAACAGGTCACCGTCGTTGACCCGTGGGTTCGGGACCTCCGGTGCGGCCTGTGCGCCACCGATCGGCATCAGCAGGGTCAGTGCCACGGCTGCCACCAGGACGCGCCACAACTGACGCCCCCGTGTCGCTGCCCGTGCCGCCACCGTTGGTGGCGCCCCTTGCCCGGTTGACCCTTGCCCGGTTGACCCTTGCCCGGTTGACCCTCGTCCCGTTGCCTGTGTCCGCGTGCCCATTGCAGCCTCCTTGCGTACCGATGGTGCCGTCACTCAAACACAACCGGACAGGAAGTCGCAATAGTGTGCCGCCATAAATTGCCAAACCTGCGCCGCAACCGCCTCGACGGCCGACAACGGTCGCGCCGAAACCCCTGACGGGTCCGAGTTTCGGTCCTAGCGGTTGTGCCAGGCGTCCGGGACCGCGAGCAACTGGTCCACCGAGGCCGGGAAATCACCGGAGAGCACGTCGGCCACACTGACCCCGTCCAACACCTCCCGCAGGCTGGCCCGGACCGCCACCCACAGCGTCGGCAGGTGCTGGGCCACACCGGTGTAGGTGGTCTCACTCGGTCGCAGCCCACGTACCTCGGCCAGCGGCCCGTCGACCGCCCGGAAGATCGCCCCGATCGACAACTCGGCCGACGGTCGCGCCAGCCGGTAGCCCCCGGACGCCCCACGCTGGCTGACCACCACGCCACCCCGGCGCAGGTCGGCCAGGATCGCCTCGAGGAACTTCCGCGGCAGATCCTGCTCGGCCGCCAACTCGTCGGCGGGCACCGGATCCGCCCCGGCAGCCTGGGCACGCGCCAGGATCAGGGTCGCCCGAACTGCGTACTCCGTCCGCGCCGAGATGTCCACACGGCCATCATCCCATCCCGCCCACGGACCCCGGCGGGGCCACGGAGTGGGACGGGGAGGCAGGCCGGTACCGACCTCGTGCTAGATTCCCCACTGTTTCGATAGGTATTGACGGTTTAAATTTCCAGGAGTCCCCGTGCGCACCCTCATCCTGATCGCCCTGGTCGGTCTTGCGGCCCAACTCGTCGACGGCTCCCTGGGCATGGCGTACGGCGTCACCACCACCACCCTGCTGCTCGCGATCGGCACCAACCCGGCCGCCGCGTCGGCCACGGTCCACCTGGCCGAGATCGGCACCACGCTGGTCTCCGGCGTCTCCCACTGGCGCTTCGGCAACGTCGACTGGGCGGTGGTGCTGCGGATCGGGATCCCCGGCGCGGTCGGCGCCTTCGCCGGTGCCACCTTCCTGGCCAACCTCGACACCTCGATCGCCAAGCCACTGATGGCGGTGGTGCTGCTGGCACTCGGCTCGTACGTCCTGCTCCGCTTCACCGTGAAGGGCTTGCGGACCGACACCCTCGGCAAACCCCTGCGGTGGCGCTTCCTGGCACCGCTGGGCGTGGTCGCCGGCTTCCTCGACGCCACCGGTGGCGGCGGCTGGGGCCCCGTCGGTACGCCGACCCTGTTGGCCAGCGGACGGATCGAGCCCCGCCGCACGATCGGTTCGATCGACACCAGCGAATTCCTGGTGGCGCTCGCCGCCAGCCTCGGCTTCCTGTTCGCGCTGGGCTCGCAGGGGATCAACGTCGGCTGGGTGGTCGCGCTGCTGGTCGGTGGCGTCATCGCCGCGCCGATCGCGGCCTTCCTGGTCCGGTTGCTGCCCGCCCGGGTGCTCGGGGCGGCCGCCGGCGGCCTGATCGTGATCACCAACGTGCGTACCCTGCTGGGGCTGGAGGCGGTGGAGGCGTTCGCCGCGGTCGCGGCCATCCCGATCTACGTCGCGCTCGTTGCGGTCTGGGCCGGCGCGATCGGCTGGTCCGTCAAGCAGCACCGGGCCGAGGTCGCCGTCGCGCGCACCGGGGCCGTGGCAGCGAGCGATCCGGCCGACGTCGAGTCCGACCGGGCGGGTGTCTGACTGCACCGAGTGGGCACTCGGCGAGGCACCCCACCACCGAGCGGGCACCCGGAGAGGCACCCCCCACACCGAGCGGGCACCCGGAGAGGCACCCCCAAACCGAAAGGGCGCCCGGAGAGGCGATCGGTCACTCGTCTCGTCTCCAACTGCCCGCTCGGTGAACGGCGGATCGAGTGTCCGGCCCGCAGGCTGGCGAATCGGGCTCGATTCGGTGGACCTCGTCGTAAGATCGGGCGCCACAGTGACACAGCTGGATGCATGCTCCACGTGTGTCGCTGTGGCGCCGCTCCGTACGAGTGACCCGCGCTGATGGGACGTCTCGACGGCCGCGCGAGCTCAGACAGCGGCCTCGAGCTGATCCCGGGTGGCTGCGGCCAGGGTGCCACGGTCCTCGACGGCCAGGTCGTCCAGTCCCAGCCAGCCGGCCAGCTGCCACAGCTCGGCGACGAGTTGCTCGGCGATGTCGGGGTCGGCCGTGCCGGGGTCGGCGGCAGGTTCACGCCACGCGGACCGGACCCGCAGCACGCCTGCCTTACGATCGGCCTTGAGGTCGACCCGGGCGACGAACTGGCTGTCCCACAACAGCAGGTAGCTGTAGTAGCCGTACTGTCGCTTCGCCTCGGGAACGTAGATCTCGATCTTGTAGTCGACACCGAACAGCGCGAGCAACCGCTCCCGTTCGAAGACCATCGAGTCGAACGGACTGACCAGCGCGCGGGTGCTGATCGACCGCGGCTTGCGTGCCTTGTGCCACAGGTAGGCCGGACGGTCCCAGCCCTCGACCGTCGCCGGCAGCAACTCGCCGGACTCGACCAGCGCATCGATCGCCGGTCGGGTGGCCGTCCCCCGGGTCCGGAAGTAGTCGCGCAGGCACAGCTCACTCGCCACGCCGAGGGCGCGCGCGGCCCGGCGCACCAACGCCACCACCGCCTCCTCCTCGGTCGGGGTCGGCTCGGCCAGGATCGTCGCGGGCAACACCTTCGACCATGGGGCGTACCGTCGCTCGAACTGCTTGTTGCGGCCGGCCGAGCTGAGTTGCCCTGCCCACAGCAACCATTCACACGCCGTCTTCACCGACGACCAGTTCCAGCCCCAGTGGTCGCGCCGGCGTTCCTCGTCGTGGTCGATCTGCCGGGCCGTGATCGGTCCCCGCTCGGTGACCTCGGCCAACACGTCGTTGATCAACTCCGGCTGCTCCTGTCGCAGCCGGACGATGCCGCCCCACGCCTCCCGTTCGGCCTGCGCCATCCGCCACCGCAACTGCGGCTGCAGTCGGGAGTCGATCATGCTCGCCGCGTGCCCCCAGTACTCGAAGAGTCGACGGGGAGCGTTGTGCGACGCACGTTCCAACAGCCCGAGGTCGTACGGCCCGAGCCGCGAGTACAGCGGCATGTGATGGGCCCGGGTGACGACGTTGATCGTGTCGATCTGGAACTGGGCAACCTGATCGATCACCCGTTGTACGTCACGCATCCCGATCGCCCGGTCCGGCCGCGGCACGCCGAATCCCTGTGCAGCAAGGGCGATCCGGCGTGCCTGCGGTCGACCCAACCGGACGGGTCGGGTGGTGGACTGCTCAGCCAACGGCCGCCTCGTCCTCATCCGTGTCGACCTGGATGACGCCGTAGTCGTACCCCTTGCGGCGGTAGACCACGCTCGGTCGGCCCGACTCGGCGTCGACGAACAGGTAGAAGTCGTGACCGACGAGCTCCATCTCGTACAGCGCCTGGTCGAGCGTCATCGGCTGGGCCTTGTGCACCTTCTCACGGACCACCAGCGGTCCGTCGCCCTCGACGTCCATCCCGGCCACCGTCCGGTGGTCGGGGTCCTCGTCGACCGGCTGCAGGTGCACCGGCTCCAGTGTCGGGTCGATGCCGGCGGTCGCCTCGCTGACCGAGCGCGGGGTGTGGCGTCCTCGGTGCACGCGACGGCGATCGGCGGCCTTGCGGAGTTGCGCCATCAGGCGGTCCAGGGCCATGTCGAAGGCGGCCTGCTTCTCTTCGGCAGCAGCCTCGGCCCGCATCACCGGACCGCGGGAGTGGACCGTGATCTCGACCCGTCCGGCCGGTTCACCCTTGCGCCGGTTCTGCTCCGCGGTCACCTTGACCTCGACCCGTATCACGCGATGGTCGAGCTTCTCCAGCCGCGAGATCCGCTCCTCGACGTAGGTGCGGAATGCCTCGGTCACGGTGACGTGATGACCCTTGACGACGACGTCCATGCTGAACCTCCTGGTCGGTCGCGTCAGCGGGTCCGGTGCCAGCGGCACCACCCCGCTGACGGGTGGTTCATCCACACGCTAGTCCGTCATCGGCCGGCACACCAGTGGCCACGCGTTCACCGGCGGTTCAAAGTGAGTTCACCGGGTGATCGCGGTGGCACCTGCTCCGTGGGGCACCTCGGCGGCCACCAGTCGCTGCCGCTGCTCCCCCAGCCCCTCGATCAGCAACCGCATCTCGTCGCCCGGCTGCAGGTACGGGTACTTCTTCGACAGCGCGACACCCTGCGGGGTGCCGGTGTTGATCACGTCGCCCGGTTCCAGCACCATGAACTGGCTGAGCTCGTAGACGATCTGCTCCACGTCGAAGATCAGGTCGGCGGTGCTGGAGTCCTGCCGCGGTTCGTCGTTCACCCAGGACGCCAGGCGCAGCGCGCCGGCGTCGACCTCGTCGGCCGGCACCAACGAGGGGCCGAGCGGATTGAAGGTCTCGCAACACTTCCCCTTCGACCACTGGGTCCCCGACAGCGCGATCTGGTAGTCACGCTCGGAGACGTCGTTGGAGACCGCGTAGCCGGCGATGTGATCACGCGCGGCAGCCTTGTTCGGCAGGTAACGGGCCCGCCGTCCGATCACGACCGCCAACTCCACCTCCCAGTCGGTGGCCTCGCTCCGCGGCGGTACGGCGACGTCGTCGTACGCACCGACGACGGTGTTGGGGTGCTTGAAGAACACGATCGGCACCTCGGGCGGGGCCGAGCCCGACTCGGCGGCGTGTGCCGCGTAGTTCATCCCGATGCAGACCACCGCGGTCGGGCGTGCGACCGGCGGACCGTACCGGAGTCCGGTCACGTCGACCTGTGGCAACGAGCCCGCCTGCAGTGCCTGCCGGACGCGGGCGATCCCGTCGCCGGCGAGGAAGTCGCCGTCGATGTCCGCGGTCAGGTCGCGCAGGTCGTACGCCACCTCGTCGACCAGGACGACCGGCTGCTCCTGACCCGGCTCTCCTCGACGCTGGAACTCCACGATGATCAACATCCTCCCGTTGGCAACCACACGTGGTCCGCATCGTACTGAGTCGACCCCGCACACCCCGCTCCGTCTCACCGGTTCCGATCATGGTCCGCGGCGGGCGTGTCCGGTCGTCGGCGTGGGGTGGCGGCCAGGGTGGCACCGCCCAGCACCTCGAACCCACCCGCTCGCAGTGCCCGGGCCGCCTCGGCCAGGCTGGCACCGGTGGTGACCAGGTCGTCACACACGATGGCGTACGGCATCGGGCCGCCGCGGGCAGCGGTTCGGGAGACGAGGGCTCCGGCCAGGTTCCTCGCCCTGCCACCCACCCCGAGACCGGCCTGGTCCGACACCGCCCGGGTGAACCGCAGCACCGGCGTGGTCGGCAGCTGCCACCCCTGCCGGGCAGCGAGCCGACTGACCCGACGGGCCAAGGCAGTGGTGGTGTCGAGCCCACGGGCCCGTACGGCAGCAGCCCGCGACGGCATCGGCACCAGCACCACCCGGCCGCCGTCGGGCCAACCGGCCAGCGTCGTCGCGGCCACCGACAACCACAGCCGCCGGGCCAGCACCGTACCGAGCCCCCACACCCCGTGCTCCTTGTACGCCGACAGCACCGCAGGCAGGACCTGCTCGTAGCTCGCCGCGACCCAGGTGGCCGGGAAGCCGGGCGGCACGGGGTCGGGCCGATGGCGTCGGACCGGTTGGTCCATGATCAACTCGGTGCAGTCGGCGCACAGGATCGGCCCCGGGCGGCCGCAGCCGGCACAGCGGCCACCGAGCAACAGGTCGAGTGCTGCGGCCCGGATCCCGTCGCCGGCGGAGCGGGGACGAGGGGCCACCCGACCACCCTGCCCCAGTGGCACGCCGGATCCCATCCCCGACCGGACGTCCCTGTGGACGACCGCGTCGACGCAGCCGCCCTCAGCCGGGGTAGGTGACGGCGCGGATGCCCTCGGCGATCGGCGCCCAGGAGTAGTTGTCCTCGTACCGCCACACGCGGCCACGCTCACCGAGCAGTGTCAGCTTCTCGGCGACCGGCTCGACCGAACTGCTGCCCCGGCGTTGTGAGGCGGCGAGACGCCGCGCCTGCCAGTCGTCGGAGGTGCCGATGGCGGTGAGCGAGGTCCCGTCCTGGTTGAGCAGGTAGGGCCGCAACTGGCTGTCGGTGGTCTCGGCACCCAACACGACCAGGGTCGTCGGCTCCGACCAGACGACGTCGACCAGCGCACTGAGCGCGGTGCCCTGGGGCAGCGGCAGTCCGACCGGTCGGAACCCCGACAGCTTCGGTCCGCCGGCACGGGAGAGCCGCATCAACCCCAGCGACCGGTCCCCGGCGGCGTTGCTGATGATCACCGCGGCGCGCACCCCGTCGGGCGCGATCCGCAGCTCCTCGATGCGGGCGCCCTCCGGCAGCTCCACGGTCACGGTCTGCACCACGTCCCCGGTGACGTGCCACAGCACCGGGGAGCCGTCGTCGCGGCCCAGCACGAGCAGTTCGTCGTACCGGGTGTACTGCGGCCGTTGCAGACCCTCGACGTCGGCCAGTACGACGGTGGGTTCGCTGTTGCCCAACATGCCGGCCAACAGCTGGGTGCCACCCCCGGTGACCACCGCGGCCTGGTCCCCCGACAGGCTGATCCCCATCGAGTCGATCGGACCGATCCGGCCGAGCGGCCCCTCGACCAGCGCCGGCGTCGGTTGGTCGGCGCCGTCGTCGAGCCGAGCCAGACCGGCATCGGTGGCGACGAACAGTTGGGTGCTGGTCAACGTGCTGACCGGCCCGTACGTCGCGTGCGAGTCGATCGCGACGACCTGGTCGACGGCCCCTCGGATCACGTACGGCGAACCGTTCAACAGGAACCGGACCCCACGCACCCCCGCGAGCTGGCGGAGCGTCCAGACGGTCTGGGCGGCCAGGGCCGTCCGTTGCTGGTCACTCAACCCGGCGACGGCGTCGCTGACCGAGATCTCGGCCACCCCGGAGGCGTCGACCGGAACCGAGATCGTGGTGGCCCGTTCCGGGTAGGCGCTGATCACGGCCGGCCGCAGCCAGTCGGTGGGGCCGCGGAGCATCCGTTGCACCAACGTGGTGGCCGACAGGTTCGAGCGGGGGACGTAGATCGGGTCCGGCACCAACGCGGTGAAGCCCGGTTCGAAGAAGTACAGGTTGACCAGTCGGTAGAACTGCTCGAAGTCGTACTGGGTCATCAACAGGCCCTCGGGCGGGTTGCTGATCCGCCACTGGCCGTCGGCGTTGCGCCGCAGCTGGAAGTCGTGGTTCACCTGTTCGCCGGACGCACTGCGGTACGCGTCATCGGCGCCCAGCACGCCGACCAGCGGCGCCTCGAACGCAGCGGAGTCCTCGGTGATGGTCGGCACGTAGTTGTTGGCGACGACCTGCACCCCCGACTCCGGCCGCCAGGTGTCGCGGACCTCCTCGGTCAGGTACTCCCGGGCGACCTCGTAGTTGGGCTGGTAGTCCGCCATCGCCTGCAGGAAGCCCGACACGATGATGCGCGGCGAGGCCCCGGGCTGCGGCGGGTCGACATGGATCTCGATCCGCGGGTCCTGGGCCCGCCCCGAGGCCTCCACCGGCTGGACCTCGCCGCTGGTCGGGACGTTGACGCACCCGGCCAGCAGGGTGCCGACCAGTGCCACGCACAGCAGGAGTGCGGCTCGGGTCCCCCTCATGGCGACACCTCCCGCTGCTCCCTGACCGGATCCGTGGTCACGGGGTCGCCCGAGTCGTCCAGGTCGTCCAGGTTGTCAAGGTCGTCCGCCGCGGGATCGTCCGGTACGGGTTCCGGCCCGGCGGTCAGCGCCGCCGGCTCGCCGCCGACCCGGACCGACACCAGGGTTCGGCTCACCTCGCGGGCCGCCCCGGCGGCGCCGACGAGGTCCCGCGGCACCACCGGCAACGGCGACACGTGCAGGATCGTGCCGGCGCGGCGCGGCAGCGTGAGCCTGAACTGGGCACCCCGGCCGGGACGGCCCCACGCGTTGAGCCATCCGCCGTGCAGGTTCGCGTCCTCCATCGAGATCGCCAGCCCGAGCCCGGTGCCACCGAGCGTCCGGGCGCGCGAGGCGTCCGCCCGCCAGAAGCGGTGGAACACCTGCCGTGCCTGCCCTGCCTCGAAGCCGACCCCGTGGTCGCGGACGGCCACCGCGACCGCGTCCTCGTCGCACTCGACGAACACGTCGATGGACTTCTGCTCACCGTGCTCGATGGCGTTGACCAACAGGTTCCGCAGGATCCGCTCCACCCGCCGCCGGTCGACGTCGGCGGTGCAGGCGTGGGGGGCGTGCAGCAGCACCGGTGTGCCGGCCCGGACGGCATGGCTCGCATTGGCCCGAACGACCTCCTCCACCATCGCGCGGATGTCGACCGGCTCCAGGGCGAGCTGGGCTGCCCCGGCGTCGAACCGGCTGATCTCCAGCAGGTCGGCCAGCAGGGCCTCGAACCGGTCCAGTTCGGTCTGCAACAACTCCGCCGAACGGCGGGCCAGGGGGTCGAAGTCGTCGCGCGCGTCGTGCAGCACCTCGGCCGCCATCCTTACCGTCGTCAAGGGTGTCCGCAGTTCGTGCGACACGTCGGACACGAAGCGCTGCTGCACCCGGGACAACTCCTCCAACTGCTGGATCTGCTTCTGCAGCTCCGAGGCCATGTGGTTCATCGAGATCGCCAGCCGGGCGAAGTCGTCCTGGCCGCGGACCACCATCCGGTCGTCGAGGAAGCCGTCGGCCAACCGTTCGGCCGCCTGCCGGGCGGCCCGTACCGGCGAGACGACCTGGCGGGCGACCATTGCCGCGATCCCGGCCAACAGCACCACCAACAGCAGACCGGTGGTGATCACCGCGTTCTGCAACACCTCGAGGATGCCGACCTCCTCGGTCAGCGGGAAGATGAAGTAGATCGGGTACCGCCCACCGGAGGCGAACAGGCTGGCACCGACCACGATCCCCGGCGTACTGGCCCGGGAGTCGGTGTACTGCACCAGGGTCGAGGTCCACCAGACCTGGTCGTCGGAGAGCACCTGCTCCCGCAGGCTCTGCGGCACCGAGCGGCTGTCGACGCCGGCCGACTGGATGAACCCGACCGGCCCCTGCACCACCACGTGGTACTGCTGGGTGGCGGTGCCGCGCTGCTCGAAGTCGGCGGCCAGCTGCGTCAGCACCGTGTTGACGTTGCTGGACGTGGTGCCGGCCGCGTACAGCTGCCGCTGCGCCCCGTCGATCGCGGTCCGTGCCTCGGCGACCGAGGCGTCCTTCTTCCCCTCGACGACACCGGCACTGGCCTGTTCCATCAGGAAGAGCCCACCCACGAAGAGCACGAGCACGCTCGCGAACAGGGTGGTCGCCACGACCCGGAGCGGCAACGACCGGAACCACCACTGGAGCGGTGCCCCCAGCAGGCGCCCCGGAGCGGACTCGGAGAAGCCCATGCGCTACTTCCCGGTCGGCTCTCCGGCCTTGTAGCCGATCCCGCGCACCGTCAACACGATCTCGGGGCGTTCGGGGTCGCGCTCGATCTTGGACCGGAGACGCTGCACGTGTACGTTCACCAGCCGGGTGTCGGCGGCATGGCGGTAGCCCCACACCTGCTCCAGCAGCAACTCTCGGGAGAACACCTGCCAGGGCTTGCGGGCCAGGGCCAACAACAGGTCGAACTCGAGCGGGGTGAGCGAGATCAACTTGCCGTCCCGCTTCACCGTGTGCCCGTCGACGCTGATCTCCAGGTCCGCGACCTGCAGCGTCTCCCGCTCCTTGCTGGCCGTCGGCAGCCGCCGCAGCCTGGTCCGGATCCGGGCGACCAGTTCCTTGGTCTTGAACGGCTTCGGGACGTAGTCGTCGGCACCCGCCTCGAGCCCGGCCACCACGTCGATGGTGTCGGACTTGGCCGTCAGCATGATGATCGGGACACCCGAGGTGCTGCGGATCTCCCGGCAGATCTCGACGCCGTCGCGGCCCGGCAACATCAGGTCGAGCAGCACCAGATCGGGCTTGGCCTCCCGGAACGTGTCGACCGCCCGGTCACCGTGGGCACACCAGACCGGCTCGAAGCCTTCGTTGCGCAGCACGATGGACAACATCTCGGCCACCGACGTGTCGTCGTCGACCACCAGGATCCGACTCTTCGTGCTGTCCGACACCCGTGTTCACCCCATCAGCTGATTCACCGACCTGCCCGAACCGGGAGGCGGTGGGGCTGGGCATCCGCCGTCGGCGGATCGCTGGACCCATGCTAGTGGGTGAAGGAAGGAATCTCCGGGACCACGGAGCCGACGTGGGCCCACTGCCGTGACAGACTGGGGCGATGTCTGCCACCACCACCCCCGCACGCGATGACTTCGCGTCCCCGGGTGGACCGTCGCGGCAGGGCGAGGCGATGCCGACGATGCAGGGCCGACACGTCCGGCGCGGTCGGCCCAAGGTGCTCGAGGCGGGCCGGACCGCGATGGTCCCGCTGCGGCCGCTGACGATCATGGAGATCCTCGACGCCGCCTTCGTGGTGATCCGCAGCCGCCCCAAGGCGATGCTCGGCCTGCCCCTGCTGCTCTCGCTGGCGATGGTGGCGTTCGCCGGCCTGAACACGGTCGGCATCATGGTGCTCGGCGAGTCGACCTCACCGGTCGTCGTGGTGCTGCTGTCGGTGCTCGGCATCATGGGCGCCACCCTCGTGCTGCTGGTGGCGATCATCTGGCTCAACGCGGTGCTCAGCCGGATCGCGCTGGAGGTGTTGCTGGGGCCCGGGTTCGTCCCGGTGATCGGCAAGCTGCGCCTCCGTAACATGATCCGCTGGCTGCCCGCCGTGATCGGTCTGGCCCTGTTGCAGGCCGTCGGCACCTGGCTGGTGCAGTCCGTCGCCGGCGTGCTCTCGTACGTGTTCATCCCGTTGACGATGGTGCCGGACCCGGCGTTGCAGTGGATCGGTGCCGTGGTGGTCTCACTGGTGATCGTGCTGGTCACCTGTTGGGGCTACTCCTACATCGCCCTGGCGGTGCCCGCGTACATGGTGGAGAACGGCCACACCCCCGCCTGGGTGGGGCGGCCGTACCAGCCGACGAACGTCTTCACCGCCTTCGCCCGGTCGATCAGGCTGATCGGGATGCGGCAGGCCGTCCGGTCCACCCTCGTCCTGGCGGGCTCGTTGCTGCTGTGCATGCTCGTGCTCTACCTGACCTTCTACGGGTTCATCGTGCTCACCCTGTCGCTGCTGCAGAACTTCACCGGCGCCGCCATGCTCATCCTGGGCAACAACCCGCTCATCCTGCTGGGCATCTTCGGTGCCTCCATGATCATCAGCGGCTCGGTGTGCCTGGCCTTCTTCGCCGCCAGTCAGACCGTGCTCTACCTCGACCTGCGGATGCGTCGCGAAGGCCTGGACCTTGCGCTGCGCTTCGACCAGGTCGAGATCCCGCAGCCGTCGAGGCCCCCGGTGGCACCCCGGCCGATGGTGCCCACCGGCCCACCACCCGGCCCACCACGCGGACCGGCCCCGACGCCCGGCGCACCGCCGACGGGTGGGAACCGCTGATGGGGGCGCCGATCGAGATCGGTGCCGAGGAGGCACGCCGCCGGGCCGCGGAGGAGCTCGCCAAGGCGAAGTACCAAGGCATGCCCGACTGGCTGGCCGACCTG
This sequence comes from Carbonicoccus niuqiaonis, assembly GCF_050157065.1. Taxonomy (GTDB): domain Bacteria; phylum Actinomycetota; class Actinomycetes; order Propionibacteriales; family Propionibacteriaceae; genus Avipropionibacterium. The sequence continues at coordinate 2,560,251 of NZ_CP189573.1, forward strand.
CTGGCACGGCTGGAGTTCCTGCTCGAACAGCTGACCAGCCCCGACCGGACCCCGACCGCCGGGGACGGGCCCGGAAACTGGGTGCTGCTGGTGGTGCTGCTGGTCATCCTGGCCGGCATCGCCCTGATCGTGTGGCGGGTGGGGATACCGCGGTGGCGGTCCCGGGTTCCCGACGCCGAGGTCGAGGTGGATCCCGAACAGTCGCCTGACGACTACCGCACGGCCGCCCAGGCCGCTGCCGACGCCGGCGACTGGGTGACCGCGATCCGGGAACGGTTCCGGGCCCTCATCCGCGAGCTGGAGGAGCACACGATCCTGGACCCGAGGCCCGGCCGTACCGCACTCGAGGTCGCCGGCACCGCGGCCCGGCTGATGCCCGAGGCGGACCAGCCACTGCATCGGGCGGCGTTGCTGTTCAACGACGTGATGTACGGCGACGTGGTCGCCGACCGGGCGATGTACGAGGAGATGGCGAGCTCCGACGCGACCGTGCGCGCAGTCGCCGAGCAGTTCAAGCACCCCGACGTCACCGACGACGAGGAACAGGCGGTGTCGGCCCGGTGACCGCCACGCCACCCGGATCGACGGACCGGCCGATGCCCCCGTCAGCAGCTGCGCCGACGACCCGGACGCCCTCCTCGCCGGTGTCCCCCGACCACACCGATGACGCCCCGGCGGCACGGCCGTGGTGGCGCCGACTCCTGACGCCGTTGATCCTGGTGGCGGTGCTGGCACTCGCCGTCGGACTGCTGGCGGTCGGCCTGGTCGCGATCTCCCCCGCCACCCCCGGTGGCATCCGCGACTCCGACTCCGCCGGCCGCAGCGCGATCGGTGCGCTACTGCGTGACGAGCAGATCTCCGTCGCCGAGACCCAGTCCTGGGAGCAGGCTGCCGCGGCCGCCGATCGGGGTGCCGCGATCCTGGTGACCGACCTGCGGCCGCTGAGCCCCGGAACCTTGGACGCCCTGATCGAGCGCCGCCCGGCGCGGATCGTGGTGGAACGACCCCGCAATGGTGACCTGAACGGGCTCGGTCTCCCGGTCCGTGCCGGCACCGACGCCACCGCACCCGCCACCGACGAGCCCAACTGTGACGACCCTGCCGCACGCCGGGCCGGCCGGATCGCCACGAACGGCTCCCCGGCCCGGTACCGGCTGACGCAGGGTGCCCGCCCGACTGTCGCCTGCTACGGCGACGCCGGGACGGGTCACCAGTTGCTGGTCTTCGAGGAGCGCGGCGTCGAGTTCGTCATCATGCCGGCGGTGACCACCAACCGGGTGCTGGCCGAGGCCGGCAATGCGTCGCTGGCGATGCAGCTGCTGGGCGCCCACCCCGAGCTGATGGTGTACGACCCCTTGTTCGGCGACCAGCTCAACCGCGGTGGGGGCTGGGAGGGCGGGCAGGGCCGCGCCCCGACGCTGCTGCCGGACACCTGGTTGCACGGCGTCGGACTGGCGGTCGTCGCCATGGTCGTGGTCGCGGTCTGGCAGGGCCGTCGCCTCGGCCCGATCATCACCGAGAAGTTGCCGGTGGTCGTCCCCGCCTCCGAGACCGTCGAGGGACACGGCCGGTTGTACGCCCGGATCGGTGCCCGTGATCGCGCGGCCGAACTGATCCGTACGGCTGCCACGCGTCGGCTGTCGCGTGGTCTCGGCCACGCCGACGACCCCGACGTCCTCGCCCGGGCACTCGCCGACCGGACCGGCTGGTCGTACGGCGAGGTGCGGCACCTGTTGACCGGGCCCGCGCCGACGACCGACGACCAACTCGTGACCCTGAAACGCAAACTGGACGCCCTGGAGCAGGAGGCTCGACGCCCATGAGCAACAATCCCCACCCACCACAGGCCGGACCCGGCTACGGCCCACCACCGGGCCAGTACCCGGCCCCGGGTCCCCACCCGGCCGGGCCGCCGCAACACCAGCCCCCGACGGGGCCGCCGCAGCACCAGCCGTCCGGGCCACCCGGGCCGCCGGTGCCGGGCCAGGGTCAGGCCGCGGCCGGTGGCTTCCAGCCACCAGCCCGCGAGGCGGCACCGCAGTCCGCCGCCCGGCAGTCGCTGAATGCGCTGCGCGACGAGGTCGGCAAGGCGGTCGTCGGCCAGTCGTCGGCCGTCACCGCCATGATCATCGGGTTGCTGTGTCGCGGCCACATCCTGCTCGAAGGCGTCCCCGGAACCGCCAAGACGTTGCTCGTACGCAGCTTCTGCGAGGCCCTGCAGCTCGACACCAAGCGGATCCAGTTCACCCCCGACCTGATGCCCGGCGACATCACCGGATCGCAGATCTATGACGCGAGGACCGGTGAGTTCACCTTCCGGAAGGGCCCCGTCTTCACCAACCTGATGTTGGCCGACGAGATCAACCGGACCCCACCGAAGAGCCAGGCCGCCCTGTTGGAGGCGATGGAGGAACGGCAGGTGTCGGTCGACGGCGAGGCCATGCCGCTGCCCACGCCGTTCATGGTCGCGGCCACCCAGAACCCGGTCGAGTTCGAGGGCACCTATCCGCTGCCCGAGGCCCAGCTCGACCGGTTCCTGATGAAGATCCGGATCGACCTGCCCGAACGCGACACCGAGATCGAGGTGCTCAGGCGCCACGCCGGCGGCTTCGATCCCCGCAACCTGTCGGCCGCGGGGCTCCGACCGGTGGCCTCGCCCGACGACCTGGCGGCCGCCCAGTCCGAGCTGGCCGACACCTTGGTGCAACCTCAGATCATGGCCTACATCGTCGACGTCGTACGGGCCACGCGGATGTCGCCGTCACTGCAGATCGGTGTGTCACCGCGTGGTGCCACCGCCATCCTCAACACCGCCAAGGCATGGGCCTGGCTGCAGGGCCGGGCCTACGTCTCCCCCGACGACGTGAAGGCGCTCGCCTTCCCGACGCTGCGGCACCGGGTCACCCTGCGCCCGGAGGCGGAGATGGACGGCATCAGCACCGACTCGGTCATCGAGTCCATCCTCGCGACCGTCCCGGTCCCACGTTGACCGGGACGCGCGGCGCGGGGAGGAGTGCGGTGACGACATGGTGTTGACCTGGCGGTCCGGGGTGGTGGCGCTGGCCGCGATCCCGGTCGGCTTCCTGTTCGGCGGCTGGGCGTGGTTGCTGGTCGCCGCGCTGGCCCTGGTCGTGCTCGTCGACGTCATCCGGTGCCCCGATCCGCGCAAGGTGACCGTACGGCGTGGTGGCGACTCCGCCATCCGGTTGGGCGAGTCCGCCGACACCTGGTTCATGATCACCAACCGGGGGCGGCGGCGAATGGTCGGCGTGGCCCGCAACTCGTGGATCCCGTCGGCCGGGGCGCGCGGCGGCATCCGCAAGCTCGACATCCCCGCCGGGCAGCGGCGCCGCTTCCCGACCCGATTGACCCCGACCCGGCGCGGCGACCGTACCGCCGGGCCGATCACCATCCGTACCCTCGGTCCGTGGCGCTTCGCGGGTCGTCAGGCCGACCACGAGGTCGAGCAGTCGGTCCGGGTACTGCCGCCCTTCCACTCCCGCAAGCACCTGCCCTCACGCATCGCCCGGCTCCGCGAGCTGGACGGCCGCTCGGTGCTGCTGCAACGCGGTCAGGGAACCGAGTTCGACTCGTTGCGCGAGTACGTCCCGGGAGACGACGTCCGCTCCATCGAGTGGCGGGCCACCGCGCGCAGCAACACCGTGGTCGTGAAGACCTGGCGTCCCGAGCGGGACCGTCACGTGCTGATCGTGATCGACTCCGGCCGCACCGCCGCCGGCCGCGTCGGTGACCAGCCCCGACTGGACCACCACATGGACGGTGCCCTGCTGCTGGCCGCGCTGGCGGCGAAGGCCGGTGACCGGGTCGACCTGCTGATCGCCGATCGGGAGGTCCGCGGCAGCGTGGCCCGGACCAGTGGCAACGACCTGCTGGGCCATCTGGTCAACACGATGGCCGGCGTGGAGGCCACCCTCGTCGGCAGCGATCACCGGCTGATCGTCAACGAGGCGCTGCTCCGTGTCAGCCAACGTTCCCTGGTGGTGCTGCTGACCGGTCTGGACCACGCGACGATCACCGACGGCTGGCTGCCGGTGCTCGGCCCGCTGCTGCAACGCCACCGGCTGGTGGTCGCCTCGGTCAGCGATCCGCGACTGACCGAGCTGGTCACCGACGTCCACGACGCCGACGAGGCGTACGCAGCGGCCGCCGCCGAGGCCGACCATGATCGCCGCAACGACACCGCGAACGCGCTGCGCCGGCTGGGTGCCACCATCGTGCAGGCTCCCCCCGACGCCTTCGCACCACAGCTCGCCGACCACTACCTGGCGTTGAAGAAGGCCGGTCTGCTCTGATCCGGGTGCCGTGGCCGTCGGTCTCTCCGTGTCGAAGGGCGGCACAGCGACGTGGCTGGACGTGAGCTCCACCTGTGTCGCTGTGGCGCCCCTTTTCACGACGGGACCGCTCCCCCGGCACGCGAAAGGGGCCGCGACGACACGTCGCGGCCCCTGCTTCCCGTCCCCGATCAGGGGACGGGCAGCGCTCGCCTACTCGTAGTTGTCCTGGTCGGCCGTCTGGCCGCTGCCGCCCTGGTTGCCGGTGTAGCCACCGTTGCCGGTGTTCTGCACCGGACCCTGCGGCTGCTCCGGTTGGGTGGTGCCCGGCGGCGTGGTGGTCGGCGGCGTCGGTGCGCCCCCGCCGTCGGTGCGCGGTTCGTACCCCTCGGAGGCAGCCGTCGCGGCCGGCCAGTTGGCGACGGTCAGCTCGGTGTTCCCCTCCCGGGTCTGGCTCATCAGGCCCAACAGCTCGCCCTGCATCGCCCCCCAGTCGGACCCGATCTCAGTCTTGAACTCGTTGATCCAGTTCTTCAGGCCCAGGTTGTTGTCGCGCATGTAGTAGATCCGCTCGGCCCAGATGTTGTCGGTGTTGCTCACCGTCATGTCCTTCAACCCGCTGTGGACCTGCTTCACCGAATCCCAGATGCTGATGTAGATCATCTGTTGGATCAGCGAGCTCGACTCCATGCCGTTCCGGGCGCCGTCGGCGGACCGCTTCACGTCGGCCATGGCGGCGGTCTGCGGCTCCAACTGCCGGATGTATCCCTCGGCACCTTCACCCGTCCAGCTCTGGGCGATCTGGCTCTGCGCCAGCTGCTGCTCGAACGTGCCGAGCTTGTCGTACACCTTCGTCTGCCAGTCCTTGTTCTTGTCGTCCATCGGGACCGCCAGCGACACGTGCGAGCGGAAGGTGTCGTCGTAGGTGGACTTGAACGAGTTCCAGTGCTCCTTGGCCTCGTTCCAGACCCCCTCGATCTCCTCCTTGAAGTTCCGCAGGTCGTCCTTGGTGTTGTCCGACCAGCCACCGTCCATCTGGTCGCGCAGCCGGTCCTCCTCCTGGGTCATCGCGTCCTGGTCAGCCTGATACGCGGTGTTCATGTAGGAGCGGTAGTTGGTCATCTCGCTGTTGATGGTCTCCGGCATGGAGCCCCACTGGGAGATGTTGACCTGGGCGCCACCACCGGGCACGCTCGGAGCATTTGTCATGATCGGGTCCTCACTTCGTCGGGTTGGTCAGCAGTTGCGCCGGTCAGACCGGGGTCTGCACGTGCGGGCCACGCGCACCGGGGGCCGAGTTGACCTCGTTCTCGACCTGGCTGGCGCCCTGCTCGCCGCTGGACTCGACGCCGTCGTAGTCGTCGGCAGCCTTGCGGAGGTTGGCCGCCACGCCGCGGAACTCGGTCTCCCCCTTCTCCAACCAGGTCACCACGTCGGACTGCAGGGAGTTGTACGGTTCCTGGGCCGAGCTGGCCACCCCGAACTCGTTGTGTGCGCTCGACCGGGCCGTCGGGAGCGCCTCGGCGTACGCGTCGGCGGCGTCCTCCCAGATCTGGGCCTCCTGCCGCAGCGACTCGCCGTCCACCTCGAACGAACCCTGGCCGCCCCCGCCGCCGAGGCCACCACCGCCACCGCCGAGGCCGCCACCGCCACCGCCGAGGCCCCCGCCGCCTCCGCCGGGCGGAGGCGTGCCAGTGAGATCGGGCGACGGCGTGCCGGTCCCCGGCGGGGTCTCGAACTCGTTGCCGCCGTTGTCGGGGTCGTACGGGAACTCGTCCTCCGAGTCCGGGATGCCGTCACCGTCGGAGTCGCGGTCCGGGTTCTCGAACTCGTTGCCGCCGTTGTCGGGGTCGTACGGGAACTCGTCCTCCGAGTCCGGGATGCCGTCACCGTCGGAGTCGCGGTCCGGGTTCTCGAACTCGTTGCCGCCGTTGTCGGGGTCGTACGGGAACTCGTCCTCCGAGTCCGGGATGCCGTCACCGTCGGAGTCGCGGTCCGGGGTCTCGAAGTCATTGCCGCCCCCGCCGCCGCCGTTGTCCGGGTCGTACGGGAACTCGTCCTCCGAGTCCGGGATGCCGTCACCGTCGGAGTCGCGATCCGGCATCTCGAAGTCGTTGCCACCGCGATTCGGGTCGTCGGGGAAGGCGTCCTCCGAGTCCGGGATGCCGTCACCGTCGCGGTCGGGGCCACCCGCACCGGCCGCGCTGGTGCCCGGACCGGTTGCCAGCTTGCCCAGTCCGCCGCCACCCGCGCCGCCACCGATGCCACCGCCAAGACCACCGCCGGCACCGCCACCGATGCCACCGCCGAGGCCGCCACCAACGCCACCGCCGGCTCCGACACCGCCACCCGGGCCGCCGCCGACCCCGGAGGCTGCGGTGCCGCCGCCGCCCATCAGGCCGGCTCCGCCGCGACCCGCACCGGCGCCGCCGCCAGCGGATCCGGCACCGCCGGCACCGCCACCGCGGGCACCCATCATCGGCGGCATCATCATCGGCGAGCCGCCACCCTTGCCCGACGAGCTGTCGGCCCCGTTCGGGTCGAGCAGCGCCTCGTAGATGTCGAGGTCCTCCAGCAGGTCGTCCTCGTTGCCGATGCCCTCGGTCTGCGAGAGCGCGACGCGCTTCTCCTCCGACGGGGGGTTGGTGCGGTCACTCATCGGGTGCCTCCTGGGGTGCCGTAGTTGGCGATCCGCGCCTTCATCTCCGCGTGGACCTCAATCAATTCGTTCTGCAGTTCGTCGTACTCGCCGGGCTCGTACTCCGGCTCGACGTAGGCGGCGTACGCGGCGTTGTGTGCCTCCTGGATGGCATCGCAGATCTGGGACACGTTCGCCTTCTGCGCCCACTCCTCGTCGATGTCGACCTCGAGCGTCTTCATCATCCGACCCAGCGTGACCGTGACCATCCGGTTGTCGCTGGTCGCAACGGTCGGGTCGCCGACCCACCGGCCATGCTTGACCTGCTCGGGCGGCAGTGCGTCCAGCGCCTTCTCCCGTTCGGTGACGCTGAACAGCGTCTCCATCCACCGGTTCATGAAGGCCTGGTCGATCTTGGCCGAGCCGACCTCGACCGCCGGCGCGTCCTCCTGCGGCGTGGTGTTGCCGAACTGCTTCTGCCAGCCCCGCAACGCGATCGTGACGCAGATGCCGAGGGGCTGCCCCTTCATCCGCTCCCGCCACCGGTTGCTGATCCGGATCTTGGCCAGTTTCTGGGTCTCCGGCTCGAGCCACAGGTGGACGACGTTGTTCAGGTCGTGCTCGGTCGACCCCTCCGGGACCGCCTGGGCACGCCAGTCGTCGGCAGGCCCGTTCTGCTCGGGTTCCTCACCGTCCGGCGGTGCGGTCGGATCCATGAAGTCGATGTCATCGGCGAGTTCGTCGTCATCCGGCCAGGTGGTCATCCACGCTCCTCCACTGTTACGGCCTCCACGCGAGGTACGGCATCCATGAAACCACGCGATGAGTTCATTCTCCCGGCCCGTACGGACACCGCGATCAGTTCAGTTCCGGGTCGTCCACCCACGTCGAGAAGTACGCCAGCTCGCTGGGCTGGCGGCGCAGCACCCGACGCCAGAGGTCTTCGGGCTGGTCACCGAACACGTCGTCGTACCGGGTGTCGGCGACCCACCACCACCCCAGTGACATCTCGCTCGCCAGCTGTCCGCTGTCCCATCCCGAGTAACCGGCGAAGATGCGGAGGTCGGCGTACGCACCACCGACGATCTCGGTCGGGGTGTCGAGGTGCAACAGACCCACCCCGTCGAACACCCGTCGGAAGCCGGGCGGATCCTCCTCCTGGTCGACCAGGGCGGCCAGGCAGATGGCGCCGTTGGCCGACACCGGGCCGCCGTTGAACAGCACCCGCGGTGACGACACCAGCGACGCCCACGCCGGCAGCACCGACTCCAGACGCGGCTCGGCGTACCGGTTCAGGATCACCCCGAGGGTGCCGGACTCGTCGTGGTCGATGATCAGGATGACCGTGCCGACGAACGTCCCTTCGTCGACCGCCACCGAGGAGATCAGCAGGTCACCGGCACGCGGGGGCCGCGCCGGGGAGGGGTCCCGACGATGTGGGGCACTCATGTCGTGGCCGTCCGCACCGTCACGCGCGCGAGGTGCCGTCCCCGGATCCCGGACCTCCGCCCGGCTCCGAGGCCGCACCACCCGCGGCGACGCGGACGGCCTCGGCGACGATCGTGTGCACCTCGGCGTGGAAGACGCTCGGCATGATGTAGGCGGCGTTCAGCTCGGTGTCGGTGACCACCGAGGCCAGCGCCCTGGCCGCGGCCAGCAGCATCGGTGTGGTGACCTGGTCGGTACGCGCGTCGATCAGGCCCCGGAACACGCCGGGGAAGGCGAGCACGTTGTTGATCTGGTTGGCGAAGTCGGACCGTCCGGTCGCCACCACTGCGGCGTGCCGGGTGGCCTCCACCGGATCGATCTCCGGCTCGGGGTTGGCCAACGCGAACACGATCGCGTCCTCACTCATCGCCGCGACGTCGTCGGCATTGATCACCCCCGGGGCGGAGACGCCGATGAAGACGTCCGCGCCCGCCATCACGTCGTGGATCGTACCGGTCAGGTTGTCCGGGTTCGTGTGGTCGGCCACCCACTGCATGGACGGGCCCAGGTCGGGTCGGCCGCGGTGAACCACCCCGTCGATGTCGACCGCGATCAGGTGCCCGACCCCGGCCTCGACGAGCAGCCGCATGATCGCGGTCCCGGCCGCGCCGGCTCCGGCCATCACGATCCGGACCTGGTCGATCTCCTTCGAGACCACCCGCAAGGCGTTGTAGAGCGCGGCCAGCACCACGATGGCGGTGCCGTGCTGGTCGTCGTGGAAGACCGGGATGTCGAGGGCCTCGCGCAGGCGTGCCTCGATCTCGAAACAGCGGGGTGCGGAGATGTCCTCGAGGTTGATCCCGGCGAACCCGGGGGCGAGGGCCTTGCAGACCGCGATGATCTCCTCGGTGTCCTGGGTGTCGAGGCACAGCGGCCAGGCGTCGATGTCGGCGAACCGCTTGAACAGTGCGGCCTTGCCCTCCATCACCGGGAGGGCCGCCTTCGGGCCGATGTTGCCGAGCCCCAGCACCGCGGATCCGTCGGTGATCACCGCAACGCTGTTGCGCTTGACGGTCAGTCGACGGGCGTCCTCGGGATTCTTGGCGATCGCCAGGCACACGCGGGCGACGCCCGGGGTGTAGACCATCGACAGGTCGTCACGGTTGCGGATCGGGTGCTTCGACTCCATGGCGATCTTGCCGCCCAGGTGCATCAGGAAGGTGCGGTCCGACACCTTGCCGATCACCGCGCCGGGGACCTGCCGCATCACCTCGACGATCGCTTCGGCGTGGTCGCCGTCACGGGCGGCGCAGGTGACGTCCATCCGCAGCCGTTCGTGGCCCGAGGCCGTCACGTCGAGGGCGGTGACCAGGCCACCGGCCTGTTCCACCGCAGTCGTCAGGGCACTGACGCCCGCACCGCCGGCCGGGAGCTCCAGACGTACGGTGATCGAGTAGGACACGGACGGGGCGGCAGTCACGCTCGCATCTTCTCACGACACCCCGCCGTGGAGGGAGACCCACCTCACACGCGTCCCCGGCGGGTGTGCCCATGTGCTCCTGACTTCCTGTTCCGGCTACATGTTGTGGCGGAGTTCGACCGGGTCACGCCAGCCGAGGATCGCCTCGAACATCCGTACGGTGTCGACCGACTCGGCGACGTCATGCACCCGGATGATCCGCGCACCCGCGCACAGCGCCCAGGTCGTCGCGGCCAGGCTGCCCGCCAACCGGTCGGGCTTGGCGCGGCCGAGGGTCTCGCCGACGAAGTCCTTCCGGGAGATCGCGGCCAGCACGGGGTGACCCAGCTCGGCGACCTCGGCCAGCCGGCGGGTCAGCTCCAGGGTGTGTCGGGTGTTCTTGTTCAGGTCATGACCGGGGTCGATGATCAGCTGATCCGGGGTGATCCCCGCGGCCAGGGCGACCGCCACCCGGTCGGCGAGCCGCGCCGCCACCTCGGCGGCGACGTCGTCGTAGTGGGGTCGGGGCAGGTGTCGGTGCGGGGCGGCCAGGCTGTGGGTGACCACCAACGTGGCCCCGGACGAGGCCACCACCTCGGCCATCCGCGGGTCGTACAGCCCGGAGGTGTCGTTGACGACAGCGGCGCCGGCGGCCAGGCACCGTTCGGCGACCTCCGCGCTGGTGGTGTCGACCGAGATCACCACGTCACTGGCCGCCGCCACCTGCTCGACCACCGGGAGCACCCGGGCCAGTTCCTCGGCCGCGGACACCTCCGGGGTGTCGGGGGAGAACGGGACGCCGCCGACGTCGACCCAGTCCGCACCCTGCTCGACCGCCCGCAGCGCCGCGGCGACCGCACGGTCGAGCGCGAAGTCACGCCCCTCGTCGTAGAAGGAGTCGGGCGTACGGTTCACGATCGCCATCACCGCGACCTGGCGGTCGAAGTCGAACTCCCGACGACCGATCCGTCGACGCGGCGCGACCAACGAGGGCAGGACTGCAGGCCCCACCGAGGTGGCCGGAGCAGGGTCGACGGGGTCTGTCATGGCGACATCGTGTCAGGTCCCCGCAACCGGGGCCGTCCGCCCGCCCGCCTCGAGATCCCTGTCGAGGGGTCCGCGACGGGCACGGCCCGACCGCCCTGGTTTCGGCTTCAGGACCAGTTTCCCGTCCACGGAACCGCGCACCCCTGGAGGCCACCATGACGCAGTACTTCTTGACCATGCCGCACGACACCGCCGAGGAACCCACCATGGCGTCCATGCAGGAGAGATGGACCCCGCTGCGCTGCAAGAGCTGTTCGCGCTGGAAGTGGTGTTCGCGGCAGCCCTGACGTGGGCCGAGCAGGCCTCCCGGGCAACGCGGTCGAGGATCGAGGTGCGTGCCCTGCAGGAGGCTCCCGAAGGCGCCCCCAGCTGAACGACGAGCTGGCGGGACATGACCAGCCGTCGGGACATGATCAGCCGCGGGACACGACCAGCCGTCGGAACATGACCAGCCGTCGGGACATGACAGGGCCCGGACCCTCGGGCGAGGATCCGGGCCGTGTCAGGGGTGGAGGTGGCGGGAATCGAACCCGCGTCCTCGAGCGATGAACCAGGGCTTCTCCGGGCGCAGTCAGCTGCAGATTTTCTCAGCCCCCGCACTCACGCTGACATGGTGCGAGACGGGCTCAGCCTTGTGAAAGTCCCGGTCACGCCACAAGGCGAGGCGTCACCAGCGAGTCTCCTTGATGAGGCCAGGGTCCGGGTCGGAGACACTCCCGGTCTGACCCTTCGGTCACTGCTCAGGCAGCGAGAGCGAAGTCAGTGCGCTTGGAATTGGCACTTATTGGTTTCCAAGGAACATTAACGAGTTGACCTTGGATTCTCGGCCCGCTTCCCCTGGGACTGTCGTCCCAAGTCGAAACCGATCACCCCCTGTTGAGTTGTACCCGGCCGCCGGGGCCACTGCTCCCCGCCCGGCCGTCGACCCAGTCTACTACTACTTCTCGGGCAGGATCTCGATTTTCGCCAGCCGCCGTACGGGGTTGGTCCAGTCCTCGCCCTGGGCCGCCTTGGCGCCGCCGATCACGGTGCCGAGCAGCCAGCCGAGGGTCACCACACCGAACAGCACGTCCTCGATGGCCCCCGGCAGCACGATCGACAAGATGCCCACCACGATCAATGCGACCAGCGACAGTGCCTGGAAGTTGAACGACTTCGCCGCCTCCTTCCGGGCGTACGAACCCTTCTCGGTGATCGCGAAGATGATGCCGGGCCCGACGATCGAGGTCGCCAGCGCCAGGAAGTGCCCCATCGCGGCGGTGGCCCGCCCGGCGCCCTCGGAACGCTGCTGGGACATCGACTGCTGGGGCAGCGGTGCGTACGCCTGGTGCGGGGCGAGGTCGCGGCCCGCGTACCCACCGGGTTCGTAGCCGCCGGCCCCGTAGGGCCCCGGCTCGGGACGGCGATGGGCCACGGTCTCGGGCGCTCGGGGACTGGTGCCCGACGACGGGACCGCGACGATGCCGAGGAAGGCTCCGTTCAGCTCGGAGCGGTTGTTGGCCTGGATCGCCAGCTGGATCCGGCGGTCGAACTCGTACTCGTTGATCCGGCCATCGGCGTAGGCGTCCATCAGGAACGTCTCCGCGCGCTGCCGCTCGTCCTCGGTGATCGGGGTCGCGAGGGACGGATGCTCAAAACCGGAAGGCGTGCTCATGGCTTCCATGATCCTCCGTGGAGCGGCGCGAATCCATCGGGGGGCGACCCCGATCGGTCCCCTAATCCGACGTCACCGCACCGGGGGTGCGGAAACGGCGGGGCGTCGACCCTCCGGTAGTGTCGCCGCCATGTCTGAGAAGCCAGAGATCGACTTCCCTGCCGGCCCCGCCCCCACCGACCTGGAGGTCACCGACCTGACCGTCGGCGACGGCGACGAGGCGACGAAGGGCCGTACGGTCCGCGTCCACTACGTCGGCGTGACCCACAGTGGCGGCGAGGAGTTCGACGCCAGCTGGAACCGCGGTGAGCCGCTGGAGTTCCCGCTCGGTGCCGGCTACGTCATCCCCGGCTGGGACCAGGGTGTCCAGGGGATGAAGGTCGGCGGCCGTCGTCAGCTGACCATCCCGCCGCACCTGGCGTACGGGGACCGTGGCGCGGGCGGCGTGATCGGCCCGGGCGAGACCCTGGTCTTCGTCGTCGACCTGATCGAGGTCCGCTGACCTGACCGGCCGCGGTCGGTGGCGCCCGCACTCACCAGCTGGAGAAGCTGCTGCCGCCACCACCGCCGCCGGAGAACCCGCCCCCGCCGGAGAACGACGACCCGCCGCCGAACCCGGAGCCCGACGAGGTCGACGACGACGGCGTCGGTTTGGGCGTCGCCGACGTGCTCAACGATCCGGCCAGCCACCCGACCTGGAACGAGCTGAAGCTGTCGCCGCCGTGGTACCAGGTCGGCGCCCGGTCCGGGAGCCGACCCTCGGCCACCAGTTGGCGGCACAGTTCGGCCCACCGGTCGGTCAGGTCGAACATGATCGCCCACGGCAGGTACCGGGAGTAGATGTCCTCCCCCTCCTCGAACCGGAGCTGGTCGGCCTCGGCGGTGCGCAGGTACAGCTCGAACCCTTCGACCAGGTCACACATCGCCCGCCCGTCCGCCGAGCGGGCACCCCTCGCCAGCCGTCGCCGTACGAGCATGATCGCCAGCCAGATCGGCACCAGCGGGATCAGGTAGACCAGCGAACTGAAGCCGACGACGTAGCCGAGTCCGATCGCCCCGAACAGCACCACCCCGAACGCGACGTTGCTGGTGGTCGACGGTCGCGTACGGAACCAGCCCCGGTCGGTGACCTGGTTGCGCACCGACACGACCAGGTTGTCGTGCGCCTTGGTGAGCGTGCCCCGGGCACCCAACTGTTCGGCGGCCGGCGGCTGCCGGCCGCCGAACAGCGCGGTGAGGAGCACCATCTCGTGCGGTGCAGTGGCCCGACCCGGGTCGACCAGGTGGACCGTCACGTCGTTGCTGCCGGCCCCGCCCTTGTGGATCTCCAGGGCACCGCGGACCGCCAGGTCGACCACGGTCGCCGAGGTCTCCCGGATGTCCACCTGACCGTCGACCAGCAGCCCCGCCTCGGCGACCGGGATCCGCGGCGGTGAGAAAGCCACCGGGATCTCCGGCTCCGGGTCCCTGACGACCTTGGCCTGCTGCCCGCGTGCCGGGACCGTACCGGGCGCCAGGTCGGCGTACCGCTGGTCGCTGCCGCGCAGCCGGACCACCAGGAACCCGATGACGGCCGACAGCACGCCGGTGCCGGCGGTGATCCCGCCGATCTGGAACACCTTGTCGCGTTGTTCCTTCGCCTCGCTGGTGATCAGGTACGGCTGGTTGTCGACGACGACGCCTTCGGGGATCGCCACCCCGATCGACAGGCCGTCGGAGCCGGACAGGTTGGAGTGCGCGAACACCGCCTCGCCGCCGACGATCTCGGCCCGTTGACAGTCGCCGGTCGACCGGACCGGACCGGCGAAGCAGCTGACCTGCAGCGGATCGGCCGGCGTCCGGACGGTGACGTCGAGCTGGTCGACCGGCGGGTGCTCGAAGCTGATCACGTCCCAGTAGAGCTCGTCGAAGTCGGGCGAGCTGTCCCGCATCACCCCCGACACCCGGTACGTGAGCACGTACGTGTGGCGGGTCTGCCCCACCGTGGTGTTCGGGTCACCGATCCGCACCACCAGCTCCTGGTGGCTGCCGCTTCCCTTCGTGCTGGTGCTGACCCGGGTCTTGGCGCCGGTGGGGCTCGTCACCTCGATGTCATTGATCCCGTAGCGAATGTCGTGGTCGTCGTCCCAGCGCTCCTGTTGGGTCATGGCGACCGTGATGCCGTGACTGGAGGTGCTGCCGAACACCCAGTCGATGGTCTGCTCGACCTCGAGCGAGCCACCGTCGGTCAGCGTGTAGACGGTGCTGAGGCGCTCGATCCGATCACCCGCGGCAGCGGCCGGGCCGACCGGGACGACGAGCAGCCAGCCGACGGCCAGCAGCAGTGCCAGCAGCAGTCGAGCGGCCCGTCCCCCGAGCGGCCGACCCATCTCAGGCCTCACCCCGGTTGCGGGCGGCCAGGGCCCGCTCGGCCTCACGTTGGCTCTCCCGCTCGGCGATGGCGTGCCGCTTGTCGTACTCCTTCTTGCCGGTTGCCAGGGCGATCTCGACCTTGGCGTAGCCGTCGACGAAGTAGAGGGCGAGCGGGACGATCGTCGTCCGGGTGTGCGCGGTCTCGCGGTGCAGCTTGTCGATCTCGCGGCGGTTCAGCAGCAGCTTCCGGGTCCGGCGGGCGGTGTGGTTGGTCCAGGTGCCGTGCGAGTACTCCGGGATGTGGGCCTCGCGCAACCAGACCTCACCGTCGTCCACGGTGGCGTACGCGTCGACCAGTGAGGCGCGGCCGGCCCGCAGCGACTTGACCTCGGTGCCCTGCAGCACGATGCCGGCCTCGAAGGTGTCGCCGATGTGGAAGTCATGGCGCGCCTTGCGGTTCTGCGCGATCATGCTCCGTTTGGGCTTGCTGGCCGTGAACTGCTTGGACATGGCTCCATGATGGCCGACCGGGTGGTGCGGCGGCGAATGGGTTCCGCCCACGCGCCGCGGACCACCGGAGTGCCGTGGTGTGGCTCAGTACCAGCTCATCGGGTTGCTGACGCTGCCGTTGAGGTACAGGTTGAAGTGCAGGTGGCAGCCGGTCGAGTAGCCGGTGGTGCCGACGTACCCGATGGTCTGCCCCTTGCTCACCCGCTGCCCCACGCCGACGATGTAGCGGGTGGCGTGGTTGTACGCGGTGCTCACGTAGCGACCGTCGACCCGTCCGTGGTCGACCACCAACCGGTGACCCCAGGCGGAGTTGTAGTAGCGCTCGGCCACCCGACCGCTGTAGGCGGCCTTGATCGGCGTCCCGCAGCCGGCGCCGAAGTCGGTGCCGTCGTGCAGCTTCCAGTACTTCAGCACCGGGTGGAACCTCATCCCGTACGGCGAGGTGATCGGCCCGGTGACCGGGTAGACGAAGCCGTGGTGTGCGGCGGCCTGCTGCCGCGGCGCCGGCTTGTTGCGCGAGGAGCTGGACTTCCGCTGCGGCGCGGCCGGCTTCTGCTGCTGGGCGGCACGCTGCTGGGCCGCACGCTGCTGGGCGGCGCGACGTTCGGCCGCGGCCTTCTCCGCGGCAGCCTTCGCCGCGGCAGCCCGCTTCTCGGCCTCGATCCGGGCCTTGATCCGCTGCTCGACGGCCTGCCGCTCGGCGACCAGCTTGTCGTAGTCGGCCTTGTCCGCGGCGACGGCCTGCTCGGCCGCCTGCTGCGCGGACTGGTTCGCCTTGACCAGTTCGGCCACCATGGCGGCCTGCTGCTCGGCCTGGTTCTCCAGCGCGGCCTTGTGCTCGAGGTTCTTCGCCGCCGCGGCCCGCTGCTTGGCGACCTCGGCCTCGATCTCGCTCTGCTTGGCCCGCTGGGCGTTGAGCTCGCGCTGGGCCGCCTCGAGCTCCTTCATCTTGGCCTCGGTCGCGTCGAACATCGTCGACGACCACTGGACCCGCGTCTGCAGGTCGCGCATCGAGCCGTTCTTGGCGAGCACCGCGACCGGCAACAGGTTCGTCTTCTTCTGCCACTGCGACTGCACGACGACCCCGACCTCGGCCTTCTGCGCCTCGAGCTTCTTGATGCCCTCGGCGACGGCGAGCTTGGCCGCCTCCAGCTTGGCCTGCTCCTCGGCCAACTGCTTGGCCATCTTCGCGTCGAGGGCGGCGGCCTCGGCCAGCTCGGCACGGGTCCGGACCAACTGTGCCTGGGCGTCCTCCAACTGGATCCGGGACGCCTCCAGGGCGGCGATCGCACCGGACAGCTCGTGCTTGGACTCGTTGAGCTGCTTCTGGGTCTGCTGGAGCTCGCGCTGGATGCGCTCCTTCTGGTCGTCCAGGTCGTCCGCACGCGCGGCCGGTACGGCCATGGTCGCAACCACCGCACCCGCAACGACGCAGGCAACGACGGCACGCAGGAGCCTTGCCGGCCGGAACATGTCCCGAAGCACGCCTGTCCCCAATCTGTTGGTGAGGGGTACTCCGCGTCGTCGGTCCATGTTCGATTTCAGACCCGGAGGTACTTCCTCGTCGTGATGAGCGTTGGGATTATCGCCAGAAGAAGGCCGACGATCGCAACCCCCACCATGGCCAGACCCGCTTCCGACCACC
Source organism: Carbonicoccus niuqiaonis (assembly GCF_050157065.1). Taxonomy (GTDB): domain Bacteria; phylum Actinomycetota; class Actinomycetes; order Propionibacteriales; family Propionibacteriaceae; genus Avipropionibacterium. Next base: position 2,577,276 of record NZ_CP189573.1, read on the forward strand.
CAATCCATTCAAAAGCCTTGAGTGAGACTTGAGCCTTGTGCATGATGATGAAGTACACCCCTGAGGCCAGTGTTACGCATGCGAGAGCTATTCCGAGGGCTGCGCTGATGATCGCCTCGAGCAGGAACGGCAACATGATGTAGACGTTGCTCGCCCCGACGAGCCGCATGATCCCGATCTCGCGGCGACGGGCGAATGCGGTCAATCGGATGGTGTTGCCGATCTGCAGGGCTGCGGCCAGCAGCAGCAGCCCGCTGGCGGTGATGGTCCCGACCTGGATCAGGTTCATCCACGAGAACAGTGGGTCGAGGTACTCCCGCAGGTCCTGGACGGCCTCCACCCCCGGGAGCCCGGCGACCTGGCCGACCACCCCCATGTACTGCTCCGGGTCGACCAGTTTGACCCGGAACGACTCCTGCATCTGGTCGACGGTCAGCGTGTCCAGCACCGGGCTGTCCTCGTACGCCTTCCGGAACTGCTCGTACGCCTCCTCCTTGGTCTCGTGGTAGACCTCGGCCACCTCGGGGTTGCCTCGCAGTGTCGCCTCGATGGTCTCGCGCTGCGCGTCGGTGACGTCGGTCCCGCCGGAGCAGGTCTCACTCGCCGGCGAGACGGTGCCGCACAGGAACACCGAGATCTCGACCTGGTCGTACCAGCGGCCCTTCATCAGCTCGACCTGCTGATAGGCCAGCAGGCCGGAGCCGAACAGTGCCAGGGACACCCACATGGTGACGATCACGGCGAGCGTCATGGTCAGGTTGCGGCGCAACCCCGACCAGGTCTCGGACAGTACGTAGCGGTAGCGCATCAGCGGTGGTCCTTCGTGGTACGGCCGGGGGTACGGGTCTGTGGCAGCCGGAGCTGCGGTCGTGGCGTGGTCACTGGTAGCCGTACACCCCCTTGCTCTGGTCGCGGACGACGCGGCCCACCTCGAGCTCGATCACCCGCTTGCGCATCTGGTCGACGATCGTCGAGTCGTGGGTCGCCATCAGCACGGTGGCGCCGGTCCGGTTGATCCGGTCGAGCAGCTTCATGATGCCGACCGAGGTCGCCGGGTCCAGGTTGCCGGTGGGCTCGTCGGCGATCACGATCTTCGGACCGTTCACCACGGCCCGGGCGATCGCCACCCGCTGCTGCTCACCGCCGGACAACTCCTCGGGCAGCCGTTTGCCCTTGCCCTCCAGTCCGACCAGCTCGAGCACCTCGGGAACCCGCTCGGCGATCTCCTTGCGGCTGCCGCCGATCACCTGGATCGCGAACGCCACGTTCTCGTGCACGGTCTTGCCCGGCAACAGCCGGAAGTCCTGGAACACGGTGCCGATCTCGCGACGCAGTGCCGGAACCTTCCAGCCCGGCAGCCGGTTCAACTCCCGGCCGGCAACGAAGACGCGTCCCCGGCTGGCCCGGTGCTCACGGAGCACCAGCCGCAGGAAGGTCGACTTGCCCGAACCGGACGCTCCCACCAGGAAGGCGAACTCGCCCTTGGCGATCTCGAGGTCGACGTCGCGCAGCGCGGCACGCTGCTGCCCCTCGTAGGTCTTGGAGACTTGCTCGAATCGGATCATCAATAGCCTCGGCCGCACTGGAGTACGGGAAGTGGTGTAGTCATCGGCGAACGGTGAATCCACCGGTGACAGCGGCCTCGGGCAGTCTAAGCACACCCGGCAACCGGGACCGGCCTCGACGCGCCGGGTGCCCGCGCTGCCCGTTCCGGGACCCGACCGCGCGCTCGGCCCCGTCGGGTGCTCAGTTCGCGTCGGCGCTGCGGCGCCAGCGGATCCCGGCGTCGAGGAAGCCGTCGATGTCACCGTCGAAGACCGAGTCGGGGTTGCCGACCTCGAAGTCGGTCCGCAGGTCCTTCACCATCTGGTAGGGGTGCAACACGTACGAGCGCATCTGCGATCCCCACGAGTTGCCGCCGTCACCCTTGAGCGCGTCCAGCTCGGCCTCCCGCTCCTGCCGGGCGAGCTCCAAGAGCTTCGACTGCAGCACCCGCATCGCGGCCGCCTTGTTCTGCAGCTGTGACTTCTCGTTCTGGCACGACACCACGACCCCGGTCGGGATGTGGGTGAGCCGGACGGCGGAGTCGGTGGTGTTGACGCTCTGGCCACCGGGACCCGACGAGCGGAACACGTCGACCCGCAGGTCGGCCTCGGGGATGTCGACGTGATCGGTCTCCTCGGTCACCGGGAGCACCTCGACGCCGGCGAAGCTGGTCTGGCGGCGGCCCTGGTTGTCGAACGGCGAGATCCGCACCAGCCGGTGGGTGCCCTGCTCGACCGAGAGGGTGCCGTACGCGAACGGCGCCTTGATCGAGAAGGTGGCCGACTTGATCCCGGCCTCCTCGGCGTAGGAGGTGTCGTACACCTCGGCCGGATAGCCGTGCCGCTCAGCCCAACGCAGGTACATCCGCAACAACATGGCCGCGAAGTCGGCCGCGTCGACACCGCCGGCCTCGGAGCGGATCGTCAGCATCGCGTCGCGCTCGTCGTACTCCCCCGACAGCAGGGTGCGCACCTCCAGGCCCTCGATCGCCTTGCGTAGGGCGCCGAGCTCACTCTCGGCCTCGCCGAGGGTGGCCTGGTCGCCCTCCTCCTCGGCCAACTCGACCAGCACGCCCAGGTCGTCGAGCCGGGAACGCAGGGCGGAGAGCCGCTCCACCTCACCGGTCAGCGCGGACAACCGGGAGGTGACCCGCTGGGCGTTGTCGACGTCGTCCCACAGGTCGGGGGCCGCCACCTGCTGTTGCAGGTCGGCGATCTCGGCAGCCTTGGCCTCCGGGTCCAGCACCGCCTCGATCTGGGTCAGCGCACGGTCGAGCTCGGGGATCGCAGAGGAGAAGTCAGCCACAACGCTCCATCGTACGCGTATGCCCCACCGACGGGCTCGGACGCGGCTGGCTGGATTCCACGAAACGACCGGTCGATCCTGTTTCGGGACCGGCGCCCCGCCTGAGCGCGCCCCGCCCCCACCGCCGACCGGTGCATCTGCGGAATCCCCGGCCGCGGACGGTCGGGATCGGTCCGGCCCGCCCCGCCGGTCATAGGGTGACGGCCATGAACCTGGACCACTCCCCCGTGCTGGCCGTCGACGTCGGGGGCACCAAGGTGGCACTGGCCGTCGTCACCCCGGACGGGCGGCTGCTGGCCGAACGGGTCGTCGCGACGGCCACCAGTGCAGACCCCGAACTGGTGTGGCAACCGGTGGGAGCGGCGGTCACCGAACTGGTCGGCGCCGCCGAGCACGCCGGCCCTTGGCACGTCGGCGTCGGCAGCGCCGGACCGATCGACGTCCCGCGCGGCACGGTGTCGCCGGTCAACATCGCCGGCTGGCGGGGCTTCGACCTGGTCGGACGGCTCCAGCGGGCCGTACGGGCCGCCTCGGACGACGAACCGGCCGTCCGGCTGGCCGGTGACGGGCACTGCATCGCGATCGGCGAGCACTGGCTGGGTGCCGGACGTGACCTGTCGAGCATGGTCGGCATGGTGATCTCCACCGGGATCGGCGGCGGCGCGGTGATCGACGACCGGCTCTTCGCCGGGACCACCGGCAACGCCGTCCTGTTCGGCCACACCAGCGTCGACGCGTGGGGGCCGCGGTGCGTCTGTGGTGGCCACGGCTGCGTGGAGTCGTACGCCGGTGGCCGGTCGATGGCGCTGGCCGCCCGGGCACGCGGCTGGGGCGGCCACGACGGCCGGGAGCTCACCCGGGACGCCGCCGCCGGTCACCCGATCGCGGTCGAGGTGATCGACCGCGGGATGCGCGCCTGTGCCGCCGGGATCGCCGCGACCGCCACCAACCTGGACGTGGCGACGTTCGTGGTCGGGGGCGGACTCGCGAAGGCGGGCGAGGTCGTCCTCGGGCCGCTGCGCCGCCACCTGCACGACTTCGCGACCCTCGACTTCACCCGTGGCCTCGAGCTGCGCGCCGCCGAACTGCCGAATGCGGGCCTGCTCGGGGCGGCCTCGCTGGCGCTCGCGATCACCGGCCGGGGCGGCCTACGGGGTGAGTGAGGTCGACCGGGTCAACCGACGATCGCGTCGGTCCGCTCCAGTTCTGCCAGCTTCCACCAGGCCCGGGCGATGTGGAACGGATCCTTGACCGGCAGGGCGACCACCTCGTCCCGCGGGGAGCCGTCACGGTCCCGGATCTGCACCCACTCCTGTCCCGGGCCGACCGGGAAGGTGGCCGTCGTCCAGTCCCGGACCCGGTCACGCCAGTCGGCGAGCTCCGGGTCGGGGCCGGCGGCGGTGGCCGTACGGCCCAACAACAGTTCGGTGGTGTAGACCGCCTCGGCGTGTGGCCACCACAGCTTGGTGTCCCAGGTCCGGGCCAGGTGCTCCGCACCGGGGTCGCCGACGTGTCCCACCGGCGGGCCGCCGGCCACGTCGACGTGGTGCAGCAGGCCGCCGTGTTCGGGGTCCCAGCCCAACGCCAACGAGTGCTTGGCGATCCCGGCCAACCGGTGCGGGTCGGTCAGTTCGTGTCCGGGGACGACCGGTGCGGCGTCGTCGACCAGGAACCACAGGCACTCCAGGGTGTGACCCGGGGTACGGTGCCGGGCGGTCAGCGAGTCCGGTCGCCCACGCTCGTCGATGACCGGCATCTCGGCCGCGTCGTCGCCGTCGATGAAGTCCCGCAGCAGGGCGTCACAGGCACCCTTCAGGGCAGCGGCGCTGGCGGCGCTCCCGGTGGTCCGGTGGACCTCCCCGGCGACCCCGATCGTGATCATCGGCAACGCGAACGAGCCGTGGCCGGCCGGGGTGACGTGGGGGCTGGTGACGACGGCGCCGGCGTCGATCCGCGCGACGATCGAGGCCAACAGCGTCTCGCTGCGGTCGGCCAGCTCGGTCGATCCGGCGCTCCGGGCCCACCGGGCCAGCCCCAGGGCGACGAAGCAGTCGGTGAAGATCGAGATGTGCAGGCCGCCGCCGGGGACGGGTTCGCGGGCCGTACCGGTCTCGTCGAGCAGGTACGCGGTGGTGCCGTCGGGCAGAAAGGCATTGGTCAGCAGGAAGTCCGTGGTGCGGGCGGCGGTCTCGGCCCAGGCATCGGCGTCGGTGGTGACGTGCCCGGCGCGCGCGGCGTCGGCCATCGTCGCGGCCAACCACACCCAACGGCCCTGGGACCAGGTGTACTTGTCACGACTGATCAGCTCGTTCCCCAGGTTGTCCCAGCAGGTGAGGACACCGCCGCGTTCGGCATCGGGGCCGCGCTCCAGCCACCAGGGCAGGATGTCGCGTTCGAGGTGCGTGCGGTAGGTCATCAGGGGCTCCAGAGGTCGGTGTCGTCCAACAGTGCCATGGCCTCGGCGATCGCCTCGGCCGGTGGGACGTGGTGGTCACGTGCCTTGCCGAGTCCCACCCGGACCGCCGCCCAGGTGACCGACACCAGCAGGGCCGGCCGGATGTCGGTGGTGGTGTCGATGCCGAGCCGCTCCCCCAGCGCAATCGTGACCGAGGCCTCCATCGAGCTGGAGATCGCCGCCATCGCGTGCAGCAGGGTCGGGTCGGAGCGGATCAGGGTACGCCGCCGTTCCCACAGTTCGTGATCCTGGCTGAACTGCATCCCGTACGAGGTCAGGCAGGCCCGGACGGCGGTGACCGGGGAGTCCTCGGCCGGGCGATCCCGCAGCCAGCCCGCCACGGCCTGCGCCTGCTCCGGCGACACGCCGAGCACGGCCGACTCCTTGGTCGGGAAGTAGTTGAAGAACGTACGGGCCGACACCCCGGCCTGTTCGGCGATCTGCTCGGTGGTCACCCGCCCCATGCCGCGCTCGGCGACGAGTTCGACGGCGGCCCGGTGCAGGGCCGTCCTGGTCTGCAGCTTCTTGCGCTCGCGCCAGCCTTGGTCGGCGTCCTCGGGCCTTTCGGACGACACGGGAGACACGGGCGACACGGGCGCTCGAGAGGGCTTCGGTGTCGCCGGGTCAGGGGCCGACGCCGGGGCCGTGGGGCTGGACATGCAGGCAATGGTAACGCGGGACACGCAGAAATTGCAGTCACTGCGTTTTTGCAGTGACTGCAAGAGCGGCGTATGCTGATCGGCGGCGCCCGTGTGTGCATCCACCACCCGCGTCTTCGTTCGAGCTCTTGAGGACTTCTGTGACGAGCAACGTCAAGTACGCCACCCCGACCTCCCCACCACCCGCGGCAGCCGCCACCCCGGAGGCCTTCACCGGTCTCGGCCCGGAGGGCCGCCGCGTCTTCGTGGGCCTGATGTTGGGGATGTTGGTCGCCTCCATCAGTCAGACCATCGTCTCGCCGGCGCTGCCGCGGATCGTGGCGGAGCTGGGTGGGATGGAGCACTACTCGTGGCTGGCCACGGCGGCGATGCTGGTCTCGGCGGTCACGGTCCCGATCGTCGGCAAGCTATCCGACCTGTACGGACGGCGCAGCTTCTACCTGGCCGGACTGCTCGTGTTCATGCTCGGCTCGGTCATCTGCGGGCTGGCTCCGTCGTTCTGGGTGCTGATCGCCGGTCGCGCCGTGCAGGGCCTGGGCATGGGCACGCTGATGCCACTGTCACAGACGATCATCGGCGACATCATCCCGCCGCGACAGCGCGGCAAGTACCAGGGCCTGATGGGTGCGGTGTTCGGCGTGAACTCGGTCGCCGGGCCGCTGATCGGCGGCTTCATCACCGACAACCTCGGCTGGCGCTTCCTGTTCTTCGTCACCCTCCCGCTGGGTGTCGTCGCCTTCTTCGCCATCGCCCGCTTCCTGCACCTGTCGCACGAGCGTCGCGACGCCAAGGTCGACGTCCCCGGCATCGTCACGCTGACCGTGGCCCTGGTGCTGCTGCTGCTCGCGACCTCGTGGGGTGGCACCACCTACCCGTGGGGATCGCCGCTGATCATCTCGATGTACGTCGGCGGCGTTGCGCTGATCGGACTGTTCATCTGGATCGAGCTGCGCGCCGAGGAGCCGGTGATCCCGCTGCGACTCTTCGCGAACCCGATCTTCACCTTGGCCAACGTCGCCTCCTTCGCGGTCGCGATCGCGATGTTCGGCGCCATCTTCTACATCCCGGTGTACGCGCAGGGCGTGCTGGCGGTGAGCGCCACGAACTCCGGGCTGATCACGATGCCGCTGATGTTGGGCCTGGTCGTGATGGGCATCGTGGCCGGCCTGTTGGTCACCAAGACCGGGCGCTACAAGGAGATCGTGCTGGGCGGTGTGGTGATCATGGGCGTCGGCTACTGGCTGCTCACCCGGGTGCACCACGGCGACACCCAGCTCGAGCTCACCTTCGCGATGATGGTGATCGGCATCGGCCTCGGTTCCTGCATGCAGAACTTCACCCTGATCGTCCAGAACACCAGCTCCCGCAGGGACCTGGGCGTGGCCACCGCCTCCAGCCAGTTCTTCCGCAACGTGGGCTCCACCGTCGGGGTGGCGGTCTTCGGCACGATCATGACCTCCCAGCTTCCCGGCGCGATCGCCCGTCACCTGCCCCCCGAGGCCGCCGGCAACCCCGGCGCGATCAGTGGCGGCGTGGGCGCGGTGCTCGACCCGAGCCAGCTCGCCAAGCTGCCGCCGCCGATCGCGGAGGCCATCCGGATGGGCCTGGACGATGCCCTGCACGCGGTCTTCTGGACCGCCCTCCCGGTGATCGCCTGCGCCTTCATCGCGGTGCTGTTCATCAAGCCGATCCCACTGCGCGACACCGTGCACACCGCGGAGGAGGCCGGCCAGGAGGTGCTGGACGGACTGGCACAGAACGCCGCCGATCCCGAACGGGTGCCGCTGGGCCGCGACACCGGCAGGGTCCGGACGTCGGAACGCCTGCTGGGCCTGGAGCTGGGGCTGCTGGCCCGGGAGGCCGACCGGGACGACCGGCCGCTGCTGCGCCAGGCGCTGGTCGAGCTCGGCAACGGTGACCTCGAGCGCGGTCGGGAGCTGCTGCGCAACAGCATGACCACCCTGCTCAGTGAGGATGCCGAGCGGGTCGCCGACACCGAGCCGTACGCCGCCGAGCTGGGCGAGCGAGCCAAGCGACCCGGTGGGGTGCTCGGTGCGGAGCTGCGGCAGGCCGTCTCGGCCGAGGCGATGCACCTCAGCGAGCACCAGGAGGGAGCCATCGGCGGCGAGCCGGTCACCGATCGACACCGGGCGGTGGACGTCGACGCGGTTCGGGATGCCACACAGGACCTCGTGGCCGCGTTCCTGGTCGACGTCCTGGTGGCCCGCCGGGCCGAGGTGGCCGCCGGACCCGGGACCCCCGAACGCAGTTGAGCCCCGAAACAGTTCAGCCCGAACACAGTTGAGCCCCGACCCGGGACGGGTCGAGGCTCAACCGGCGCGAGCCGGGTTGGCTCAGGCAGGCAGGGTGCCGGCCGCGATCGCGTCGGCGGCCGAGGCGCTGTCCAGGTAGACGGTGCAGTTGTCGTGGGTACGCAGTGCGGTCGCCGGGCAGGACTCGTCGATGGCCCCGGCCAAGGTGTCGGCCACCGCCGGCGCCTTCGCAGCTCCGGGCACCATGCAGTGCAGTGACTTCGCGTCGAGCAGTCGCGGCACCGTCAGCGTCAAGGCCCGCTCCGGGACGTCGTCGAAGCTGGCGAACAGGCCGTCGTCGACCTGCTGCTGGCGGCACACGTCGTCCAGCTCGGCGACCTTGACCGCGCGCGGATCGTCGAAGTCGGCGACCGGCGGATCGTTGAAGGCGATGTGGCCGTTCACGCCGATCCCCATGCAGACCAGGTCGATCGGCGCTTCGGCCAGCGCAGCGGCGTACGCGTCGGCGATGGCTTCGGCCCCCTCGGTGGCCTCGGTGTCGGCGGCGAGGACGTGGACCTCGCCGAACGGCAGCCGGTCGAAGATGTGCTCGGCGAGCCAGCGACCGAAACGCTGCGGCGCATCGAGCGGCAGGCCGATGTACTCGTCCATGTGGAACGCCGTCACCCGCGACCAGTCGATCCCCTCGGCCGCCACCAGGGCGTCCAGGAACTCCGACTGGCTCGGTGCGGCCGCGAACACCATCCGGACCCGGTCCTGCCCGGCCAGGGTGGATCGCAACTCGGCGATCACCGCCTCGGCGGCCGCCGCCCCGAGTTGCTGCCGGTCGTCGAACACGCGGACGCGCAGTCGATCGACGTTCGTGGACTCCAGGACCTGTGACACCAGACTTCTCCTCTGCGAGGGCAATCGTTTGCACGCACCGTAGCAGCGCAACCCCGGGCCTGTCAGGGGTTCCATTCGTCGGTACGGTGTGACCGACGTCCAGCACAGGGCGTCGGCAGGACGGGGTGGGCACACCCAGACTCGAACTGGGGACTCCCTGCTTGTAAGGCAGGTGCTCTAACCAACTGAGCTATGCGCCCGGCCGGACAACGATAGGCCGCCACGGCCGGTTCGGCCAACCTGTGACGCCCATGTCGGACACGGTGCGGGTGGGCGCCGTGTCCGGGTCAGATGTAGATGGCGGGGTCCAGGTCCTCGAGGGCCCCGGCAGCGTTCTCGTCGGCCGGGGTGAGGGTCCGGTAACGAGCGGGGACGCCCACCGCGACGTGCCCCGGCGGAACGTCCTTCACCACCACGGCGTTGGCGCCGACCTGGGAGCCGGCACCGATCCGTACGGGACCGATCACCCGCGCGCCGGTCCCCAGGGTGACGCCGGCCTCGATGGTGGGGTGTCGTTTCCCGTGGCTCATCGACCGACCCCCGAGGGTGACTCCGTGGTACATCATCACGTCGTCGCCGACCTCGGCGGTCTCGCCGATCACGACACCCATGCCGTGGTCGATGAAGACCCGCCGCCCCAATGTCGCACCGGGGTGGATCTCCACCCCGGTGAGCGTCCGCGCCACGTTCGACAGCAACCGCGCGGGCAACCGCAGGAGTGGCACCTGCCAGGCGGCGTGGCTGATCCGGTGGACCCAGATGGCGTGCAAGCCCGGCGACACCAGAGCCATCTGCACCTGCGAGGTGGCCGCAGGGTCACGCTCGACGGCGGCCGCCACGTCCTCACGAATCCCTGCCCAGGCACGGGCCAGCAGCCCGGGGGTGGTACCCCTCGAGCTGCGGGCCGCGGACCGGTGCACGGTCGGCTCGTCGGCCGGTGACCGAGTCAGTCGACCAGACCCTCGAACAGGATGGTCGACAGGTAGCGCTCACCGAACGACGGGATGATCACGACGATCGTCTTGCCGGCGTTCTCGGGGCGACGGGCGACCTGGTCGGCGGCGGCCAGCGCGGCACCGGACGAGATGCCGACCAGCAGGCCCTCGTCGGTGGCGGCCTTGCGGGCCCACTCGACCGAGGTGGCGGCGTTGATGTCGATCACCTCGTCGACGACCGAGGCGTCGTAGTTCTCCGGCACGAAGTTCGCACCCAGGCCCTGGATCTTGTGCGGGCCCGGCTTGCCGCCGTTGAGGATGGCCGACTCCTCGGGCTCCACCGCGATCACCTTGACCTCGGGGTTCTGCTCCTTGAGGTAGTGGCCGGCGCCGTTGGCCGTGCCACCGGTGCCGATGCCGCTGATCAGGATGTCGACCTTGCCGTCGGTGTCGTTCCAGATCTCCGGCCCGGTGGTGTCGTGGTGGATCTTCGGGTTGGCCGGGTTGGCGAACTGTCGGGCCAGCACCGCGCCCCGCTCGGCGGCGACCGCCTCGGCCTTGGTGACCGCACCCTTCATGCCTTCGGCCCCCGGGGTGAGGATGAGCTCGGCGCCGTACCCCCGCAGCAGTGCCCGCCGCTCCTTGGACATCGTGTCCGGCATCGTCAGCACGACCTTGTAGCCGCGAGCCGCACCGACCATGGCCAACGCGATTCCGGTGTTGCCACTGGTGGCCTCGACGATCGTGCCACCGGGCTTCAGCTCACCCGACGCGGCGGCCGCGTCGATGATCGCGGCGCCGATGCGATCCTTGACCGACTTGGCGGGGTTGTAGTACTCGAGCTTGGCCGCCACGGTCGCCTCGGATTCGATGATCCGGTTGATCTTGACCAAGGGCGTGTTGCCGATAAGGGCGGTCACATCGGAATGAATGGGCACGGGTCCACCTTCGTTGAGTTTGCCGGTATGCGAGGGGCGCGCTGTTGCGCACGACCAGAGCAACAGTGTCCTCCAAGAGCCTATTCCCGCGTCCACCATCTGGACCGCCGGTCTTGCGATGTCAAGGACACTTGCCATGTGGTGTCAAGGGTGCTTTACTCGACGACATGAGCACCGACACCACGACCACCACCGCCACCACCGGCGCGTCACCGGGCGGCCGCCGCCCCGTGATGGCGAACCTGGCCGACGTCACGGCGTTCACCTCCTCCCCCGGCTGGGCCTGGTTGTTCGCCCTGCTGCTGTGGCGGACGGCCTGGCTGTTCGCCGCCGACGCCGTGGTGTTCGGGGTGATGCGGCTGGTCGACCCGGCCACGACCTGGGGCAGTGCCCTGCTGTGGGCCAACGTCAGCATCGTGGTGGTCGACGTGCTGACGATCGTGGTCGTCGCGTACTCCTTGCGCCGGGTCGGCAGCTCACTACGGACCCTGCTGCGGACCCGGTCGGTCGGCAAGGACATCGCCTGGGGCCTGTTGCTCGGGCTGATCGTCATCGTCGCCTTCTTCGCCGGCAACTTCGTCGCCAACCTGATCACCTACCAGGGCGTCCCGCCGATCCCCGAGGGCGGCTCGATCGCCGTCCCGATGTGGTTCGGGCTCTGGTGCCTGATCGTGATGCCGGTGACGATCGCGGTGGCCGAGGAGGTGCTGTACCGCGGCTACCTGCAGCACGTGCTGTCGGAGCGGCTCGGCCGGCTGGTCGGGTTGTTGATCATGTCGGTCGCCTTCGGCATCCAGCACCTGGCACTCACCGCCCCGGACCCGCAGGCGTGGCTCGCGCGCTTCCTGACGACCTTCTTCGCCGGCCTGGTGTTCGGGCTGTTGGCGTGGTGGATGAAGCGACTGTGGCCGCTGATCGTCGCCCACTGGCTGCTGGACGTGCTCTTCCTCGGGCTGCCGCTGATGATGGCCGCGGTGGGGTCGGCCTGATGCCCGATCCACGCCGGCACGGCCGGCGCTACGCCGTACGGTTCACCGTCGCGATGGTCGCCTATGGCGTCCTGCTGGGCGCGGCCTTCCTGCTCGCGGGCCTGTTCGACGGCCCGGGCCGCTACCTGGTGATGGCGTTGCCGGTGCCCGCACTGTTCGCCGTCGTGTGGGCGGTGTTCCGCTACTGGGAGGCCGTCGACGAGCTGGTCCGCCGTGACGTCACCCGCAGCCTGGCGCTGGCCTTCGGCGTCGGGTCGGTGCTCACCTTCAGCTACGGCCTGATGCAGGTGGCCGGGGCTCCGGTGATCAGCTGGCTGTGGGTGTGGCCGGTGTACGCGGTGTGCTGGCTGGTCGCCTCCCTCGTCATCCGGCTCCGCAACCGGTGAGGCCTGCGGTGGACAACGACATCCGCAGCCTGCGGACCGCCCGCGGTTGGACCCAACGCGACCTGGCCGAGCGGCTGGACGTCTCCCGGCAGACCGTGAACGCGCTGGAGACCGGCCGGTACGACCCCAGCCTGCCGCTCGCCTTCAAGGTCGCCAAGCTGTTCGAGCGAACCATCGAAGACGTGTTCCGACCCGACGACGACTGACCGGGCCTACTCCTCGGGCACCACGGCCTCGGGGTACTTGCTGCGGTAGAACCGGACGATCATGTCGACGACCTGGTCGTAGGTCACCGTGCCGGTGTTGATCACCAGGTCGTAGTACTCGTCGGTGTGCGGGTCCCACTGGTAGAGATGGAGGGACATCTCGGCCCGAACCCTGTCCTCGAAGGCGATCCGCGCCTCGGCCTGGCGCTCGTCGAGTCCGGTCTTGGCCATCACCCGCTGCACCCGCATGCTGAGCGGGGCGGTCAACCGGACGTGCAGGGCGCCCACCGCACGGCCGAGCACGACAGCTCCGTTGCGGCCGGCGATCACCGCGCCGTCCTCGGCAAACCTCAACACCTCGAGACGGTTCTTCTGCGCCAGTGAATGGTCCTCCGAGATCGCCATGGCCTGCGCCATGTCGGAGTCCTGGGTGCCGGTCCACGAGACCTTGCCGAGCCATCGGTCGAAGGCGGAGTCGCTGCCCAGCCGTTCCGGGCCGTAGGGCCGTTCGGCCTCGTCGCGCGGCGCCTCGGCGGCGACCTCGTCGGAGGAGAACCGCTGCGGTACGTACGTCACGCCCAGGGTCCGGGCCACGGCCGGCCCGATCGTGGAGGCGCCTGCCCCCTCGCGTTCGAAGATCGTCACCACCGGCAGCACCCCCTTGTCGGGTGGCCGCAACAGCAGGTCGCGGGCGTCGCCCACCTCCGCCACCCGGACCCGGCCGGCGGCCACGCCGTACGTGCTGCTCACCGCGCCCTCGGAGCGTCGGGCGTTCAGCTCGCGGATGACGCGTCGGTGGGTGCCGGAGTCGAGGTCGTACCAGAACATCACGAGGGTCGCGGCCACCGCCAGCCCCGCCGGGATCAGTCCTGCGGCCAGCCGGATGCCCTGCTGGGCCGTCGGATCCTGGACGTCGGCCTGGGCCACGTAGCCGAACGCGCCGATCACGCCGGCACCGAGCCAGCCGCCGACACCCTGGCCGGTCTTGCGGATGAACGACAGCACCGAGTACGAGCCGCCCTCGGCCCGGACCGGTCTTCCACTCCCCGAAGTCGACGGTGTCGGCCTGCATCGAGAACATCAGGGCATTGGTGCCGCCGGTCCCCAACCCGAACAGCAACCAGGCCACGATCCCGATCGGCAGGCTTCCGTTCGGGACGAAGAAGATCAACACGAACGACAGGATCGCCAGCACGGCAGCGCCGATGTAGCCGTTGCGCTTGCCGAACCGGGAGGTGATGCCGGGCACCATCGAGGCGACCACCACCGTGCCGACGGTCTGGGCGAGGGCGAGCAGGGTGTACCAGCCCGCGTTGCCGAGGATGTATCGGGCGTAGTAGAGCCCCACCGCGTTCATGGTGAACATCGCGGCCAGCAGGAAGAAGGCCGCCACGCACAGGATGATCAGTGGCCGGTTCTGGCGCACCATCGTCAGCGTGCGCCGCAACGAGATCTTGGTCCTGCCCGGGGGCACGACCTCCCGGGTGTTGCGGAAGCAGAGCTGGTACAGCACCACGGCGACGACGCCGAGCACGACGGTGGTGACGGTGAACTGGAACCGGACGTCGTCGCCGGAGGTGTCCTGGAACTGTGGCGCCACCACCGCCGACAGGGCGACCGAGGTCAATGCACTGGCCACCGAGCGGGCACCGGAGAGCTTGGAACGGTCGACCGAGTCCTCGGTCATCGCCGCCGCCAGCGAGCCGTACGGGATGTTGACGAACGAGTACGCCAACTGGAAGAGGGCGTCGAACAGGAAGATCCACGCGATGGTCAGCGACAGGCTCAGTCCGGCCGGCACGCTGAACAACAGCACGAACACGATCGCCAACGGGGTGCTGCCGAACAGCAGCCACGGCCGCAGCCGACCCCATCGGCTCGTGGTGCGATCGACGGTCTGGCCCGCGATCAGGTCGGCGACGCCGGCCCAGATCTTGGTGACACCGTAGATGGTGCCGGCGATGGCGGCCGGGATCCCTGCGATGTCGGTCATGTACACCAACAGGAACATCGACGTCATCATGAACGTCAGGTTGTTGGCGACGTCACCGAGCGCGTACGAGACGACCCGACCGCCCGACAGCGTGCCCGCACTCCGCGGTGCCTGCTTCGCCATCGTCGCCTCCTGTCTCCCCGGGGCGCGCCCCCGACCGGGCCACGTGCTCGACTGGTCGCTGCAGCCTAGGCGACCTCCTTGCCGGGGCGGTCCTCGGGGCCGGGGCCGATCAGTCCCGGACGACTTCCTTGCGTCCCAGCTCCGCGGCGTAGAAGGCGTGCCTGATCTCGTCGACCTCGTCGAACTGGATCAGCGCCGGCTCGCCGTACAACGCGCGGGTACGGCCGTTCTCCCAGACCCACTCGCCGCGGCTGCAGTTCTCCGCCTTCACGAACCCGTTGATGTAGAGCCGTCGATCCTGGTGTCGGGTGGTGTTGAAGCCGCCGCCGTGAACGGTGTACGCACTCCACAGTCCGACGTCGCCGGGCTCCAGGTCCATCACGTGGATCCGGTCGTCCTTGGCGTACTGCGGGGTGTTCCAGACGCTGGTGTCCTCCGGGTCGTGGTCGACGTCG
This sequence comes from Carbonicoccus niuqiaonis, assembly GCF_050157065.1. Lineage (GTDB taxonomy): Bacteria > Actinomycetota > Actinomycetes > Propionibacteriales > Propionibacteriaceae > Avipropionibacterium. Next base: position 2,592,423 of record NZ_CP189573.1, read on the forward strand.
CGATGACTCCCGGGCACGATCGACATCGCTCCGTTCTCGGCGGTGTGCGGATCGATCGCGATGCCGGTCTGCACCCACGACTGGAACAGGTCGGTGAACGCACTGCTCGGTTGCCGGCTGCGCACGTCACGGTGCAGCGGCCAGGTCGTCCGTGATCCCGGACGCTTCCAGTGCACCTGGTTGATGATCTGCTTCACCGAGTCACCGATCAACGGCTCGATGATCTGAAGCAGGCGCGGGTCGGTCCGGAACTTGTCCATCACGGCGTCGTGGTACGACGGCCACTGCATCCCACGGACGGTGGTGCCCGTCTCCCGGTCCTCGTCGACCCAGATCACCGTGTTCTGCTTGCGCCAGGTCCGGCCGAGGAGTTGGCCGGTGAACTTCCAGCGGTCGCAGGCCGTACGTACCTGCTCGATCTCGGCCTCGGTGAACACGTTGGGGACGACGGTGTAGCCGTCCTCCCAGTACTGCCGGACGTGCTCGGGGGTCATCAGCTCGTTGCCGGTGTGGGTCCGGTCGGCGGTGGCGGTCATGGCGTGGTTCTCACTCCTGGTTGGCTGGTGGACGGTCGAACAGGTCAAGTGCCGGGGTCAGCGGTGGATCGTCACACCCCAGATGGGCCGACAGCTCACCGCTGGCGTCCCACAGCGCGGCGAGGGTCCGCCGACGGGTCAGGTCCTCGATGAGGAAGGTCGGGGCGGAGCAACCGATCGCGGCAGCCACGGAGCCACCCCGCGTCCAGACCGGCACCGCGAGCGCCGACGTACCACGCGGGTTGCCGATCCGCTTCAGGGCGACTCCCGATCGACTGATCGCCCGGAACTCGTTGAGCCAGCGGCGCTGCGACCAGCCCGGTTCGGCCCCCTCGTCGTTGGCGATGAACTCCGGCCAGGCTGATTCGTCGCCCAGGGCGACCATGACCCGACCGGTCGCGAGCCGGAGTGGGTGCGACCAGGCAGAACGCTCCGCGGTCACGGTGATCGGGCCGGTGGCGGCGCTGTAGTGGATGATCCGCGCCTCCCGCCCGATGAGCACGGTGGCGGTGGCGGCGAGCTCGGCCCGTTCGGCGAGCCGATCGAGCACCGGGCCGAGCAGCCCGCGCAATCCGGCGACCGGATCCCATCCCGCGCTGAGCCCGGCGACGGCCGGGCCGAGCCGGTAGCGGCCCTGGACACCGACCAGGTAGTGCCGACGAGCCAGCGTCCGGACCAGGCTGTGGGTCGTGGACACCGCGAGCCCGGCCTCCCGGGCGAGCTCGGACACCCCGACCTCCTCGGCACGGCCGACCAGCTCGAGCAGGTCGAGGGCCCGGACGACCGACTGCACGTCGCCGCGTCGCTCGGGCTGCTCGCGAGGGCCTCGGGGCTCGCTCCTGCTGTCGGCCACGCTCGTGACGTTAGGAGTGCGCGCGCGGCGATGCAAGAGGCCTTGCGACAATGTCGGAAGGCTGGCGCCGGCCCTGCCGGCCGGGAGTCAGAGCGAGACGCCCAACAGGCCGCGGGTGAGCTGGAACCCTTCATCGCCGGTGCGGTGGGCGAGCACCTCGTTCCGGCCCTCCAGGACAGCAACCAGTTGGTCGACCACGGGGTCGGACGGGCTCCCGGGACTGCCCGCGGTGTCCTGCAGGGGGTTGGGGTCCTGCAGGGGGTTGGGGTCCTGCAGGGGGTTGGGGTCGAGCAGGAGGTTGGGGTCGAGCAGGAGGTCGGCATCGGGTGCCCCCGGCCCGTCCGGGACCGCGAGACGCAACACCGGGACGTAGCGCTGCCCGGGCCCCGGGGTGATCGCGACGATCACCTCGGCACCGCAGGCACCCAACCCGGTCAGGGTCTCCAGCCGATCCGCGCCCGCCGCGTTCATCAGGTGCAACCCCGGCTGCTCGATCCGCTGCCCGTGCCCCAGCGTCGCCTCGGCGTCGGCGACCAGGTCGTCGAAGGCGGCCGTGTGGCGCAGCGGATCATCGGTGGACAGCACCACCGAACCGCCGGCGGCCAGCACCCGTACGGTCAGATCGGCCGTCGCCGCGACCAGGGCCGGCTCCGGCTGCTGATCACTGCCGACCCCGCACAACCCGATCACCACGCCGTCCCAGCTGCCGGCGGTGCGCCGGGGTGCGGCCGCGTCAACCACCACCTCGTCGAACCAGCCGTGCACCTTCTCGGTCACCGCGGCGATCCCGCCGTCGGTCTGGATGGAGGCGAATCCCAGACCGGCGGTGTCGACCCCGGACTCAGCGAGCAGGTGCTTGAAGTGGGCGTTGTGCGTCTTCTCGCAGCCGTGCTCCAGCAGCAGGGTCCACCCGGTGTTGTTGTGCCGCAGGTGGTTGATCATGGTCCGGGTGTAGATCTCCTCGGAGTCCCCGCTGGAGGAGCCACACCCCTCGGTGTGCGGCAGTGCGACCACCCGGTCGGCCCGGCCCCCGTGCCAGTTCTCGCGGGTGGCCCGGTCGGCGATCCGGGTGGCGATCTGCCCGGCGCACAGGCTGGTGGGGAGCACCAGCGCGACGGTCTCCGACGCCGTCCGGCCGTCGTCGTGACGGACCCGGCTGATCGGCGGCAACGCGGCGGCGGTCGCCACGCGGTCGGGCACCGGCAGCGGCGCCCCCGCCAGCACTCGGTCGGTCAGTGCGTCGATCTCCGGCCCTGAGGCGGGACCGTCGACCGGGCGGCGCCCCAGCTCGAGCAGTGCGCTGTGACCCGACGGGGCGACCGGCTCGACGGGCGTGGCCTGTGCCCAGTCACGCCAGATCTGCACCTGGTTGTGCCCGGCCCGCTCACCAGCGGTCGAGCGACCGGCGGCCACCTCGACGGTGAAGTCGAACACCTCGTCGGTGAGGGCGTCGAAGTCCTCCCCGTTCAGGTGGCGACCGGCGTCGACGTCCATGTCCTGGGCCAGCAACTCGTAGCGTTGGGTGGTGGTGACGAACTTGATCGTCGGGACGAACGGAAAGTTGGTGATCGACCCGTTGCCGGTGGTGAAGAAGATCATGTTGCAGCCGCTGCCGACCTGGCCGGCCACCGATTCGAGGTCGTTGCCGGGGCTGTCCATGAACACGAATCCCTTGCGGTCAAGGGGTTGTGCATAGTTGATCACCTGCTCCAGCCGCAGCGCCGGATCCTTCTTCCGCGCCGCACCGAGGGACTTCAGCACGATGTTGTGCAGACCGCGCAGGATGTTGCCGCCGGACGGGTTGCCCTCCGCGGAGTGTCCGTGCCAGCCGACCCGGTCGGCGAACACGGTCAACGCGGACAGGAAGTCGCGGGCCACCTGGTCGTCGGCCACGTTCGACAGGATGTAGCCCTCGGCGCCGATCAGTTCATCGGTCTCGGCGAGCACCGCCGTCCCGCCGTGTCTGATCACCTCACGCCCGACCGCTCCCGACAGCGGATTGGCGCTGACTCCGGAGAAGGCGTCGGAACCGCCACACTGCAGGCCGATCGAGAGCTCCGACAGCGGAGCGGGGACACGTGTCTGGCCGGCCACCTGATCGACGAGTCCGGTGATCAACTCGACCGCCGTGGTGGCGTCCGCGTCGAACGAGCGCCGCCGGGTGATCACCTCGACCGGGACGTGCGGGGCGGCCAGGCCATGATCAGCGGCGTACGTGAGCAGCGACTCCGCGGTGATCAGGGCACCCGGGTGCTCGACCAGCACGACGGCCCCCAGGTTGGGGTGGACGATCATCCCGGCGAGAGTTCGGAGCACGAGGTCCAGGTTGTTGGGGTGGGCGCCGGGGCCGGCCTCGGTGTGGGCGACGGGCACGACCCCGTCGAACTCCTCGGCCCCGGGTCCGGTGCCGAGGTCGCGACAGCGGCGGGCCACCTCCTCGGCGAAGGCGCCCTCGGTGGCGGTCAGGCCGATCACCGCGACGTGGTTGCGCGTGCCGTAGCGACCGTCGGCCCGGGCGAAACCGGCGAACGTCCGGGGCTGCTCGACCAGCCGGACCGGGTCACCGACGGTGTAGCCGTCGGCCTCGCGGTAGCGCCGCCACGGTTCGTTGCGCACCGTGGCCGCCTCGGGAAGGTCGGCGATGCCACGCTCCTGCAGGGCGGCCAGGCTCTTGGCGGTGCAGACGTACGACCCGGCCGGCAGGTCATACTCGGCACGCCCGAACGGCACGCCCCACGACAGCACCGGCTCGTCCGCCCCGACCGCGCTCACCAGGAACCGGTGGCCGACCAGGACTCGGTGCGAGGTGGTGATCCCCGATCCGTCGGGCAGGGTGACCTCGGTGCCCGGTTCGAGCTCGACGAACACCACCGCGGCGTTGTCGTCCGGGGTGGGAAGGACGGCGACTTCGGACAATCTGGGCACGGTCCCAGCCTGCCACGTCCGGCAAGCTCGGGCCGCCCCGCGTCAGCTCCCGGAACCGTCCGGGTCGGCCAGCCTCGACGCCAACCGCCGGAGCAGGTCACGTTGTCCCTTGACGATCACCTCGGCGGCCGCCGACAGTTCGAACCAGGCGACCCGGTCGACCTCGGGGAACGTGGCCCGCCGACCCGACCGGGGTGGCCACTCCATCTCGAAGGTGCCGGGCACGACCGCGGCGGGGTCGAGGTCACCGGCGACGGCCCACGCCCGCACCTGCTTGCTCGACTGCCGGACCACACCGAGGTCGTACCACTCCCCCGGCGGGACCGGCAGCCCGAGCTCCTCGGTGAACTCCCGGGCCGCGGCCACGCGGGGCTCCTCACCATCGTCGAGCTCACCCTTGGGGATGGTCCAGGCTCCGGCGTCCTTCTTCGCCCACAGCGGTCCGCCCATGTGGCCCAGCAGCACCTCGATGGTGTCGGGGTCGTCGGGAGCGGGCCGGTGGAGCAGGACTCCGGCGCTGGCACGGGTCATCCGGCCAGCCTGCCACGCACACGCCCGCACTCAGCGGGGCGGGTGGTGGTGCACCACATCGAACTGTGGGCCAAGGATGGCGCGAACTCAGCGGGCTCGTTCGGCTGGTTGCTCATCGAACTGGGCTGACCCCGCGGAAGCCGACCCGACGCCGCCTCATGGTCGCGCTACTCGGGCTGGTCCACCTGTCGCGACACAGTCTGGCGATACCGTCGCGGGCGATCTCACATGTCGCACGAGCCCCGCCGAATCCTTGACGGCCTACTGAGGAGCCCACCATTCTGCATTAGGTGAGTGACGATCTTCAGTGACGATCCATCATCGTCACGTCGACGGCGCAGCAGCATGTCGAAGGGTTCTACTTGGTGAAGTACTTGTGACCGACCCGGCCGTCGCAGCCCGGGCTGAGGGAGCCATCGAATCATCGAATCACCATCATCATTCAGGAGGAGCCACCATGTCCCAAGATCAAGAGGTCGAGTCCGAGCAGTCCCCCCGTCCAGGGCGGCGAGGGTGGTTGGCGGGGATGGCAGGCGCTGCTGCCGTTGCCGGCCTGTCAACGTTGCCAACCACCAGAGCCGCGGCGGCGCCCACGGCAGCTGCGGCGCTCGGCGGCACGAACGTCAAGGACCATGGGGCTGTCGGGGATGGCACCACCGTCGACACCGATGCCATCGAGGCCACCATCACTGCTGCAGGCGACGGCGGTGTCATCTACTTTCCTCCTGGCAATTACCGGATCCACCGAACCTTGTTCCCCCGCTACGGCCAACGTTGGGTGGGCGTTGAAGGGCATTCCCTGCTCACCAGCATCGGCGAGGTGGAGGGATTCACCCTCGTGGACACCCGGAACGCACACTCCAAGATCGTGTTCGACGGTCTGGTCTTCGACGGCAACCGGGACAACACCACCGACCCCGGCTGGCAGTACCCGGTTTCGACCGGCGGCGCGCAGGGCGTCGGCATCTTCTTCATCGCCGCCACCAAGAACAGCGTGCAGAACATGGCCGTGCGCTGCCATGTCCGCAACACCTGGAACTACGGCATCGCCGGGTGCCAGTACGACAAGGACGCCGCAACCATGGAACTGGCCATCGAGGCCACTCGTATCACCGGCTGTGGCGGCGGACTGGTCGCATTGCGCACCAGTCGGCTACGAGTGCTCGACTGCATTGTGGAGGACAACGGCCAGCAAGGCATCTGGGGCCAGGAATGCACTGACGTCATCGTGGCCCGCTGCACCTCCAACGGCCACGAGGTGCACGGCATCGTGTTCACCTATTCTGCCGACCTCGAGATCATCGGAAACCAGTGCCACGGCAACGGACGTGGCGCGAACAAGTTCGGCTGGGGAATCTGTCTCGGCGGATCCTCGCCGAAGATCCAGCCGAACCAGTCGTACACCATCACCGGAAACCGCTGCGACCTGAACGGATCCGGCGGCATCACCATGGCCCCAAGTGGCCGGGCTCTCCCCAGACCCACTCGCAACGTGCGGCAGTCACTGGGAACGTGTGCACCAGCGACGGTGTCATCGGGATCAATGGCATCAGCCTCAACTATGCGAAGGACGTCACGGTCACCGGGAATGTGTGCCAAGGGATGCCCTACCACGGCATCAACATCTCCTACCCAGACCGGGCGGTGGTCACCGGCAACGTCAGCTTCGAGAACAAGAAGGGATTGGCAATCGACTCCACCGACCACGGGATGTCGTACGGCAATGTTGTCGTCGGCAACAACATGATCTACGACAACGAAACCGACTACCACATCCCCCAGTACCCCTGGTCCGGCAACATCGCCCTCGCCGAACCACTGGACATCATGCAGATCCTCGCAAACAAGGTGGGCTTCTACGGCATGGAGCCCACCGAACAGCCGACTGGCTACGCCGAGATCGAACCCGTCGGCGACGGCATCGACTTCGATCCCAGCACTGCTGGCGCGCGAGAGATCAGCGACACCCTCGCAACCCTGATCAGGGACCTCAAACGACTCGGCCTGATCGGGTGACCGCGGTCGAACTGGTCAAGGCGTCAGACAGCGGGTCTCGGATCGTCAGGCGACCCTGACCAGGTACATCCGGTCGACGTACAGCCACGGCACCTCGGGATTCCGGCCGTCCACGTAAACATAGCGGCCGGTGGTCTGGTACGTGAGGTCGGCCGGGATCTCGAATTCGTGGTACTGCCCGTCGGCGAACGTCTCGTACGGCCAGGACCACTCGGTGCCCAGACCGGTGCCGTCGTCGATCTTGGGGTAGATGCCGAGGATCACCGCGGCCGGCTCCGGCGGGACATCGGCGACAACATCGGTCCGCACGGTGACATGCACACGCCACGTGCCCTCCGGTGGCAACTGGCTGAGCGGCAGCTGGATGCTCCACGACTCGCGCGAGGCAATCATCCGGACCGTGACACCGTCGTTGGCGAGCGGATCGGCCACCAGGCTGGCCGTACTGCCCGGACGGCTGAGCGCATAGTCCTCCAGGATCACGTAGTCCGACTCCGGCAGCCCGACGCAGGCCGGTGGCAACTCACCCGCGGTGCGCGGAATCGCCAGCGCGTCGAACATCTGGCTGATCGGAGTCCGGGCACCCCACCGGTCCACCTCGGCCAACGAAACGGCCTCGCGGATCCGCGCGATCCGCTCATTGACCTCAGCCTCAATGTCCCAGCGGATCCCGTTCGCCCGGGCCTGGGCCTGGTACTCACCCCGACGGATCAGGACCGCGTAGTCGATCATCATCCGGATCACGGCCAGGTGTTCCGCGGAGCGCTGGTCGGCGGCGACCACGTGAGCTGCCCGGGTGAGCAGCCCGTCGCACCGCCACATGGTGTGCCAGTCGAGGTAGCGAGCACCGACGCTGCCCGACATGATCATCAGGTAGGGCTCGTCCCGGGCGCGGGCGGCGTCCAGCAGCCGCAGCACCTTCAGCACCAGCGCACCGGCCCGGCCGAAGTAGCCGTCGCAGAACTCGGCGAACAGGTCGTCGACATCGGCCTCGGGATCCCACAGCAGCCGCGAGATCGCCCAGGTCTTCATCACCCGCAGCTGGACCCCCCGGCCTTCCGACCCGGCCTCTGCCATGTACGACACGACCTCGGGGAACTGCGCCAGCTCCTTGATCGACTCCGTCCGGGACCACCAGTCGGCCAGTGGGGCGATGAAGTCGGAGAACAGGTACTGGTAGTCCCACATCGACACCGCCGACGACTTCGTGCACCACTCGGCGAACTCCCGGCCGATCTGCTCGTTGTTGCCGGTGAGCAGCGTCGAGCCCATGTCGTAGTGGATCGGCGCTGTGGTCACGATGACGTTGTCCTCCATCGTGATCCCGGTCGGCGGTTGCCAGGCGAAGCTGTACGCCTGCGTCTCGACCCGGGCCTCGAGGATCTCGGCACCCAGCCGGCGCGCGACGTCGTTCACCATGTCCATCACCGGAGCCGCCAGCGAGTCGCCGTGCTGTGCAGCGAACGCCACGTCGTCGGGATGCGGATTGGGGTAGCCCTGGTCGTTGACGTGGAAGGGGTGTCCCGTGTCGCCGTCCTCGTCCATCCGGACGCGGATGCGTTCGGCCAGGTTCGTCGCGCCCGCCTCGCGCGTTCGATCGTCCATGAACAGCACCTGGGTGTCGTACCAGAGCGACTGGTCGGTGATGATCTCGCGGAACTGCCCGGGGTGGATGCCCGGCCAGATCAGCGACCAGGTGTCCAGGGCGGGGACCGGCGCCGGGAGCTCCCGTTCGTACCCCATGTTGCCGCGCTGGCCGTTGAGCAGGTTGCGGTGACGCCACGCGTACTCGCCGACGCCGTCCCCGACGATGGTCTCGCGGTAGTCGAACCTCGGATGGTGGTCGGCCTGCAGGTCGGCGGCCAGCAGCGACAGGCTCGGCTTCGACGGGACATGGGTGGTGTCGGGGGCGAACCACCGCACCCCCACCAGGCGGTCCAGCAGGAAGTTGACCCCGTACAGCGTGCCGCGGTCGGAGACGCCGCCGATCAGCAACGCCGTTCCGTCGCAGCGGTACCCGAAGCCGTCCCGCGTCGTGTCGACCTCGGGCAACGGGTCGGCGGTGGTCAGTGGCCCGGTGGCCCAGGCGTTCTGTCGACCGACCACGATGACGGCGGCGGCCGGATCGTATGCGGCAGGGGCCTCGGCGACGTCGTAGGTGCCCCCAGTGACCTGGCTGAGGTGGTCGGCCAGCTCGGCTGCCGCGTGAGTGACGGTCGGTCCCTCATCGGCACCGACCAGGACCTGCACCGTGGCCACCCCTTCGGCGGCGATCCGGAAGCGTGCTCCGGCGGCGCGAGCGTCCGTGCCACTGGTCGCAATGGCGGCACCGACACCCAGTGCAGCTCCGCCGAGCAGCACAGTGCGGCGCGCCACGGTCGTGCTGCTCAGTTCGGTAGGTTCAGCTGACGTCACGGGATGAATGGGCGTCACGGGATCAACAGGCATGGGGGGCTCCGTCCTGACCGGTGTCGGACCGACGTTGGCCCGGCACTCCCCCACCTGTCTACTGATCGACCCAGAACGTGTCAATGCTTTGGCCGTTATCTGGGAGGAAGTGGCGTCCACGTCCCAGATGGCCCCGGGTAGGGTTCGGCCATGGACATCGTGGGAAACGTACTCGTGGCAATTCACCTGCTCTGCATGGCAGCAATCGTGGGGACCTGGGTTGCCACCTTCAAGACGCCCACCGTGCACATCGCCCAGTTGATCGGCGCCTGCGGCAGCCTGTTGACCGGGCTGCTGCTGACCGGGCTCGCCGAGATGGCCGCAACGGCGGACGATCCGGTCAACCACGCCAAGATCGGCACGAAGCTGGTGATCGCGCTCGTGGTCCTGGTGCCGGCGATCATCGGCTACCGGAAGGCCCGCAAGGGCGAGGAGGTGTCCACCGGGCTGGCCCACGCGGTCGGTGGCACCGCGGTGATCAACGTGCTGGTCGCCACCCTGTGGCAGTGATCCGGGCCGACTGGTCCCGGCAGGAGTGAGACGGCGGTTCCAGTCCGGCAGGATGTCGGCATGACCGCAGCGCAGCAGCCCCGGACCACCCACCTCCTGATCGCCTCCGCCGACCGCGTCGGCCTCCATCAGCTCGATCTCGCCGCCGGCACCTGCCAGCAGGTCGGCGACCCGATGACGCTCACCACGCCGTTGGGCCTGGTCGCGTCCCGGCACGGTGGCTGGGTGACCGGATTCGACGACGACGGCATCATCCTGCCGATCCTGGCCGGGCCGGGTGGCCTGCGTCCGGGACCGCGCAGCAGCAGTGGTGGCGCCGTACCGTGCCACATCGCCGTGGTGACCGACGACGGTGCGAGCGGGGCCGCCGAGACCGTGGCGGTCGCCAACTACACCGGCAACTCCGTCGGCGTGGTCCGGGTCTCCGATCCCACCGATCCCGACGGTCGGGCCGAGTTGGTCGACGTCGTCAACTTCGGCGAGGGGTCCCATCCGCACCAGGTCTTGCGCCACGGTGCCCAGTGGGTCGTCAGCGACCTCGGCCTGGACTGCCTTCACGTGCTGGATCCGACCGACCTGCACGGTGAAGCGGTCAGGATCGACCTCGGGGAGGGCAGCGGCCCCCGCGATGCGGTGGCGATCGACGAGTCAACCCTGGTCGTCGCGCTGGAGGTCGCGAACGCTGCCGTCCTGGTGCGACTGGAGCGTGACGGCGAGCGGATCACCGGCGGTACGGTGACCGCGCGCGTCGACTTCACCGGTGATCCCGCCGACAGCCACCCAAGCCAGATCCTGCGGTCCTCCGACGGTCGGGTGCACGTGCTGAACCGCGGACCCCAGACGCTGTGCACGCTCAGCGTGACCGGCGACGAACTCACCCTCGACGGCGAACTGCCGATCGGCGACTGGCCCATGGACCTGGTCGAGCTGGACGGCCAGCTGGTGATCGCCTGCCGCAACGCCGATGCCCTGGTCTGCGTGGACGTCACCACCCTGCAGCAGACGGCCAGCATCCCCACCCCGGCTCCCGCCGCCCTGGCGATCCTGAACGTGTAACGCCCCCCGAGCTCGTCACTCCGTCCCCCGAGCTTGTCGAGGGGTCCCGAGCTCGCCGCTCCGCCCCCCGAGCTTGTCGAGGGGCCCCGAGCTCCTCACTCCACCCCCCGAGCTTGTCGAGGGGTCAGAGCTGTGCCAGCGCCGTGACGTGGTCGGCGATGTTGCGGGCATCGCCGATCCCGTTGACCACCGACCAGGCGACCAGACCGTCGGCATCGAGCAGGAATGACGCCCGCAGAGCGCACCCCGCGGCCTCATCGAACACGCCGTGGGACGAAGCGATACCGCCATGGGGCCAGTGATCGGAGACCAGGTCGAAGGTGAAGTCCTCCTGCTCGGCGAAGACCCGCAGGCTGAACATCGAGTCACACGAGATCGCCAGCACCCGCGCATCGTGCGCGGTGAACTCCGACATCAGGTCCTGGACGGCGCGAAGTTCCCCGGAACAGATGCCGGTGAACGCGTACGGATAGAACATCAGCAGCGCCGGGGCACCGGTCAGTTCGGCCGTCTCGACCGGGGCACCGTACTGATTCTTCGAGGCCCAACCGGGCGCCGGGTCCCCGACGGCGGGTGGGGAGGGGCGACCCGTCACCGGGGGCCATTCTTGGGCCGGACCAACTTCTTCGCGGTCCAGTCCTCGGAGACCTGTTGTGAGGTGGTCAGTGACATGCCCGCGGTGGCGGACGCCTCGGCCACCAGGCCGGGGTCCACGAAGCCGTCACGGCCGACCTTGGGGGTGAGGAGCCACACGACACCGCTCGCGGTGAGGTCGGTCAGCGCGTCGACCAGACCGTCGACCAGGTCGCCGTCGTCGTCGCGCCACCACATCAGCACCACGTCCACGGGTTCGACGGCGTCTTCGACCATCTCGCCGTCGATGGCGTCCTCGACAGCCACCCGGACGTCGTCGTCAACGTCCTCGTCCCAACCCAGCTCCTGAACCACCATGCCCGGCTTCACGCCCAGCATGTCGGCCACCGAGGACTCGCTCGCGGTCCCGCTCACCTCACGTCCTTCCTTGTCTGCCGCGCGACTCCGCGACGGTGTCGTTCGCGCACCGGGAGGCACGCCAGATCATCCCCCAGCCTGCCAGACCGGGTGTTGGACTGTGAACCCCGGCCCGAACAAGCCGCCCAGATCACTGTGGGAGACTGGGAGCGTTGCGGCCCCACACCCGGTCGCATCGATCGAGACCCAAACAAGGAGCGCTCATGGCCAACCGCCCAGGTGATCGCCCTGCCATCACGGCGGAGGGCATCCCCAGTCAGATCCCCGACATCGACACCGAGGAAACGGCTGAATGGCTGGCATCGCTGGACGGCCTGCTCGACGCACAGGGCAAGCACCGAGCCCGTTACATCATGTTGCGACTGCTCGACCGCGCCCGGGAGCGGGCCATCGGCCTGCCGGCGCTGCGCAGCAGCGACTACATCAACACGATCGCACCGGAGGCCGAGCCGTACTTCCCCGGTGACGAGCACATCGAACGGCGGATCCGCGCCTTCGTCCGGTGGAACGCGGCGGTGATGGTCTCCAAGGCCAACCGCAAGGGCCTCGAGGTCGGTGGTCACATCGCGACGTACCAGAGCGCCGCGAGCCTGTACGAGGTGGGCTTCAACCACTTCTTCCGCGGCAAGGACCATCCCGGCGGCGGTGACCACGTCTACTTCCAGGGCCATGCCTCCCCCGGCATCTACGCCCGCGCCTTCCTCGAGGGGCGGCTGACCAAGCAGCAACTCGACGGCTTCCGCCAGGAGGTGTCGCAGGGCCCGCACCAGGGGCTGTCGTCGTACCCGCACCCACGGTTGATGCCGGACTTCTGGGAGTTCCCGACGGTGTCGATGGGGATCACGGCGATCTCGTCGATCTACCAGGCCAGGTTCAACAAGTACATGGCCAACCGTGGCATCCGCGACACCTCCGACCAGCACGTGTGGGCGTTCCTGGGTGACGGCGAGATGGGCGAGCCGGAGTCGTTGGGCGCGATCAACGTCGCTGCCCGCGAGGGCCTGGACAACCTCACCTTCGTGATCAACTGCAACCTGCAGCAGCTGGACGGCCCGGTCCGCGGCAACGGCAAGATCGTCCAGGAGTTGGAGTCGATCTTCCTCGGCGCCGGTTGGAACGTGATCAAGGTGCTGTGGGGTCGCGGCTGGGATCCGTTGCTGGCCAAGGATCGCGACGGTGCGCTGGTGCACAAGATGAACACCACGCCGGACGGCCAGTTCCAGACCTACTCGGTCGAGACCGGCGACTACATCCGGAAGAACTTCTTCGACGACCCGCGGTTGGCCAAGATGGTCGCCGACCTGAGCGACGAAGACCTGCGCCGGTTGCCGCGCGGTGGCCACGACTACCGCAAGGTGTACGCGGCGTACCGTTCGGCGACCGAGCACGTCGGCCAGCCGACCGTGATCCTCGCGCAGACGGTCAAGGGTTGGACGATCGAGGCACTGGAGGGCCGCAACGCGACCCACCAGATGAAGAAGCTCACCACCAAGGACCTGCTCGCCTTCCGCGACCGGCTCTACCTCCCGATCAGCGACGACGCCCTGCAGGACCCGTACGATCCGCCGTACTTCCACCCGGGCAAGGATTCCGAGGAACTGCAGTACCTCCAGGAACGCCGTCGCGCGCTGGGCGGCTACCTGCCGGAGCGTCGGGTCAAGCCGCGCCAGCTCGAGTTGCCGGACGCCAAGCTGTACGAGCCGATGACCAAGGGCGCCGGGGACAACAAGGTCGCCACCACCCAGGCCTTCGTCCGACTGCTGCGTGACCTGATGAAGGTGCCGGAGCTGGGTCGACGGATCGTGCCGATCGCTCCGGACGAGTTCCGCACCTTCGGCATGGACTCGATGTTCCCGACCAACAAGATCTACTCGTCGGTCGGGCAGTTGTACGAGAGCGTCGACCGGCGGTTGTTGCTGTCCTACAAGGAAGCCAAGGACGGCCAGCTGCTGCACGAGGGCATCTCCGAGATCGGCGCCATGGGGTCGACGATCGCCGCGGGAGCCTCATACGCGATGCACGGCGAGCCGATGATCCCGGTCTACATCTTCTACTCGATGTTCGGGTTCCAGCGGACCGGTGACTTCATCTGGGCGATGGCCGACCAACTGGCCCGCGGCTTCCTGATCGGTGCCACGGCCGGCCGCACCACGCTGACCGGCGAAGGACTCCAGCACGCCGACGGGCACTCCCCGCTGCTGGCCAGCACCAACCCGGCCGTGGTGCACTACGACCCGGCGTTCGCCTACGAGGTCGCCCACATCGTCTCCGACGGCCTGCGCCGGATGTACGGCTACGAGCAGTCCGACAACGGGCAGGGCGAGAACGTCATCTACTACCTGACCGTGTACAACGAGCCGGTCGACCAGCCCGCCCAGCCGGAGTGGCTCACCCCGGAGTTGATCACCAAGGGCATGTACCGGTTCGCCGGGCCACGAGAGGGTGTCGACGGACCGTCGGCGCAGATCCTGGCTTCGGGTGTCGCCATGCCGGCGGCGGTGAAGGCCCAGCAGATCCTCGCCGATGATCATGGTGTGGCGGCGTCGGTGTGGTCGGTCACCTCGTGGAACGAGCTGCGACGCGAGGCACTCGAGTGCGACCAGGCCAACTTCGCCGGCGAGACCGAGGAGCCGCAGGTCCCGTTCGTACAGCAGTCCCTGGCCGATCACGACGGCCCGGTGGTGGCGGTCAGCGACTACATGCGTGCCGTGCAGGACCAGATCGCGCAGTGGGTCCCCAACCGCTGGACCTCGCTCGGTGCCGACGGCTTCGGCTTCGCCGACACCCGCCCGGCTGCTCGCCGGTTCTTCCAGATCGATGCCGAGTCGGTCGTGGTGGCCACCCTGCAGGCGTTGGCGGCCGACGGCAAGTACGACGCGGAGCAGGCCCGGAAGGCGTACGACGCCTACCAGCTCGCCGACCCGACCGCCGTGGCCGATCGTCCGCAGGAGGGTGGCGACGCCTGAGCGCACCTCAGGCGTCGGCCTCCAGCACGTCGATCAGGTGGCGCATGGTCCGTACGGCCTCGTGCAGTTCGGTGGTGCCGACCTGTGAGCCGAGGCGTTCGGCCCACGGGTGCTGGGCGACCGAGATGCGACGGATCGCCCAGTAGCCGGACTCGGTGCAGGCAAGCAGTTGGGCCCGCCGGTGGGCGGGGTTGGCGCGGTACTCGGCCAGCCCTCGCTCCACCAGCACGTCGGCCACGCGTCGGACCCCCTGGCGGCTCATCCCCATCCGGCGTCCGATCTCGGCCAGCGTCCGTGGTTCGTCGAGGACTCCTCCGAGGACCTGCCACCAACTGGCGGTGATCTCGGCCTCGGCGGCGAGGTGCTGTGCCGCCTCCATCAGCCGAGCGTTGAGCTGGAAGGTGGTCAGCACGACCTCGGTCAGTGCCGCTCCGGCGGGCGTCTCGGCGGACGGCTCGGGCCACTCCGACCGCGGCGGGACGGCGTCGAACCCACTCATGCCGTGGCCGCCATCAGGTCGCCGTACGCCGAGGCGTCGCCATGGTGGAAGACACCCTCGTACGCCCGGAGCGTGCGCTCCGACGCCAGCCCGAGGTGACCCAGGGTCGCCATGGCGAAGTGGATCGGCGACTGGGGTCCGGCGGTGATCACGTTCGCATCCGCCACCGCCCGTTCGTCGACGTAGTGGTCGGCGCCGGCGTAGCCACTGGCCAGCAGGTACTCCGCGGCCGCGCTCGTGTGGCGACGCTCGTCGAGCAGGCCGGCGCGTGCCAGGCCGAGGGTCGCACCACAGATGGCCGCGACAGGGACACCGGCAGCGAGGAACTCCCCCGCCAGGGCCGCGAGTTCGCTCCCCTCACCGTGGTCCCAGTGGTCGCCGCCCACCAGCACCAGCAAACCGCTGGTTGTCGGGTCGAGGTCGGCGAGCTCCAGATCGGGCAGGATCCGGAGCCCGCCGGCCGTGGTGACCGGCTCGAGGGTGCTGGCCACCGTGACGACCTCCCACGGCGTCCCGGTGAAGCGCCCGGTGCGCAGTTCGGCCAGCAGGGTTCATCTCAGGCCCGCAACCAGACCGTGGTCTCGCCCGGCACCACGTCGCCACTGATCGGTTGCGAGCTGATCATGACCGTGCCCGCCGGCAGGGCCACCGGGTCGGGGCCGAAGTTGGTGAGGCAGGTCCAGCCGTTGGGCCGGCGGAAGGCGAGGGTCCCCTCGACAAGCTCGGAGGGCGTATCAGACCCCTCGACAGGCTCGGGGGGCGTGAGCCAGTCCAACGACTCGGCGGTCTGCCACTCCCGACGCAGGGTCAGTGCGGCGCGGTACAGCTCCAGGGTGCTGTCGGCGTCGCCGATCTGACCGGCGACGCTCAACCTCCCGAACCAGTCGGGCTGCGGCAGGTGCGCGCCGTCGTCGCCGAAGCCGTACGAGGAACCGTCCGGTGTCCACGGCAACGGCACCCGGCAGCCGTCCCGCCCGACGTCGACGCCGGCGTTGCGGAAGAAGGTGGGGTCCTGGCGGGCCTCATCAGGGATGTCCGCGACCTCGAACAGGCCGAGTTCCTCACCCTGGTAGAGATAGGCCGATCCCGGCAGCGCCAACATGAACAGGGTCGCCGCCCGGGCCCGACGCAGGCCGCGGGTGAGGTCCAGCTGGTCGGCCGGTGCGCCGGAGTTCAACCAGTTGCGACCGTTCTGGTGCCGGACGCCGGCGCTCGGCGGGGTCGGCTCGTCGGTGGCCAGGGCCGGCAGGCCGTACCGCGTCGGGTGCCGGACCACGTCGTGGTTGGACAGCACCCAGGTGGACGAGGATCCCGACTCGGCGGCCAACGCCAGGTTGGTGGTCACGATCTCGCGGAACCGGCCCGCCTCGAAGTCGGTCTCCAGCAGGTCGAAGTTGAAGGCCTGGCCGAGTCCGTCCGCGCTGGCGTACCGCGGCCGCCGGTGTGCCGGCACCCACGCCTCGGCGATGGCGATCCGGGGCGGGTCGTAGCGGTCGAACAGCTCCCGCCACTCGGCGTAGATGTCGTGCACCTCGTCGCGGTCCCACAGCGGGCTGTGGCCGTCGAGCAACCGCTCGACCTCGGCGTGCGACGGCAGCGGTTCGGACAGGTCCTTGGCCAGCGCGTGCGCGACGTCGATCCGGAAGCCGTCCACCCCACGATCGGCCCAGAACGTCAACACCCGCAGGAACTCCTGCCGCACCTGAGGGTTGTCCCAGTTGAAGTCGGGCTGTTCCGGGGCGAACAGGTGCAGGTAGAACTGGCCGTCGCCGACGGGTTGCCATGCCGACCCACCGAACATCGCCTCCCAGTCACTGGGCGGCTGGTCGCCGTCGGGTCCCACCCCGTCCCGGAACACGTAACGGTCCCGGGCCGGCGAGCCGGGCGGCGAGGCGAGCGCCTCGACGAACCAGGCGTGCCGGTCCGAGCTGTGGTTGGGCACGATGTCGACGATCAGCCGCAGCCCCGCCCGGTGCAGTCGTGCCACCAGCTCGTCGAACTCCTCAAGGGTCCCGATCCGCGGGTCGACGTCGCAGTAGTCGTCGACGTCGTACCCGCCGTCGGCCAGTGCGGACGGGTAGAACGGGCTCAGCCAGACCGCGTCCACCCCGAGCCCGACCAGGTGGTCGATCCGGTCCAGCAGTCCCGCCAGGTCACCGATCCCGTCGGCGTTCCCGTCGGCGAAGCTCCGCGGATACACCTGGTACACCACCGCCTGACGCCACCAGTCAGCTGACATCACGACCTCCGTCCGGCCCGCAACCTGGCGGCCTGTTTCTGGGCGGCCTGCTTGGCCGCCGCCGTCTTCTTCGCCCCGGCCCAGCCGAGCAACCGGTCGACCGGCCAGGTGTTGATGATCCGCTCGGGTTTGATCCCGGCCGCCTCGGCCCGCTCACACCCGTAGGTCTGGAAGTCGAGCTGCCCGGGGGCGTGCGCGTCGGTGTCGATCGAGAACAGACAGCCGGTGTCGCGGGCGAGTTCGATCAGCCGGCTCGGCGGGTCGCGCCGCTCCGGCCGGGAGTTGATCTCGACCGCCACGTCGAACTGGCGGCACGCCTCGAACACCACCTCGGCGTCGAACACCGACTCGGGCCGCACCCCCCGCTCACCGGTCACCAGCCTGCCGGTGCAGTGCCCCAACACGTTGGTCCGAGGATTCGCGATCGCGGTCACCATCCGTACCGTCATCGTCTCCGAGTCCGCACGCAGGTTGGAGTGCACGCTGGCGACCACGATGTCGAGCTGGTCGAGCAACGCCCGTTCCTGGTCCAGTCCGCCGTCGTCGAGGATGTCGACCTCGATGCCCCGCAGCACGCGGAACCCGTCCAACTCCGGTTGCAGGTCCTCGATCGCCGCCCACTGCTCCTGCAGCCGCTCCGCGCTCAACCCGTTCGCCACCCGCAACCGCGGCGAGTGATCGGTGATCGCGCAGTACTCGTGGCCCAACGCCCGCGCCGTCGCCATCATCTCCGCCAGGGGCGATCCGCCGTCGGACCAGGTGGAGTGGACGTGCAGGTCCCCGCGCAGCGCCGCCCGCAGCTCCGCACCCCCGGCGGCCAGCGGTGCCGCCCCGGCAGCCCGCTGCTCGGCCAGGTAGGTCGGTACGTCCCCGGCGACGGCCTGGCTGATGATCGCGACCGTCTTGGGACCGAGCCCGCGAACGGTCGACCAGGAATTCTTCGCCGCATGCCGATCACGCTCCGCCGGCGACATCTCCTCGACCAGGTCGGCGGCCCGCCGGTACGCCTTCACCCGATGGGTGTCGGCACGGCTCCGCTCCAACCAGAAACCGACCTCGCGCAGGGCTGCCACCGGATCCGGACTCACGATCTCACCGTACCTGTCGATCGGGGGTGGGGGTACCTCGTCATCGAAGTACCAGCACCCCGAACCTGCGGGGTCGACATGAAAGGATCCGACCATGCTGTACGCCATGCTGCTGCACAACCGCGAGCCCGAGCCGGGCGAGATCCCCGACGAGGGCATGGCCGAGATGCAGGAGGCGTTCGGCGCCTACCTGTCGGCGCTGAAGTCCGCCGGGGTGTTGCAGGCCGCCGAGATCTTGGAGGGGTCGACCGCCAGCACCACCGTCACCCGCCGATCCGGCAGCCTCGAGATCCAGGACGGACCGTTCGCCGAGACCAAGGAGGCGCTGGCCGGGGTGTTCGTGCTCGAGGTCCCCGACCTCGACGCCGCGATCGGCTGGGCCGAGAAGTGCCCGGCCGCCACGTACGGCTCCATCGAGGTGCGACCGGTCGCGATCACCGGCAGCTCGGGCACCTGGTCCAGGCCGGACTGCCCCCAGCGGTGACTCGAGCGCCCGGGAAACCCTGACATGGAAGCGATGTCGCGGGCGGAGCTGGCGGCCAGGAGCTCGTACGGTCGGCTGCTGGCCCTGCTCGCGGCACGCACCGGCGACGTCGCCGATGCCGAGGACGCGTTGGGGGACGCGTTCGAACGTGCCCTGCGACGGTGGCCCGACGACGGGGTGCCCGACAACCCGGACGGTTGGCTGCTCACCGTGGCCCGCAACCGGCTGAAGGACCTGTGGAAGTCGGCCGGTCGGCGTCGCACGACCGCGTGGGACGACCACGCCGAGCACCTGCCCGATGACGGGCCGGACCCGTTCGAGCTGGACGTGATCGAGGACCGGCGGCTGGAGTTGATGTTGGTGTGTGCCCACCCCGCCATCGACCGCAGCAGCCACACCGCGTTGATGTTGAACACGGTGCTCGGCCGGACGGCGGCCGAGATCGCCGGCGCGTACGCCCTCCCCACGGCCACCGTGGCCGGTCGGCTGGTCCGGGCCAAGCGCCGCATCAAGCACGCCGGCATCCCGTTCCGCATCCCCGATGCCACGGCGCTTCGTCCCCGACTCGACGCGGTGCTCCAGGCCGTCTACGGGGCGTACGCGATCGAATGGTCGACCGGCACCGAGGAGCGGCCCGAGCTGGCCGGCGAGGCGCGCCATCTGGGCGACACCGTCGCCGAACTCACCGGTGACGCCGAAGCCCTCGGGCTCGCGGCACTGATCAACTTCTCCAGCGCGCGGCTGGGTGCCGGCCGAGACGCCGACGGCCGCTTCGTCCCGCTGCCCGACCAGGATCCGACACGCTGGGACGTCGAGTTGATCATGCTCGGGCGAGAGCAGCTCCATCGCGCCCAACGGCATCGTGAACTCGGCCGGTTCCAACTGGAGGCTGCGATCCAGGCCGTCCACTGCGCCCGACTCGACGACCCCGGTCGCCCCGCGGACGCCGCCGTCCTGCTGCCGTTGCACCGTGCCCTGTACGACCTCGCGCCGGGTCTCGGGAGCCACACCGCACTGGCCGCCGTGGTCGCCGACGTCGACGGCCCGGCGGCCGGCCTGGCGGTGCTGGACGAGCCGCCTGCGACGGAAGCCGGACGACGGTTCCAGCCGGCCCGTGTCACCCGCGCCCACCTGTTGCAGCGACTCGGCCGGACCGATGAGGCGATCGCCGCCCTCGACGCGGCGGTGGAACTCACCCACGACCCGGCGCAGCGGGAACACCTGATGAGCCTCGCCGACGCGTGGCGTTGATCCGTCTCGAACATCGGGCAGGGGACGTCTCGACGAGCTCGACGGGCGTGCGGGGTGGCTCGACGGGCGTGAGCGGTGGCTCGACGGGCCTGGGCGTCTGGTAGACATCGCACCCATGAGCGCAGCCGCCGATCTCAGCCAGCCCGCCACGATCGCCCCCGCCGGAGAGTTCCAACTCGTCTGGTGTGACTCACTCGAGAAGGTGTACGGCCCGGCTGAACCGCGCCCGCACGCGTTGGGCGCCGTGGTGCTGCCACGCGGTGGTGTTGGTTCGTTCCAGATCGCGGTACGACCGCGGCCGGGCTGGAGCCCGGGCCACGTGGGTGGCGCGGTACCGGAGGTGTCGCAACCGGACGGGATCATGATCAACAGCCACGCCGTCGACTTCGTGCCGGCGCCGTTGACCGCTTCGGTGCGGGCCGACGAGTTCTACGACCACACCGGTCCGGCGCTGCTGCCCGACGTGCTGCGACCACTCGCCCCCGGCGAGGGGTTGCCGCTGGTGCAGGGACAGTGGCGGGCCCTGTGGTTCACCGTCCACGCCGCCGACGCTGTCGGCCAGCAGTCCGTCACGATCTCGTTGCACAGTGAACACACCGGCGAGCCCATCGGCACTGTCACCGTGCCCATCGTGGTGGTCGACGCCGACTTGCCCCAGTCGCCGATCTCGGTCACCCAGTGGTTCCACGTCGACGGGCTCGCGCAGTACTACGGCACCGAGCCGTACTCCCCGTACGGCTGGCAGCTCATCGAACGGTTCACCCGGTCCGCCCTCGACTCGGGCTCGACCTCACTGCTGACCCCCATCCACACCCCGCCCCTGGACACCGCCATCGGCACCCGCCGGCTCGACGTCGGTCTGGTCGGGGTGCACTCCGGCCCGGACGGCTACACCTTCGACATGGGACGGTTCGAGACCTGGCTGGCGATGGCCCGCCGCACCGGCGTCCGCGAGCTGGAGATGGCGCACCTGTTCAGTCAGTGGGGTGGCGAGTGCGCCCCGAACATCGACGACGTCACCGGCCGGCAACTGTTCGGTTGGCACACCGACTCGCTCGACCCGGAGTACCAGCGGTTCCTGGCCGACTACGTCCCGGCCGTCCGCCGGGTGCTGGACCGGGCGTGGGGCGGCCAGGTCTTCTGGCACCTGACCGACGAGCCGCATGCCGAGCACGCCGACCGGTACCGCGCCCTGAAGGGGTCGGTCGAACCACTGCTGCGCGATGAGCTGATCACCGACGCCCTGTCGAACGTCGAGCTGTGGACGTCCGGGCTGGTCGACCCGCCCATCATCGCGACCGACCACGCCCAGCCGTTCCTCGACGCCGGGATCGAACGGCCGTGGCTGTACTACTGCACCAGCCAGTCCCAGCGGGTCGCCAACCGCTTCATCGGGCTGCCGTCGTACCGCAACCGGGTGCTCGGCAGCCAGTTGTTCAAGTACGACAGCCGCGGCTTCCTGCAGTGGGGCTTCAACTTCTGGAACACCCAGCTGTCCCGGCGGCCGCTGAACCCGTTCGTCGACACCACCTCGGGCCACGGCTTCCAGGCCGGCGACGCGTTCATCGTGTACCCCGGCGAGGGCGGCATCCCGTGGGAGTCGATCCGGTTCCGGGTGTTCCGCGAGGCGATGGACGACGTGAAGCTGTTCACCGCACTCGCCGAACGACGCGGCCGCGAGCACGTCGCGAACCTGCTCGGCCTGGACCGGGTCACCCTCACCGACTACCCGCGCGACCCGGGCCACTACCTCTCCGGCCACGCCGCCGCACTGCAGCAACTCGCCGACTGAGGTCGCCGCAACAACCGAATCGCCGGGGGCGCCTCCGCGTGATGGAACGGTGATCATCTGCGGCCCCGGCTACGTGCCATGTGACAGGTTTCCAGGCCTGGCGCACCCACTCGTACGAAACCCTGAGCCCCGGGCCGGGCAAAGGCGTTCCCGCGGGAACGTCCGGGGCCGCCGAGTGGGCAGTTGGCGAGGCCCGGCTTCACCGACTGGGCAGTTGGCGAGGCCCGGCTTCACCGACTGGGCAGTTGGCGAGGCCCGGCTTCACCGACTGGGCAGTTGGCGAGGCCCGGCTTCACCGACTGGGCAGTTGGCGAGGCCCGGCTTCACCGACTGGGCAGTTGGCGAGGCCCGGCTTCACCGAAAGGGCAGTTGGCGAGGCCCGGCTTCACCGAAAGGTCAGCAGGAGAGGCAAACTTCGGCTCTCCGCCTCTCCGACTGCCCTCTCGATGACACTGGGTATGCCACGCGTTCCTGGGCATGGCACGCGTTCCTGGGCATGGCACGCGTCCCTGGGCATGGCACGCGTCCCTGGGCATGGCACGCGGTCCTCGGCATGGCACGCGGCCCTCGGCATGGCACAAAGTTGCGAGTGCAAGCCCGTGCTGCTTCCCGGCCACCGACACCACTTCCTCGCCGCGACACACGTTGCACCCCGTAGTTGGCCCAACCCGGGCCGGTCACCGTAGGGTTCGGTTCCATGGCTGCCGGTAACCGTGACCTCGGACGGTCGCTGTTGCCGTCGCCCAGGACCCGGTCCGCGATCGCCAAGCGACTGGCGTCGACGACCGGGGCGATGACCACCGCCGCGGTGGCCGAGATGGAGCGCCGCCACCGGTGGTTCTCCGAGCTGGACGCCGAGCACCGGTCGTGGATCAGCCTGGTCGCCCAGGGTGGCATCGACGGGTTCGTCACCTGGTTCCGCGACCCCGAGTCGGTGGGCCCCTCGGCCGCGGTGTTCGGCCGCGCACCACGTGAGCTGGCCCGCCGGGTGACCCTGCAGCAGACCGTCGAACTGGTGCGGACCACCATCGACGTCGTCGAGTCGCAGATCTCGCAGCTGATGCCGCGGGCCGACCGGGCCGTACTGCAGGTCGCAGTGTGGCACTACAGCCGGGAGGTCGCCTTCGCCGCCGCCGAGGTGTACGCCCGGGCCGCGGAGATGCGGGGCTCGTGGGACACCCGTCTGGAGGCGCTGGTCGTCGACGCCATCATCCGGGGCGAGACCGACGAGACGGTGCTGTCCCGGGCCTCGACACTGGGCTGGGACTCCGCGTCCGCAGCGCTGGTGGTGGTCGGACCCGCACCCGAGGCACAGTCCGGCTCGGTCGTGGACGAGGTCCGGCGACGGATGTCTGCTTCCCACGTGGACGTCCTGGGTGCGGTCCAGGGTGACCGGCTCATCATCCTGCTCGGTGGGCCCGACCTGTCCGGCCCCGACCCGATCGCCCTGGTCGACCAGGTGGTCGACCTGTTCGGCCCTGGCCCGGTGGTGGCCGGGCCGGTGGTGGACCATCTCGCCGAGGCCACCGCCAGCACCCGGTCGGCCCTGTCGGGGTTCCGTGCGGCACCGGCCTGGCCGGCCGTACCGCGTCCGGTCGCGGCCCACGACCTGTTGCCCGAGCGCGCCCTCGCCGGTGACGGCCATGCCCGGCACGCTCTGGTCAGCGACGTGTACGACCCACTGGAGTCGGCCGGCAGCGGCCTGCTGGAGACCGTGATCACCTTCTTCGAGGAGAACGCCTCGGTCGAGGCCGCCTCCCGCACCCTCTTCGTCCACGCCAACACGGTCCGCTATCGACTCCGCCGGGTGCACGAGGTCACCGGCTACTCCCCCACCGACTCGCGTGACGCGTACGCACTGCGGATGGCGATCACGCTGGGACGCCTGCAACGGCGTTCCTCGACCACGGACCGAACCACGTGATCTCCCTCATCGTCGCCTTCGCGGTCGGCCTCGGACTGACCCTGTTCGGCACCCCGCACGCGACCACGGTGCTCGTCCGGTTGGGCTGGGCCCAGCAGATCCGGGTCGACGGGCCGCAGACCCACCACGTCAAGAAGGGCACCCCGACCAAGGGTGGGCTGGTGTTCGGGTTGGCGACGATGATCGCCTACTTCGCCGCACACCTCGTCCCGGGCACCCCGATCACCCCGTCCGGCCTGCTGGTGCTGTTCATGATGGTCGGGATGGGGCTGGTCGGGTTCATCGACGACTACCTCAAGACGCATCGCCAGAACACGGCCGGCCTCAGCGAGGGCGGCAAGCTGATCGGCCAGTTGATCGTGGTCGCCGCCTTCGTACCGGCCGCCCTGCTGTGGACCAACGGTCAGGGCCAGCCGGCCGCCACGTACGCCATCTCGTTCACCCGCGACCTGCCGTGGGCCGACCTCGCCCGGTGGGGGCCTGTCGTCGGCCTGCTGCTGGTCGGCATCTGGGTCGCGGTGCTGGCGCTCGGCACCACCAACGCGGTCAACTTCACCGACGGCCTGGACGGCCTGCTGGTCGGTGCCGCGATCACCACGATGGCGGCGTACGTGTTCATCTGCCTGTTCCAGATGCGCCAGTCGTGCGCGGTGTCGCCCGGCCCCGCCTGCTACACCACCGCCGACCCGCAGGACCTGGCGGTGATCAGCACCGCCCTGTTGGGCAGTCTGGCCGGCTACCTGTGGTGGGCCTGCCGGCCGGCGAAGCTGTTCATGGGCGACACCGGGTCGCTCGGCCTGGGCGGCATCTTCGTCGCGCTGGCGGTGCTGACGCGGACCGAGATGCTGTTCGGGATCATCGGATTCCTGTACCTGATCATCGCCGGCTCGTCGTTCCTGCAGCGCTACTGGTTCAAGCTCACCAAGGGCAAGCGGCTGTTCAAGATGGCGCCACTGCACCACCACTTCGAGCTGCTCGGCTGGGCCGAGGAGACCATCACCACCCGGTTCTGGATCATCGCCGCCCTCAGCTCCGCCGCCGGTGTGGTGGTGTTCTACGGCGAGTGGTTGCTGCGCGCCGGCCTGCTGTCCTGACGCGAGGACGTCGGCCGGTCAGATCACCCAGTCCAGATCGGCCACAGTGACCACCTCGGTCAGTTCCCGCCAGGTGGCGACCTTGGTCCGGATCCGGCCCTGCGCCTCGCCCCGGTCACGTTCGGCCGCGTCGACCCGCAGCCAGGCGGCGAAGTCGGCGACCTGCTTGCCGCGCGCTGCCAGCTGCGCCGGGACGTCGGTCAGGTCCCGTGGCTCGGTGGCGGCCAGGTCGGTGAGCAGGTGGGTGACGGTCTGCACGGCGTCCGACTTGTTGGTGCCGATCACACCGGTCGCGCCCCGCTTGATCCAGCCGGCCACGTACTCCCCCGGCTGCACCGTGCCGTGGGCGTCGGTGACCCGACCCTCGACATTGGGGATGACGCCACGGACCGGGTCGAACGGCAGCCCCGGCAGTCGTCGGCCGCGGTAGCCGATCGCCCGGAGCACCAGTTGCGCCGGCAGGTCCCGGTAGTGCTCGGTGCCCCGCAGGCGGTGGTCGGTTCCCGGCTCGGTCCGCTCCAGCCGGACCGACGCCACCTCGGTGTCGCCGTCGATGCGCCACACCCGGTGCCAGAACAGGAAGTGCAGCCGCGCCCGGGGTGCGGTCACCGTGCGGGCCGCTGCCTCCCGCAGGATCGTGACCACCGTCCGGGTCCGCCGGTCGAGCCCCTCGTCGTCGGACAGCTCCTCGTCGGTCGCCCCGTCGACGGTCACCTCGACCTCGGCCAGGTTGGCCAGTTCGCGCAGTTCGACCGCGGTGAACGCCGTCTGCCGCGGCCCGCGACGTCCGACCACCCACACGTCGGTGACCCGGTCGGCGTCCAGCTCCCCGAGCACCGGGTCGGGCATGTCGGTGTCGGCCAGCTCGGCGACCGGCTTCAGCAGCACCCGCGCCACGTCGACCGCCACGTTGCCGACGCCGACCACGACCGCCTCCCGGACCCCGGCCAGCTCGACCGGGGCGGCATCGGGATGACCGTCGTACCAGGCCACGAATTCGCGGGCCGACAGGCTGCCGACGAGTTCCTCCCCCGCCACGTCCAGGTGGGCGTCGGCACTCGCGCCGAGGGCGTACACCACGGCGTCGTAGCCGGCGCACAACTCCTCCCGGGTGACGTCACGGCCGAGCTCGACCATGCCGATGAACCGCACCCGCCGCGACTCGAACACCGCCGCCAGCGTCTCGGCGACCCGCTTGATGCCGGTGTGGTCGGGTGCGACGCCGTACCGCAACAGCCCGTACGGGGTCGGCAGCCGGTCGTAGATGTCGACCTCGACCGTGTCATCGCGTGCCGTGAGCGCCTGGGCCGCGAACAGCCCCGCCGGCCCGGCCCCGATGATCGCCACCCGGTGCGCCCGTGCCATCCGGTCCTCCTTGATCGTTGGTCGACGAGGTGATTTGTAGGATCCCACAAGCATCCACGACCAGTTTCGTGGGTGGCGGTCCCACATCGGGCGGCCGGAGCCGACAGAGTGGTCTTCGTGCTCGCCATCGTTGCGCCCGGTCAGGGCGCCCAGAAGCAGGGGTTCCTGTCGCCGTGGCTCGAGGTCGACTCGTTCGCCCGCGGCCTGGAGTGGCTGTCGGCGGTCGCGAGTCTCGATCTGGTCCGCTACGGCACCGAGGCCGACGACGAGACGATCCGCGACACCGCGGTCGCCCAGCCGCTGCTGGTGGCGGCCGGCCTGCTCGCCAACCGGGAACTGTTCGGCGAGTCCCCCACCGCGATGGCCACCCTGGCCGGGGTGGCGGCCGGTCACAGCGTCGGTGAACTCACCGCCGCCGCGGCGGTCGGCGTGCTGAATCCCGAGGCGGCGATGGTGTTCGTCCGCGAGCGGGGGCAGGCGATGGCTGCTGCCTCCGCGGTCCGGCCGACCTCGATGACCGCCGTCATCGGTGGCCAGACCGACCAGGTGCTGGCCGCGATCGAGGCCGCCGGGCTGACCGCCGCCAACAACAACGGCAAGGGACAGGTCGTCGCCGCGGGCACCGTCGACCAGCTGGCCGAGCTCGCCGAGAACCCGCCGGAGCGGGCCCGGCTGATCCCGCTCAGCGTCGCCGGCGCCTTTCACACCGTGCACATGGAGCCGGCCGTGTCCCACCTGGCCCGGCTCGCCCCGGCCGTCACCGTGACCGATCCGGGCACCACCTTGTTGTCGAACGCCGACGGGGCCACCGTGACCGACGGTCGTGAGGTGATCACCCGGATCGTGCGGCAGGTCGCCAACCCGGTCCGCTGGGACCTGTGCCTGGCCTCGCTGGCCGAGCTGGGGGTCACCGGGCTGCTGGAGCTGCCACCGGCCGGCACCCTCACCGGCATCGCCAAGCGCAACCTGCGCGACGTCGAACTGTTCAACCTGAACACCCCCGACCAACTGACCGAGGCCCGCGACTTCGTTCGTCGGCATGCGGTCGACGGCGAGGCGGCGACGACGCGGTGAGCACGTCGGCCGCCACCCCATTCCTCCGCACGCCACGGCGTCCGGACGTCGTACGATGACCCACCCGGTCGCCGTACGGCAACCCACAACACCGAAACCCAGTCAGAAGGAGGGCCCGCATGGCCACCACCGATGAGATTCGCGCCGACCTGGCCGAGATCGTGAACGAGGTCGCCGGGGTCCCCGCCGACGACGTCCAGCTCGACAAGTCGTTCACCGATGACCTGGACGTCGACTCGCTGTCGATGGTCGAGATCATCTACGCCGCCGAGAACAAGTTCTCGGTGTCCATCCCCGACGAGGAGGCCAAGAACCTCCGCACCGTGGGCGACGCCGTCGCCTACATCGAGCGCGCCCAGGCCTGAGCAGCAGCCTGCTCCGACCTGACCCGCCGCTCGGCGGCACCGGCCCGGCGCAGCCCCACCCCCGCTGCGCCGGCCGGGCCACCCACACCCCAGTCAGCTGACAAGAAAGGCAGTGCTGATCATGGATCGCACCACCGTCGTGATCACCGGGATGGGGGCGGTCACGCCCCTGGGCGAGGACGTCGCCAGCACCTGGCAGGCCATGCTGGCCGGCCGCTCGGGTGTCCGCCGCCTCGAACACGACTGGGTCACCGAACTCGACCTGCCGGTCCGGATCGGCGCCGAGATCCCGTTCGACCCGGCCAGCCGGCTGGACCGCGTCCAGGCACGCCGGATGGACCGCAACACCCAGTTGGCCACCCTCGCGGTGCTGGAGGCCTGGGCCGACGCCGGGTACGGCTTCGGTGACGAGAACGAGGTCGACGGCGACCGGCTCGGGGTGTGCATCGCCACCGGGATCGGCGGGCTGTCGACGCTGATCTCGGCCTGGGACACCCTGACCGACAAGGGCGTCCGACGAGTCAGCCCCTTCGCCATCCCCATGCTGATGGGCAACGCCGCGGCCGGCTCGGTCGCGCTGCGCCTCGGTGCCCGCGCCGGGGCCCACACCAACGTGTCGGCCTGCGCCTCGGCCAACGAGGGCATTGCCACCGCGGTCGACATGCTGCGGCTGGGCCGCGCCGACGTCGTGGTGGCCGGCGGCACCGAGGGTGTCGTCCACCCGCTGCCGCTCGCCGCCTTCGGCCAGATGCAGGCCCTGTCACGCCGCAACGACGAACCCGAGCGGGCCTCCCGGCCGTGGGACGTCGACCGCGACGGCTTCGTCCTCGGTGAGGGTTCGGTGCTGTTCGTGCTGGAGCGGCTGCAGAACGCCCAGGCCCGCGGCGCCAAGATCTACGGCGAGGTGTCCGGTGCCGGGATCAGCAACGACGCCCACGACATGGTGCAGCCCAACCCGACCGGCGAGACCCAGGCGATGGCGATGACCCGCGCCCTGGCCGAGTCCGACCTGGCGCCGACCGACATCGTCCACATCAACGCCCACGCGACCTCGACCCCGGCCGGTGACCCCGGCGAGGCGAAGGCGATCCGGCTCGCCCTGGGCGATGCCACCGACGCCTGCGTGGTCACCGGCACCAAGTCGATGCACGGCCACCTGCTCGGTGGCGCCGGCGCGATCGAGTCGCTGGCCACCGTGCTCGCCCTGCGCGACCGGATGGTGCCGCCGACGATCAACCTCGACAACCCCGAGCCCGACCTGGCGATCGACATCGCCACCACGCCACGGGAGCTGGCCGCCGGCGACCTGGCCGGCATCAACAACTCGTTCGGTTTCGGTGGCGCCAACGTCGCGGTCGCGTTCACGAACCGCTACGCGACCTGATCACGTGGCGGCCCGCGGGAAGGGTCACGGGGTGACGGCCGCCGCCGCGTTCACCAGACCGGCGCCGTAGAAGCCTTCGCCGGCGCCACCGGTGCAGATGGCGTCGGGCCGCCCGTCGCCGGTGTAGTCGTACTTCACCGGGCACGCCTTCGGCGTCGCCTGTGCCAACAGCACCTCACGCACCTGGCCGGCGTTCAGCTCGGGACGGGTGCTGCGCAGCAGTGCCACCACCCCGGTCACGTGCGGGGCCGCCATCGAGGTGCCCTGCTGCCAGCCGTACGTGCCGCCGGGGAGCGTGGAGTAGATCGCGTCGGTCTCCGCGGCCCGCTCGTCGCGCCAGTTCAGCCAGGCGTCGCCACCGGGGGCGGTGATGTCGATGACGCCGTGCCCGAAGTTGGAGTAGTACGCCTTCCGCCCGGTCGGGCCGACGGCCGACACGGTGATCGCGTCGCGCCCCTCCGCCGGGATGTCGACGCAGCGCTGGTCGGTCACCCGCTCGGTCGGGGTGCCGTTGTTGGGGCTGCCCTTGTCGGTGATCGAACCGGCAAGGTCCCACCGCGCGTTGCCGGCGGCCGCCACGTTGACCACGTCACGGGAGCCGCTCCACGCCAGGGCCCGGTTCACCGCCCAGATGACGGCCTGTTGGTCGGGCGAGCTGGCACACCACAGCCCCCACGGATCGATGAAGTACGAGTTGTTGGTGACCGACAGCCGCTGCTGGCCGGCCCACATGAAGCCGCAGATCGCGTACTCGGGGTAGATGTAGCCCTGCTCGTCGACCACCTTCACCGACGCCAGCCGGACGTTCGGCGCGACGCCGATGATGCCGACACCGTTCCGGGCGGCAGCGATCGTGCCGGCGACGTGGGTGCCGTGCCCCGATCCGGTCGGCTGCCACGCCGCCGGACGGGTGTCGGGTCGGCCGTCGTTGGTGCACCCCACCGACAACCGTGCGTCGACGTTGGCCTGCAGGTCGGGGTGGGTCGGGTCGACGCCGGAGTCGAGCACACCGACGGTGACCGAGCGGGACCCGTCGGTCGTCAGATGGGCCTTCTCGGCGCCGATCTGGCGCATGTCCCACTGCTTGGCGAACTCCGGCTCGGTCTCGTCCCGGCCGCCCGTGGTGCCGGGGCCGAGTGGGCCCGCCGGCGCAGCGTCGGTCACCAGCCGGTACGGCTGCTTGGCCGCCATCGCCCGGGTCGCGCCGACGGCGAGCACGCCCGGATCGCCGCGCAGGTCGTGGGCGAAGTCGGCGCGCTGTGACTCGACGACGACGACGCCGATCTCCGGCCACTGCTGCAGCACCGTGCCACCCTGGGCACGGATCGAGGTGACGGTGGCCGCGAGCGGGCCCGGGGCCGGACTGACGACGAGGTAGTTGGTGAGGACGGTGGTTGCGGCACGGGCCGTCGGCACCACGCCCGCCACGACCAGGACGGCCAGCACCAGCACACACGCCAACCGTGTGGTGCGTCTCCTCATCGACCGCCTCCCTCCCCTGGCACACCCTTTCTCGTCCACACCCATCGGGTCAAGTGCTGCTGGGGAAATGTCCCGAAACCGATGCGTCGGGTCGCAGGCCTCAGACCACCTGGTGCAGCCAGCGGACCGGTGCATCCTCCCCGGCGTGCCGGAACACCTCCAGTTCATCGTCCCACGGTCGGCCCAGCAGCTCGTCCAACGATGCCAGCAGATCCTTGCCGCCGAGCGCGTCGGTGGCGATGGCGTGCTTGATCCGCTCCTCGGGGACCATGATGTCTCCGTGTTGTCCGATGGCGGCCTGGAACACGCCGAGGTCGGGGGTGTAGGCGTACCGCACGCCCTCGGAGGTGGCGGTCGGATCCTCGGTGACCTCGAACCTGATCCGCTGCCACCCCTGGAAGGCGCTGGTGAGCCGGGCCGCGGTCCCGGCCGGGCCGGTCCAGGCGAATTCCGTACGGTAGCTGCTCCGCTCGGCCGGTTGGACCGTCCAGTCGAAGCGGGCGGGGTCGCCGAAGACCGCTGCGGCGGCCCACTCGACGTGTGGGCACAACGCACCGGGTGCGGAGTGGACGTACAGGACGCCACGGCTCGACTGGTCGAGCAGGTTGCTGCTCATCGGTCCTCCTGGGCTCGAGGTGTGCCTTCCCCGACAACCTCGCCGAACACAGGCGGATCCACGTCCATTGTGCACCATGGACCACTTCCGCACCAGAGCTGGGATCCCGGTTGCGGTGGGCGGACCTCAGGCCCGGTTGAAGCGGTCCACCACCAGGTCGACCAACGGGACCGGTGCCGGCTGGTCGGGCCGCAGCAGCGGTCGACTGACCACCGGGCCGGTTCGATCGGCGATCCCGGCGAAGAAGCCGGGCGCGAGCAGGTGGCTCACCACCACCACGCGTTCCCCAGTGGCGCGCAGCCGGTCGGCCACCGCTGCGGTGCGCGGTTCCCCGGCGGCGAGGTAGCTGACGTGCACCCGGTCGGCCGGGTGCTCGGGGTGCGTGCCGCGGATCCGGGCGGCGAGCAGCTCGGTGGCGGTGGCTCCGTCGGCCACCGCGCTCGCGTCGGAGGATCCGGCCGAGGCGACGACGACATGGTCGCCGGGTCGCCAGTCGGTCTCGCGGAGTCGCTGGTGCAGCACCTCGGCGATCCGCGGATCAGGGCCGAGGGCGGCGGCCAGCCGGACCCGGTCGTTGCCGCAGCCGTCCACCGCCGCGGCCAGGTCGACGTGGACGTGGTAGCCGGCGGCCAGCAGCAGCGGCACCACGACCACCTCGCGGTCGGCCAGGTCGGCGAGCGCGTCCGGCACCGACGGCTGCTCGACGTCGACGTACGACTGCCGCACCTCGACCCGGGGCAGGGCCGCGGCAACCGCGTCCACCAACGCGGTGATGGCGGTACGGCCCGGCAGGGACGAGGTGCCGTGCGGGCACGCCAGCAAC
Source organism: Carbonicoccus niuqiaonis (assembly GCF_050157065.1). GTDB lineage: Bacteria > Actinomycetota > Actinomycetes > Propionibacteriales > Propionibacteriaceae > Avipropionibacterium. Next base: position 2,624,755 of record NZ_CP189573.1, read on the forward strand.
ACCGGGAGCAGCTCAGCCGGTTCGGTCGGTTCGGTCGGTTCGGTCGTCCCCGTGGTCATCGGGCCCCCGCCCCGCCGGGCGCGGGCCGTACCCCGAAGATCGCGGTCCCGACGCGGACGCAGGTGCTGCCGTGGCTGATCGCGAGCTCGAAGTCGCCCGACATGCCCATCGACAACTCGTCCCAGCTGCCGGGGGCGCCGCCGGCGCGGAGCCGGTCGCGGAGCCCGGCCATCGTGTCGAAGCAACCGGCGACCCGCGCGGTGTCGGCGGTGTTGGCGGCCAACGTCATCAACCCTCGGACCCGAAGCCGGCCGAAGGCGGCGAGCTCGTCGGCGAAGGCCGCGACGGCGTCCGGCTCCAGCCCGAACTTCGACTCCTCCCCCGAGGAGTTCACCTGGACGAACACGTCCAGTTCGCGGCCGGCGGTCGCCAGCCGCTTGTCGAGCTCGGCGGCGACCCGTCGGTTGTCCAGGGCGTGGAACTCGGTGGCGAGCTGGGCCACCACCTTGGCCTTGTTGGTCTGCAGGTGCCCGATCGCGGCCCAGCCCAGGTCGGGCAGTTCGTCGGCGAGCTCGGCCGCCTTCGCCTGCAGTTCCTGCACCTTGTTCTCCGCCACCACCCGCACCCCGGCGGCGTGGGCGGCCCGGACGGCGTCGGCCCCGAAGGTCTTGGAGACCGGCAGCAGGCGGACCTCGGCCGGATCGCGGCCCGCGGCGCGGCAGGCGTCGTCGATCCGGCGGCGGACGTCGGCCAGGTTCGCCGCGACCCGGGTCGCGTACTCGTTCATCGGCGATCAGCTCCGCAGCCACACCACGGCGTTGTTGCCGCCGCGGCAGGTGGTCTGGGTCCGGTTGCGCTCGCACGCCATCGTGTAGTCCTTCTTGGTGACGGGGCTGTGTGCCTCGACGTCGAACCGGGTCGCCTCGGGGTCGGCGGCGGCGACGGCCGCGGCGACCTCCTTGGCGAACTCGCACGAAGTGCCCGATGCGGGGACGAAGACGTTGCCGCCGCACGGCTTGGCGCCGGCTGCCATCGTGGTCGGGCCCTCGCCCGGCGTGGGGGTCGGGGTCGGAGTCGGGGTGGGCGTCGGCGGCGCCGGGGTCGTCTCGGCCGCGGTCGGTGACGGCGGAGCCGGTGCCGCACTGCTCGGCGGTACGGGCGGGGGCACGGGCTGCCCGGTCTGCTGGGCCTGTGGCGTCTGCAGCATCGAGACCGCCACCACACCCGCACTGGCCAGCGCCACCGCGAGCACGACGCCGACCAGCACGATCATCGTGATGGTCTGGCGTCGCTTCCGACGTTCCCAGTCGTCGTTCACCGGCAGCGGGTCCGACGGCGGTGGCGGTGGGGTCGACGCCCCGTCGGGCCGCGTGTACAACACGTGATCCGCCGAGCCGGGGCTGCCGTACGGGGCCTGCTGGTACGGGGCCTGCTGGTACGGGGCCTGCTGGTGGGTTGCCTGCGAGGGCTGGTCCAGCCGGATCGACCGTGCCGGCGGTGCCGCCGCCCAGCCGGCGTTGCCCGGGCCGACGTCGTCGCGGTACAGGCCGGACACCTGAGTGGTGTCGGGCCCCCCGGACGCCCCGGGACGCCCCCACGTCCCGGACTGCTGCCCGAGGTCGGGCGGCAGCGGCATCCGGCAGGCCGCACACGACAGCACGGTCGGCGCCACCTCGGCACCGCAGTTCGGGCAGTTGGGCATGGCTCCTCTGGGGTTCGTCCTGCCCCCATCCTAGAAGGCGTGCGACCCCATATCATGTCAGCCAGTCCCCAGCATGAGGAGCCCGGGTGCGGCCACCCCCAACGCCACCACCGGCCCGACGCGTCCTGGCCGCGGTGGTCCTCGCCGTGGCTGCCGCCGTCCTCGGGTCGTGTGCGTTGACTCCGGTGGTCCCGCTGGGGACGCCGACCGCCACCCCCTCCGCCCCGCGGAGCGCCATGCCATCCCAGTCCGAGAGCCCGCCCGCCACTCCCACCCCGCCACCCAGTCCAACCCCGGGCCCGACGAGTCAGGCCGCCACGACCCCGGCCACGAACCTCTCCGAGCTGGACGCCGAACTCGCCACCCTGGAGCGGCAGTCGGGCGCCCGGCTCGGGATCGCAGTCACCGCCCTCGGCGGGGGTCCGGCCCACCAGCTCGGCACCCTGTCGACCGGGGTTGCGTGGTCGACCGCGAAGGTCCCGCTCGCACTCGCCGCCATGGCCGACCGCCCCGGGGAGCCGACGACATCGCTGGTCCGGCGGGCGATCCGCAGCTCCGACAACGAGGCCGCCGAGGCGCTGTGGCAGGACTGGTCGGACCCGACCCGTGCCGCCGGGCGGGTGACCGAGGTGCTCCGCGACGGTGGCGACCGGCGGACCGTCGTCCCCGACGTCCGGCGTCGGGCGCCCTGGTCGATCTACGGCCAGACCGAGTGGCGACTGGACGACCAGGCCACCTTCACCGCACGACTCCCCTGCCTGGCCGGCGGGGAGCAGCTGATGGCCGAGATGGCGCAGGTCGACGACGGCCAGCGGTGGGGCTTCGCCGCGTCGGCACTGCCGGACTCCGTGACGGCCGCGGTGAAGGGTGGCTGGGGTCCCGGCCCCGACGGCGGTTACCTGGTGCGGCAGTTGGCGATCGTCGCCTGGGGCGATGGCACCCGGGTCGCCGTCGCCCTGGCGGCCGAACCGGACTCAGGCACCTATGCCGACGGGACGGTGGCGCTGGACCGACTGGCGGCATGGGCCCTGGCACACGTCGAGGTGGCCCCGGCCGACGGCTGCTGACCCGACCGGCGCATGGTGACCCTTGACCAATCGGACATCTTCCCCCTACGTTGACGCAAACGGTTGCACGGAGATGTGCGACCTCGACGAGAGGGACCCCCCATGACCACTCGACCGCTCCGGACCACCAGGCGCAGCCTCCTCGCCTTCACCGCGGCGGGCCTCGCCGTCGGCGGCCTGGCCCAACCGGCACGACGGGCCCACGCCGCACCACCGAGCCTCGACCTCAACGCCTGGATCGAAGAACAGGTGGACTACATCGTCGGCAAGCAGGTGGCCTCGGGCGCCCTGCGTGGCCCCACCGACGATCAACTGCAGCCGTACTTCTCGAACTGGGCCGCCCAAGGCCTGGCCGCGGCCAACACGCCGCGCAGCCGCGAGGCGCTCGGCAAGTACATCGGCTGGATGCTCAACCACGTCAACACCGCCGAGGAGGACCCGTACGGCATCCCCGGCACGGTGAGCGACTGGCACTACGACGAGGAGACCGGCGAGGAGACCAGCCTCGGCGAGTACAGCTCCACCGACGCCGGCACCACGGTGCCGATGATCGCCGCGTACGACGCCTTCCAGACCGGTGACCGCGACCTGCAGCACCTGGTGATGGAGAACCTCGACACCTACTGGGTGATGGCCTCGGCGACCACCGACGGCCAGTACGGGGTCCGGATGCCCGACCACCTGTGCTGGGCCCGGCCGAACGTCAAGATGAAGTACGTCCAGGACAACGGGGTGGTCTACAAGGGCCTCAGCAAGCTCGCCTGGCTGATGCGCCGGGCTGGTCGTGGGCAGCAGGGCCGGTTCCTCGCCCTCAAGGCACGGCAGACGCGTCGGGCCATGATCGACATCCTGTGGGACGAGGAGCGCAAGAACTGGGGTTGGGGCCACGGTGAGACCTTGTTCAAGGACTCCGAGCCGTGGGACCGCTTCATGGCCGACGCCTGGTGCCAGTACTGGCAGGTGCAGTTGGACGTGACCAAGCCGAACGACCGGATGTCCAAGCTGGCCTGGCAGGCCTACACCGCCCCGGATGCCTACCCGCGGTGGATGTACAACGAGATCGACAACAACTTCCCGCACACCGAGATGGCCTACAGCGCCGTCCTGATGGGTGAGCCGGAGAACGCGGTCCGGCTGTTGCAGCTCTGCAAGGAGCAGTTCTCCGACAACAACTGGGGGTCGCTGCCCTGGTACCACGGCGAAGCCGGCCACACCTTGCGTACGGCCCGCCTGCTGCTCGACACCGGCTACGGGAAGTGAGTCGGCCATGAAGCTGCTCACTGGTTCCACGGTCGTACGGCGGATCGTCATCGGCCTGGTCGCCGCGTTCGCCCTGGTGGGTGCCGGCGCCGTCGGCGCCACCGCCGAGGACTACCTACGCGACGCCAACCACAACGACAAGGTCGCGATCCGGGGGTGTGTGATCCGGTTCGACGAACGCAACGCCGCCGGTGAGACGGTGCCCCGCATCCACGCGAACTCGGCCCACTACTGCGTCGGGGTCACCGGCGTGGAGGTCGAGGACGACGGGGACCTGCTGATCCGGTCGAACACTCCGGGGCCGATCATGTCGCTGTCGGTCTCGCCGGACGAGTCGCTGGCTCGGCTCGGCTACACCTGCGGCGCCTCGGGTGGCCTCAGCACGACGATCATTCGCTGCTACGACCGGGACGGGGTGAAGATCGCCGCCGACTCGCCTCGGATGTACGGCGCCTACAACAACCTCTGGCTGACCTGGTTCACCTGGCAGGACGGCTGACGAGTTGATCATGTGAGTCGATCACTGAACTGATCGTGCAAGGCAAACAGCCCGGCGCCGTCTCGGTGCCGGGCTGTTCTGCGTCCTGTCACCGCAGCAGGTACCAGATGATCAACAACGTGATGAGGAAGCCGACCCCGTAGTTGATCATGAGAAACTTCCGCCAGCCGCGGTTGGCCCGCGCGGAGTCCCGGTCCGCGAGCCGTACGTACGGTGCCGCGAGGGCAACGTACGGCACCACCAGCGGTGCCACCAGCGGTGCCGGCCATGGTGCGCTGATCATCAGCAGCCCTGCCAGCGTCCACATCCCGATCGCGAACCGGACGGTCGGCGCGGCGCCCAGCTGGGTGGCGATCGACCTGATCCCACCGACCCGGTCCGGGATGACGTCCTGGACGGCACCGAAGGCGTGGGCGGCGACCCCCCACGCCCCGAAGCCGCCGAGCACCGCCCACACCTGAGGGGTGAACCCGGCCCCGGCGAGGGTGAGTGCGTAGCCGACCGGGCTCACGAAGTGCACCGAGGAGGTGATCGAGTCGAGGAAGGGACGTTCCTTGAACCGGAGGCCCGGAACCGAGTAGGCCAGGACGGCGAACAGGCTGAACGCGAGCACCAGCCACGACCCCGGGCCGCCGAGGGCGACCAGCACGGCCACGCACGGCACCGACACCCCCACCGCCGCGAGCAGGGTGACTCGGTGCACCGAACGGGGCAGCACCGCCCCCTCGGCGCCGCCCTTGCGTGGGTTCGCCACGTCCGAGGCATGGTCGAAGACGTCGTTCACCCCGTACATCAACAGGTTGTAGGGGAACAGGAAGAACAGGGTCCCGACCACCAGGGCGAGGTCCACCTCACGGGTGCTCAGCAGGTACGCCATCGCGAACGGGTGGGCGGTGTTGATCCAGCTCAGCGGTCGTGAGGCGAGGACGACGTGTCCGGCCAGCCGGAGACCGGCGGGCGCGGTCACGTCGCCCGCCGCCGACGCAGCAGGTGCTGGAGCGAGGTCAACAGCAGCAGTCCGGCGATCGGGTAGGCGAAGTCCTCCACCGGTGCGAGGCCGATCCGCCAGCCGGAGATGTGTTCCTCGGCGTAGGCGAACAACCCCACGGCGATCATCACGTTGTCGAACACCGCCGTCAGCACCACCAGGACCAGGGCGGTCAGCAGCAGGGCCGGCAGCCGGCCCGGGGGGCCGGACCGCCAGGTGAGGGCGGCGACGAGGCCGGCGAATCCGACGAAGACCGCACACAACACCAGGTACGTCATGCCGCTCCGTCCCGTCGGCCCACCAGCCGTAGTGACCCCGCGTACAGCACCAGGGTGAGGTAGCAGAGGAAGACGAGGAAGAACAGTTCCTCCAGCGGCAGTTCCGGGGCCAACAGCACCCCGGTCATCAAGGTGGTGGGTGCCCGGAAGAAGATGCCCAGCCCGATCCCGGCCAGGTCCCACAGGCCGAAGAACAGCACTCCGATCACCAGCAGCAGCCAGCCGTGACGGGCGTTGCGCCAGAACACGAGGCCGAAGCGACGATCGAGCAGCACCATGCAGCCGATCAGGGCGCACAGCACCGCCAGGTAGACGACGTTCATGCCCCGACCTCCGCCGGCTCGGGCAACCGACCACCACCGCGCACCCCGCGGAGCCGCTTCGCCACCAGCTCGGCACTGATCAGACACATCGGCACCCCGACACCGGGCACCGTGGTCGCGCCGGCGTGGAGCAGACCCGCGACCCGCGGCGAGGCGATGCGACCACGGAAGAAGGCGCTCTGCCGCAGGACGTGGGCCGGCCCCAGGGCCGAGCCACGCCAGGAGTTGAAGTCGCCTGCGAAGTCCGCGGGCCCGACGGTCCGGCGCACCACGACCCGCCGGGCCAGGTCGTGCTCGCCGGTCCAGGCCGCGATCCGGTCGACGGCGGCATCGGCGACGGCTTCCACCCGCGCATCTCCCGTACCGTCGGTACCGCCTGCCCCGATGGTGACGTCGGCCGGCAGCGGCACCAGGACGAACAGGTTCTCGTCCCCGGCCGGTGCCACGTCCGGGTCGGTGGCACTCGGGCGGCACACGTACACCGACGCCGGGTCGGGCACCCGGCCGGCCTCGATGGCGGCGAAGTTCGCCCGCCAGTCGGTCGTGAAGAGCAGGTTGTGGTGGGCCAGGCGCGGCAGTCGTCCCCGTACCCCGAGCATCACCAGGACCGCCGATGGCCCCGGATCCATCCGGGACCAGGTGGCGGTGGAGCGCGTCCGGTGTCGTCGATCGAGCAGGTGCTGTTCGGTGTGGTGCAGATCGGCCGTGGACACCACGACGTCCGCCGCGACGTGGTGGGTGTCACCGACGGGGTCGCGGTGGGTCAGACCGGTGGCGACGCCGTCCCGCACGGTGATCCGGGTGACCGGGCTCTCGGTGTGCAGGACCGCCCCGTGGTGCCGGGCCAGCCGGGCGATGCCGGCGACCAGTCCGGCGAAGCCGCCCAGCGGGTAGGACACCCCGTCCTCCAGGTCCAGGTGGCTCATCAGGTGGTACATGCTGGGCGCCCGGTACGGCGACGTGCCCAGCAGCACCGCCGGGTAGCCGAGCAGCTGGCGCAACCGCGGATCGGTCGCCGTACGGGCGGCGAAGGCGTCGAGTGACTGGCCCAGCAGCCGGGGCAACCGGTGGGCATGGCGCAGCACCGACGGGGTGAGCAGTCGCCAGGGTGCGGCGAAGTCGTCGTAGAGGAAGTGGTCGACCGCGAGCCGGTAGGTCGTCCGGGCCGAGTCGAGGTGGCGCGCCATCCGCGGCCGGCTGCCCGGTTCGACCTCGTCCCACAGCTCCAGCACCGCCGCGCGATCGGCACGTACGTCCAGCGGCGCCTCACCGGACTCGAAGAACACCCGGTAGCCGGGGTCCAGGCGTACCAGGTCGAGCTGTTCGGCCGTCGTCGTGCCGAGCAGCCGGTAGAAGTGCTCGAACACCTCCGGCATCAGGAACCAGGAGGGCCCGGTGTCGAACCGGAACCCGGCCGCGGTCCACGAACCTGCCCGCCCTCCCAGGTCGGCACGGGCCTCGAAGAGGTCGACCCGGTGGCCGTCGGCGGCGAGCAGGGCGGCGGTCGCCAGCCCCGAGACGCCACCACCGATGATCGCGACCCGGCGCTTCATCGGAGGGCCCCGGCCCGTGACCGGGTCGGCCGCACGGCTGCGCCCACCCAGATGGCTGCCTTCCGGACCGTCGGCACACTCACCCGGGTCGTCAACAGCCGGCTGGCCGGAGTCGCGTGCAGTGTCTTGACCAGGGCGGTGAACAGGGCACAGGCTGCCGCGACCCCGCGACGGGAGCTCGGGGGCAGCTCGGGGATGGTCCGGGCGGCGGCGGCAAGATCGGTTTCGATGTCTGCCAACAGCTGGACCTTCTGCTCCTCGGTGATGTGGGCCGGATCGACGCCGGGGAAGTAGCGGCGGTCCCGTTGCAGGTAGTCCTCGCCGAGGTCGCGCAGGAAGTTGATCTTCTGGAACGCGGCGCCGAGGTGTCGGGCGCCGAGTTCGAGCCGCGCGCGTTGCCCGTCGTCGACCTCGTGGCCGAGCAGGAAGGCGCGGAGGCACATCACCCCCACCACCTCGGCGGAACCGTGGACGTAGGTCGCGAACTCGGACTCGGTCAGCGCCACCGGGTCGAGGTCACGACGCATGGACGCGAAGAACGGCGCGGTGAGCTCGGTGCCGAAGCCGACGTGTCGGGCGGTCCGGCCGAACGCATGGACGACCAGGTTGGGGCTGAAGCCACTGGTCAGGGCGTGCTCGACCTCCTGCTCGAGCTGGGTGAGCGAGGTGCGACACGACTCGACGTCGAGTCCGGCCTCCTGGGCGGTGCCGTCGACGATCTCGTCGGCGACGCGGACCAACGCGTACACGTTCGCCACGTGCTCGCGGACCTCGGACCCCAGCAGCAGGCTGGCCAACCCGAACGAGGTCGAATAGCCACCGATCACGCGGGCAGCACTGCGTCGTGCGACGTGGCTGTACAGCTCCAGTGCCGAGCCCCTCACCGCCACCGCTCCCCCACCACACCCGAGAGCTGGAGCAGCTGTTGGCGCAATCCTGCGGGGACGGCGAGCCCTGCGATGAGAGCGCGGGCGGCGTCGACGTTGTCGGCGATGTGGCGCTCCACCTGCTCGAGTGCGCCGCTGTCGCGGATCACGGTGCGCAGCCGCGCGGCACCGTCGGCGTCGAGGTCGGGCCGGCCGAACAGCACCGCGACGTCACGCCAGGCCGGGTCGTGCCGTGCATGCCCGATCAGCAGGGTCTCCTTGCCCTCCCGCAGGTCACCGGTCGAACTCTTGCCGGTGACGTGCTCGGCCCCGAAGACGCCGAGCACGTCGTCACGCAGTTGGAAGGCGATCCCGAGGTGACGCCCGACCTGGCCGAGCCGGGCCCGTACGTCCGCCGTCGCACCCGCCATCAGCGCCCCGGCCTGCAACGGTGCACCGAATGAGTACGCCGCCGTCTTGTTCGCCACCGTCTCGAGCACGACCTGCTGGTCGGCAGGCGCGACCATCGAGCTCCACACGTCGGCGTGCTCGCCCGCTGCGGCGCGGTGGACGCAGTCGTCGACCAGGTCGAGCAGCACCTCCCGGCGCCTCGGCGGCAGGGACACCCCGGCGACCAGCCGGTGCGCGGCACTGATCAGCAGGTCGCCGGCCAGGATGGCGGCGGCGCGACCGTACCCCGCAGCTCGGTCGTCGCCCGCGCCGGCGTCGATGGCGGCCACGATGGCCTGCCCTTCGACGTTGGCGCGCCCCCGCCGGAGCAGGTCGCGATCGATCACGTCGTCGTGGATCACGAAGGCGGTGTGGAGGAGTTCGAAGGCGGCGGCCAGCCGGACCACGTCGCCGGACTCGGCTGTGGTCGCCGGCCCGGCCAGGTGCCGATGTGTCAGCAGCACCAGCGCCGGACGGAGCCGTTTGCCGCCCCGGGCGGCGTCGGCGATCCACCGCCACAGGCTGCGGTACGGCTCGTCGTACGACTGGGCCCGCGCCTCCTGCCGGGTGAAGAACTCGTCCAGGAACGCCGTCACCTCCGGGGCACCCGGCGCAGGATCGACCTGCCCCGTACGCGATGTGCCCGTGGGTGATGTGGCCGTACGTGATGTGGTCGTCATCGCGCCTCGCCATCAGTGGGCCCCGGTGCGCCCGTGCGCCGCGTGGCGGCGAGCAGCGGCAGCTCAGCAGCCTGGCTCACCAACCACGGGCTGAAGGCCCACGGGGTGAGCGCGATCGAGGCGGCGAGGTCGCCGGGTCGCACCCACCGGTGGGCCATCACCTCGGTCGGGTCCGGATCCGGTTGGTCGCGGGTGCGGGCCGTGTAGACCGGGCAGACCTCGTTCTCGACCACACCCGAGTCGTCCACGGCCCGGTACCGGAAGGTGGGGAGTACCAGGGTCACCGCCTCGACCGCAATCCCCAGCTCGTCCCGGGCGCGTCGTGTGACGGCGTCGCCCACCTGTTCGCCGGGGCCCGGATGGCCACAGCAGGCATTGCTCCACACGCCCGGCCAGGTCGCCTTCGACAGGGCTCGCCGGGTGACCAGGACTCGACCCGCGGGGTCGGTGACGTGACAGGAGAAGGCAAGGTGCAACGGGGTGTCGGCGTGGTGGACCGAACTCTTCGGAGCCACACCGACCCGGGAACACGCCTCGTCGAGCAGGATCACCTGCTCGACCTCCTCGAGGGTCTGATCGATCAGCACTGACTATCCCGTCTATTATCTCGCTTGGCGTACTTTTAGCCTAGCATGATGTGTCGGACTGGGGATAGCATCTGCGCCATGACCCGGCCCCGCGACGAGATCGCCGCAGCGATGCACGATCCGCGCGTGGTCGACGCCGAGGGAGAGCTCGTCGATCGGGCAGACCTGTCCCCCGCCGAGGTCGACCAGGTGGTGGCGGTGATGAATGCGCTGCGCGACTGGCACGAGGCAGCCGAGCGGATGAACGCCGCCTCCCAGCGCTACATGAAGCTCAACCAGACCGACATGCGGGCGGTGCGGTACCTGATCGCCGCCCACAACCAACAGCGCCTCGTGACCCCGGGAGCGCTGACCCGTTACCTGGGCATCTCAAGTGCCTCGACCACGAAGCTGTTGGACCGACTCGAGCACGGTGACCACGTCGTCCGGAGCCCGCATCCCACCGACCGCCGCGCCGTCGTGGTCGCGGTGACCGACGCCACCCGGGTCGCTGCCCGCGAATCGACCGGGCGCCAGCACGCCCGGCGGTTCACCGTCGCCGCACGGTTGAGCCCGGCCGAACGGGACGTGGTGATCGGATTCCTGGCCGCCCTGAGTGCGACCGAGCGTGCCGTCGAGGCGTCAGCCGACAGCACGCTCCCAGTCGGCGACGGGGCCGGACACGACGACGAATGACGGGTGGCAGCGCGGCAGGTCGACGTCGGACCACCGCCGGGCCACGTCGGGGCTCCGAACCGCCAGTTTGCCCATCAGGTGGGTGAGCTCGAAGCGCAGTTGGCCGTCGGTCACCACGATGCCCTCACCGACCGCCGGCGTCGCGATGATCCGCCCACGGTCGAAAGCGTACCCACGCCCGTCCGCCTCGTCGGCCACCGCCGCCAGGTAGCCGGCGAGACCGACCAGCGGGTCAGCCGTCGCCCGGAACCGGTGCAGTTGTGGGTGTCGGGTGTAGCCGCGGGTCCGACCCGCCAGGACGGCTTGGGCGAGCAAAGCCTCCCGCCAGCAGGCGGTGAGGCCCTGCCGGTCGAGGTACTGCGGATGCAGCGACCACAGACGCATCAGCGGTCCCGGGCGGGCGGCGCCGGCGTCAGGGCCATCGGGCGGCCAACGAGGCCAGACCGGCCGCGGCCAGCACGGCCAGCAGCAGGCCGAGGCCGGCGTACTGCGAGGTGACCTCCTGGTCGACCATCTCGACACCGACCGAGGAGGAGATGTCGTCGTACACCTCCTCGAGCTGGCTGGCCGACTCGGCGGCGTACGCCTTGCCGCCGGACACCTTGGCGACGTTCGCCAACTCGGGATAGTCCACCGGGACCGGCTCCTCACGGCCGCCCTCGGTGATGATCACGCCGTCCTTCGTGCCGTACGCGATGGTGTAGATCGGGACGTTCTGCTCCTTGGCCTCCTTGGCCGCCATGTCGGCCGACCGGCCGGTCTGGGTCTTGCCGTCGCTGAGCAGGACGATCCGGGCCGGCACCTCGGCGTCGGGGTCGTCGGGATCCGGTGGCACCAGCAGCAACGACTCCAGCGAGCTGTAGATGCCCTCACCGATCGCGGTACCGGGCTGCAGGTAGAGGTTCTCGATCTGCTGGACCACCAGGGCGTGGTCGGTGGTGGGCGGCACCACCAGCCGGGAGGTGGCCGCGAACGTCACCAGCGAGACGTTGAACTTGTCCGGCATGCCGCGGACGAAGTCGGCGGCGGCCTTCTTCGCCGCCTCCAACCGGCTCGGGTCGACGTCGGTGGCCTCCATCGACTTGGAGACGTCGATCGCCACCACGATGGTGGCTCGCTCGCGCGGTACCGCCACCTCGGTCTTCGGCTGTGCGTACGCGATGGTCAACGTGAACAGGCTCAGGATCGACAGCCCGACCGCGAGGTGGCGACGCCAGCCCGGCTCCCGGGGGATCACCGAGTCCAGACTGGAGCGTCCCCGGCTGAGACGCTTGCGGCCGAGCAGCCAGGTGGCGACCAGGTACAGCCCACCCAGGACGGGCACCAGCAACAACCACCACAGTCGCCACGGGGCGAGAAATTCGATCATCGGGATCATGGCCACCTCACCGCCAACGAGATCGCTCCCAGCGCCGCCACGACGGCGAACACCAGTCCCAGCCCAGCGTAGCGCGCGGTGATCTCCTGGAACTTCGTCACGTATCCGACCGAGCTGCCGATGTTCTCGTACACCACGGCCAGGTCCTCGGCCGACGCGGCGGCGAAGTACTGGCCTCCGCTGATCTCGGCCAACTCCTTCATCTGGTCGTGGTTCACCGGGACGGGTTCGCGCTTGCCCTCGAGGTCGACGTAGCCGTTCTCGGTGCCGTACGCGATGGTGTAGACCGGCACCCCCCGCTCGGCCGCCTTCGCGGCCTCCTGCTGGGGTGACTGGCCGGTCGTGTTCTCACCGTCGGACAGCAGCACGATCGCCCCGGGGATCGCACCCTCGGGGTCGTTCGGGTTCTTGGGTGCCTGGTCGAGCGACTGCATGGCGGCGGCGATGCCGTCCCCCAGGGCGGTCGAGTCCGACAGGGTCAACGTCTCGATGGCCCGCTTCGCCTGCTGGTGGTCGACGCTGGGGGTGGTGATGATGCGGGTGTTCCCGGCCATCGACACCACCGACACGTTGAACCGGTCCGGCAGTTGGTCGACGAAGGTGATCGCGGCGTCCTGGGCGGCGCGCAGCCGGTTCGGTTCGACGTCGGTGGCCTGCATGGACAGCGAGGTGTCGATCACCAGCACGATGGTGGCCCGCTCCCGCGGAACCAGCGCCTCGCCGAGCGGTTTGGCGAACGCCATCGTCAACGTGACCAGGCTCAGCAGGGCGAGCGCGAACGCGAGGTGGCGGCGCCACTGCGACTGCTTGCCGATCACGGCCTGCAGCATCGAGGTGTTGGTGTAGCGCATGCCGCGGCGGTTCTTGCGGCGCATCGCGAAGACGTAGAGCCCGACCAGCACCGGGATCGCGATCAGCAGGAGCAACCGGACGGGGAACTCGAAGGCGACCGGGACGAAGCTGCGGAAGAAGTCGTTCACCGGCTCACCCCCTGCGGCGGTTGGTGCAGGATCGCGGCCACGCGCCGGTAGGAGAGCACGAAGCGCGCGATGTCGGCCACCCAGTCGCGGTCGGTACGCAGCTGGATGTGGCCCACTCCTGAACGACGAAGGGCGACCCGGATTCGTTCCCGCTGGGCCTGGCTGGCCGCGTTCATCCGTTCCCGGGTGCCGGTGTCGGAGGTGTTGACGTACCGCTCGAAGTCGGTCTCGGGGTCACGGATCAGCATGTCGCCGACGTTGGGGAACTCGACCTCGCGGCGGTCCAGCACCTCGATCGCGAGCACCTGGTTGCGGACCGCGAGGCGGCGCATCGGACGCTCCCACTCCGGCTCGACGTCGGGGTCGACCTCGTGGTCGCCGGGGGTCAGGAAGTCCGACACCACCACGCGCATGCCGCGACGTCGCTGGGTCCGCGACAACTGTTCGATGCCTTCGGCGAGGCTGAGCGGGCCGGTGTCGTGGTCGTGCACCAGCGGCTCGTCCAACATCTTGCGCAGCAGGCCGTAGAGCGCGGTCCGACCGGATCGCGCCTCGAGCCGGCGCAGCTCGTCGGGTCGCATCATGTAGCCGCCGAACCGGTCGCCCATCTTCTGGCTCAGGAAGCCGATGGTGGCGATCGCAGCGATCCCGAGGTCACGCTTGGTGACGCCCTCGGTGCCCCAGTTCATCGACGGGGTGACGTCGAGCAGGGCCCAGATCTCCAGCTCCCGGTCACTGATGGTGTCGCGGACGTGTGGGGTCTGGGTCCGGGCGGTGACGGCCCAGTCGATCTTGCGGACGTCGTCCTCGCCCGGCTGGTAGGGCCGAGCCTCGTTCGGGTCCGACCCGGGACCCGGCAACAGGCCCATGTGGTCACCCAGCAGGAAGCCCTCGAGCCGACGGACGATGGTCAGCTCGAGTCGGCGCAGCGCCGCCTCGGGTGCGAGCTTGTTGAGCGGGATCGTGGGTTGCGTCGGCTCACCGACGACCGACGCCGCGGCGTCGACGGGCGGTCCCGAGGGTGGGGCGAACTGTGGTTCGGGCACCGTGTCGGCCTAGCCGAAGTCTTGGCGACGAGGCTGCTGCTGCCCGTACCCCTGTTGCGGTTGGCCCTGCTGGGGATGGCCCTGCTGCGGTTGGCCCTGCTGCCCGGGTGCCGGGTACTGACCCGGCGACGGGAAGTTGCCGGGCTGCTGGCCCTGCGGCGGCTGGCCGGGCGGCGGGAACTGCTGGCCCTGCGGTTGTGGCGGCCGGTTGGCCGAGTTCTGGTGTTGCGGGCGGCCCTGCTCGCGCTGGCCCGCCTGGGCCGGCTGGTCGCCGCGGGACCGGCCGCCGGCCCACACCGGGGTGGGGGGCGGCACCATCGCCACGATCCGCTCGACCACGTGGTCGGGTGAGATGTTGTCGGCGACGGCGTCGAAGCCGAGCACCAGCCGGTGGGCCATGACGTCCTTGGCGACGGCCTGCACGTCGGTCGGCAGCACGTAGTCGCGGCCGTGGATCAGCGCGAGCGCCCGGGAGGCGGCGACCAGGCCGAGCGTCGCACGGGGCGAGCAGCCGATCTGGATCACCGGCTCGAGGTCGGGCAGGTTGAACTCGGCCGGCGAACGGGTCGCCATCACGAGCCGGACGATGTACTCGGCGAGCAGGTTGTGGACGAACACGTCGGAGGCCTTGCGCTGCAGCTGCAGCACCATCTCCGGGTTGAGCACCGGGTTCGCCTCGGGCGGGTCGACGCTCATCCGGCGGAGGATCTCGAACTCCTCGTTGCCGCGCGGGTACGGGACGTCGACCTTCAGCAGGAAGCGGTCACGCTGGGCCTCCGGGAGCGGGTAGACACCCTCGGACTCGACCGGGTTCTGGGTGGCGATCACGATGAACGGCTTCGGCGCGGGGTAGGTCTTTCCGCCGATCGACACCTGCTTCTCGGCCATCAGCTCCAGCATGGCCGACTGCACCTTGGCGGGTGCGCGGTTGATCTCGTCGGCCAGCACGAAGTTGACGAAGACCGGGCCGAGCTCAATCTCGAACTTCTCCTGCGACGAGGAGTAGATCCGGGTGCCGACGATGTCGGAGGGCACCAGGTCGGGGGTGAACTGAACGCGGGCGAAGTCGCCGCCGACCACGGTCGCGAAGCTGCGGACGGCCAGCGTCTTGGCGACGCCGGGGACACCTTCGAGCAGAATGTGGCCCTTGGCGAGCAGCCCGACCATCAGCTGCTCGACCATGTGCTCCTGACCGACGATCACCCGCTGCACCTGGTCGATCGCCTGCCGCAGCAGTCCCGCCGCCTGCTTGTTGTCCATCGCCTCACCGTCGGTGGAGGCGCGGTCACTGCCGGCGCCGGGGGCGGCCTGATCGGTTGTCACGCAGTTGCTCCTCGAAGTCGTACCGGTGCCGCCGGAACGACGGCCGACGAACATGCCACGGGCCACGATACTGGCCGGGCCTCACCATTCTGGCATCCGCGCCGGTCCAGTCGCGCGGGCGCCGGGGGGATCGACTCCCCGACTGCGCCGGTGCCGGCGCGCGAATTGGCGCCCATCCGTACGGTGTAGGGGCACCGCGTTCGACCACCGATGTGATGAGATGTGAGGCGATGTCAGCTCCCACGCCACCGGGTTCGCCCCAGGGCGGATCGCCCGATTCGCCTGCCGACGGGCGACTGTTGAACCCGCTCGTCCCGACCGACCCGCCGCGGGTCGGTCCGTACTGGCTGGACTCCCGGTTGCGCAGTGGACCCAGTGGCGTCGCCTACCTGGCCCACAGCGACGAGGGCGACGAAGCGGTCGTCGTCCGGCTCAGTGAGGGGTCGGCGGCCGACGCCGCGGCCCGGGACCGGTTCGCCGGGCTGGTCAACAAGCTCCACATCGACTCCGTGCTCGCCCGCGGTGGGCAGAGCCAGGACACCGGTCGGTGGGCCCGCAAGTTCATCCCCGAGGAGGGGTTGGCCGGCCACGACGACGAGCCGGAGGCCCCCTGGGTCGCGCTGGCGCACACCGGCACCGAGGACGACCGCGTACTGGCCGACCACCTGCTCGCCGAGGTGGAGTTGCGCACCCTCGGCCAGCAGGGCACCCCCAGTGGGCCCGACTACCGGCACTACTGGCTGCACAAGGTCCGGCCCGGGCTGACCAAGGTCTGGCCGTTGCCGTGGCCGGGGCGCCGTGACCGCGCCGGGTGGCCGACGGTCCTGATCTCGTGGCTGCTGATGATGCTGCTGGCCGTGCTGGCCGTGCTGATCGCGATCTGGCTGTTCCACGACGAACCGCCGTCGCCGCCGCCGGAGCCGATCCCGCAGAGCGGCAGTGGTAGCGGTACCGGCTCGCCGCCGCCGCAGTCGGGCAGCCCGTCGCCGCAGGAGTCGCCGTCGGAGACCGGCAGCCCGTCACAGAGCGGATCGGGCAGCCCCAGCGGTTCGCCGAGTCCCACCCAGGGGTCCGGCAGCCCGTCGTCGGCGAGTGCGTCGCCGCAGCCCAGTGGCACCGAGTCCGGCGGCGGACAGCAGAGTCCGCGGTCGCGGCTGTGAGCAGTCTGCGTCCCCGGTTGGTGGTGACCGACCTCGACGGGACCTTCCTCTCCCCCGACGGCACCGTGTCGCAGGCCAACGCCGAGGCGGTGGTGGCTGCACGGGAGGCCGGGCTGGAGTTCCTGATCGCGACCGGTCGGCCGTTACGCTGGCTGGACGAGGTGTCCGACATCGCGGGCGTCCATCCGCTGGTGATCGCCAGCAACGGTGCGATGTTGTACGACACCGGCTCCGGCGAGGTGCTGCGCAGCCACCCGATCGACCCGGCGGTGGCCAGTGATGTGGTGATGGACCTGCGGCGGGAGGTGACCGGCACCTCGTTCGCGATCGAGCAGGGCTGGCGGTACGGCGTCGAGCCCACCTACCTGCGCCGCCCGCTCGGGCAGGACATCGTGTTCGAGGGGCCGTTCGAGAAGCTGGTCGCCGACGCCCCGTTCGTGAAGCTGCTGGCGCAGAACCATCAGTACAGTGCCGACCGGTTGGCCGAGCTGGCCGGCGAGGTCATCGGTGACCGGCTGACCGTCACCCACTCCTCCGACGACGGGCGCGGCCTGTTGGAGCTCAGCCCGGCCGGGGTCAGCAAGGCGTCGATGCTGGCCGAGCACTGCCGCGCGCGCGGCATCGCGGCCGAGGAGGTGGCCGCGTTCGGTGACATGCCGAACGACCTGGCGATGCTGCAGTGGGCCGGGATGCCGTACGTGATGGAGGGGGCCCACCCGGCGGTGCTCGGGGTGGGCACCGTGATCGGCAGCAATGCCGACAGCGCCGTCGGTGGCGTCATCACCGGCTGGCTCGACTGAGGGTCGGCGATGGCTGCGCCCGCCACGGCACCCGCGACGCGGTGGCACACGGCCCGGGAGTGGGGTCGGTTGCTCGCCCTCGTACCGGCACCGCTGGTCGCCGCGTGGTACGTCGCCGGCGGCTGGTGGCCGTGGCTGCCCGAGATGGCCGACCTGGCGGTGTACCGGCTGGCCGGGGAGTACCTGCTGACCGGCCGCGACTTCTACGCCCTGCCCGGTGACCTGCCGTTCATCTACCCACCGATCGCTGCCCTGCTGGCGATCCCGCTGACCCTCGTGCCCGAACCGGTGGTGCAGCTGCTGTGGTTGCTGATGGACGTCGTCGTCCTGTTGATCATCCTGCACCGGCTCGGGCTGCGGGGCGCGCCGCTGACCGGCGTGGCCACGGCCGCCATCCTGTTCGTGCAGCCGATCACGTTCACCGTCTCGCTCGGTCAGGTGGGGCTGCTGTTGTGCGCCCTCGTGCTGGTCGACGTCATCCGCGTCGGGCGCAGCCGCGTCGACGGCTGGCTGGTGGGGTTGGCGTCGGCGATCAAGCTGACGCCGGCGATCAACGTCGTCCACCTATGGCTGATCGGTCGGCGCCGCGAGGCGGTCGTCGCGGTGATCACCTTCGTCGTGCTGGGTGTGGTCGGGTTGGCCGTGCTGCCCCAGCGGGCGATCACCTTCTGGGGTGGGCTCGTGGGTGGCGACACCGGGTTGGGTGACTCGATCGTCTACTTCGACAACCAGTCGATCGTCGGCGCGTGGGCACGGATCCTCGGCCCGGACGCCGCCACCATCGGGCTGGTGCCGGCCGCGGCCGCCGCCGTGCTCGGCCTGGTCGCGGGGGCGATGTGGGCCAAACGGGGTGAGCCGGTGCTCGCGCTGTGCCTGGTGGCGTTCGGCGGCCTGATCGCCTCCCCGGTGTCGTGGAGCCACCACTACGTGTGGATCCTGCCGTTGGCGGTGGTGCTGGTGCTGCGCCCCGACCTCCCCCGCCCCCTGCGGGGGTTGGGATGGACGCTGGTGCTGTGGGTGTCCGCCGCACCGTGGCGGGTGTTGCCGAGTGCCGACATGCGCGAGTTGTCGTACGGTCCGGTGGAGAACCTGGTCGCCGCGACGACGGTGTTGTTGGTGCTGGCGTTGTTGATCACCGCCGTGGTCCAGGCCCGGCGGTTGCCGGTCAGGACGGCTGCACCTGTGGTGGGCCCGAATGTGATGGGATGACGCCCATGGCACCTGTTGAACCCAGCACCACCGGACGTCCGCGCGTCATCATGGCCATGGCCTCGGACGCCCTGCGTGATCGGCTGTTGACGTCGCCGGTCCGGGAGCGCCTGGAGGCGGTCGCCGACGTGATCGGTGAGGCGACACTGCAGTCGTACGACACCCCCGAGGCCCGGGAGCTCCTCGGCCGGGCGGACGCGGTGATCACCGGCTGGGGTGCCCCGAGGATGACGCCGGAGGTACTGTCGTACGCCCCGGACCTGAGACTCGTCGCCCACGCCGCCGGGACGGTCCGCGGCGTCTTCGACCCGGGCTGCTACGCCCGTGGGGTGATGGTGACGACCGCGGCCGAGGCGAACGCGTGGCCGGTCGCGCAGTGGACGTTGGCGATGGTGCTGCTGGCCGGGAAGCGGGCCCTCCCCCGCAGCCGGGCCGCCGCCCCGAACGGGGCACCGGCGGCTGCGCCGGAGCCCGAGCCGAGCATGGCCGCCGAGCTGGGCCGCGAACACTGGCAGACCGACCGGATCGGCAACTACGGCGTGACGGTCGGCGTGATCGGTGCCTCCCGGATCGGCCGGTTGGTGATCCCCGAGCTGAAGCGACATGGCTACCGGCTGCTGCTGTCGGACCCCACCCTCGATGCGGCCGAGGCGGCCGAGCTGGGCACCGAGCTGGTACCCCTCGACGAGCTGATGGCGACCAGCCAGATCATCACCCTGCACGCCCCGATCCTGGAGTCGACCAAGGGCATGATCACCGCCGAGCTGTTGGCGTCGATGCCCGACGGTGCGACCTTCATCAACTCCGCCCGCGGCATCCTGGTCGACCACGACGGCCTGCGCACCGAGTGCGCCAGTGGCCGGATCGACGCGATCCTCGACGTGACGTGGCCGGAGCCGCTGCCGGCCGACGACGTGTTGTGGACGTTGCCGAACGTGTGGCTCACCCCGCACCTCGCCGGCGCCCAGGGCCGCGAACTCGCCAGCCTCGGCGCTGCCGCCGTCGCCGAGGTCGAGGCACTCGCCCGGGGCGAGGCCTACCACTTCCCCGTCACCGCCGAGCAGTACGAGCGCTCCGCCTGAGCGGGGCCAGTAGACTCACCCGTGCTTTCGGGGCGGTAGCTCAGCAGGTCAGAGCACGGGACTCATAATCCCTTGGTCGCGGGTTCGAGCCCCGCCCGCCCCACGTGGGTCGTCCCCTGCCTCATGACTCCGCTCCTGCCGTGGCGACCTGTCCAGCCCTCACCTTGCGGAGCGCGACGCCTGCTCCGATCGCGGCGAGGACGAGCACGGCGACGCCGACGCAAGGAGCTGCGGTGAACCCGATGGTGTAGGCGTCGAATCGCGGTGTGGATGCTGATCTGAGACCGGGTTGTCGTCCACCCAGGCTTCAGCGACTGTTGGTTACGGCCACGACCCAGTCGTTCACAACTGCGACGGCGGCATCGAGGGAGAGTTGGATGCCGCCGGAGGCTGCGGCCCTCGCGTAGTCACCGGCCCAGTGATCATGAGCGGTGACGGTTGGCGGCCACGCGCGCATCGGCCTACCCGATCCAGCGGCCTCGGCAGCGCGGGACTCGAAGACGGCGATCCCGGCTTCACACACCTCGGCCTGTGTCGGACTGCCGGTCGCAGTGATGAGGTCACGCAGTAGGAGCAGGTCCACGACGTCGCGGGCACGGTCGTTGATCGAGCCCGGCGGCTCGTGCGGGTCAGAGACCGCATGAAGCTTCTGGGCAATCTGGTATCTCATGCTGATCCCGACCAGCACTTCAGGATTGGGCAGGCCGAAGCCGACCAACGGTGGAGGCTCGATGGCCTCGCTTTCCTGGCCGATGCCGGCCTCGTCAGGTGCGACCTCGAACTGGATGCGCCGCCAGGTGACACCGCGAATGTCGATGATGAGGTCGAAGCGGCGTGGCTTGATGATCTTGGTTGGAACGTCGACCACCTCCACCGCACCACGACGCAAAGTCAGTGGCCCCCAGGCCTCGTCCAGCACGCCTTCGAGTGCTTCGAAGAAGCTGTCCATGTCACCGCGGATCAGACCGTCGACATCCTTGGTGGTACGGGCCGTCGCATTGAGCCGATGCTGGAGCAAGGTGCCACCCTTGAGCAAGAACAAGGGCATGCCGCCCTCGTCGAGGGCGCGCTGGACGGCGGCGATGGCGACCGACGACGCGACCAGCCAACCGAGCCGACCACCCTTGGCCTCGTCACCTAGATGCCCTTCGGCTTGGGTGACCAGGCGTTCAGCACCTTTGTCGAGACTGGCTGCTTCGGCTTCGGCTTGACCGTGCCCAGCGGCGCGGCCAACCGGGAAACGACGTGCTCACCGCCCATGGCGCCCCTCCAACCGATCGGCCAGCGCGTCGCGCTCTGCTGTCTTGACGTGGCCCTGCGCGTGACCGCGCTCGACAGCCTGCCGAAGCAGATACGTCGGAGTCCCGTACGCAATGCACTGCTCGATCGCGGTCGCCGGCGTGACGGTCGGGATCTCCTGCCACCAACCGATCTGCTTGGCGTTCAGGGTCTCGTAGTGGACGACGTAGTCCTCACCACTGGCTCGACGGAAACGGCGATGCTTGCCGACGGTGAGGTGGATGCGGTTGGGATTGACGTCGCTGATCCCATAGGCGTCCAGTGCCGTCTCGTGGGACAAGGCGGCCTCGGGCACCCGGGCCCACAACACCGCAAGGGCGAGCCGATCATGCTCGCCCTCCGGGTACTGCGGGAACCGATAGACCCCGTGCACGGCACGCTCCAGAGTGCCCCGATGCACCAGCATCTGGAGCGACTGCTTGCCAACACCTACCTCGGCGGCCTGCTGGGCCGTCACGAATCCGTGCTGCGTTGTCGCGATGTCCCACAGCTCGTCTCGAGCCAACCTCTTGAGTGCCATGTCAATAGTATAACGGAACCGTAATACTACTGCCACAGTAATGTTGAAAACCCACGCACACATCACCCGCCGTTGAGTCACTCACGATGGGCAACGATGTTGAGGACGTTGCCGTCGGGAGACCGAACGAAGAACCGGCGGACACCCCACTCCTCGTCGGTCAGTGGGTGGACGATCTCGTACCCCCGGGACCGGGCATCGGCGTAAGCCGCGTCGACGTCGTCCACCTTACCGAGATGACGGCGTCCTGGGGTGCGGTCTCGTCGCGGGTGACCACCTGGAGTTGGGCGCCGGTGTCGGGTGAGGTGAACCGGGCGACCCAGCCGAGGTTGAACTGCTCGTCAGCGAGTCCCAGGTAACCGGCGTAGAAGTCCTTGGCCGCTTCGATGTCGGCCACCGGCAGGTCCGCGATGATCTCGACGACACGCATGGTTCTCAGTACCCCAGTCCGTGGCCGAACGAGTACAGCACCCCGGTCGACCCGGACACCGGGATGTCGACCGGGAGCTTGCCGATGGGTGGCACCTCGCCGGTCAGCATGCGCACCAACGCCGGTGGTGCGACCGGACTGTAGGAGTAGGTCGCCACGTAGGTGTCGATCTCGTCGAAGGTGTTGATGTCGTACGGATCGCGTACGGCCACCACGACCAAGGTCGCCCCGGATGCGTGCAGCTCGGTCACCAGCCGTTGCTGCCCCGCCTCGGGGTCGGTGACCTTGGTGTCCCACGCCTTGTTGGTCAGCACCACGACCGTGTCGTGGCTCCCGGCGGCCGACACCACCTCGGCAATCTGCGCCTCGGTCGGCCGGGTGCCGGTCTGCAGCACGGTCGTCGTGGCACCTCGGGCGATCAGCTCGTCGGCGACCGATCGGGTCGTGCTGACGCCGTACCCGGTGACCAGCACCGACGTACCGGCCACCGACAGCGGCAGCGTGCCGGCGTCGTTCTTGATCAAGGTGACGGTGTGGTCGGTGATATAGGCCGCGGCCGCTTCGTGTTCGTCGGTGCCGACGATCGAGTTGATCTTGGTCAGGTCCGCCAGCGGGCGGGCGACGATGCCTCGGCGGTACTTCGCTCGCAGGATCCGGCGCAGCTTGGCGTCGATGTCGCGCCAGCGCAGCCGCCCCGACCGCAGGGCGTCCATGATCGCGTCGCGCGCCTCCAGCGGCTTGGGCGCCATCAACAGTTGATCAACACCGGCCTCGAGTGCCCGGACGGCCACCTCCGCGTCGCCGTACTTCTCCCGGATCGCGGCCATCATCAGGCCGTCAGTGATCAACACACCGTCGTAGCCGAGCTCGTCGCGCAGGATCCCGGTCATGATCGTGTGGCTCAGCGTCGCCGGATCGTCGGAGTCGTCGAGCGCCGGGACCAACAGGTGTGCGGTCATCACCATGTCCACCCCACGCTCCATCGCGGCGATGAACGGCGGGGCGTCGATCCGTTCCCACTCCTCCCGGCTGTGGGTGATCACGGGCAGCCCGGTGTGGGAGTCGGTCGCGGTGTCACCGTGGCCCGGGAAGTGCTTGGTGGACGAGCAGACCTGCCCGTCGACCTGGTAGCCGTCGACCTGGGCCGCCACCAGTTCGGCGGTCAGCGTCGGGTCGGAGCTGAACGCCCGGACCCCGATCACCGGGTTCTCGGCGTTGACGTTCACGTCCGAGACCGGAGCGAAGTCGACGTTGATGCCGACAGCGCGCAACTCCTGACCGGTGATCGCCGCTGCGGTCCGCGCGTCGGTCGCC
The DNA here is from genome assembly GCF_050157065.1 of Carbonicoccus niuqiaonis. GTDB lineage: Bacteria > Actinomycetota > Actinomycetes > Propionibacteriales > Propionibacteriaceae > Avipropionibacterium. Next base: position 2,648,224 of record NZ_CP189573.1, read on the forward strand.
GACCGCCCGGCACCCAGCGCCATCGACCCCGGGAACTGGGTGGCCGGCGGCCCGAACCGCGTCACCACGCCCTGCTCCTGGTCGGTGGCGATGAACAGCGGCGCACCGCCCTTGGCCGACAGCGCCGCCTCCTGCAGCCCGTTGGACAACGTGGCGACCTGTTCGGGGTTGACGTAGCTGTCGGTCCAGGCGAAGTAGATGACACCGCCGAGGTGGAGCGTCTCCACCACCTCGCGCGGCGTCTCCACCCCGTACTGCGGCAGGTTCCGGGCGTCGGCGGTGTCGGGCGTGCTGCCGTACACCTCCTGCACGAACAGCTGGCCGATCTTCTGTTCCGGGGTCATCGCGCCGATGGTCGCGGTGATCCAGCGCTGTTCGTTGCGGGCTGCGTGGGCGGGCGTGGGCTGGAGCCCTGCGACGGCGGCCGCGGCGAGCGAGCCGCCCACCAGCACCGTACGGCGGGACACGGACATGGGGACCACAGTTCCTCCTCGGGGACGGCGACGACGTCCCCGTCGTCGCAGGTGAACCTGTCCCGGACGTTACCAGCGGGCGACGTGGCACCCGGGCATCGCGCTGGTCAGCGCCCCGGCACCTCGCAGCGACGCTTCTTGAAGACCGTGAACTCGAGGCTGGGGATCCAGGTCTGGCCACCGTCAGGGGTGAACGCCCCGGTCTCGTGCCACCTCATCCCGTTGAAGGTCGACACATAACGCATCCGGGCGGGCCCGCCCAGCGGCAGTTCCCACGCCCAACCGTCGTCGGTGACCTCGAACGGCACCACGACCTCGCCACCGTTGCTCAGGGCCCGCCAGGAGTAGCTCTCGGTCGCGGTGTCGTAGCCCAAGGTCGCGTACGCCCGGAACAAGACCTCCAGTGGGGCGCTGCGGACGGTTCCCTTGCCCTCCACGACCATCAGCTCGCCGCTGAGCTTGCGCTGGATCCGTTCGTACTGGTCGAAGTTCATCCGGCCGTTCTCGGTCATCGTCCAGCCGCGGCCCTCCCAGACGCCCTGCCAGTAGCCGAGCCGATCGAGAGCGGCGACCTGGGCGGCGACGTCGTCCGACGGCGGGGGGACGAGTGGGCCCGCATCGATCTCGTCACAGTCGTTCGGCCACCCCGGGGCCGCGTGGACGGTGCCGCTGGTCGGCGCGGTGGCGAGCAGGCCGCCGACCACCGCCGATCCGGCTGCAAGCGCGAACCCACGTCGGCCCGGGCGGAAGCTGTTCTCGGTCATGGGTCGGATCCCCCTTGGTCGACGCCCACCACGACCGGCGGACGATTGGTATCGATCATGCCGTGATTCACGTGGTCCTGTGAATCATTCCTGGTGAACTTCACGTGAACCCCGCCTCGCCGATGTGCTTGAGTGACCCGCGTGACCGGCAGCAGCGGCCCCAGCGCACGCTTCGACGACCTCGTCGACGGCGTCTCGTGGCTCTTCGAGCAACCCCACCGGGTCGTCGTGGCCCGGACCACCGACGAGGTCGTGCCGGCACTGGAAGCCGTGGCCACGGCCAGTGAGCAGGGGCGGTGGGCGGCCGGCTACGTCGCGTACGACGCGGCGGCAGCCTTCGACCCGGGCCTGGTGACCGCCGCGACCGACAGTGCCCACACCGACCCGGCCGGCATGCCGCTGGTGTGGTTCATGATCGGCGGTCCCCCGACCGATCCCCAGTCACTGCCCACCTCCGTCGCTCCGCTGGCCGGTGCACGACAGCTGGCCTGGACCTCCGCCGAGCACGGCGCGGCGGTCGACGCCGTACGGGCCGCGATCGCCGCCGGCGAGACCTACCAGTGCAACCTGACGACCCGACTGCAGGTCAACCGCACCGCTGCCCCCGCCCAGCTGTACGCCCATCTCGCGACCGGACAGCGCGGCCGGTACAACGCCCTGCTCGACCTCGGCGACGTCTCCGACCACGCGGTCGTGTCGGCCAGTCCGGAGGGGTTCTTCGAGTGGCGCGGTGACCGACTCGTCTGCGAACCGATGAAGGGCACCATCGCGCGGGCTCCGTCGGTGGCCGTGGATCGGGCTCGACGGGAGCAGTTGATCAGCAGCCGGAAGGACCGCGCGGAGAACCTGATGATCGTCGACCTGGTCCGCAACGACCTGTCGCGGATCTGCCGGCCCGGGACGGTCGAAGTCTCCGATCTCTTTGCCTGTAGGCGGTTCCCGACGGTGTGGCAACTCACCTCGACCGTCAGTGGTCGACTGGCCGGCGACACCGACCTGGTCGACGTGTTCACCGCCCTGTTCCCCAGCGGCTCGGTCACCGGCGCCCCGAAGGCGCGCACCATGGAGTTGATCACCGAGCTCGAGCCGTCCCCGCGTGGCGTGTACTGCGGGGCGATCGGCTGGGTGGCGCCGGCGGACCGGCCGGTCCGGGCCCGGTTCAGCGTCGCGATCCGGACGGCCGTGGTGGGGCGCAGCACCGGGCGGGCGACGTACGGCGTCGGTGGCGGCATCACCTGGGGTTCGACACCCGCCGGGGAGTGGGAGGAGGTCCTGGCCAAGACCGCGGTCTGGGACCACCGCCCGACCGACTGGGACCTGCTGGAGACGATGGGCGCCCGCGACGGAGTGGTGGTCGATCTGAATCGACACCTGGCCCGGCTGGCTGCCTCGGCCGACCACTTCGACCGCCCCGTCGACCTGACCCAACTCCGCGAACGATTGGCCGACGTCCGCCCGTGGCCACGTGCCCGGGTCCGCGTCCAGCTCGGCCCGACCGGCGGGTTCACGATCAAGTCCACCGTGGCACCCGACCCCGACACCGCCCCGGTCCGGCTGGTGGTCGACGGGCTGCCGGTCGACCCGGACTCACCGTGGCTGCACCACAAGACCACCAACCGACAGCTGTACGAGGATGCGCGGACCCGGCACCGGATCGGTGATGGCGGGGCCGACGACGTGGTGTTGGTCAACGACCACGGCCACGTCACCGAGACCACGATCGCCAACCTGGTCGTCCGGGTCGGTGACAGCTGGTTCACCCCACCGACCTCCGACGGCTGCCTGCCGGGCATCCGGCGGGGACGGCTGCTCGGCGAGGGACGGCTGGAGGAGCGGTCGATCACCGTCGCCGAGCTCCGGGCCGCCGACGAGGTCGCGGTGATCAACTCGCTCCGCGGCTGGCGGAAGGCCGTGTTGATCGACTGACCACGGCTCGCGCCGGTGGTCAGCCCGCTTCGAGCCGATCGGCCAGGGCGTCCAACCAGGCGGCGATCCCAGCGGTCCCGTCGACCACCACGTCGGCCAGTTCGGTCAGCTCGGGAAGGGGTTCGCCCTCGCTCGGGCCGGAGAAGACGGTGATCCCACGACCCTCGTTCGCGTGCCATTCCCGTACGACGTGGAAGGCCGGCATGTCGCCGAGGTCGTCACCGGCGTACACGACCACCCGGGCACCTGCTTCGGCGAGCACCCGGCGCAACGCGATCCCCTTGTCCATCCCGGGGGCGCGGACCTCCAGCACCAGTTTCCCGGGCTCGGTGTGCAGCCCCAGCTCCTCGGCCAGGGCGGTGACCGGTCCCGACAGTTCGTCGAACGCCCGGCGAGGGTCGGCCAGCTGCCGGGTGTGGACGGCCAGCGCCCGGCCCTTGTGCTCCAGCTTCGCGTCGGGCCAGCCGTGCTCGCTCAACACCGCCGGCAGCCGGGCCTCCAACTCCGTCATCACCGCGGGGGCCGGCGGGATGTCGTAGGTGTCGGTCTCGGCGTCCCACCGCTCGACGCCGTACTGGCCCAGGACGGTGAGCCGCTCGAGGCCCAGGCGACCGGCCAGCGCACCCAACCGGACCGCCGTCCGGACCGGCCGTCCGGTGATCACCACCACCCGGCCGACCAGCCCACTCACCCGCACCAGGGCGGCCATCGCCGCCGGGTCGGCGGTGGCGGCCTCGGGGTCGGCGACGATCGGGGCGAGTACGCCGTCGAAGTCGGTCGCCAGCAGCGTCCCGGCGGGATCGGCCAGTACGGCCCCCGCCACGCGGTCGAGGTCTGCCGCAACAGGGGGCGGAGTCGTCATGGGCCCCAGCTTGGCAGATCTCGGAGCGGTCCAACGTGTCTCTCGGAGGTTGGCGACCGTGGTCATGATCAGATCGGATAGCCTGAGGGCTGGTCTGTGATCCGCGATGTTCGTCATCACAGTGAGGAGGCCGACGCCCAATGCCGACCAAGCCGATCAAGTCCTCGTTCGTCGTCGTGGCCAACCGATTGGCCGCCGACCGGATGGTGCTGCCCGACGGGAGCAGCGACTGGCGCACCTCCCCCGGTGGGCTGGTCAGCGCGCTGGCCCCGGTGATGCGCAAGAACCAGGGCGCCTGGGTGGGCTGGCACGGTGCCGCCGACGAGGTGGTCGAACCGTTCCGCTACGACGGGTTGCAGCTGGTCCCCGTGCCGTTGTCGAGTGACGACGTCCGCGACTACTACGAGGGGTTCTCCAACGGCACCCTGTGGCCGCTCTACCACGACGTGGTCGAGTTCCCCGAGTTCCACCGCGAGTGGTGGGACGCCTACGTGTCGGTCAACCGGCGGTTCGCCGACATGGCCGCACAGACCGCCAAGCGGGGCGCGGTGGTGTGGGTGCAGGACTACCAGTTGCAGCTGGTGCCGAAGATGCTGCGGGAGCAGCGACCGGACCTCAAGATCGGCTTCTTCCTGCACATCCCGTTCCCGCCGGTCGAGCTGTACCAGCAGTTGCCGTGGCGCAAGGAGATCCTGGCGGGCCTGCTCGGTGCCGACCTGGTCGGCTTCCAGCTGCCCGGCGGTGCGCAGAACTTCGTCCGACTGGTGCGCAACCGGCTCGGCCTGCAGACCCAACGCGACCGGATCGTCCATCCCGACGGCCGCGACACCCGCGCGAAGGCGTACCCGATCTCGATCGACAGCCGTGGCTTCGAGACGTTGGCGTCGGAGCAGTCGACCCGTTACCGCGCCGAGCAGATCCGGACCGACCTCGGCGAACCACGGACGATCTTCCTCGGTGTCGACCGGCTCGACTACACCAAGGGCCTGAAGCAGCGCATCCGGGCGTTCGGCGAGCTGTTCGCCGAGGGGCAGCTCGATCCGCAGGAGGCGACCTTCGTGCAGGTCGCCACCCCGTCGCGGGAACGTGTCGAGCAGTACCGGACGCTGCGCGACGAGATCGACCGCCTCGTCGGCCGGATCAACGGCGACATCGGCACGATCGGGCGCCCGCCCATCACGTACCTGCACAACTCCTATCCCCGCGAGGAGATGGCCGCGCTCTACCGGGCCGCCGACGTCATGGTCGTCACGCCGCTGCGCGACGGGATGAACCTGGTCGCCAAGGAGTACGTGGCCTGTCGGACCGACAACACCGGCGCCCTGGTGCTGAGCGAGTTCGCCGGTGCCGCCGCTGAGCTGAAGCAGGCCTGGATGGTCAACCCGTACGACATCAACGGCATGAAGGACGCCGTGCTCGGCGCCCACCGGGCCAGCTCGGCCGAGCGGTCGCGCCGGATGCGGGCGATGCGCAAGCAGGTGTTCGAGCACGACATCGACCGGTGGGCCGACCGGTTCATCGCCGACCTCACCGAGATCAGCCAGAACCCATGAGCCCGGCCACGAATCCGAAGCGACCGCGCCGGCCCCGGCTGACCGGCGTCGACCGCACCGGCCTGCGGGAGGTGTGCCTGGCGTCGGGCCTGCGCTGGCAGGTGTTGGCCGTCGCCGACGCCGAGCCGTCAGGTCAGGTGGTGGCCCTGCCGAGCCACATCGCGCACGGCTCCGGCCGCGACTGGGACCTGTTGGGCTGGCACGTGATCGACCACGGCAGCTGGAACCCTGACACCGACACCCTGGAGCTGGAGCTCCATCCCGGTGGCCGCAAGAAGGTGCGGCTGCACAACCCGGGGCTGGTCGCCGAGGTGATGACCGAACGCGTCCAGGCCAGCATCGTCTTCCAGCGGTACCTGGAGGTGCCCGACACCCACAGCGGGCTGACGGTCAGTGCCCGACGCAACCTGGCCGACCAGACGCTGTCGTGGCAGGCGGTACCGGGGCGCGGGCTCCGCTGGAACGACCCCGACGTGCAGGCGTTCGCCGACGCCGCCGTTCGCCGGTTGCGGCGGGAGTTCGGCTGAAGCCACAACTCGGCAGAGTGCCGACGGGCAGGGATGTCCTGGCTCCCCCGGTAGGGCTCGAACCTACGACAACTCGATTAACAGTCGAGTGCTCTGCCAACTGAGCTACAGGGGATCGCACCGAAATCGGCGACCCCGAAACGGTAGCCGACCCCGGCAGGCTTCGCAAACTCAATGACAGATCCACGACGCACCTCAGGCAGCCGTCCGCTGCCCCGTTGCGGCGACCTGCGACCGCAGCTCCGCCAGGGCCTGCAGCTCAAGACGCCGGACGGTGGCTGCACCGAGGTCCAGTCCACGGGCGATGGCCACGTAGGTGAGCGGGTCACCGGTGAAGCCGTACCGCAGCTCGATGATCCGGCGTTGCAGCTCCGGCAGGCGCTCCAGCAACGGCCCGCAACTGGCTGCCCACTCGGTGTCGGCGAACTCGTCCGCACTGCTCGGGTCGACGACGTCCAGCCCCGGCAGCACCTCCAGCGACACCACCGGCGCGTTCGTCGGCAACGAGGCCAGCCAGGCCGGGGAGCGACCGAGAGCGGCCGCGGTCTCCCGTCGGGTCGGCTGCCGACGCAGGGTGTTGGCCAGGTCAGCCTCGGCCTCGGCGACCTCCCGGCGGTGGGCCCGCCAACGAGAGGCCTGTCGTACGGTCTCGGCGCCGGCGATGGCGTCGGTCACCGCCGCGCGGATCCACGGCAGCGCGTACGTGGCGAACCGCACCCCGCGCCGGTGGTCGAAGCGCCGGACGGCGACGGCGAGCCCGCACACACCTTCTTGGAAGAGGTCCTCCTCGGCCAGGTGGGTGCCGTGGGCGGCCCGGCCCGACACCATCTTCACCAGCCGAAGGTTGGCGCCGAGGAAGCGTTGTTCGGCCCGACGGCCGAGCTCGACCAAGGCGCGCAGCTCCTCCTCGGTCCCCGCCCGGTCGTCGGTCGGTCCACGGAGTTGGGCGACGGCGAGGACGCCGGCTTCGATGTCCTTGGCGAGGCGGTGTTCGTCCTCGGCGGCGAGCAGCGGGATGTCTGGTAGGTCCATGAATCCACGATCAGCCCGGGTCACCGTGCGGCAACAGCCCCGATCGGCGAACTGTGGACAACGGCGCCGGTCATCCACAACCTCGCCGAGCCCACTCATGCGGACCCCAACTCCGGGGCCTCGGGTCAGACGTCGCCGACCGCGAGTTGCTTGAGTCGGGCGCGACGCGACTCCAGGCCCAGCAGCACCGAGAACATCTGGTTGTACGCGGTGGTGTCGGTGACCGGGTTGGTCCGCTGCAGCTTCGACTTCATGTCGCCGATCTCGCCGGTCAACCTGATCAACTGCAGCTTCGCCGCGTACGCCCGGGTGAACGCCGCGTCGGGCTCCCGGTTCGTGGTCAACGGTTCGACGACGAGTTGCACGACGAGCTGATCGAGCCGCTCGTCGGGGAGCTGCCCGCGTACCCGGTCGGTCCAGTCGGGCCCGATCTCGCCGTCGGACGCAGCTGCCTGCAGGCTGTTGAACACGGCCCGGTACGCCGGGTGGGCGAAGTCGTCGGTGGTGAGGCCGTACCACTGCGGGTCGAAGCCGTCCGGGGTGTGCAGGGCGAGCTTGAGGGTCTCCCGTTCCACCACCAGGTCACGGTCATGCGGGTCGGGCAGCACGGAGGGCTGGGGTGCCACCGGCTCGTCCACCTGGACCGGCCGATCGGATGGCGTGGCGGGGGCCGAGCCGCGGGAGGCGGCCCGCATCACCTCGGCCCGCACCTCGTCGACGTCCATGCCGAGCAGTTGGGCCAGCTCGCGCACGTAACCACCGACCATCGACTTGTCGCGGATGCTGCCCACCAGCGGTGCGGCCGCACGCAACGCCTGGACCCGGCCCTCGACCCGATCCAGGTCGAACCCGGCGATCACGTTGCCCATCACGAACCGGTAGAGCGGCACCCGACGGGCCACCAGTTCCCGGACCTCGGCCTCGCCCTGCTGCAGCCGCAGGTCGCACGGGTCGAGGCCGGACGGTTCGACGGCCACGTAGGTCTGGGAGATGAAGTTGGCGTCGCCGGAGAACACCTTCATCGCCGCGGCCTGCCCGGCGGCATCGCCGTCGAAGGTGAAGATCACCTCACCGTTGAAGGCGTCGTGGTCCCCCATCAGCCGGCGCAGCAGCTTGGCGTGGTCGTTGCCGAAGGCGGTGCCGCAGGAGGCGATCGCGGTGTCGACGCCGGCGAGGTGGCAGGCCATCACGTCGGTGTAGCCCTCGACGATGACCGCCTGTGACTTCTTGCCGATCGCGGTCCGGGCCAGGTCGAGGCCGTACAGCACCTGGGACTTCTTGTAGAGCGGGGTCTCGGGGGTGTTGACGTACTTGGCCGGCACCCGGTCGTCGTCGTGCAGCCGGCGGGCGCCGAACCCCAGCACCGAGGTCGCGGAGTCCCGGATGGGCCACAGCAGCCGTCCCTGGAAGAAGTCCCAGCCACGCTCGCGCACCAGGCCACCGGTGACCAGCTCGGAGTGGCTGAACCCGCGGGCACGCAGGTGGTCGGCGAGTTCGCGACCACCCCGGGGGGCGTACCCGACCCCGAACCGCTCGGCGGCCTCGCGATCGAAACCGCGCTGGTCGAGGAACTGCCGGGCCACCAACGCGTCGGGGCTGGTGAGCTGCTGGGCGAAGAACTCCGCGGCGGCCTGGTGGGCCTCGAGCAGCCGCATCCGGAGCCCGGGGGCCACGCTCGGACCGCCGGAGTCGGTGTAGCGCAACTGCACCCCGACCTTGTCGGCCAACCGTTGCACCGCCTCGGCGAAGCTCAGGTTGTCGACCTTCTGCACGAAGGTGATGACGTCGCCACCCTCACCACAGCCGAAGCAGTAGAACAGGCCCTTGGCCGGGGTGACCTGGAAGCTGGGGGTCTTCTCGTCGTGGAACGGGCACAGGCCCTTCTTCGAGCCACCCCCCGCGTTCCGGAGCTGCAGGTACGAGCCCACGATCTCGTCGATCCGGGCGCGGTCGCGCACTTCCGCCACGTCCGCGTCGTTGATCCTCCCTGCCACGTCGGGGAGTCTACGCAGTCCCGAAACCGGGAGCTGGTGACGTACGGCTCACCAGATGGCCGCCGACACGGCCGAGTAGCTGTGCACCTTGATCGCCGCACCGGACACCCAGGTCAGGGCGACGTAGATGCGGAAGTTGCGGGAGCAGTCCGGCGCGGTGCTCACCGGCACCAGCACCCCGGTTCGCAGCGTCTGGTGGTGCCGGTCCCTACTGATGAACTGGTTGGCTCCCCCGTCCGGGGTGTCGGTGGTCACGTTGCAGTAGCCGGTGCCCGCGGTGTTGTACTGCTTCACGTACAGCACGGCCTTGACCGTGCCGCCGGCACGGTACTGGTCCTTCTCCTCACAACCGTCGGCCAGGTAGTAGGTGCACGAGGTGACCATGAAGTCGCCGTTGACGGCGATCTGATCGACCCCTGCGGGTGCCTGCCAGACCCGGTTCATGAAGTTCTTCGCCGGCCGGTCCGCAGTCAGGAACTCGGTGCCTCCCTGGGGGATCCGCACCTGGTTGGTGCCGGTGGGCAGTGGGCTGGTGACGCTGACGAGGGACCCGTTGTCGACCAAGATCTTCTGGTCGGCGGGATCGACACCGTCAACCGGCCGGGGACGCATGGTGTAGAAGTTGACCACGCAGTGATGGGTGCCCGGGGTGACCGCCCGGTAGGTCCAGCGCAGCGACATCCGCGAGCTCTCGCCCCGGAGCACGTTGCGCTGCTGACTGAGCACGTTCTCGTACTGGTTGTAGTCGTCCTTCGTCGGCTCGGTCTGGCCCGGACCCCAGCACTTGAGCGTCACCATCGCCAACATGATGTCGTCGTCGATCTGGCCCAGGGTGGCGACGATGACGCCGTGGACCCGGCGATCCTCGTTCGGCTTCGTCGTCTGGAACTGGACCGAGAAGACGTTGCCGCGTTCCCGATCCCTGAACGTCCGCGACCGGTCCGCGGTGGAGTCGCTCACCACGACCGGTGCCGCCTCTGCGGGCGGCGCCCACCAGCCGACGGCGGTGATGGTGACGAGCAGGGCGATGACCGAGGACAGTGCACATCGCAGTGTGGCGACCACCGCGATTGGACGGGACTTCGGGGGACGGGACTTCGGGGGACGGGACTTCGGGGGACGGGACTTCGGGGAACGGGACGTGGGGGGATGGACGGTTGTCATGACGATCGACTCCTGTGTGATGTCACGGGCAGTGAATGATGGGAACCTCTTCTGGTTGGTGGGGTCCTGCGGTCGTACGGCCGTACGGCACGGCGCGGACGCTTGGCCCGCGCCGTGCTCCCGATCAGCTGATCGGGTCGTAGTAGAAGATGTTGGTCTCGTTGATCGCGTAGATGCGACCGCTGGGCATCACCTGCAGGCCCTTGAGGTCGTTCTCGTCGTCGATGATGCGGACCTGGTTGTTGCGACTGTCGAAGCTGAACAACTGACGGGTCGCGCTGAGGCCGTAGAACAGGCCGTCGGCCTCGTTGAACTTCAGTTCCGGAAGCCTGCCCCAGTTGGTGCCGCCGCCGGCACCGGGGACCGCGACGGTCTCCACGACCTGGTGGCCACGGGTGTCGTAACGGAACAGCACACCACTGTCGGTCATCCCCCACAGCTCGCCCCGGCCGAAGGCCAGGCCACCCACGGTGTTCGACCCGGGGACGGCGACGGTGGAGTGGGTGATGGTGCGGGTCCGCATGTCGAAGGTGGCGATCATCCCTTCGGCCGCCGGATCGGGCTTGCTGCCGGCGCCACCGTGGACCGTGGTCCCGACGTAGACGACACCGCCACGGTAGGCGAGCGCGCCGACGGACAGGTCACCGATGATCCCGCGATAGATCTGGCTGTCACCGGTGGCCGGATCAAGCACGGTGATCGCACCACTGAGCAGCCCGTACTTCGGGATCGACCCGAGTACGGCCAGCCCGTCGGCGTCGACGACCTCGAAGATGCGGTCCTGCTCCTCGGCGACACCGTCGAAGATCTTGCGTGGATTGGTGCCCCAGTCCCAGGGCTCCTCGACCTTGCCGCTGTGGACGACCGCCCCCGGGTAGCTGGTGACGACCACGTGGTCCCCGACGGTGGTGGTCGAGTCGGACTGCTCCGGACCGGTGAGCACGGTCAGCTCATTGGTGTCGGGATCGAGTCGACCCATCACGTACGGACTCAGGAAGGCCCCCACGTACAGGTTCCCGTCAGGACCGATGCCGACGGTGTGGGTGCTGACCGGCGACGGCAGCACGTTGGACTCACGCAACTCGTAGGTGCCGTCGGCCGGGTTGATCACCAGGCTCTCACCGTCGGTGGCGAAGGTGATCAGGCGCCACAGGTCCGGATCGTCCACCGGACCGGTCGGGATCGCCTTGACCCCGCTCCAGACGCGGTCGTCCAGACCGTTGGCCGCCAGGTCGAACACCTCGGTGTAGCTGCAGGCGGCGACATCGAGCCGCCAGATCTTGTCGACGCTTCGGAAGTAGAGCTGACCGTCGATCGGGTCCTCGTCGAAGGCGTCCGTCGGCTGCGGGAACCCGGGCGCCTGCAGCCCCGGGCACACCCATTCGCCGGTGTTGCTGTCGTACAGGTGGATCGGGTTGGCGTCACCCTTCATCGGCACCACCACGACACTGCCGACCGACTGCAGCTCACCGATCACGCGGGGCGTCTGCGCGCCCTCGGCGAACTGCACCTGGGTGTACTCCCCCGACACCGGGTCGAGCTGGAACAACCGGCCGAGCCCGGGTCCGTTGCCCGAGCCGACGAACACCTGGTCTCCCACCATCGTGAGTCCCCACAGGTATTCCCCGTCGGTGAAGGCCGGACCGTAGTTGCGCACCGCCTTGGTCTCGGGGTTGTAGCTGTAGACCGAGGCGTTCGGGTACGAGGCCATGTAGAGCGTGCCGTCGTCGGCCACCTCGAAGATGCGGAACACGGGCTCGCCGATCTCACAGTCACGGCAGGCCTGGACGACCTCCTCGACGGTGTTGGTCGCCACGTCGTACACCCAGATCTGCGTCGTCCGGTTCGACCGGAACGAGAAGTAGGTGAGCCCCGCCTTGGTGTCGATCACGTTCGAGGAGACGAACTCGTCACCCGGCATCGTCTGCTGGTAGACGACCTCGTTGGTCTCGGCGTCCAGCACGGTGAAGGTGGGCGGGTGACCCGAGGTGGTCACGTACACCAGGCCACCACCCTTGAAGTCGGGGCCGGCGCCGATGGCGCCGACGTCGGTGGCGCTCATGGCCGGACCGAGGTCAACCAGCCCCGGGTCGGTGACGGCCTGGGCCCGCGGTGCGACCATCGCCGGGCCGAGCAACGCCAAGACGGTGAACAGTGCGCAGACGAGTCGGGGGGTCCTCATGGTGCCTCCTTGCATCAACAGTCGCCGCTGGGGATTGCGCGACCGGGTGGAGGGAGTCAAACACGTGACGATCGAACCGTCAAGGGTCAAACACTTCGATCATTTCTTGAACATCATGTTCGTTTGCTTGGCACTTGTCCCTCCGGGAGCATGGGGTGATGAGCACTCGTGATCGCCGCAGCCGCGTCCTGCGGTTGATCGACGACGACGGGTCGGTGACCGTGGCCGATCTGGCGCGCCGGTTCGCCGTCTCCGAGATGACGGTCCGGCGCGACCTCGAGCAGCTCGCCGCAGAAGGACTGGCCGTACGGGTTCGTGGCGGGGCGACGCGACCGTCCGCAGCCCCCGACATGGGCCGGATCGCCGCCAGGGCCGACCTCACGATCGGCGTGGTGGTCCCCACGACCGACTACGTCTACCGACCACTGCTCAGTGGCATCGACCGGACGCTGCGCCACGCCGGCGCCGCGAGCTCGCTGCGGGTGTCGAGGTACGAAACCGACCGCGAACGCACGCTCGTCGACGAGTTGATCAGCAGCGGCGTCGACGGACTGCTGTTCGGGCCGACCATCGACGCCGACGACCTCGACCCGGGCCAGCTCGACTGGCTCAGCTCCATCGACACCCCCACCGTGCTGCTGGAGCGGAGCCTTCCGGTCACCTGGCCGGGACGGAGCCTCAGCTCGATCCGCACCTCGTTCCCCCGCGGCCTCACCCTCGCGATGGAGCACCTGGTCGAGCTCGGCCACACCGGCATCGCCTTCTTCGGCCATGCCCGCCGGATGGACCTCGTCTCCGTCAACGCACTCTGGGCCGATCTGCTGGCACGCTTCGGGCTCGACGCGACGCACTGTCCGCTCGGTGTCGACCGAAACTTCCAGCGCTGGCAGTCCGACGTCGAGGCCGAGCGTGTGCTGACGCGGGTCCGCGACGCGGGGGCCACCGCGCTCGTCTGCCGCGACGACACGGTGGCACTCACCATGGCCCACTGCGCCCAGCGGCTCGGCATCGCCGTACCCGAGGACCTGTCCCTGATCGCCTACGACGACGAGCTCGCCACCATGGGCCAGCCGCCCCTCACCGCGATCTCGACCCCCAAGGCCGCACTGGGCGAGCGGGCGACGAACCTGTTGTTGGAGCACGTCCACGACACCGCGTACGGGCACACGAGCCACCGGGTCCACATCGAGCTCGACCCACGCCTGGTCGTGCGCGGCTCGACTGCGCCGCCGGCCTAGCCGATCACTGCCAGGGCGACTGCTGCCCGTACCCCTGCTGCGGCGGCTGCTGCCCGTAACCCTGTTGCGGCGGCTGCTGCCCGTACCCCTGCGGTTGCCCGTACCCCTGCTGCTGGTGCGGCTGCTGCCCGTACCCCTGCTGCGGGGGCTGCTGCCCGTACCCCTGCTGCGGCGGCTGCTGCCCGTACCCCTGCGGTTGCCCGTACCCCTGCTGCTGGTGCGGCTGGCCGTACCCGGGCGACACGTCGGCGGCGACCAGTCGACCGGCGGCGATCTCCTCGAGCTGGTCGGGCTGCCGGGTCTGCACCCCGGTCAGGCGATGGTCGTACGACTTCCCTGCGACCAGGGCGTAGATGATCCAGAAGCCGATGATCACCAGGATCAGGTTGATGGTGTCGTCGAGTCGCAGGCCCTTGCCGATCTTGTAGTACGTGATCAGCACGAAGATCGCGGGGACGAGGTTGAGCCCGGGCACCAACAGGGCTGCGGCCCACCAGCCGGAATTGCCACCGACCTGGAGCAGCGCCGCATAGTTCATGAAGGGGACCCAGGCCCGGAACGGCTTGATGCCGATCTTCTTGAACAGCATCATCAGTAGCACTGACGTGATCACGTACGTGATGGCGATCACCACGAGGTAGACCACCATGGTGATCACGACGGTCAGGCCAACTGCTTCGTCTTCGGTCATGCCGGGAACCCTCCTCGAGGAATGATGGTTGGGCGCCTCGTCGGCGGCCCGGCCACTCTAGACGACGCTCGGACGACTTGAGTTCCGTCCGTCCACAGCCGGGCTACGCTCGATCCATGGCCACCGAGACCCTGTTGTACGACGGCGACTGCGGCTTCTGCACCAGCTCGGCGAGGTGGCTGCGGCGACGGATCGGGTCGGCGGACACGGTCGAGGTCCGCCCCTGGCGGCCCGACGACGAGGCCACGTACGGCATCACGCCGGCGATGGCGGACGCGGAGATCCACTTCGTGACCGAGCACGGCGAGGTGCTGGGCGGTGCCGACGCCGTGCTGGGCTGGTGGCGGACGGGGACCGACAGCTACCCCCTGCTCGCCCAGCTGCTCGCTCTGCCGGGGCTGATCCAGCTCACCCGGGCCGGCTACCGGTTGATCGCGGCGAACCGTCACCGGTTGCCGGGCAGTACCGACGCCTGCCGGACCTCATAGCGGGGGAGGATGGTCGGGTGCAGGAATCCTTGGCAGCAGTCGGTGACGTCCGCGTCCGTCGGCACCATGCCCGGGTCGACGCGGCCCTGGCGGCACACCTGGACCGGGCCCGGCGTGGCATCGCCCATCCGGTCGAGGACTTCCTGTTCGAGTACTACTCCGAGCGGCCCGGTCGGCTCCGACAGTTCGAGCCCGGGCTGCCGAACGCCGACGTCGCGGTGCTGCGGCCACGGGTGGACGGCATCCGGTGGATCCGCGACCTGCTGGCCGCGACCGACCGCCGACCACCCGCCTTCGGCTGCTTCGGCCTGCACGAGTGGGCGATGGTCCACCGCAGCAGCCGGGTGCGGCATCGGCACCTCGGTCTCCGGTTGAGCGACGACGAGGTGGCTGCGACCGTCGAGGAGCGCGGTGTCTGGTGCACCCACTTCGACGCGTACCGGTTCTTCACCCCGACCGCCCTGCCCCACAACGACCGGGTGCTGACCCGGGCCGGGCAGCTCACCGACGACCAGCCCGGCTGCCTGCACACGACGATGGACCTCTACAAGTGGGCCGGCAAGCTGCGACCGGCGACCCCGTCGGAGTTGATCATGGACTGCTTCGACCTGGCGATGGACGTCCGGTGGGTCGACATGCGCGCCAGCCCGTACGACCTGTCGTCGCTCCCCGACCCGGGTGGACCGATCCGGACGACCAGTCCGATCATGATCGAGACCACGCCCGGTCGTGCCGAGTACGTCGCCCTGCAACGGGAGTTCGCTGACCGGGGGCAGCCCCTGCGGCGCCAACTCCTCGACATCGCCGATCAGGCGCTGGCCGTGCTTGACCTTCAGGTTGGCTGAAGCCACAGGATCATCGTCATGAACCAGATCCGCGTCATCGAGACCACCAAGACCACGAAGACCACCGAGTACACCGATCCGCTGATGACCATCGGCGCGTACGCCGAAGCCGTCGGGTTGTCGCCCAGTGCGTTGCGCTACTACGACCAGATCGGCTTGCTGCATCCCGATCACGTCGATGCCCACAATGGCTACCGCTACTACGCGACGCCCACGGTTCGCCGGGCTCGCCGCATTCGCGACCTACGGGAGGTGGACGTCCCACTGGACGTACTGCGCCGCGTGCTCGACGGTGACCCGGAACTGGCCGCAGCCGAACTGGACGAGTTGGCCACCGATCGCGAGCGCGCAGGCCTGCAGGCGGCCGCGGCCCTCCGGCGAACCGCACGCGCCCTGCGAGAAGTGCCCTCGACCGCCACCGAACCGGTACGCCTGAACGGTCCGGTGCTCGCGGACGCGCTGCGTGCCGCCGGCAGCATGGCTGCTCCGGACGAGCCGTTCGACCGTGTGCTGGTCGACCTGGACGGCGACCACGTCGACGTGGTGGCCACCGACCGGTTCCGGATGTTCACCCATCGGATCCCGGTGCCGCCGGGTCACGGTGGCCACGGCCGACTGGGAATCCCGCTCAGCCGGCTCGCCGACGCAAGCGACTGGCTCGACGGGGTCGACCACGTGGTGATCATCGCCGAGGACGGGGAGCTGCGGCTCACCGACGATGATCACGACACCGACGACCACGACGACACCGACCATGATCATCTCCCGGTCGACCCCGCCGACATCTCCGGGTTTCCCGACCACACACAGTTCCTGAGTGCGTACGCTTCCCGCGACCACCGCCTGCTGCTCACCCGCGGGGCCGTTCTCACGGCACTGGCCACCGACGACGAGTTCATCGGTCTGGCGATCGACGCCGGAGGTGCCACGCTGGCCGGCGCCCGGGTGCCGGGGCGGGTCCTCGGTGCCGAACCAGGGACCGAGCTGCGGTTCACCACGGCGTTGCTCCGGGAGGCCGTGACCGCCATGCCCGGTGATCAACTGCTGGTGCTGTTCGGCGACACCGTCCGTCCGGTGCTGCTGCAGGCCCCGGCCGCCCCGGGTCGAAACGTCGTGATCATGCCCGCCCGCCCCGAGACCGCTGACTCAGTGCCGGTCGATGCCCATCGGTAGCTCGTCGACCGGCCAACCGAGCAGCCGGACCGCGCTGTCGAAGGCGAACCGGTCGGTCATGCCACCCACGTACGCGACCGCTGCGCGTACGGCCTCGGCACCACCGGGGTGAACCGCGACCGGCCACGGAATGTCGGTCGGCCGAGCGGCGTAGTGCTCGACCAACGCCTGCAGGATCTTGATCACCGCACGCGACTGCGCCAGCGAGGCAGGGCGGGTGTAGATCCGCTCGTAGTTGAAGCGCCGCAGTGACGACAGGGCGCCGGCGAGTTCGGGTTCCATCCCGACCCGGTTGGTCCGCACGGTCGCGCTGATCACCCCGCGGATGAACCTCGACAACTGGGTCCGACGGTCACGACCACACAGCTCGGCGACGTCGTCGGGGAGGTCCCGCTCGGCGACGATGCCGGCGTGCACGGCGTCCTCGAGGTCGTGGGCGCAGTAGGCGATCCGGTCCGCCCACGACACCACTTCACCCTCCACCGTCTCCGGTCCCGGCCGCGACCACGAGTGGTTGCGGATGCCGTCGAGGGTCTCGCGGCACAGGTTGAGCGGCGCCAGCACGACGTCGGCCCCCCACGGGCCGTGGTCGTAGCCCTCGGGCAGGTACGGGTCGAAGGCGTCCTCGCTGGCGTGTCCGCCCGGGCCGTGGCCGCAGTCGTGGCCCAGCGCGATCGTCTCGGCGAGGGTGGCGTTGGCGCCGATCCCGCGGGCGATCGAGGTGGCCACCTGTGCGACCTCGATCGCGTGGGTCAGCCGGGTGCGCTGGTGGTCGTTGGGGTAGACCACGACCTGGGTCTTGCCGGCGAGCCGGCGGAACGCGGCCGAGTGCACGATCCGGTCGTGGTCGCGTTCGAAGCAGGTCCGCTCCGGGTCCGGCTCCTCGGCGACCGCCCGGTCCCCGGCCCCGTGCGCGAGGGTCGCTCCTGGCCGCAGGGTCGCGGCCTCCTGCTCCTCCCGGGCGCGTCGATCGTTCACCGTCCCCACGTCGATCCAGCCGGCCGAGTCGGCATGGGCGCGGACCAGGTCCTCCCCCGTGTGCCCGGTCATCGTCGCCGCCCACTGGCGGGTCCGCTCGCTGGGCGCTCGCTGCTCCTCCACGAGCACACTGTGCCACGGGCCGTTCCGTGCCGGGCGGCCTGTGGCCGCCATCGACCAAGGTCCAACACGACATCGGAGAATTTGTAGGACTGGACAGAATCCGTGGCAGTTGCCCGGTCACGGCCCGGTAACAGTGCGGGCGGAGGACTTAACTGGCATCGTCAGCACGTGTCGAGCAGCATGAACAACCCGTCTCCGGGCAAGGCCGTGGCCATTTCGCGTGTCGCGATCGTCAACCGGGGCGAGGCCGCGATGCGGCTGATCCACGCCGTCCGTGACCTGAACGCCCGCGGAACGGCCGCTCCGATCCGGACCATCGCACTCCACACCGACGTCGACGCCACCGCCGCTTTCGTCCGGGAGGCCGACGAGGCCCACCTGCTCGGCCCGGCCGCCGCTCGCCCGTACCTCGACCTCACCGTGCTGGAGCGGGCCCTGGTCGACACCGGCGCCGACGCGGTCTGGGTGGGCTGGGGCTTCGTCGCCGAGGACCCGGCGTTCGCCGACCTGTGCGCCCGGCTGGGCATCACCTTCATCGGACCGTCCGCCGACGCGATGCGTCGGCTCGGCGACAAGATCGGCTCGAAGTTGATCGCCGAGGAGGTCGGGGTGCCGGTCGCCCCGTGGAGCCGCGGCGGGGTCGACACCCTCGAGGCAGCGCTCGCCGGCGCCGACGAGATCGGCTATCCGTTGATGCTCAAGGCGACCGCCGGCGGCGGCGGCCGAGGGATCCGCAAGGTCACCTCGGCCGCAGAACTGTCCGACGCCTACCAGCGCACCCGTGACGAGGCCGAGCGCGCGTTCGGCAGCGGCACCGTCTTCCTGGAGAAGCTCGTCACCGGTGCCCGGCACGTCGAGGTGCAGGTGATCGCCGACGCACACGGCACCGCCTGGGCGGTCGGCGTCCGGGACTGCACGGTGCAGCGTCGCAACCAGAAGGTGATCGAGGAGTCGTCCTCCCCCCTGCTGGACGCCGACCAGACCGCCGAGTTGCGGGCGTCGGCGGAACGGCTCGCCCTGGCCGTCGGGTACGTGGGCGCCGGCACGGTCGAGTTCCTCTACCACCCGGGGTCGAAGAGCTTCGCCTTCCTCGAGGTCAACACCCGGCTCCAGGTGGAGCACCCCATCACCGAGGTCGTCACCGGCCTGGACCTGGTCGCCTGCCAGCTCATGGTCGCCGCCGGCCGCCCGCTGGTCGGCGACCGACCCGATGAGCGCGGTCACGCCATCGAGGCGCGACTCAACGCCGAGGACCCCGATCGCGACTTCGCCCCCGCACCGGGACGCATCGCACGCCTCGAGTTCCCTGCCGGGCCTGGGATCCGGGTCGACACGGGGGTCACCGAGGGGGACACGATCCCGGCCGACTTCGACTCCATGATCGCCAAGATCATCGCGTACGGCGCCAGCCGCGAGGAGGCGCTCGCACGGCTGCGGCGAGCGATGCTCGAGACCACCGTCGTGATCGAGGGCGGTGCCACCAACAAGAGCTTCGTGCTCGACCTGCTCGACCAGCCGGAGGTGACCAGCGGCGAACCGGTCTGGGCCGACACCGGATGGGTCGACCGGGCCCGCGGCGAGGGACGACTGGTCGCCGAGCAGCACGCCGGGATCGCGCTGGTCGCCTCGGCGATCGAGGCGTACGAGGAGGACGAGCGGACCGAGACCGCCCGCTTCCTCGACACCGCCCGCGGTGGTCGCCCGCAGGTGCAGCACGAACCGTTCCGCTCGATCGAGCTCAAGCTGCGCGGTGCCACGTACGCGGTCACCGTCGGCCAGATCGGTCCGCGGCGGTACGAGGTGACGCTCGCCGACGGGACCACTGACCGTACGGTCGAGGTCTCGATCGACCGACTGGACGAGGTGCACGCGCGGCTCAAGGTGGCGGGCGAGGTGCACCGGCTGGTGACCGCGACCCACGGCACCGTGCACCTGGTCGAGGTCGACGGCATCACCCACCGGGTGAGTCGTGACGAGGGTGGCGTGCTGCGCTCCCCCGCTCCGGCGCTGGTGATCAGCACCCCGCTGGCGGTCGGTGACGAGGTGTCGGCCGGGGCGCCGGTGCTGGTGCTGGAGTCGATGAAGATGGAGACGGTGCTCACCGCGCCGTTCACCGGCCGCGTCCGCGAACTCCTGGTCCGCACCGGGACCCAGGTCGAGACCGGCGCCCCGCTGCTGCGCCTCGAGCCCACCGTCGACGACGAGGCAGCACCCACCACCGCCGGACCGGGCGTCGATCTGCCGACCCCGACCGCGGAGCCGACCCCGCTGGCCCGCGGCCGGACCGCGCTGACCCGGTTGCGCGAACTGCTGATGGGCTTCGACTGCACCCCTGGTGGACGGGGGACCGTGCTGAACGGCTACCTCGACGCCCGGGTCGACCTGGCCACCGCCGGGGTGGACGTGTTCGCCGCCGACAGCGAGTTGCTCGGCCTGTTCTGCGACTTCGTCGAGCTCACCCGCAACCGACCGGCCCGCGAGGAGTTGCACACCGAACTGCGGGTGCACAGCTCCCGGGAGCACTTCCACACCTACCTGCAGGGTCTCGACCCGGACCGTGGTGCGCTGCCCGATCAGTTCCGCGACAAGCTGCTGCGGGTGCTCGGCCACTACGGCGTGACCAGCCTCGACCGGTCCCCCGAGCTCGTCGAGGCGGTGTTCCGCGCCTTCCTGACCCAGCAGAACGGTGGCGACGTCGACGTGGCGGTCGGCATCCTGCAGCACTGGGCCGCCGAGACCCCGCCGACCGGGGACGACGCCGTACGGGCCCGGGCCCTGTTGGACCGGCTGGTCCGCGCCACCCAGCTCCGGTTCGCCGTGATCGGCGACCTGGCCCGTTCGGTCCGGTTCCGCTGGTTCGACCAGCCGACCGTGGACGCCGAACGTCGCAGCGTGCTGTCCTCGGTCGCTGCTGAGGTGGAGGCGCTGACCGACCCGACCGCACCCGACCGGGCGGATCGGATCGACGCGCTCACCAACATCCCCGAACAACTCGTCGGCTTCCTGCGTGACCGGCTCGCCGACGGGCTGCCCGAGCACGAACCGCTGCTGGAGGTGCTGATCCGGCGCCACTACCTTGAGTGGGCGCTGCGGGACCTCACCGTCACCTCGGTCGCGGGCCGGCCGGTGGTGCACGCCGAGTACGTGCTGGACGAGACGGGCCCGACCCGCGTGGTGTCGACGCTGGGCGACATCAGCGAACTGGAGTCGGGCACCGCGCTGAACGACGCGATCAACGGCGCCCTGTCCGACACCGTGGACAACGTCGTCGAGATCTACCTGCGTTGGCCCGACCCGCCGGCCGACCAGCAGGCCGTGGCGGCGCGGCTGGCCGACCTGTTGCAGCGTCAGGCGTTCGTCCGCGGTACCCGGCGGGTGTCGGTGGCCGTCTGTCCCCTGCTGGACCGTCCGGTGGACTACGTCACGTTCAAGACCAACCCCGACCACTCGCTCACCGAGGACGAGTTGGTGCACGGCTTCCATCCGATGGTGGGCCGCCGGCTCAACCTGTGGCGGCTCAGCGAGTTCGACGTCACCCGGTTGGACGCACCCGACGACGTGCTGCTGTACGAAGCGGTCGCGAAGGCGAATCCCGCCGATCGGCGGCTGATCGCGATGGCGCAGGTCCGACAGCTCGCGGTGATCAGGAACGAGGCCGGTGACGTGGTCAGCCTGCCGCACGCCGAGCGTGCGGTGGAGCACTGCCTGGAGGCGATCCGACGGGTACGGACCGCGCGCGGCCGCGCCGGCAGCCGGCTCGACGTCAACCACGTGTGGGTGACGGTGTGGCCGCCGATCGAGGCCGACGTCGACCAGCTGAAGGCGTTGCAGGACAAGATCACCCCGCTCAGCGAAGGTGCCGGCCTGGAGGAGGTGTTGGCCCAGGGCCGGGTGTTCGCGCCCGACGGGTCGATCCACCCGATCGCGATCCGGTTCCACTCCCGGCCGGGTCGGGGTGTTGTCGCCGACCTGGTCGACCCGCCGACCGAACCCTTGAAGCCCCTCGACGACTACGCCATGAACGTGCTGCGGGCACGGCGACGCGGCCTGGTCTACCCGTACGAACTGGTGCCGGTGCTCGCCGGTGCCGGCGGCAGCCTGGTCGAGTACGACCTCGACGACACCGGCAAGCTGGTCCCGGTGGACCGGCCGTTCGGCCACAACACGGCGGGCATGATCGCCGCGGTGGTGACCACGCCGACCCCGCTGCACCCGGACGGGGTGACCCGCGTCGCACTGTGCGGTGACCCGACGAAGTCGCTGGGGGCGCTGTCGGAGGCCGAGAGTGCGCGGGTGATCGCCGCCCTCGACCTGGCCGACGACCTCGGCGTCCCGGTCGAGTGGTTCGCGGTGTCGGCCGGCGCCCGGGTGTCGATGGACTCGGGCACCGAGAACATGGACTGGGTCGCGGCCGCGCTGAAGCGGATCGTCGAGTTCACCCAGGCCGGTGGCGAGATCAACGTCGTGGTGGCCGGCATCAACGTCGGCGCGCAGCCGTACTGGAACGCCGAGGCCACGATGCTCATGCACACCAAGGGAATCCTGGTGATGACGCCCGACTCGGCGATGGTGCTGACCGGCAAGCAGTCACTCGACTTCTCCGGTGGTGTGTCGGCCGAGGACAACTTCGGCATCGGTGGGTACGACCGGGTGATGGGTCCCAACGGACAGGCGCAGTACTGGGTGCCCGACCTGGCCGGCGCGTTCGGGGTGCTGATGTCGCACTACGAGCACACCTGGGTGGCCCCCGGTGAGTCCGGTCCGCGTCGCGCGCCGACCGAGGACCCCGCCGATCGCGACGTGTCACCGTACGACCATGCCGAGGGCGACTTCAGCACGGTCGGCGAGATCTTCTCCGCCGACAAGAACCCCGACCGCAAGAAGCCCTTCGACATCCGTACGGTGATGCGCGCGGTCAGCGACCAAGATCATCCGATGCTCGAACGCTGGGCCGGGATGGCTGATGCCGAGACCGCCGTGGTGACCGATGCGCGGCTGGGTGGGTACCCGGTGAGCCTGATCGGGATCGAGTCGAAACCCGTTCCCCGACACGGTTTCCCGCCCGCCGACGGACCCGACACCTGGACCGCCGGGACGTTGTTCCCCCGGTCGTCGAAGAAGGTCGCACGCGGCATCAACGCCGCGTCCGGCAACCGCCCCGTCGTCGTGCTGGCCAACCTGTCCGGCTTCGACGGGTCACCGGAGTCGATGAAGAACCTGCAACTGGAGTACGGCGCCGAGATCGGCCGAGCGATCGTCAACTTCGACGGCCCGATCGTCTTCGTGGTGATCTCGCGCTACCACGGTGGTGCGTTCGTGGTGTTCTCCAAGCGGCTCAACCCGCAGATGACCGTGCTTGCCCTGGAGGGTTCGTACGCCTCCGTGCTCGGTGGCGCCCCCGCCGCAGCAGTAGTGTTCGCCTCGGAGGTGGCGAAGCGTTCTGCGGCAGATCCGCGCAACACCGCACTGCAGCAGCGCATCGACGCCGCCGCAGCTGATCAACGTGGCGAGCTGATGGTCGAGCTGACCGAACTGCAGGCGGAACTGCGGGCGGAGAAGATCGGCGAGATCGCCGCCGAGTTCGACGGCGTCCACAGCATCCACCGTGCGGTGGAGGTCGGCTCCGTCGACGAGGTGATCACCGTGGCCGAACTGCGGCCCAAGATCATCTCGGCGATCGAAAGGGGACTGTGACGCGGGCCTGACTCCCTGCACACCCCGCGACACCGGATCGGTCGTTCGCGGGGAGCTGCACGCCGCAGCGGAACGACGGAAGCGGGACAGATGGAGACACTACTGCAGATCTGCAGCATCGACTCCACAAATTATGCACGTGGGGTGGCCTGAGACCTGATTGCGACGCTCAGCCGTTCACCTGCGCCAGCAGGTCCGTGATCACCTGCTCCACCTCGGCCCGTTCGGCCTGGTCACCACTCAGCCTGATCAACTGGACCGTCCGGTCAACGGTCAGGGTCGCCCACCAGGGCTTGTTGATCTTCACCTCGACCGGACTGGCAGCCGCGGCCAGGGCACGAAGCATCGCCACGGATCCTTGGCGGAGTTGGGGATCCTCGATGTCTTGGGTGTGCGGCGCCACCTCCCACTGCCAGCCATCCATCTCCCGCAGCATGATGTCGCGGGCGACCGCGGGCAGCATCGGCGCCGTTGCCGCCGCCACCGGGAGGTTCGGCGCCTGCGAGCCGCGGCGGATCGACACGGTGAACGTCGCCTCCTGATCAACCGTGGCGCGGCGGATCAACTGGTTGTCGAGGCCGACCACGGGTGCGGTCAGTGCGGCCTCGTCGATGAGGCTCCACTCGGCCTGGACGAGCTCGCCGGTCGCCACGGTGTGGGCACCGCGGTCGACCTCGGCCAGCGCGGCCTCGAACTGTGCGGTGACCGTGTCCTGATCGATCCCGGCCAGGCCCAGCAGGAGTTTCGCCCGACCGAGCTGCTGGGTGAGCCTCGCCACGAGGACGGCCCCCGACAGATCGTCCGGCATGGTCAGGCCGTTGACCGTGGCCTGCACCTCCTGGGCGGTTGCCAGCACCTGCTCCGGGGTGCGTGACATCTCGCCGACGAGTTCGATGGTGACCTTGGGGGTTTCGGCGAACGGCTTGGCGACCCTGACCTCGGCATCGGCGACACCGTCGATCTGCGGCAACCGTTCGCGCAGTCCGTCGACGAACTCGCGTTCGGCGGCGGTGGACCCCGAGCAGCCGGTGACTCCGAAGGCTGCCAGTCCGACAGCACCGACTCCCGCGAGCCCGCGGAGGATCGTACGCCGAGATGAAAGGGTCACCGGACGATTCTGCCAGTCCGCTCAGCCGCCGGAGATCCCGATCTCCGCGTCGGCCAGGTCGAGACCACAACCGCCGGTCTCGGAGTCGAGCCAGCCCTCGGGCAGCACGACCTTGCCCTTCGGGCTGCCCTGCCGGCCGCGCGGTGAGCCGAGTTCGGTCTCGGGGAACGGCACCGTCGGGTCCAGCTGACCCAGCAGGTCGTCCAGCTCGGCCAGGCTCGCGACGGTCGCCAAGGTTCGCCGCAGGTCTCCGCCGACCGGGAAGCCCTTGAAGTACCACCCCATGTGCTTGCGCAGGTCCATCAGCCCACGCAACTCGTTCGACAGCCCGATCAACAGCTCGGCATGCCGACGAACCGTCGCGGTCACCTCCCCCAGGCTCGGCAACGCCCTCGACGTGCGCCCGGCGAACGCATCGGCCAGGTCGCGGAACAGCCAGGGCCGACCGAGGCAGCCCCGGCCGACGACCACACCGTCGACACCGGTCTGCTCGACCATCGACAGCGCGTCGGAGGCCTCCCAGATGTCACCGTTGCCCAGCACCGGGATCGACACGTGCTGCTTCAGCTCCGCGATCGCGTCCCAGTCGGCGGTCCCCGAGTACGACTGCCGGGCCGTACGACCGTGCAGTGCGATCGCGGCGACACCGGAGTCCTCCGCGATCCGGCCGGCATCCAGAAACGTCAGGTGCTGCTGGTCGATCCCCTTGCGGGTCTTGCAGGTCACCGGGACCCCGTGCCGTGCGGCGGCCCGTACGGTCGCTCGGAGAATGGCGGCCAACAGGTCCCGCTTCCACGGCAGGGCGGCTCCCCCGCCCTTGCGGGTGACCTTCGGCACCGGGCAGCCGAAGTTCAGGTCGACGTGGGCGACCCCGAACTCACTGCACAGGATGTCGGTCGCCTCGGCCATCGTGGCGGGGTCGACCCCGTACAACTGCACCGACCGGATCGTCTCGCCCGGGTCGAACTGCAGCATCGACATCGTCTTGGAGTCGCGCTCGATCAGTCCGCGGGAAGTGATCATCTCGCACACGTACAGGCCGGCGCCCTGCTCGCGGCACAGCTGCCGGTACGCAGCGTTGGTGATCCCGGCCATCGGCGCCAGCACCACCGGGGTGTCGACGACGACGTCGCCCAACCGCAGTGGCGGGGCCACGCGGTGGGTCGCATCGTGCTCTGCTGTCAGGACGGCCACCGGTCGAGTCTACAGACCTCCACCTCCGAGACCCCGATCCCGGACCCGTACGGCGTCCCGATCAGCGCCGCGGTTCGCCGGGCGACCCGCCGGGCGCATCGTCGGGACGCGGGCCCGACCAGCCCGACCAAGTCCCGCTGGACATCGAGCCGCTGCTCAGGTGGCGCCCGCCGGAGCCTCCCGGTCCGCCCGCAGCTCCCGGCCCGGAGCCCGACGCCCCGTCCGACCGACGCAGGTGCAGCCCCACCCCGCCGAAGACGAGCCCGAACACCAGGGCCATGCCACCCAACATCCACGGCACCCAGGCCGCGTTGCCGGAGATCTTGGCCTCCAGCGGATTGTCCGGGTTGTACTGCACGTCGACGGTGTCGCCGACCGTCCACGGTTCACTCGTGCTCAGCCCGGAGGTGAACGTGTACGACTGGCCGTCGGCGGCGGTGAACTCGATCTGCGGCCTGTACATCATCCGGTCGCCGCGACGGTTCCGGTCGTTGCGCCGGTCGCGGTCGTTGTCACGATCGACGTAGGTCTCCACGTGGACGACGACGCCTTGCGCGTGCGGCCAGCTCGCCTGCTGCACGTTTCGTACGGTCAGCCCGACGGCGACCGCACCCAGCACGACGAACAGGACGATCCCGATGACGAGGAACAGAGTCCCCATCGTCTTGGTCGACGCCATCCGCCTCGTCGACCCCGGCCCGCCGGTCGACCCGGTCACGTGGGCAGGCATGCTGTCAGCAACCGACCAGTCGCTGGGCCAGGTAGGACTCCACCTGACCGATCGCCACCCGCTCCTGCGTCATGGCGTCCCGCTCCCGGATCGTCACCGCATCGTCCTCGAGGGTGTCGAAGTCGACGGTGATGCAGTACGGGGTGCCGATCTCGTCCTGCCGTCGGTAGCGCCGGCCGATCGCCTGGGCGTCGTCGAACTCGACGTTCCAGTGCTGGCGGAGCTGGGCGGCGAGGTCCCGCGCCTTCGGCGACAGGCTCTCGTTGCGCGACAGCGGCAGCACCGCGGCCTTCACCGGGGCGAGCCGCGGGTCGAGCCGCAACACGGTCCGCTTGTCCACGCCACCCTTGGTGTTGGGGGCCTCGTCCTCCACGTACGCGTCGACCAGGAACGTCATCAACGAGCGCGACAGCCCGGCCGCCGGCTCGATCACGTACGGCGTCCACCGCTCGTTGGTCGCCTGGTCGAAGTAGCGCAGGTCGGTGCCGGAGTGCTTCGAGTGCGCCGTCAGGTCGAAGTCGGTGCGGTTGGCGATGCCCTCCAGCTCACCCCACTCGTTGCCGGCGAACTGGAAGCGGTACTCGATGTCGACGGTGCGCTTGGCGTAGTGCGACAACTTCTCCTGCGGGTGCTCGAAGTGGCGCAGGTTGTCGGGGTCGATGCCGAGCCCGGTGTACCAGTTGGTCCGCTCGTCGATCCAGTACTGGTGCCACTCCTCGTCCTCACCGGGCTTGACGAAGAACTCCATCTCCATCTGCTCGAACTCCCGGGTCCGGAAGATGAAGTTGCCCGGCGTGATCTCGTTGCGGAAGCTCTTGCCGGTCTGCGCGATGCCGAACGGCGGCTTGCGACGCGAGGTCTGCACCACGTTGGCGAAGTTGATGAAGATGCCCTGGGCGGTCTCCGGCCGCAGGTAGTGCAGCCCGGACTCGTCCTCGATCACGCCGAGGTGGGTCTTCAACATCATGTTGAACTCGCGAGCCTCGGTCCACTGGCCCCGGGTGCCGCAGTGCGGGCACGCGACGTCGGCCATCGCGATCGAGTCCGGATCGTCGATCCCCTTCTTGGCGGCCAGCGCCTCCTGCAGGTGGTCCTGACGGAACCGCTTGTGGCACGAGGTGCACTCGGTGAGCGGATCGCTGAAGGTGCCGACGTGTCCGGAGGCGACCCAGGTCTCCTTCGGCAGGATGATCGACGAGTCGAGCCCGACGACGTCCTCACGGCCGGTCACCATCGACTTCCACCACTGCCGCTTGATGTTCTCCTTGAGCTCCACCCCCAGCGGCCCGTAGTCCCAGGCCGACCTCGTACCGCCGTAGATCTCACCGCAGGGGAAGACGAATCCCCGTCGCTTGCACAGGCTGATGACGTTGTCGATGCGGCTGGTCGGGGCCACGGTCTCACTCCAGACATGACAGGGGACGGACACCCGGCTGGCGCCCGTCGGACGACCCAACCCTACGCTGGGGCCCATGATCGTGCTCACCCGGTTTCGGGTCACCGCGGACCGGACCGACGACTTCCTCGTGCGGGCAGAGGCTGCGGCCGCGGTGCTCCGGGCCAGGCCGGGGCTGTTGAGCCTCGACCTGGCCCGCAACGTGGATGATCCCGACCTGTGGACGTTGACCACCCGATGGGCCGACGTCGGGTCGTACCGCCGGGCCCTGTCGGGTCTGGAGTCGAAGATGGTGGTGGTCCCGATGCTGTCGGAGGCGATCGACGAACCCACGGCGTACGAGGACCCCGCGTTCGTCGGGGACAATGTTCCGCGGGGCGAGTGACCGGCCCGCCCCACGTCCTGAGGAGCACGATGACCGACCAGCCCCAGAGCATCCGCGGTGAGATCGAGCGGATCAGCCGCCCCGTGCTGCTGAGGCTCACCTCGCTGCCACGCCCGATCGTGCCGTTGCTCACCGTCGCCGTGCTGGCGGTCGGCGTCCTGGCCCCGATCCCCGTCGCGATGGTGGCGCTCGCCGCGGTGATGCTGTGGATGGCGTGGCTCGCCTACCTGGCGTGGCCGGCCGTCGGTGCCGGCGGCAAGGCCGTCCGGGTCGCCACCGTGCTGCTGCTGGGCGTGGTCGCGGCCGTCCGCTTCACGAGCGGGACCTGACGCCCACCCCACCCGAAGTCCGCCCCGGCGATGTCATCCGGGTTTGACACCCGGACCTTCGTTAATGAAAATGGTTCTCATGCCAAAGACACTGCGTCTGTTCCCCGTGCTCGTCGCCACGATCGCCCTCCTGCTCAGCAGCGGCTGTGCCCCGGACGCCGGCGGCGGCGCAGGCTCCGGCCGGCTCCAGGTCGTCGCCGCGTTCTACCCGCTGCAGTTCCTCGCCGAGCGGGTCGGTGGCGACCACACCGAGGTGACCTCGCTCACCGAACCCGGTGTCGAACCCCACGACCTCGAGCTGACCCCCCGTCAGGTCGGGTCGATCGGCTCCGCCGGCCTGGTGGTCTACCAGTCCGGGTTCCAGGCGTCGGTCGACGAGGCGGTCGCGCAGTCCGGCAACGAGCAGACCCTCGACATGACGACCGTGGTGCCGCCGGTGCCGGTCACCGAGCACGAGGGGCACGAGCACGGGGGCCACGAGCACGAAGAAGAGGGCCACGAGCACGAGGGCGAGGGTCACGAGGAGGAAGGGCACGAGCACGAACACGAGCACGGCGACATCGACCCGCACGTCTGGCTCAACCCGACGAACATGATCACCATGGCCGAGGCGGTGTTCGCAAAGCTGAGCGAGATCGATCCGGACAACGCAGCCGCGTACGAGGCGAACCTGGCCGCCCTGCGGACCGAGCTCACCGGCCTGGACACCGAGTTCAGCACCGGACTGGCGACCTGTGAGCGCCGCGAGTTCATCACCTCCCACGCCGCCTTCGGCTACCTGGCGAGCGCGTACGACCTGACGCAGATCGCGATCTCGGGCCTGAGCCCCGACGCCGAGCCCTCCCCGGCCCGGATCGGTGAGGTGCACGCCGCCGCCAAGGAACACGGCATCACCACGATCTTCTACGAGACCCTGGTCTCCCCCGCCGTCGCCGAATCCATCGCCGGCGACCTGGGCCTGAAGACCGCTGTACTGGATCCACTCGAGGGCATCACCCCCGACTCCCGCGGATCGGACTATGTTGCGGTCATGAAGTCGAACCTGGCGGCACTGCAGGCGGCCAACGGATGTCAGTGACCCCCGTCCTGGCCGCCGAGGACCTGCGCGTGGTCCTCGGCGGCGGCCTGCCCGTGCTCCGCGGCGTCACCGCCGAGGTGCTGCCGGGCGAGGCGG
This sequence comes from Carbonicoccus niuqiaonis, assembly GCF_050157065.1. GTDB lineage: Bacteria > Actinomycetota > Actinomycetes > Propionibacteriales > Propionibacteriaceae > Avipropionibacterium. Next base: position 2,678,247 of record NZ_CP189573.1, read on the forward strand.
TCGCCCTGCTGGGCGGCAACGGATCGGGCAAGTCGACGTTCATCCGCGCCGCACTGGGCCTGGTGCCGATCCAGCACGGACGGATAACGCTGTTCGGGACACCGCAGCCGCAGTTCCGCGCCTGGCACCGGATCGGCTACGTACCGCAGCGCACCAGCGCCTCGCTGCGCGGCGCGACCGTACGGGAGATGGTGATGTCGGGACGACTCCCCCTCCGCAAGCCGTTCGTCCCGGCCGGTGCTGCCGACCGGGATGCCGTCAACCGGGCCCTCGTCCAGGTGGACCTCGCCGACCGCCGCTCCCATGAGGTCGCCAACCTGTCCGGCGGACAGCAGCAGCGGGCGCTGATCGCCCGCGCCCTGGTGTCCGACCCCGACCTGCTGATGTTGGACGAGCCGACCGCCGGGGTCGACCTCGAGCACCAGCAGATCCTGGCCGACCTGATCCAGCAGTTGATCACCGGCGGCCGTTCGATGCTGGTGGTGATGCACGACGTCGGACCGCTGAGCTCGGTGATCGACCGCTCCCTCACCATGCGCAGCGGCCGGATCGCCAACGTCGAACCGCCCCCCGCCGAACACAGCCATGATCATCACCATCCCGACGACCCCACGGCCGAGGACGAGGGACTGCTGCCGGGTCGGCTGATCGGGGACAACCATGTTTGAGATGTTGAGCATGCCGTTCATGCAGCGGGCGCTGCTCGCCGCCCTGCTGACCGGGCTGCTGGCACCGTCCATCGGCACCTACATCGTGCAGCGGCGACTCAGCCTGCTGGGTGACGGGCTCGGCCACGTCGCCATCGCCGGCGTCGGCCTGGCGTTCATCACCTCCACCTCCCCGTTGATCATGGCGGTGGTGGTGGCCGTCCTGGGTGCCCTCCTGATCGAGACCCTGCGCCAACGTGGACAGGCGTCGGGTGACGTGGGCCTCGCCATCCTGTTCTACGGCGGACTCGCCACCGGCGTCCTGCTGGCCGGTGCCGCCGGGGCCGGCACCGGCACCCTGTCGCAGTACCTGTTCGGATCGCTCACCACCGTCACCGGGGACGACCTGGTGCTGATCATGGTGCTCGGCGCGATCGTGCTGATCCCGGCGATCGGGCTGGCACCACAACTGTTCGCGGTGTGCAGTGACGAGGAGTACGCCAAGGTGCTCGGCCTGCCGGTCCGGTTCCTGAACTACCTGATCGTGGTGCTGGCCGCGATCACGGTGACCCTGGCGATGCGGACCGTCGGCCTGTTGCTGGTCAGCGCGCTGATGGTCGTCCCCGTCGCCGCCGCGCAGAACGCGGTCCGCGGCTTCCACAAGACGATGCTCACCGCGATGGGCGTCGGCGCGGTCGCCGCCGTCGGCGGTGCCGTCGGTTCCTGGTACGCCGACCTCGCCCCCGGGGCCCTGATCGTCGTGGTCGCGATCGCCGTGTTCGTGATCAGCTGGCCACTCGGCAAACTGCTGCGGCGACGCCGACAGCAGGCAGAACTGCCCGACGAGGGTCCGGTCGCCGCCCACCAGACCACCCCGACGCATCCGCACGTGCACTCCCCCGACTGCGAACACCTCGCCGTCCGGCACGGCTCACACGTCGACTACGTCCACGACGGACACCTGCACGCCGAGCACGGCGACCACTACGACGAACACTAGTGGCGGAGCCGACTGAGCGCGTTCGCCAGGCTCGCCGCCATCGGATGACCGTCCTCGGTGCCGACCCACTCCGGGGCGGGCCCGTCGGCCTCCAGCCACAGCCAGACCAACCGTTCCCCGCGGGTCGCCACCCCCCAGGTCCCGACATGATCGACATCACCGGTCCGCCAGGTCAGGTCGAGGTACCTCCCCTGTCCCAACGGGCTGTTCAGGGTCTGCACCTCCGACTGCTCACCCGACAGCCGCTGACCGCACTGCTCGGCGTCGGCCATGATCATGTCGGCGGCCGCGCGGGCGTCCGCCTCGCTCGGGTAGCTGAGCACGTACGCCACCCCGCGACCCGGGCCGGGCTTCAGCTCGAACGTCCGGCCCATCCCGCTGCCGGCGGCCGGTGGTCCGGCGGGGGTCCACGTCTGGCACGGTGCGGCCGGCTCGGCGGGCAGTTCGGCGAGGTTGTCCTTCACGCGCCACTGCTGGCCCGGCCACACCAGGTCACCGGAGGTGGGCAGGTTGGCCGCGGTCACGGCCGGCCCTTGCTCAGGGCTGGGGCGGGTCGTCTCGCTGGGTGGGGTCGACGTGACCGGCGAGGACTCCGCCGGCGTCGGCTGCGTCGAGGACGGCGGCGGTGTGGGGGGCTGCGGTGGCGGGTCTGCACCGGGGCCGCCCCGGACCACCCACACGACGACACCGGCCACGACGCCGAGCACGATCACGATCGCCAGGACGCCGATCACGATCGCGACGCCGCTGAGCCGGGTCGACGGCTGTTGCGGCCCCGGGTCGGGATACATCGGCTTCGTTCTCCTTGCTGATCCGGCCACCGACGATGTCGGCTCGCCCCATCGTCGCACGCCGACGGTCGAGGACGGCCGCGCAGGGTGGACGCGGCCGGAATGGTGCCGGTGGTCGGATTATGGTGCGTGCATGCGTGTGCTGCTCGTCGACATTCCCGACATCCTGTTCGGTCCGCTGCGAGAGTCGCTGGGTCGCGCCCACGACGTCGACGCGCTGACCGCTGACCTCCTCGACACCGAACTACCCCACGCCGAGGGGTACGACCTGGTGGTCCACGGCCTCGGGCAGGGAAGCGACGAGGACGACCAGATCCTCCGCTCCACCCTCGGCACCTGGAACCTGCTGCAGTCCATGCGTGCGGGCCGCTACCTCCAGCTGTCGTCGATGCGCATCCTCGCCGGTTACGACGACGGTTGGGCGGTCCGGGAGTCCTGGCTCCCCCGCCCGGAACTGGACGGCACCTCGCTGGCCGTCCACCTGGGTGAGATCACCGGGCGCGAACTGAGCCGCAACCGCGCCGTCGCCACCCTGGCTTTGCGCCTCGACGAGGTGGTCGACGCCGACCGGTTCGCAGCAGAGGACGTCGATCCCCGCTGGTTGCACGTCGACGACGCGGTGTCGGCGATCGTCACCGCCGCGACGGTCCCGCTGCCGCAGTCGCTGCCGGCCGGCAGCTGGAAGCCGCTCCACATCGTCCGCGGTGACGGTCGCTACGAGCTGGTCGCGGCCGCCGCCTCACCGTTCGGCTGGGCTCCGAAGCACCTGCACCCGCAGCAGTCCTCGGTGCCGGTGCCGCAGTGGCCCGCCACCCCGCAGCCGGTGACCGACCTGCCGCCCAGCAACCGGATCACGGTGTACGGGGCGGGCGGTCCGATGGGTGCGGCCACCGCGGTCGAGTTCACCGAGCGAGAATTCGTACGGCTCACCGACCTGAAGTCGATGGCCGAGTTGGCGACCCGGGCACCACAGTCACCCGGTGCCCCGTTGCCGTCCCCGCCGAGCGCCCCGCACGAGGACGTGCCCGTCGACATCACCGATCTCGCGCAGGTCCGCGCGGCCGCCGCCGGTGCCGACTGCCTGGTCAACCTGTCGGTGATGCGCAACGACGTCGGCCTCGCCTTCCGGGTCAACCTGCTCGGCGCCCGCAACGTGATGCTCGCTGCGGTCGACGAGGGCATCCGTCGGGTGGTGCACACCGGCCCGACGCTGGCGATCGCACCGTTCCCGATCGGCAGCGACCACGACCGCCGGGTCGACGGCACCCAGAACTTCCGTGCCGGCGACTGGGTCTACCTGATGACGAAGCTGCTGGGCCAGGAGGTCGTCCGGCTGTTCGCCGAGCGGCACCAGATCGCCGCACCGGTGCTGCTGTACAACGGATTCTCCGCGAACAACCCCGACACCGAGACCCGTCGCGGTGGGCAGAAGGTCGCCTTCGTCGTCTCCTGGGCCGACTCGGCCCGCTCGGTCGCCGCGGCGGCCGACGTGACCCGGCTCCCCGAGCCCAGCCCGGTGGTCAACGTACTGGCGCCGAGCCCGCACGACCACTACACCGTTGACCGGGCCCGCGACGTCCTGGGCTGGGAGGCCAGCGACCGGCTCGACCGCGCCTGGTACGCGGCCGGGGTCAGTCTCGACTGACCAACGGCAACGACCGGAGCGCCCGCTCCAGGTGCCAGGTGGTGTAGGCGGCAACCAGTCCGCTGGCCTGCCGCGACACCCGTTCGGGCGCGTCCCGGGTCGCCGCCCAGTCTCCGGTCAGCAGCGCAGCCAACAGGGCCAGCGTCGCCGGATCGGGTCGGGCACAGCCCGGTGGGCGACAGCCGGCACACACCACGCCACCCATCGACGGGGTGAAGCTGTCGTGCGGACCGGTCAGTCCGCAGCGGGCACAGTCGTCGAACGACGGCGCGTACCCGGCGATGGCCAGGCTGCGCAGCAGGTACGAGTCGAGCACCATCGTCGCCGGCCGCGGGCCGTCGGCGGTGCCGTCGTGCAGCACCCGCAACGCGCCGACCAGCAGGCCGAACTGCTGGGTGGCGGGCTCGCGTTCCTCGCCCACCACCCGGTCGGCGGTCTCCAACATCGCCTGGCCTGCGCTGTAGCGGCCGAAGTCGTGGGTGAGCGGCTCGCCGTACGCCCGGATCGACTCGGCCTGGGTGATCACCGCCAGCGTGCGTCCGTCGACGAACTGCAGGTCGACGTGGCTGAACGGCTCCAGCCGGGCACCGAACTTCGACGAGGTCCGCCGTACCCCCTTGGCGACCGCGCGGACCTTGCCGTTGCGGCGGCAGAGCAGGGTGATGATGCGGTCCGCCTCACCCAGCTTGTGGGTGCGCAGGACCACCGCATCGTCCCGGTGAGTCGCCATCGGGCCATTGTCCTCCTTCGATGGGTACGATCCCATCGTGGCTCGCCGACGGTACCGATCTCCCGAACCGCACCCCAGTGGTGCGCGACCTCCCGCACTGAAGCAGGCCCAGGTGCCCAACCACGTGGCGATCGTGATGGACGGCAACGGCCGCTGGGCCAAGCAGCGGGGGCTGCCCCGGACCGACGGCCACGCCCGCGGCGAGGACAGCCTGTTCGACGTGATCGAGGGCGCCATCGAGATCGGCGTGAAGTACCTGTCGGCGTACGCGTTCTCGACCGAGAACTGGTCGCGGTCGCCCGAGGAGGTGCGCTGGCTGATGGGCTTCAACCGTGACGTGATCCACCGCCGACGTGATCAACTCGATGCGCTGGGGGTCCGGGTCCGGTGGGCCGGCCGGCGACCGCGGCTGTGGAAGAGCGTGATCAGTGAGCTCGAGGACGCCGAACGGCGAACCGTCGACAACGACGTGCTGACCCTGCAGTTCTGCGTCAACTACGGCGGGCGGGCCGAGATCGTCGACGCCGCCCGGGCCATCGCGCAGGCCGCCGTCGACGGGCGTCTCGACCCGGCACGCCTGTCGGAGAAGCGATTCCGGGCGTTCCTCGACGAGCCGGACGTCCCCGACGTCGACCTCTTCGTCCGCTCCTCGGGCGAACAGCGGACCTCGAACTTCCTGGTGTGGCAGTCGGCCTACGCCGAGATGGTGTTCCTCGACCGACTCTGGCCCGACTTCGACCGGCGCGACCTGTGGCGGGCGATCGAGCAGTACGTACACCGCGACCGGCGCTTCGGTGGTGCGGTGCCCAACCCCGTCGACGACAGGACCTGATCATGAACACCGGACGGACCAGGTACGCGGTGGTGGGAGCCGGCAACCGGGTCGAGATGTACCTGCGGGCCATCACCACCGAGCACCGGACGGTCGCCGAGCTGGTCGCCCTGCTCGACACCAACCCGGGCCGGATCGACCACCACCTGGCAGCCCTCGACGGCGTGGCCGAGGTGGTGACCGGCGGACCGGACCGACTGGAGGCCGTGATCGGTGACCACCGGGTCGACCGGGTCATCATCACCACCCCCGACCACACCCACGCCGACCTGATCGCCCGCAGCCTGCACGCCGGGGCCGACGTCGTCGTGGAGAAGCCGCTCACCACCGATCCGGCCGGGGCCAAGCTGATCACCGACGCCGTCGCCGCCACCGGCCGCGAGGTGGTCACCACCTTCAACTACCGCTACTCGCCCCGCAACAGCGCCCTCAAGCAGGTGATCACCGACGGCGACATCGGCACCGTGCTGTCGGTCACCTTCGAGTGGCTGCTCGACACCCGGCACGGCGCGGACTACTTCCGCCGCTGGCACCGCGACAAGATCGACTCCGGCGGACTGCTGGTGCACAAGGCGTCCCACCACTTCGACTTGGTCAACTGGTGGCTCGACGACGTGCCCGAACGGGTGTACGCCAGCGGCGGCCTGAAGTTCTACGGCGACGCCAACGCCGACCGGTACGGCTTCGCCCACCCCCACCCGCGCGGCACCCACGACGACCCGGACCGCACCCCGTTCGAGCTGGACCTGCGGACCGACCCGCGGCTGGCAGCGCTCTACCTCGCCAACGAGCACCACGACGGCTACCACCGCGACCAGGACGTGTTCGGACCCGGCATCACCATCGAGGACACCCTCGCGGTGGTCGTCAACTACACCGGTGGCCCGGTGCTCAGCTATGCGCTGCACGCGCACGCGCCATGGGAGGGCTACCGGGTCTCGGTGAACGGAACCGCCGGCCGGGCCGAGCTGGAGGTCATCGAGGCTGGTCGACCGAAACGACACCGCCTCACCGTGCAGCGGCACTGGGACGACCCGTACGACGTCACCATCCCCGAAGGCCGCGGTGGCCACGGTGGCGGCGACACGCTGCTGCTGTCCGACCTCTTCGTCGGCCCGGGTGACGATCCGCTGGCCCGCCCCGCGAGCTGGCGCGACGGGCTGCGTGCCGCATCGGTCGGGATGGCCGGCAACGAGTCACTGCGGACCGGGTCTGCGATCCGGATCGGCGACCTGGGCCTCGAAGGCTGACACCCACTGCGCCGCGGTGAGGTCACGCGGAAGGTGGCGAGCCGTGACGCCCACCGCCGCGGCCCACCGATTGACCGCCCGCTTGGGGACCCCGGCCCTTCGCAGGATGTCGGGGACCCCACGCCCGGGACCACTGAAGACCCGCTTCACGAACGCCTGGTAGCGGTCGCGATCACTCACCCACGGGGCCGGGCGGCGGGTCAGGTGGAGGACTCCCGCATCCACCGACGGTCGCGGTCGAAAGGCGCTGCTGGGGACCCGGGTGACCAGGTCGGCCTCGAACCAGGGCCACCACTGGGCGGTCAGCAGGGTGGCACCGCCGACCCCGGCGCGTTTCCGTGCCACCTCCCACTGGGTGATCAGCACCGCCTGGTTCCAGTGCGGTGTCCGTAGTAGTCGCCGCATCACCGGGGTGGTGATGTGGAAGGGCACGTTGCCCACCACGACGTGCGGCCTGCTCGGCGCCCGGTGGCGCAGGATGTCGGCCGCCACGACGTCGACGCGGCGGCCGAATCGTCGTCGCAGGGTGGTGACGTGTCGCGGGTCGACCTCCACGGCCGTCAGTGGTCGCCGCAACCTGACGAGGTGGCCGGTCAGCGAGCCGTCGCCGGCAGCCAGCTCGACGATCGGACCATCGGTCGTGGCGACCAGGCTGGTGATGCGGGTGAGGATCCGGTGGTCGACCAGGAAGTTCTGGCCGAGTTCGTGGGGTCCGGGTGAATGTTGGGGTACACGGGACAAGGCAAGGCTCCGCTCAAGCAAGGTGGAGCCGGCGCACGCGCCAAGGGTGCCGCGCCGGCGGGGCCGGGTGCGGCGGAGCTACGGTCAGGTCAGCCCGCCGTCAGGCGCGGCGGGGCCGTGCGACACACATCGCTGCGGAGAAACATCCCATGGCGGACAGGGTAGGACGGCAGACCGGGCGGGCCAAGCGGTTTTCCGCTCGGGTCGGGGTGCCTCAGAACTGTCGGATCATGATCACGGTCTGGGCCACCAGGTAGGCCGTCGAGAACAGCCACGTCACCACGGCCGACCCCAACTCCGTGAACGGATCCGACGAGCGAAGGTGGACGACGATCGCGCCGATCATCAGGGCCACGACCGCGGCACCGGTCACGACGCCCAGCACCGGCACCCAGAAGCCGATCAGGATCCCGACCACGGCCGCCAGTTCGGCGAACCCGATCATCCGGTACCTCTCCCACGGGATGCCGAAGTGCGCGGCCGTGTCACGCATCGGGGTCTGCCCGGTGACCTTGCTGATGCCGGCGATCAGCATCAGCGCCATGGTCAGCGGACCGGAGCTGTTGCGGATGATGTCCCAGATCACGACCCGACGGCCTCGAACTGGTGCTGTCGTACGGCTTCGGCTCGCGCCCACGGGGCACCGGCCGCCGCGAACCCGTTGCCGGCCACGGCTTCGGCCACCCAACGGTCGATGTCACGGACCACCGGGTGGGTCTGGTCGCCCTCGTCGACCCAGGTCACGTCGTCGCCGCCGATCGGGGTCGGTGGCGGCGCGTCCTGCACCGCCTGCAGCACGGCGGTGAAGCCGCTGGTCGACTCCAACGGTGCCAGCAGCGGCACCCCCGGGTCGACACGATGGGCGAGCAGGTTCTCGAACAGGTCGATCCGGTCGAGCTGCTCAGAGGTGGTCGTCCCGGACTCATCGGTGACCTCGAGGATGTCCTCGTTGTAGCGGAACGAGATCCGGCCGCGGTCCCCCACCAGGTCGACCCGGGCCGGCAGCTGTTCGGTGTTGGTGACGGTGAGGGCGGCGACCACCTCGACGCCGCCGGGAGCGGCCGGTTCCACCCGGACGAAGGAGGTGTCGTCCCCCTCGATGTCGTTGGCCCGGTACAGCTCGGTGGTGATCGTGCCGAGCCGGTCGATCCGGTCCAGTCCGGCCAGCCGGAGCGCGGTCGCGACCGAGTGCGACAGCGGGTTGGTGACCACGCCGTCGGCCACCACGACGTCGCCGACCCGCCGCTTCCCGGCCCACGCCGACCGTTGGAAGTAGGCCAGCCTGCGCAGCCACAGTCCGGTGGCGGCGATCCGCTGCACCTCGCCCACGGTGCCGGCGGCCAGCAGGTCGGCGATCCGGTCGAAGCAGCGCGAGCCGAGGCTCTGGAAACCGACCTGGCAGAGCCGTCCGGTCTCGGCCTGGACGGCCAGCAGCTCATCGAAGCCGGGCAGCGATGCGGCCGGCGGCTTCTCCACGTACACGTCGGCGCCGGCCCGCATCGCCGCGGCCGCGAGCGGGACGTGGGTGTGGATCGGCGTGGACACGATCACCACGTCGGGCACGCCGGCGGCGAGCAGCGCATCAAGATCAGCATGAACGGGGGTGCCGGGTGGGGTGTCCTCCCCCGGACCGGCCGGATCGGCGACGCCGACCAGTTCGGTCACCCCGGCACGTCCCAACCTGGCAAGGCGTGCCAGATGGATCCTTCCGTAGCCGCTCGCTCCGGCGAGCCCGACCGTGATCACTTCCGCTGAGCCTCCGCTCGGTTGAGTGCGCCCAGCACGGCGCGCAGGGATGCGGTGACGATGTTGGGGTCGATCCCCACACCCCACACGAGTTGGGCGTCGTCACCCTCGCCGACCTCACACTCCACGTACGCCGCAGCCGAGGCGTCGCCGCCGGCCGAGAGTGCGTGCTCGTGGTAGTCGAGGACGCGGACGTGGGCGCCCTCGGACTGCAGGGCGTCGACGAACGCCGACACCGGCCCGTTGCCCTCACCGCTGATGGTGCGTCGTTCCCCGGCCTTCTCGACGACCGCGGTGACGGTGTCGTGCTCACCGCTGCCCGACGACGCCTGGGTGCTGATCAAGGTGTACGGGCTGGTGCGGTCCAGGTACTCCGACCGGAAGATCGACCAGAGCGTCTCGGCCGACACCTCGCCCCCCTCGGTGTCGGTGCGGGCCTGCACCACCCGGGAGAACTCCATCTGCAGCCGACGTGGCAGGTCGATCGAGTGCTCGGCCTTGAGGATGTAGGCCACCCCGCCCTTGCCGGACTGGGAATTGACCCTGATCACGGCCTCGTAGGTCCGCCCGACGTCGTACGGATCGATCGGCAGGTACGGCGCCTCCCACGGGATGTCGTGCAAGGTCGTCCCGGCTGCCGTCGCCTGCTGCTCGAGTGCTTCGAGGCCCTTCTTGATCGCGTCCTGGTGCGACCCGGAGAACGCGGTGTAGACCAGATCGCCGGCGTACGGGTGGCGCGGGTGGACGGGCAGGTTGGTGCACCACTCGACGGTGCGCCGCACCTCGTCGATGTCGGAGAAGTTGATCTTGGGATCGATGCCCTGGCTGAACAGGTTCATGCCGAGGGTGACCAGGTCGACGTTGCCGGTCCGCTCGCCGTGGCCGAACAGGCAGCCCTCCACCCGGTCGGCGCCGGCCATCAGCGCCAGTTCGGTGGCCGCGACCGCCGTCCCACGATCGTTGTGCGGGTGCAGCGAGATCGTCACGTTCTCGCGGTTGCGGATGTGCCGACCGAAGTACTCGATCTGGTCGGCGTAGGTGTTCGGCGTCGACATCTCCACCGTGGCAGGCAGGTTGAGGATGATCTCCCGCCCGTCCTCGGGCTGCCACACGTCCATCACCGCATGACACACCTCGAGTGCGAAGTCGGTCGGGGTCTGGGTGAAGATCTCCGGTGAGTACTGGTAGCCGAACTCGGTGTCGCCGCAGAACTCCTCGGCGTACTTCATCACCATCTCGGTGCCCCGGGTGGCGAGCGCGATGCACTCGGCCCCGCTCATCTTGAACACGACCCGCCGGAACAGCTCCGCGGTCGCGTTGTAGAGGTGGATGTTGGCCCGTGCCGCCCCCTCCAGCGACTGTGCGGTGCGCTCGATCAGGTCCTCCCGGGCCTGGGTCAGCACCGACACCGTCACGTCGTCGGGGATCGCGTCACTGGTGATCAACTCCCGGACGAAGGCGAAGTCGGTCTGGCTCGCCGATGGGAACCCGATCTCGATCTCCTTGTACCCCATGCCGACGAGCAGGTCGAACATCCGCCGCTTGCGGTTGGGCGTCATCGGGTCGATCAGGGCCTGGTTGCCGTCACGCAGGTCGGTCGACAGCCACCGCGGGGCCGCGGTGAGCTTCTTGGTCGGCCAGGTGCGGTCGGGCACGTCGACCGGGGTGAAGGCTCGATAGCGCTGGTACGGCATCGGGCTCGGCTGTTGCACCGGACGCGGCTGCGTCCGGGTGCCGTGCGGGCTGGGCTGGGACTGGTCGTTGTCGGTCATCTGTCGTCGTTCCTTCGCTGGGATGGGCCGGGTCCGGGCACGTCGGGCTCCGCAGCGAGGAGGAACCCGTCAGCGGGCCTCGCTGCGGCAGCGAAGGAGCAACACCAGCCGCGACACGTTCCGTACTGTACCCCGCGCGTCAGGTCGGTGCGCCCGGGGCGTGGACACGGAGGTCGTGCTCCTCGCGAACGTCGGCCGGCCAGGCCAGGTCGACGCCCTGGCTGGTCAGCAGTCGTTGCAGGTCGGCCAGCTCGTTCGCGTCCGACCGGATCCCGCGTGGCGGCAGCCTCCGCTCGATGGCCTGGTGCACCAGCACCCCGGCCGCCTCACCGATCGCCCACTCGACCGGGTGGAGCCGGTAGGCGCCGTTGGTGATGTGGGTGGTGCCGATGTTCTTGTTGACCGGGATCAGGTTGTCCACCCGTACCGGGATCAGCGATCCCAGCGGGATCTGGAACGGGTGGCAGTTGACGTCGACGTACGTCCGCGGTGCGGTGCTCGGGTGCAGGTCGATCCGGTAGAAGCCGATGCCGACGCTGTCGTCGAACTGCTCCGCACCCCCGATGCCCTGTGGCCGGGCGGCCACCCCGATGTGCTGCTCGAGCACGGTGAACTCGGACCGGATGCGTCGCGCCTCGCGGATGTAGGCGTCCTTGGCGAGCCCGTCGGCGGTGCCGGTCAGGTCGGGTCGCAACCGCAGCCCCGGGTAGCCGGTGCCGCCGTCGGCGTTCGGTGCCTCGGTCTGCATCCAGTACAGGAAGGAGAGCGAGAGCGAACGGCTGCCCTCGAGTGCGGCCGCCCGCTGTTCCGGGGTGACCCCGACCAGCGGTGCCTCCCAGTAGTCGATCATGGGCCAGTTGACCAGGGTCACGTCGTCGAGCCGGGTGCCCCCGACGAGGTTCGCACCGGCCCGGATCTGGCGGTAGCGCCACAGCGCACGCGGTCCGTCCGGGTCGACCCCGCCCTCGGGCTCGAGCAGCTGCCAGTTGCGGTGCTCCAGGGTGACGGGGTGGACGTCGTCGAACGACAGTTGAGATCCGGGCCAGAACGGGTAGGTCCGGGTCTTCCATTCGTCGTAGCGGGCGGGCCGGTCGATGGTGTGGTCCTCGCCGGGCCGGTGGTCGATCGCGAAGCACCAGGTGATCGCCTGCTGGTCCATCGGGTCGGCGACGTCGACGGCGTGCAGCTCACCGGTGTCGGACTTCGCCTCCGCACCGATCACGCTCTCCACGTTGCCGAGTTCGAGGACGTCGCCGAGCTCGGTCGCGTCCAGCACGTACCGGGCGGCGATGGTGACGTCGCCGGCCGGGCCGCTGAAGCTGGCGGCGGTGATCGAGTCGCCGTCGGTGTGGACGTCGGTGAGCTGGTGCTCGAGCAGGACGGTGATCCGGTCCCCCTGCTCGGCGACCAGGTCGTTGAGGACCTTCACCGCGACCGGTGCCTCGTGGCACAGCCGGCTCACCCCGCCCATGCCCGGGTTGAGCTTCGGGTTGTTGCGCGCCTCGTCGGTCAGCGGGAAGTGGTCGCGGTAGTGCTGCCGGATGCGCTCCCGTACGTCGATGTAGGACGTGTTGCCGAGCGACCGGTCCTCGATCCAGGCGTTCTCGTCCGGCGGGACCGCTTGGGCGGTCATCTGCCCACCCAGCCAGTCGGTGTGCTCGGTGAGGACGACCTGATGGCCGAGTCGCGCTGCTGCCAGGGCTGCGGCCACGCCGCCCAGTCCGCCGCCGACCACCAAGATCTCGGTCTGCCGTTCCGCCATGTTGGGACCACTCCTTCGGGTTCAGCCAAGACCCTTTCATGTGGGTTGGGCGTCGTGCTGGCCGGGTCGGATCGCGAGAGCCGTGTGACACTCGCCTCGTGAGCACCGACACCGTGCAGTTGAGCCCCGGTCAACGACTGACCGTCATCTCGTCGACTCCGGCAGCGTTGCAGCTCGAGTCGTCGTGGGATCCCGCGGGCACACCGCCGCGCCGACACTTCCACCCGCACCAGGTCGAACGCTTCGAGGTGCTGGAGGGTGAGTTGACCGTCGAGCTGGGCACCGAGCCCTCCCGCGCGTACGGCGTCGGGGAGGTGCTGGAGGTGCCTGCCGGGGTGAGCCATCGGATGTGGAACCCGTCGGACCGGCCCACCCGGGCCAGTTGGCGGGTGTCACCCGGGATGCGGACCGAGGAGATGTTCCGGTTCATCGACGCAGGGCTGGGCCCGTTGCGGTCGGTGGCGATGCTCGTACGCTTCCGGCGCGAGTTCCGGCTCGGCTGACCCGGCGCGGCCGGGTCGGCCGCCGGAGTTGTCCACAGGAGGATCAGCGCCGGTGGCCGGTCCGTGGCTATCGTGTGGTCCGTTGCACCGCCCACTCCCCCAGTCGGCGACGTCAACGAACGACGTCAACGACGGTGGGCCGACGATGGAGTACGCCGATGGCCGACGCCCCGACCCGCGTGACCCGATGGTGGCGTGGGCTCTCGCTGGGGAGTGCCGCGCTCGTGCTGGTGGCCGTGGCGGGCTGTGTCCCCGATGACGGCCCACCGCCGGGGCCGCCCTCGCCGTCCAGCACGGATGTGACGACGCCGCCAACCTCGCCGACACCGTCGCCGACGATGCCGTCGGAGGCGGACAAGCAGGCAGCCATCAACGCCTACGTCGAGGCGAACAAGATCGTCGATGACGTGTTGATCAACGGTGGGGCGGACACGTTGCCGGAGGAGATCGAGAAGTATGCGACCACGACCGGCAGCTACTACAAGTACGAGTCATCTGGGGTGTTCGAGGCCAAGGCGTTGGGGACGACGTTCAGCGAACGGACAAAGGTCATCGAGAGCGACACGACTGCGGTGGACCGTGATCGACTCAAGGTCTTCGTCTGCGTCGACGCTCGCCACGTCACCATCGAGTACAAGCACATCGAGCCCCGGCCCGGTGTCCTCGTAGCGGGCTACGTCTTCGCTGAACGCAGCGAGGACGGCTGGCGGGTCACCGACTACGAATTGTCCGACGGACTGAAGGAGGTGGCGACATGCGGGCAAGGACGCTGACGGCCGTTGTGGTGTTGGTGCTCGTCGTCACAGGACATTCGGTGCCTTTCGCCAGCGCCGGCATCTCGGGACAGGGTGGCGGCCGTGAAGCAAACATCGAAGCCCGGAAAGAGGAGCAGCGGGCCGCCGAGGCACAGCTGCAGAAGCAGATCAACGATTCCAAGCAGGGCAAGGCAGCCAAGGGACACCGGCCCCTCACCAAGGCCGAGATCGATGCGATCAACCGCGCCATCGAGCAGCGTGCCTACTGGATCCGACGCGTCTGCTTCCCCAGTCAGGTGGACAATGGACTCAGCGAGCAGCGAGCCCTCGAACTCTGCCGCGCCTACGCCGATGCGGTCAGCCCACCAGACACCCGGAACGGGACGAGTCCCGGCGCGCCACCGGCGCCACCCGACCCGGAACTGCTGGCCCAGCAGGCCGTACTGCGGCTGACGGTCCCTGCGGCGACACCCCACGTCGGACCGCCGCCCGAGATCAACCAGTGGAAGATGGCCGTCGTCGGTTATCCGCTGTGGCTCTGGTCCAGTCCCAACCAACCGGTCACCGAAGAGCTCACCGAGCAGGGCATCACCATCACCATGACCGCCCGCAAGACGAGCACCACCTTCGACATGGGCGACGGCACCACCCTCACCTGCCACCGTACGGTGGCCTGGACCCGCGCGGTGAAGGCCAACGCCGAATCCCCGGTCTGTGGACACCGCTACACCGCCCCCTCCCGGAAGGGGCAGCCGTACACAGTCACCGCCACCGACCACTGGGAGGTCTCCTGGACAGCCCTCGGGGAGACCGGGGTCATCCGGCTGGACCCGCAGGCCAGTACGACGCTCCCCGTCGGTGAGCTTCACTCGGTGGTCCGCTGATGTCGCGCCCCTCCCGCTCGCGCCGCGACGCCAGGGGATCGTCGTCCTCACTCATGGCCGCGATCATCGCCCCGGCCATGTTGATCATGGTCGGACTGGTGGTCGACGGCGGCGGCCAACTCGGTGCCGTACGGCAGGCCGAGGCGGTGGCCGCGCAGGCGGCGCGGGCCGGCGCCGATGCCGGTGCCGCCAGTCAGGTGGCCGGTGGGAGCGTCGGGACCACGGCCGCCCGAACCGCGGCCGAGGCCCACCTGCGGGCGGCAGGTGTGTCCGGTGACGTCGTGGTCCAGCAGAACCAGGTGGTGGTGCGGACCACGGTCACCCACCAGACGGTCTTCCTCGGGCTGATCGGGGTGTGGACGCTGCCCGGTTCGGGTGAGGCCGCCGCCCGGATCGTCCCGTCCCAACCGGGGTGATCGGAAAGCCCGGGCCCTCCCTGACGACCCCCTGAATCGCCCCTTCGGAGGAAGGATCGACGCGCGCAGGAGTGTTCACTTGGTACAGGGAGGTTTCATGCGTTTCATACTCAATGTCATCTGGCTCGTACTCGGTGGCTTCTGGCTCGCCCTCGGTTACGTCGCCTTCGGCATCTTGGCCTGCATCCTGATCGTGACGATCCCGTTCGGAGTCGCGAGCTTCCGGATGGCGGCCTACGCGTTCTGGCCGTTCGGCAAGGCGGTGGTCGAGAAGCCGGGTGCCGGTGCCGGATCGGCGATCGTCAACGTGATCTGGTTCATCGTCGCCGGGCTGTGGCTCGCGATCGGACACGTCACCACCGCGGCCGCCCAGGCCGTCACGATCGTCGGCATCCCGATGGCCATCGCCAACCTCAAGATGATCCCGGTCACCTGCTTCCCGTTCGGCAAGGAGATCGTCGACTCCGACTCCATCCCGGCTGGCCAGCGGCCGCTGCACAGCATCTGACCCGCCAACAGCAGTTGATCAGTCACCGAACCTGATCATTCCCCGAACCGGGAGCTGAACTGGCCCGGCGTCATCGCCGTCACCCGGCGGAAGTCGTGGATGAAGTGGGCCTGGTCGGCGTAGCCCAGCAGCAGCGCGAGTTCGGCCGCGTCGGCCGAGCGGTCCCGCAGCCGCTCGGCCGCCTCCTGCAGCCGGCGTCGCTGGATCAGCCACTTGGGCGTCAGCCCGAGCCGGCGGCGGACCAGCCGTTGCAGGGTCCGTTCGGTGACCGCGAACCGTTCACACACCTGGGCCACCCGGACGACGGTCGGTTCGGTCTCGACGAAGGTGACGATCTCGTTGATCAACCGGCCCTCCGCATCGACCGGGAGCAGTCGTTCGAACTCGGCCTGGTAGCGCTCCATCACCTCCCGGTGGTTGGCCTCGGCCTGCGGGTCGTCGTCCATGATCGTCCGGATGTCGTGGGTCATCCGCTCCTCCGACTCCCCCAGCACCTCGCTGACGTCCACGTACCGATCGGTGTAGGCGTCGACGCTCCCGGCGAGCAGGAACCCGGCCGCCGGCCGGAACATGATGCCGGCACCCCACCCGTCCCCGCTGAGCGTGGTGATCGACATCCCCGAGACGACCCCGTAGAACCGGGCGTACGTCGGGCTGATCACGATCAGGCACACCGGATACTGCAGCACCCGCTGCGGTGCCTCCGCACCGGCCGGGACCGACCAGACGGGCAACCAGTAACGCTCGATCAGGTCCGCCCACCTGTCCTCGGCCGGGTAGCGGTGGATCACGTGCGTCCTGTCGTCGGGGTCCCGCAGGTGCGCCCGATCGATCTTGTCGGATTTCAACAATCGCTCCCCTCCGTCGCTTGCCTACCTTGGCATGCATGACCCAGACCGCAGAAACCCACAGCCCGACCATCAACGCGTACGAGGCGGCACACGCCCCGCTGACCGACCTGATCCACGACGTACCGTCCGAGGCCTGGCAGGCCGATTCTCCCTGCGACGGGTGGACGGCCCGCGACGTCGTCGTGCACATGATCGACAGCCAGTACGACTTCCTCACCAGCCACGGCGTCGATCTTGGTCCGTCGACCCGTGAGGAGCCGGACACCGTCGCCGCGTGGGATCGCCACTCGGCCGCCATCCGGCAGGCGATCGCCGACGACGAGGCCATGGCCGCGACGTTCGAGGGCCACTTCGGCACCACCGGCGTGGGCGACACGTTCGTCCGGTTCTACGTGTGGGACATGATCCCGCACCGCTGGGACATCGCCCGGTCCGCCGGCCGGGACACCACCTTCTCGCCCGCCGAGCTCGACCTGCTGGAGGCCGGCATCGACGGCTTCGGCGACGCGCTCTACATGGACGGCATCTGCCAGTGCGGGGTCACCGCGCCGGAGGGCGCCGACCGGCAGACGACGGTGCTCGCCCGACTGGGCCGACAGGCCTGATCACGACCTTGCTTTCTGCCGACCACTGGCAGAGATCTTGACAGCCCCAAACGGTGGGCACAGGATGTCGTTCGGGACCGACCCTCGTCCCGAACGACATCACAGGAGATGTAGCCCATGTCCCGACCCGGACCACGACTCAGCCGCCGTCACCTGCTCGTCGGATCCGCCGGGATCGGTGCCGGCCTCGCCCTCGCCACCGGCGCGGTGCCGGCGATGGCATCCCCGGCACCGACGTTCACCGAACTCGGACCAGCAGTCACCAGCACCAGCGGCTTCTCTAACGGGATGCTGATCGGGCGCAAGCTGTGGCTGGTCACCTCTCGGATGCAGCCGGCCCGCGCCGTGGCGTACGACATCGACGCCCAGCGAGTCACCGACGTCGTCGAACTGCCCGGTGTCGCCGGAACTTGGGGGGCCGACCACGTCGGCACCGACCTGTACATCGCGACCTACACCCCCGCCAAGCTGATCCGCCTCGACACCACCAGCAACACGATCACCGACACCGTCGACCTTGCTGAATCCGTTGCCTGGAACGTGAAGGCGTCACCGGACGGCCACGTCTTTGCCGGCACCTATCCGACCGCCGAGCTGTGGGAGTACGACCCGACCACCCGCACCGCGACCAACCACGGCACGATGCTGGCGGGTCAGACCTACGTGCGAGACCTCGCCGCAAGCGAAACCACCGTCTATTGCGGCATCGGGTCGCAGCCCGGCCTGATCGCCTTCGACCGGGTCACGGGCTCCACCACCGACATCATGCCCCCGGAGTTCGCCGACCTGTCTTTCGTGTCCACCCTCCAACTCAGCGGGGACGTCCTGCTGGCCGGCACCACCCCGCGGGCCAACGTCGCCATGATCAACACGGCCGATCCCAGCGACTACTCGATCGCGCCGATCCCGAACGACGAGCCGTACGTGGTGTCGTTGTACGGCAAGGGCGACGACGTGTGGGTGGGCACCACCAAGAGCAACACGATCTGGCACACCACGGTCGGCTCGACCACGGTGACACCGGTCACCACGGGGACCACCGGAACGATGCGGATGGGACACCTCGACGACACCCGGTTGTGGACCGTCCAAGCCGAGAGCGCCGGCCTGCTCGACCTGACCTCCGGGGAGCTGGATCCGTTCGACCTGAGCTCCGAGCTGCTGCCACCGGCACCGCAGAAGCCGCAGGCGTTGCACTGGGCCGATGGTCGGGTGTTCGCCCCGGGCACTGGGGTGTTGGCGATCCATGCCGACGACGCCTCAGCACCGGTGCGCAACATCTCCACCAAGGGCGAGGTCAAGGACATGGACTCGGCCGGCGGGACCGTGTATGCCGGGCTCTACACCCTTGCCCTGCTCGGCGAACTCCCCAGTGACGACACCGACAGCACGGCGCTGCCAGTCGTGTCGCGGCTCGCCGCGTCGGACGAGCAGACCCGGCCCCTCGACGTCGCCGTCGACGTCGACGCGAACCGCCTGCTCATCGGCACCGAACCCGACTACGGCCGCTGGGAGGGGGCCTTCAGCTGGATGGACCTGACGAGCAAGCAGGTCACCACCTTCCGCGGCATCCTCCCCGACCAGTCGGTCTCGGCGGTGTGTCCGGCTCCGCACGGTGCCTGGCTGGGCGGATCGGTCCGCAACGGTTATGGCACCACGCCCACGCGGGACGCCGCCCAACTGGCCTTCTTCGACTACCGCAGCAACACCTTGACCCAGGTGGTCGAACCGCTTGCCGACCTCTACGCCATCGTCGACCTGCGTCGACGGGGCAACCTCCTGCTGGCCCTCACCAATGCCGGTGTCCTGTGTGGCCTCGACGCCAGGACGGCCCGGCTGCTGTGGACGGTGAAGGTCGGCAGCAGCGGCGGCCGGACCACCTGGTTGGGCAGCCGGCTCGTCGGCACCGACGGCAAGCAGGTGTGGTCGGTCCGGGTGGTCGCGCACCGCAAGCCCTCCGTCGAGGTGATCCACACCGGCCTCGCCGCACAGTGGTACGGGCTGCCGACGGTCACCTCCGACGGCGTGGCCAGCCTGTTCACCGTCCGCGGCCTGGACCTGATCCGGCTGGACCTGGCCTGATCGCCGCACCCGCTCGGACCCCTGATGGGTTGGCAAGTGAGCCGAACCCGCGCAGTATGGAGACGTCCCCAGTCGACGAAGGAGTCTCCGTGACGAACCGCGACCGACCTGTCCCCGGCCCCTCGCGCCGCACCCTGCTCGCCGGCGGTGCCGGCCTCGGTGTCGCTGCCGCCGGAGCGCAACTGCCACTGCCCGCGTACGCCCGAGGCCGCGGCGGCGGCCCCGTGCCCGAGCCGCTCAAGGTGTCCGAGGCGGTGGGGTCGGGCGGTGCGGTGAGTTCGGTCGACCCGTACGCCAGTGACATCGGGGTGGAGGTGCTCGCCCGCGGCGGCAACGCCGTCGACGCCGCCGTGGCCGCCGCGGCGGCACTCGGGGTGACCGAACCGTTCTCCAGCGGCATCGGAGGTGGTGGCTTCTTCGTGTTCCACCACGCCCGATCCGGACGTACCTTCACCATCAACGGCCGCGAGAACGCACCCCGCAGCTTCACCGAGACCACCTTCACCGACGACGACGGCAACGCCCTCAACTTCGACGCGGTGGTGACGTCCGGGCTGTCGGTCGGTGTGCCCGGCACGCTGGCGACCTGGGAGGTGGCGGCCCGCCGGTTCGGTACCCGGCGCCTGGCCGACCTGCTGCGCCCGGCCGAGGACCTGGCCCGGCGCGGCTTCGTGGTCGACCAGAACTACCACGACCACACCGCGTCCAACGCCGAGCGGCTCGCGAAGTTCGTGGCGTCGGCGGAGTTGTTCCTGCCCGGCGGCGAGGTGCCGGCGGTGGGCAGCATCTTCCGCAACCCGGACCTGGCCGACACCTACGAGCGGCTGCGCCGCCGTGGGACCAAGGAGTTCTACCACGGCGCGATCGGCAAGGCCTTGGTCGCCGAGGCCGAGAACCCGACGACCGTGGGTGGTGTCGAGGTGTACCACGGCGAGATGACCCGGGTGGACCTGCACCGCTACCAGGCGGCGGTGCAGATGGCGACCCACAGTCGCTACGACGGCCACGACGTGTACGGGATGAGCATCCCGAGCTCGGGCGGGATCGCCGTCGGACAGATCCTGAACCTGATCGAGGCGTACGAGGACCGCACCGGCAAGGCGCTGGCCGACGTCTCCGAGGTCGACTACCTGCACCGGTTCTCCGAGGCGTGTGCCACCGCGTTCGCCGACCGCAACCGCTGGGTCGGCGACGTCCGTGGCGTCCCGATCGACGAGTTGCTCAGCCGCGGCTTCGCCCGGGAGCGGGCCGAGCTGTTCGACCCGGAACGGGCCCAGGAACGGCCGATCCCATTCGGCTTCCCCGACGGTGACTACGACTCCGAGCCCCGCCGTGGTGACCGGCAGCCGGAGCCGTACGAAGGCCCCCACACCACCCATCTCAACGCCGCCGACCGGTGGGGCAACGTGGTCGCGTACACGCTGACGATCGAACAGACCGCCGGGTCGGCGATCACCGTCCCCGGCCACGGGTTCCTGCTCAACAACGAGCTCACCGACTTCAACTTCGTCCCGCTCACCGAAGGGGTACCGGATCCGAACCTGCCCGGCCCCGGCAAGCAGCCGAGGTCGTCAATGAGCCCGACGATCATCACCAAGCGGGACGAGCCCGTGCTCGCCTGCGGTACCCCGGGTGGGTCGACCATCATCACCACGGTCGCGCAGATCGTGCTCGGTCACCTGACGCGTGGACTGCCGCTGGTCGACGCGATCGCCGCCCCGCGGCTCACCTCCCGCAACGGGTCGAGTGAGCTCGCCGACCTCGGGTTGGCCGACACCGCCACCGGGGCCGCCCTGGTCGACCTGGGCCACCAACTGGCGAGGACGACCTGGATCGGCAACGCGTCCGGCATCGACATCGATCGGCGCAAGCAGACCGCGGCCGCCGAGACCGAGCGAGGCGGCGGCGGGTCGGCGCGGGTGGTCACGCCCACCTGACGGGTCGGCCGGCGTACGGCAGACTCGGCCATGATGGTTCCGCAGGCGACCGCCGCCGGGATCCGTGACGGGCGCATCACCCTGGCCTTCCGCCGTTGGCAGGCGCCGCGGGTCAAGGTGGGCGGGACCCAGCTCACCAGTGCCGGCATCATCCGGTTCGATGCGTGTGAGCCGGTGGATCCCGACGACCTCACCGAGGCCGATGCGCGGGCTGCCGGGCTGCCCGACCTGGCGACGCTCCGGGCTCGTCTCGACCCGGGCGGCGCGCCGCGTCCCCGCGGGCCTCGCGGTGGCAAGGGTGGCGACACGGTCTACCGGGTCACGGTGAGTTTCGTCGGCGCCGATCCGCGCCTGGAGCTGCGGGAGCGGGTGCCGCGTGGTCGCGACCTGGCCGGGCTGGTCGAGGCGGTGGACCGGCTCGACCGGGGCAAGCGGACCGGGCCGTGGACGTACCGGATCCTGAGCTGGATCGAGCAGCACCCCGGCGAGCTGGCCGCCGACCTGGCGGCCGAACTCGACCGGGAGCTGCTCGGCATGAAGGCCGACATCCGCAAGCTGAAGGCGTTGGGGCTGACGATCAGCCTGCCGAAGGGCTACCAACTCTCAGCACGCGGCAAGGGCTACCTGGCCGCTCGACGACGACGCGAAGCCCGCCTCAGGCCTGGGGAAGCTTGACCGACCCCGGCCGGGGAGCACGCGCCGACGGCGGCGGCACCATCGGGCCGATGTCGCCGTCCGGCGCGGTGTCGAGGTCGACGATCACCGGAGCATGATCACTGGGGCCCTTGCCCTTGCGAGCCTGCCGATCCACCCACGCCGCCTTGACCCGCGAGGTCAGCGGGGTGCCGGCGAGCACCAGATCGATCCGCATTCCGAGGTCCTTGTGGAACATCCCGGCCCGGTAGTCCCAGTACGAGAACACACGTTCGGTCTGCCACCGATCCCGTACGACGTCGTGCAGCCCGGTGTCCAGCAGTCCCTGCAACGCTTGACGTTCCGGCTCCGTGACATGGGTCTGACCAACGTAGGCCTGCGGATCGAAGACGTCGGCGTCGGACGGCGCGATGTTGATGTCACCGCAGACCGCGACCTCGTCCGGCCCGGCCTCAATGACCTCGCGCAGGGCAGCCAACCACGCCAGCTTGTAGTGGTAGTGGTCGGAGTCGGGCTCCCGGCCGTTCGGGACGTAGAGCGAGTGCACCCGGATGCCACCACAGTCGGCCGAGATGGCCCGTGCCTCCGGCTCGGGGAAGCCCGGTGCGCCGTCGAACCCGCGGACCACGTCGGTCAGCCCGACCTTCGACAGCAGGGCCACCCCGTTCCACTGGGCCTGTCCGTACGTGGCGCTCTCGTAGCCGCGCTCGGCCAACGGTTCGGCGAGCAGCTCGGCGAAGGCGTCCTCGGACAGCTTCGTCTCCTGCAGGCACACGACGTCGGGGGCCCGTTCGTCCAACCAGGGCAGCAGTCGGGGCAGTCGTTGCTTGACGGAGTTGACGTTCCAGGTCGCGATGCGCACGACCCCTACCGTACGACCTCAGCCCCACCGTACGACCTCAGGCGGTGACGTGAGCCAGCAGTTGCGGCAGCACCTGCTCCACCGGCCGGTGTGACCGTACGGCGGCGAGCTCATCGGCACGGGTCGGGCCGGCGGTGATGATCATCACCGGCACCCCACGTCTGGCGGCCTGTCGGACGAACCGGAGGCCACTCATCACCGCCAGCGACGAGCCCAGCACCACCAGTCCCTCGCAGGCGGCCACCAATGCCGTACAGGTCTCGACCCGTTCCCGGGGCACCGAATCGCCGAAGAACACCACGTCCGGTCGCAGTCGGTCATGGTTGCAGCCGGGACATCGAGGCGTCACGAACCGGGTCACGTCGACCTCGTCCAGGGCGACGTCGCCGTCGGGTCGGATCTCGTCACTGGTCACCGTGTAGGACGGGTTGGCCGCCCGCATCATCGCATCGAGTTCGGGCCGTGGCAGGCCATCACCACAGTGGTCACACACCACGCGGGCCAGCGATCCGTGGAGTTCGATCACCTGACGGGTGCCGGCACGTTGGTGCAGTCCGTCGACGTTCTGCGTGATCACCCGGTCGACCACGCCGAGTCGCTGCAGCTCGGTGACGGCCCGGTGCGCGGCGTTGGGGCGAGCCCGGTGCAGTCGTTGCCAGCCGACGTACGACCGCGCCCAGTAGCGCTGTCGGGCCGCCGAGGACGAGCGCAACTCCTGGATCGTCATCGGCTGCACCCGCCTGGTGCCGTCGGGGCCGCGGTAGTCCGGGATCCCCGAAGCCGTGCTCATCCCGGCGCCGGTGAGCACCAGCCACCGACGCGAACGCAGCTGTTCGGCGAGGACGGTCGCGTCGGCCCCGGGGCCGGCGGGTACTCGCCGTGCCCACGACTGATCGGGTGATCGGAGCTGCGACACGTCTCATCGTACGTCGGCCACTCGTTCGGCCGGCTCGGTCAGTTGGGCGCGCGGCGGGTGGTGCCGGACAGGTCCCACCACACGGACTCGGCGGTACCGCGGACCTCGACCACCCAGTCAGGCGGTCGATCGATCCGGATCGTCGGTTGGTCACCGAGGGTGATCACCTCACCCGACCGGCGCAGCAGGTCGGCGGCATCGAGGTCCCGCAACCGGTCGGTCGCGAACGAGGGCGAGACGGTGTGTTCGGCGGCCGCGACGTGCGGGGTCTCGTCCACCCGGTAGCGGACGTCGACGGGGCCGTCGGGGCCGGTGCCCTGGACGACGACGAACTCACCGTACGCGTAGAGCGACTGCACGTCGTCCACCGCGATCGACAGCAGGTGATCGGCCACCACCGGGAACATCTCCGCGGTCCACATCGGCACCGTGACCAGGGTGGTGGCGACGGCTCCGGGGCTCACGGGCGGGCCGGAACGTGCCGTGGCGGCCGGGCCCGGTGGCGCGGCGGCCGGGACCTGCCAGATGCGGGTGAGCCCCCAACTGGCGCCACCGATCGCGCCGAGCCCGAGCAGGCCGAGCACGGCGCGGCGGCCCCTGCCGCGGTCGCGCGGGACCGGGGGTGGTGCGGATGGGGTGAACGGGACGTCGACGACGACGGCGGCGAGGTCGTCGTGCGTGGTGGCGGCGGCCACCGCCCCCATCCGCTGCTCGAACAGGTCACCGTCGAGCCGCCCGTCGGCCAGCGCCTGGGTCAGCGCCTCCTCGTACGGGACCCGTTCGGCGTTCGACGGTCGCAGGGAGGTCATCGGACCACCCGGATCAGCCGGCTGCCGTCGGCACTCCACACCCCGTAGCCGCTGCCGCTGCCGTACTCGTCGCCGGAGACGTACGGTCGCAGTGCCAGTTCCCCGTCCCAGTTGTCGACGATCAGGTGCGACACGGTCAGGCCGCCGACCACCGACGGGGCGACCGCCACCACCTCGGGGATCACCTCGATTGCCACGTCGGCCACGGTGAAGACCAGTGCGGCCTCGTCGAGTTCGCCCATCGGCTCGGCCTCGGGGGCACCTCCGCCGACCATGCTGATGCTGTCCACCACGTCGTCGCGGCCCGGAGCCAGGGCGTCGGCGTAGAACGCGTCACCGTGCAAGGTCCAGCCGGTGAAGCGGGTGTAGCCATGGTCGGTCAACCACTGCAGCGGGGTGGCCAGGCCGTCGACGGCAAAGGTGTCCGTGGCCGACGCCGTCGGTCCGACCTCGACCCCGGAATCGGCGAGCGTCGCCGACAGCTTCGAGACACCGCCGGCGATGACGAACCCTGCGGTCACCGCGCCGAGCGCTAACAGCCCCCGTCGGGTCCATGACGGTCCCGGCCGTTCGGGGGGTTGCTCGGCGACGGTCCGCGCGGCGGGCTCGCGGGCCTCGGGCAGGACGATCCCCGTCGGTGGGCAGGCCTTCCAGCAGGGTCCGCAGGTCCGATGTCGTGGTGGCCAGGTCGACCAGTTCGAGCCGGGTGGCGAACTCCGAGTCGTCCAACCGCCCTTCCGCGTACGACTGGGAGAGCGCGTCACGGACCGAGTCACGCTCGGCGAACGAGGGACGCAGGGACCGCATGGCTCCATCATCCCAGCATCCGTTGACACCACCGCGACCGCAGGCCACGATGGTCGGCACCGGCGTTCCCGCCGGCTGTTCCCGACCGCGCATCCCCCGCTGCGAGAGGACGACGATGAGCCGTACCGCTGCCCGACGACGCCGCAACCCGCTGCTGGCCCTGCTGGTGCTGGTGACCGGCTGGGCCCTGGTTGCCGCACCCACCCCCCTTGCCCATGCCGGGATGCACTGGACCTACGACCTCGAGTACGCGTCGATCAGCGGCAACGAACTGACCGACAACGGTCAGACGTACCGGCTCGAAAAACTCAACGCAGGTGGCTATCCGACGATCTCCACCGAGCAGGCACGCAACGGTGTCCATTCGCTCAAGGCGTCGATCCCACCGTCGGGCTACGCCCGGAGCGAAGTGATCAACGCACTCAACGTCGGGATGCGCACCATCGACGCGTACAGCTTCAACGTCTTCGTCCCGTCCGGACACCAGCCGCCCCGAGGGGCCCAGTGGCAGATCATCAGCCAGATCTGGCAGACCGGCTGCGGCAGCCCACCCATCGCGATCGACCTGCAGCCCAACAGTGACCCACTGGTCTATCGCGTGCTGCTGCGCAACGACACCACCGGGTACAGACCGACGCAGGCGCCGAAGACGTTGGTGAAGGGCAACCTGCCACGCAACCGGTGGGTGCAATTCGCCATCGAATACAACATCCATCCGACCGAGACCGGTCAGGCCGACTTCAAGCTGTACGTGGACGGCCAGGTGGTGCCGACCTCGTTCGACCACGGCGACACGATCGGCTACTCCCGGGTGGAGGCCGACTGCGTGTACCCGGTCAACGACGTGGTGCGGATCAAGAACGGCCTGTACCGCGGCGGCGCCCAGTGGGAGCAGACGCAGACGCTCTACTTCGACGACATGAGGTTCGGGGACCGGATCGCCGACGTGATGATCTGACCCGACCCCAGCCGGTCGTGCCCGACGGTCAGTCGGTACCGGACTCCATGGCCGCCCGGTCCAGCGCCTCGGCGTCGTCGTCGGGGCCGGCGCCGCCGGAGATCTCCTTGGCGCCCCCGGGCTCCAGGCCGCCGACCAACTCGGCGGTGGCCCCTCCGACGATCCCCTGCTGGGCGTACTGCTCCAGCCGGGACCGGGAGTCGGCGATGTCGAGGTTGCGCATGGTCAGCTGGCCGATCCGCTCGGTCGGGCCGAAGGCGGCGTCCGCGACGCGCTCCATCGACAGCCGGTCCGGGTGGTACGACAGGGCGGGACCGGTGGTGTCGAGGATCGAGTAGTCCTCACCGCGGCGCAGCTTCAGCGTGACCGATCCGGTGACGGCCGAGCCGACCCAACGCTGCAAGGACTCCCGCAGCATCAGTGACTGCGGGTCCAACCAGCGGCCCTCGTACATCAGCCGACCGAGCCGGTGTCCCTCGGCGTGGTAGTTCGACAGCGTGTCCTCGTTGTGGATCGCGTTCAGCAGCCGCTCGTAGGCGATGTGCAGCAGCGCCATCCCGGGGGCCTCGTAGATGCCGCGGCTCTTGGCCTCGATGATCCGGTTCTCGATCTGGTCCGAGGTGCCGAGCCCGTGCCGGCCGCCGATGGTGTTGGCCTCGAGCACCAGGTCGACCGCACTGC
Organism: Carbonicoccus niuqiaonis; assembly: GCF_050157065.1. Classification (GTDB taxonomy): domain Bacteria; phylum Actinomycetota; class Actinomycetes; order Propionibacteriales; family Propionibacteriaceae; genus Avipropionibacterium. The sequence continues at coordinate 2,705,391 of NZ_CP189573.1, forward strand.
CGAACGTCTTGTTGTTGATCATGACGGGACGGCCCTGCTCGAAGGTGATCGTCACCTCCTCCGGCGTGATCTCGACGTCGTCGCGCCATGAGGCGACGCCCATGATCGGGTCCACGATCTCCACCCCGGTGTCAAGGTGCTCCAACCGCTTCGCCTCATGCGTGGCACCCCAGATGTTGGCGTCGGTGCTGTACGCCTTCTCCGCCGAGTCGCGGTACGGCAGGTTGCGGGCGGTGAGCCACTCGCTCATCTCGGAGCGGCCGCCGAGCTCGGCGACGAAGTCGGCGTCCAACCACGGCTTGTAGATCCGCAGCGACGGGTTGGCCAGCAGGCCGTACCGGTAGAACCGCTCGATGTCGTTGCCCTTGTAGGTCGACCCGTCGCCCCAGATCTCGACGCCGTCGTCCTTCATCGCCCGGACCAACAGGGTGCCGGTGACCGCACGCCCGAGCGGGGTGGTGTTGAAGTAGGTCCGACCGGCGGTCCGGATGTGGAAGGCACCGCACTGCAGGGCGACGAGTCCTTCCTCGACCAACGCCTCCTTGCAGTCGACCAGCCGCGACAGCTCGGCGCCGTACGCCCCCGCGCGACCCGGGACCGAGTCGATGTCGGGCTCGTCGTACTGGCCGAGATCAGCGGTGTACGTGCACGGCACGGCACCCTTCTCCCGCATCCAGGCGACGGCGACGGAGGTGTCGAGACCTCCGGAGAAGGCGATGCCGACGCGTTCGCCGACGGGCAGGGAGCTCAGAACTTTGGACACGGGAGCAGCCTAACGCATAGCTATTCCGACTGTCGAATAACTATGCGTTAGGGTTCGACGCCTCGTCCCGCAGGGCGTCGATGCCGACCAGGATCCGCTCCATGCCGAACCGGAACAGCGCCTGCGGATCCGAGCCCTGGTAGGCCAGCGCCGATGCCTCGCCGACCCGACTTGCGAGGGGGTACGTGGTCGCATCACCCATCGCTTCACCCAGGGCGGGGCCGACCTCGCCCCACTCGGCCGACACCGACTCCCACCACTCCTGCTCGGTCATCGCCCGCTGCGCCTCGGTCCGCCGGACCCCGAGGTACCAGGCCGCGGCGGAGTTGGCGTGGCTCTGCACCAGCGCGACCGCGAGGTCCATGTCGACGTCACTCAGCCCGATCCCGTCGACCGCGGCCAGCTCGGCCTCGTACTTGCCGACCAGCCCCGGCCCCATCACCTCATGCCCGGGCTTGAGGTCGAGCCGCCACGGATGCGCCAGTGACAGCTCCCAGTTGCACGTGGCCATGTGCCGGACGGCCGCCTGCCAGTCGGGCCGCTCCGCCGGCAGCCCCTTGCCCTCGTACGTCCGGGCGAGCACGGCGTCCGACATCAGCGCGACCAGCTCCGGCTTGCCCGGGACGTGGGTGTAGAGCGACATCGCCCCGACACCGAGCTTGGCGGCGACCGCCCGCATCGTCACCGCCTCGAGGCCCTCGGCGTCGGCCAGCGCCAGACCCGCCTCGGTGATGGTGCCGATGCTGAGGCCGGTCCGGCTGGCCCGCTCGCGCGGCGCCCACAACAGCGGCAGCAGGCTCACCTGGGGACGCGACTTTCGACTCATGGATCTCACCGTACAACGTACTTGTTTCACCGTACGTTGTACGGTACTGTTCCCGGTGAACCCATCCCACCCCTTGTCCGGAAGGACTGCGATGACCAGTGCTGTCCACACCGAATCCCTCACCAAGACCTTCCCCGGCGGCCGCGGCCAACCCCCGGTGGTCGCCCTCGACGGCGTCGACCTCGACGTGGCAGGCGGCTCGGTCCGGGGCCTGCTCGGCCACAACGGCGCCGGCAAGTCGACCATGATCAAGATCCTGGCGACCCTGACCAGACCTGACTCCGGTACGGCCCGGGTCGCGGGTCACGACGTGCAGACCCAGGGCGGGCTGGTACGTCGGCGGATCGGTCTGGTCGGCCAGCACGCCGCGGTCGACGAAATCTTGACCAGTCGGCAGAACCTGGTGCTGTTCGGACGCCTCCGCGGGCTGGACCGTACCGCGGCCGGTCGCCGGGCCGACGAGCTGTTGGAACAGTTCGACCTGGTCGACGCCACGAAGCGACCGGCGGCCAAGCTGTCGGGCGGCATGCGGCGGCGACTCGACCTGGCGGTCAGCCTGATCACCACCCCCGACGTGTTGTTCGTCGACGAGCCGACCACCGGTCTCGACCCGGCGGCCCGCCGGGACGTGTGGCAGGCGATCACCGGGCTCGCCCGGTCCGGTACCACCGTGCTGCTGACGACCCAGTACCTCGAGGAGGCCGACCAGCTGGCCGACACGATCACGATCCTCGACCACGGCCTGATCGCCGCCGAGGGCACTCCGGCGGCATTGAAGGCACGGCTCGGCGGCGACCAGGTGGAGATCGCGTTCACCGGCGAGGCCGGACGAACCGGTGCTGCCGCTGCGTTGCGTACGGCCGGGTTCGAGGTGTTCGAGTCGGGGACGCCCGAGGACGGGTTGCTCGCGGTCCCGGTGGCCGACGCCACCTCGGGGCTGATGGCGATCTGCTCGGCACTGGACCGGGCCGACCTCGAGCCGACCAGCCTGACGTTGCGACAACCCACCCTCGACGACGTCTTCCTGCACCTCACGAACGGAGCCACCCGATGAGGGACACCCTGCTACTCACCGGCCGCACCCTCGGCCACTGGCGCGCCCAGCCGTACCTGTTGATCATGGCCGTCGCGTTCCCACTGCTGATGATCTTCATGATGGGCTTCATGTTCGGCGGCGCCATCGCCGGCGACGTCGGGACGTACCTGCAGCTGCTGATGCCCGGCATGCTGGTCGTCACCGCGTTCTTCGGCATCTCGACCACGATGCAGGCGGTGATCACCGACGCCGACCGCGGTGTCACCGATCGGATCCGGTCGCTGCCGATCACCACGGTCAGCGTGCTGTGGGGTCGCTGCCTGGCGGACCTGTTGTTGATCATCGTCAGCCTGGTCGTGCTCACCGGCGCCGGGTTGCTGCTCGGCTGGCGGTTCCACACCGGCCCGTTGGAGGTGCTGGCCGCGTACGGCCTGTGCCTGCTGCTCGCCGCGGCGTTCATCTGCCTCGGCATCGGGTTGGCGCTGCGTGGTGGCCAGGCGACCGTCAACGCCAGCTACACCGTGGTGTGGCCGCTGGCGTTCCTGTCGTCGGTGTTCGTCGACCCGGTGACGATGCCCGGCCCACTGGCCGCGATCGCCGCGTGGAACCCGCTGTCGGCGACCTCGAACGCGGCCCGGGTGTTGACCGGCTCACCGGTGGCCACCGATCCGCACCTGCCCACGCAGTACCCGATCCTGTTCGCCGTCGGCTGGCCGGTGGTGCTGTTGGCCGTCGCGATCCCGTTGGCGGCGCGTGCCTATCGGAGGTTGGGCGCCTGACCCTCGACCGGAGTGGGCTGGGCCTGGCCGGGCGCCGCCGGGGTGACCCCGTCCGTCGTCAGCGCCTGCAGCTTGCGGCGGCGGGCCCACAGCACCATCACCGCACCGAGGATGGCCATCACACCGATCTGGATGAGCATGAACGGGCCGCCGGTGCCGGCCGAGCGGTCGAACATGCCGCCGAGGTCGGCGGTGAGCGAGCTGAGGACGATGGCGACCACGTTGTTGACCACGTGCATCGCCACGGCTGCCTCGATGCCGCCGGTCAACCACACCACCGCACACAGGATGACGCCGAAGCTGAAGTAGTAGGCGTTGAGCCACGGGTCGGTGGCGGCGTGGGCGATGGTGAACAGCACCCCGGAGATCACCGCGCCGATGGCGAACGCGACCCACCGGTTGGACGACCAGGTCGCGGTGGCGCGGTTGATCAGCCCGCGGAAGCCGTACTCCTCGCCGGCTGCCTGGAACGGTGTGATCAGCAGGCCGATCAGCAGGAACCACAACCAGTCCTGACCCGGCTGCGGGTCCTGCAGGACCGGCAGGCTGGTGATCACCATGTAGACGATCATCACCGGGATCAGCACCAGATTGACCCGGAGGAACCAACCCCAGCGGAACTTCCCCTCGACCGAGTTGATCCAGCGCGGTCGCTGGCCGAAGAAGGCCCACTGGACCAGCGCCGCGAGTGGCCACAGCAACGCCAGCGAGATGCTGCCCAGGCCGAGGAGCACCGGGGTGTTGACCATGCCCGCCTGCTCCGCCGGCACCCGACCGGTCCCGACGTCGATGGCGATCGCGATGACGCCGAAGATGGTGTTGATGATCAGCCCGGCGACCACGAAGACCAGCAGGGCCAGCGCACCGCGCCACCACTGCGTGCCGGGCGTCCGCAACGCCTGGTGGTACGGCAATCCCGGCGCATGGACCTGTCGCTTCGGCTTGGCCGGCGGTCCCGGTTGGGTCGGCTGTGTGGCTTGAGTCGGCGGTGCGGGTTGCGGGGGTTGCGCCGGCTGCTGGGTCATCGATCGGTCCTCCAACCTGATGGTCGAAGACCCATTGTCGCAAACGTGTCAGAACCCCAGGCGGTTGAGGTGTTTGGCGTCGCGCTGCCACTCCTTGAGCACCTTGATCCGCAGGTCGAGGTGGACCCGGGTGCCGAGCAGGGCTTCGATGTGCAGTCGGGCGTTGGTCCCGATCTCCTTCAACCGCGCGCCCTTGCGGCCGATCATGATCGGCTTCTGCGACTCCCGTTCGACCACCATGTTGGCGTAGATGTCGAGCAGCGGCTTGTCGTCGGGACGCCCGGGCCGCAAGCCCATCTCCTCGACGGTCACCGCGAGGGAGTGCGGCAACTCCTCGGTGACCCCTTCCAGTGCCGCCTCGCGGATCAGCTCGGCGACCAACGTCTCGGTCGGCTCGTCGGTCACCTCGCCACCGGGGTAGTACGACGGCCCCTCCGGCAGCAGGCCGATCAGCGTGTCGGTGACGAGGTCGACCTGGTCATCGGCCGTTCCCGAGCACGGGATGATCTCGGCCCAGCGGATGCCGAACTTCTCCTCCAAGCCCTGGATCGACAGCAGGTGCTTGGCCATCCGCTCCGGCCCGACCAGGTCGGACTTGGTGGCCAGCGCGACCAGGGTCGGCTTCTTGCGCAACTGCGCCACCTCGCCGACCAGGTACTCGTCCCCCGGTCCGATGCGCTGGTTGGACGGGAAGCAGACCGCCACCACGTCCACTTCCGACCAGGTCGTGCGGACCAGATCGTTGAGCCGTTCGCCGAGCAGGGTGCGTGGCCGGTGCAGGCCGGGGGTGTCGATGAGCACCAGCTGACCGTCGGGGCGGTCGACGATGCCGCGGATCGCGTGTCGGGTGGTCTGCGGCTTGGCCGACGTGATCGCGATCTTTGAGCCGACGATCGCATTGGTCAGCGTCGACTTGCCCGCGTTGGGACGCCCGACGAAGCACGCGAATCCGGACCGGTGCCCCTGATCAGCCGTGGCAGCTTGATCAGCTGGGGGTTCTTGATCAGTCGTCATCGCCCTCGTCCTCGTCGTCGTCGCTGTCGCGTTCGGCCGGTAGCCGGGACGCCAGCACGGTCGCGATCCGGTTGCGCCGTCCGGTGATCCGTTCGGCGACCAGCTCCAACCCTGCCACCCGGACCACCGAACCCGGGATCGGCACCCGGTTCAGCTCCTTGGCCATCAGGCCGCCGACGCTGTCGATGTCCTCGTCGTCGAGCTCGAGGTCGAACAGGTCGCCCAGCTCGTCGACGGGCAGCCGGGCCGAGACCCGGAACGACCCGTCCGGCAACTCCACCCACGGCGCCCGCTCACCGGTGTCGAACTCGTCGCGGATCTCGCCGACGATCTCCTCCAAGATGTCCTCGATCGTCACCATCCCCGAGGTGCCGCCGAACTCGTCGAACACCATCACGATGTGGTTGCGATGGAGCTGCATGTCGTGCAGCAGGTCGTCGACCGGCTTGGTCTCCGGACACCAGGTGGCCGGCCGCATCAGCTCCCGGACCCGCTCGGCGGTCTGCGCCTCCGGGTCGTCGTAGACCCGCTTCATCACGTCCTTGAGGTAGAGCACCCCGACGACGTCGTCGACCCCTTCCCGGGTGACCGGGATGCGCGAGAAGCCGGACCGCAGTGCCAGCGACATCGCCTGCCGCAGCGACTTGTACTCCTCGATGTGGACCATGTCGGTCCGCGGCACCATCACCTCACGGGCCACCGTGTCGCCCAGCTCGAACACCGAGTGGATCATCTTGCGCTCGTCGGACTCGATCAGCTCGCTGGCCTCGGCCATGTCGACCATCTCGCGCAACTCGGCCTCACTCGAGAACGGTCCTTCTCGGAACCCCTTGCCCGGGGTCAACGCGTTGCCGATCAGGATCAGCAGCCGCGGGAACGGACCGAGCACGGTGGTGAGCGCCATCAGCGGCCACGCGAAGGCCAGGGCGACGCCGTTGGCGTGCTGCCGGCCGAGGGTGCGTGGCGCCACCCCCCAGGCGACGTAGGAGATGATGATCATGGTCGCCGCCGGGACGAACACCTGCAACCAGTCGACGGTGAGGATGTCGTACAGCACCATCGACACCAGCACGATCGCGGTGATCTCACAGATCATCCGGACGAACAGCGCGGTGTTGAGGTACGGCGCCGGGTCGTCGATGATCTTGGCGAGCGTGACCGCGCCACCCTTCTCCTGCTCAAGCAGCTCGGCGGCCCGGGCACGGGAGAACGAGAACATCGCTGCCTCGCCCGCGGCGACGAGGCCGGCCAGCACGGTCAGTACGAAGGCGATCACCAAGGTGATCACCTGGATCTGTGTCATCAGGCCCACCACGTCATCAGGAGCGCCGGGTCGATCTCTCGGTGTCCCACGCGGCCATCAGCCGGTGGTGCAGGCCGAACATCTCGGCCTTCTCCTCGGGTTCGGCGTGGTCGAATCCCAACAGGTGCAGGATTCCGTGCACCAACAGGTACTCGGCCTCCTGGTCGGGGGTACGGCCGTGCTCGGCGGCCTGCCTGGCCGTCACGGTCGGGCACAGCACGACGTCACCGAGCAGCCCTTCGACGGGTTCGTCGTCATCGGCCGGCGGCCGCAGCTCGTCCATCGGGAAGCTGAGCACGTCGGTCGGCCCCGGCTCCCCCATGTAGCGCTCGTGGTAGGCCGCCATCGTCTCCTCGTCGACCAGCAGGATCGACAGCTCCGCCAGCGGGTGGATCCGCAGCTCGTCGAGCACGAAACGCCCCAGCGCCACCAGCCCCGCCGTGTCGGCGTCGACGCCGGACTCGTTGTTCAGGTCGATGCTCATCGACGTGGGCCCCCACGCTGTGGTCCGGATCGGCGCCCGGAATCACGATCACGCACACTGCGCTCGTTGCGTGCCTCGAAGTCGTCGTAGGCCGCGACGATCTTGCCGACGAGCTTGTGCCGGACGACGTCGTGGCTGGTGAGGCGGCAGAACGCGATGTCCTCCACCTCGTCCAGGATCCCCTCGACGACCCGCAGCCCGCTGACCGTACCGCCGGGCAGGTCGACCTGGGTGACGTCACCGGTCACGACGATCTTGGAGCCGAACCCCAAGCGGGTCAGGAACATCTTCATCTGCTCGGCCGAAGTGTTCTGCGCCTCGTCCAAGATGATGAACGCGTCGTTCAACGTCCGGCCGCGCATGTAGGCCAGCGGTGCGACCTCGATCGTGCCGGCGGTCAGCAGCCGCGGGATCGAGTCGGGGTCGAGCATGTCGTGCAGTGCGTCGTACAGCGGCCGCAGGTACGGGTCGATCTTGTCGTTCAGCGTGCCGGGCAGGAACCCGAGCCGTTCGCCGGCCTCGACCGCCGGCCGGGTCAGGATGATCCGGTTGACCTCCTTGGCCTGCAACGCCTGGACGGCCTTCGCCATCGCCAGGTAGGTCTTGCCGGTACCGGCTGGGCCGATGCCGAAGATGACGGTGTGCTGGTCGATCGCGTCGACGTACCGCTTCTGGTTCAACGTCTTCGGCCGGATCGTCTTGCCCCGTGAGGAGATGATGTTCTGCGTCAGCACCTCGGCCGGGCTCGCCTCGGCCGAGCGCTCCCCCATCATGTCGATCAACCGCTCGACCACGTCGGCGGACAGGCCCTGCCCGGTGCGCAGCACGGTGATCATCTCGTTGAGCACGCCGGTGCCGTGCATCACCGACTCCGCGTCGCCGCTCAACGTGATTTCGTTGCCGCGGACGTGGATGTCGGCGGCGAGGGCCTTCTCCAGAATGCGCAGGAACTCGTCCCTGGCTCCCAGGACGTTGACCATGTCCAGTGACGTGGGCACGGCGATGCGCCGGGTCACGGGGGCGTCGGTGTGTGGGGTGGTCAGGATTCCTCCGGGTTCGTGCTCGCTCCCCGCGGTCGCGGGGCTTGCTCGCCACAGTCTAGTGCGGCGAGCCCCGCACGTGCAGCGGTGATTCCGGGTGGGGCACTGGAGGCTGGGCCACGCCGACGCCTGACCACCCGACTGACTCACCCGCCTGACTCAACCGCCTGACTCAACCGGCCACCTCACCGGGCCTGCCGAACCCGCCGCGGCGCCGCCGCCGGCCCCAGCTCCGCCAGCGCCCGCGCCCGCAGGCCCACGACGTCGGCCTGACCGGTTACACTCACCTCCAGTTCCTGTCCGAGCTCAGGATGGGGCACAGGCTCCACGGTGACGGCCCGTACGCCGGGCTGCCGGGCGAACCACTCCCGGACGCCGCGGAGCGACACGTTGTGCCCACCGATCACCACCGTGTCGTCCACGCGGCCGTCCAGGAACAGCCGCCCCGCGTGGTCAAGCCGGCCGAAGTCGCCGGTCAGCACGGCGCGATCGGCGACCGAGCTCGCCCGCCACGGTGAGCCGACCCGGACCCGGCCCACGACCCCGGCCGGCAGGACCGCACCGTCGTCGCCGACGATCTCGACCCGGACCCCGGCCGCCGGCCTGCCGACGCTGCCGGGAGCCTGCCGCAGGTCGGTCGCGGTCGCGATGGTCGCGGTACCAGCCTCGCTGGTGCCGTAGAAGTCGACCAGCCGATCCCCCAGCAGCCGCGCTGTCCACCGCACCAGCTCGGTCGGCAGCGGTGCCGAACCGGTCGCGATCCGGCGCAGGCTCGTCAGCGGTCGAGTCGCCGTTCCGGCACGGTCGCGCTCGGCCTCGAGGGCGTCGACCAACCGGGCGAGCTGGGCCGGCACGACGGTCAGTGCCCCGGCTTCGTGGTCGCGGACCAGCCCGGCGAGCGCGGTGCCGTCCCGGCCGTGGCCCAGCACGGCCGGTGCCCCGACCACCAACGCGGCGGTCAGCGCCGACAGGCCGTGGCCGTGCGCGAGCGGCGGGGCGATCACGAGTGGCTCACCGCGGCGCGGCCCGAACGCCCCCAACAGGCTGACCAGGGTGGCCAGCTGGGTCACGCCGACCCGGCCGCGATCGGTCGCCTTCGGCGCACCGGTGGTGCCCGACGTCAACAGCCGGAGGCTGCCGGTGCGGCGGGGACGGGTCGCTCGACGCCCCGGACGGTCGGCCGGCGGCCCGGGGACGGCCGACAGGTCCAGCAGCGGGGTGAGCGGTGCGGCGGTCCGTACGGCGTCGCCGGTCGACTCGTCGACCAGGGCGAGGTCGACCCCGGCCAGCGCCGAGGCGATCACCTGCGTCCCGGCCGACGGCGGGACCAGCACACCGTCGATCCCCAAGGACCCGGCCGCGACCACGCCGGTGACGAGCCCCCGATGGTTGCCGAGCACGACGCCGGCCAGCTGCGGCCGAACCGGCCCGACGGCGGCGGTGATCAGCTCGGCCACCGCGTCGACCGCCGCCACGAACTCGGCACCGGTCATCGGCCCGCAGGTGTCGACCAGCACCACCTGGCGCGGCCGGCTCCGAGCGGCGGCGAGCGCCACCCCGGGCAGGCTCGCCCCGTACCGCAGGAGCATCGGCAGCCCCCGCAGGTCGCTCGGCCGCCACTGCCGAGCCACTGCGAAAGCCGCCGGTAATGCCCGCCACACGGGGGTGTGGGCGCTCATCGCGACCGGCGCCACGTCGCCGCGGCGACCCGATCGGCCGCCCCGGGCAGGGCCGCGGCCAGTACGGCACCGACCCGGCCCCACCACGGTGAGACCACCCGGGGCCGGGTGACGACGGCCCGACACACCCAGCTCGCCGCGTCGGCGGCGGACAACGACGGAATCCGGGAGTCGGCGTACGTCGGTGCACTCATCGTGGTCCGGGTCAGTGGCAGGTGGATCGAGGTGACGGCCACCCGATCGGCCGCCAGCTCCGGGGAGACCGACCGCAGCCACGCGTCGTACCCGGCCTTGGTCGCGGTGTAGACCGACCAGCCCGGCCCGGGCAGTGACATCGCGACCGAGCCGACCGAGATCAACTGCCCGCCGCGGGCTTCCCTCATCGCGCCCAGCAGCGGCAGCGCGAGGGCGATCGGGCCGAGCAGGTTCACCCCCGCCAGCCGGGTGACGTCGTGCAGCCGGCCGACGTACGCGCTGAGGTCGCGGTGGATGCTGTGACCCGCATTCGACACCACCAGGGCCGGTGCGCCGAGCTCGGCGACCACCCGCTCCCCCGCCGCCGTCGCGGCGTCCAGATCCCGCAGGTCGACCGGGATCGAGGTCGCAGCACCACCGTGGTCGACGATCCAGTCGGCGACCTCGGCGAGCGCCGAGGCACCGCGGGCCAACAGCACGACGTGCCCACCCGCGGCGGCACAGCGCACCGCGACCGCCCGGCCGACACCGCGGGAGGCGCCGGTGACCACCACGACTCGCCCCGCCAGCCGGTGCCGCAGGGCGGTGTCGTCGACCCGGTGGGGTCGCAGGCCCAGCAGGGCGGCGACAGGGCTCGTCATGGGCCCATCCTCAGCCACGGTGGTCGAGCGGGCGGTGGCGGGTAGGCTGACCGGCCGTGACGGATCAGGCCAGCTCCTCCGACACCCGGGTGGTCGCGCCGGGGCGGCCGGGGGTGTTCGACATCGTGGTGGCGCTGTTCTGCGGGCTGCTGCTGATCTCGAACGTCGCCGCCACCAAGCCGATCCAGTTCGGCGGGGAGGTGCAGTTCGGCGGGGTGCAGATCCTGCCCGTGATCACCGACGGCGGCGCCTTCCTGTTCCCGCTCACCTACATCTTGGGCGACGTGCTGGCCGAGGTGTACGGACTCAAGAAGGCCCGCCGCGCGATCGTGCTCGGGTTCGTGCTGACCGCGGTGATGTCGCTGTGCTTCCTGGTCGTCGGCGCCGCACCCCCGGCGGCGAGCTGGCCCAACCAGGAGGCGTGGAGCACCGTCCTCGGCTTCGTCTGGCGCATCTCGCTGGCGAGCCTGCTCGGCTACCTCGCCGGGCAGCTGCTGAACGCGTGGGTGCTGGTCCGGGTGAAGCGGCTGACCCAGGGCAGGGCACTGTGGGTGCGGCTGATCGGTTCCACCGTGGTCGGCGAGTTCGCCGACACGTTGATCTTCTGCACCGTCGCCTTCGCCGGTGTGCTGACCACCGCCGAGCTGCTGAACTACACCGTCACCGGCTTCGGCTACAAGGTGCTGATCGAGATCCTGCTGCTGCCGGTCACCTATCGGGTGATCAAGGCCGTACGGCGTCGCGAGGGCCTGCCCGACCCGGCGGACCGTCCCGCCTGATCAGGCGTCCCTGGTCAGACGCCGCCCTGGTCAGACGCCCTGGTCAGGCGTGGCGTTGCCAGCCCGTGGCGTCGAACCAGGCCGTCCCGAAGTCGGCGGCCATCGTCTCCACGTACGTGCTGCTCAGGTGCTGATCGTCCATGTAGACGTACACGTTGCCGATCACCGGTGCGCACACGTCATCGGGGCAGACCCGGGCGGTCAGGTCCAGCCGGGCCAACTGCGGGGTGGCCGGCAGCGCCGCGAGCGGTGAGGTGGCCGCCAGCGCATCCGCTCGCGGCACCTGGCAGCGTTCGGAGTCGCGGCCGTGCTTCTGCACACAGGCCGGCACGTCGAAGTCGAACCGCGGGGTGTCGCGCATCGCGACGACCTGGATCCCGTCGGCCAGGAACGGGGCGATCCCCGCCTCGTACTCCGGCTCGAGCCGTTCGGGCAGGTACGCGGCCTCGCTGGTGCGGGTGGCGACCGAGAACACCGCATCCGGCGCCATCGCCCGGGTCCAACGGGTCGCCTCGGCGTTGAAGTCGTTGCAGATCTCGGCGTTGTCGTCGCGGTGGCCGGTGAAGCTGCAGCCGTGCAGGGTCAGGCTGACCACGTGCCAACCGTGCTTCCGTGCAACCGGCAGGAGCGCCGCGGTCCACTGCTGGGAGCGAGAGTCGCCGAGCACCACGACGGTCTTGGTCACCTCGCCGACCGGCCAGTACTCGAGGCAGTTCTCGCCGACCAGGCCCTGGGGCCGGCTCTGCGGGTCGCAGCGGTCGGGCAGGTTCGCCCAGTCCGTCTCGACCTCCGAGTCGTAGGGCCGGATCCGGGAGGTGGGCGAGGTGCTGTCGACGTAGCCGGGCTCCAGCGCCTTGGCCCCCGGATTGTCCGTGGCCGGTTGGGCGGCGACCATCGCGGCGCGGTGTCCGAGCACCCCGTTCCAGCCGACCACCGGGGCCACCACGACCAGCAACGACACCAGCAGGACCACCGGACGACGCCGTGGCAGCACGGCCAGCCCACCGCTGACGACCTTGTCCGAGAGCCAGGTCAGCAGCCCCGACAGCAGCAGCACGCCGAGCCCGTCGACGAGGGTGGCGCGGGGACGTTCGAACGACTCGAGCCACAGCACGAGCACCGGCCAGTGCCACAGGTACAGCCCGAAGGAGTGCTTCGCCAGCCACTGCGCGACCGGCAGCCGGTGCACCGCGGCCACGCCGAACCGGTCCCGGTCACCGGCGATGATCACCGCGACCGCGGCGGCCACCGGCCACAGCGACAGCAGCCCCGGGAAGTGGGCGGGCGTCGGCTGCAGCGGTCCGCAGGCCACCAGCGCGGCGACCCCGGCCCAACCCAACGCCGGGGCGCCGATCCGGCCGAGCCGGCCCCGCAGCCCGGGCCGGGTCGGGTCGGCCAGCCGGTCGAGCAGCCGGGTGCCGTACCGGTGGGCGACGATCGCCACCAGCGAGCCGGCCGCGAACTCCCAGAGCCGTGTGCTGGTGAGGAAGTACGTACGGGTCGGGTCGGCCGTGGTGAGCACCACCGACGCGGTGAGCGAGGCCGCGAAGATGATCACCATCACCCCGGTCAGCAGCCGAACCGCGCCGAGCCGGGTGAACCGCGCCAGCAGCAACACCGCGGCGAACAGGAGTGGCCACAGCACGAACACCTGACCCTGGATCGCCAGCGACCAGAAGTGCTGCAGCACCGGCGCGCCGGCCCGGTTGGTGGCGTAGTAGTCGACCGACAACCCGGCCAGGGTGTGGTTCTGGGTGAAGGTGATCGACGAGGCGGCCTGACTGATCATGCCCCGCCACCGGATCGGCGGGATCAGCAACGCCCCGGCCGCCAGCACCGACACCAGCACCACCGCCATCAACGGCACCAGCCGTTTGAACCGGTTCAGCACGGTGTCGCGGAACGACCAGTCACGCCCGCTGTCGACCCGGTTGACGAACGACAGCGTCAGCACGAACGCCGACAGCACGAAGAAGACGTCCACCCCGCCGGACACGCGGCCCGCCCAGACGTGGTTGAGCATCACCAGCAGCACCGCGATCGCGCGTACCGCCTCCACCTCGCGGCGGCGGCGCGTGGGTGCGGGCACGACGGAACAACTCCTGGAATGGTCGGGGACGGGCTCGACGGTCAGCCAGCACGTGGGGCCGACCCGCATTGAGCGTCACCGAGTCTACCAAGGGAGTCGGTCAGACGCTGATTCCCACGTACTTGATCGACAGGAACTCGTCGATGCCGACCAAACCACCCTCGCGCCCCAGCCCGGACTCCTTGATCCCGCCGAACGGGGCCGCCGGGTTCGACACCACACCCTGGTTGATGCCGACCATGCCGGCCTCGAGGGCCTCGCTGACCCGGATGGTGCGGGCCAGGTCGCGGGTGAAGGCGTACGAGACCAGCCCGTACGGGGTGTCGTTGGCCATCGCGATGCCCTCCTCCTCGGTGTCGAACTCGGTGATCGCCGCGACGGGGCCGAAGATCTCGGCGTGGCACATCTCGGCGTCGGCCGGGACCCCGGTGAGCACGGTGGCCGGGTAGAAGTGGCCGGGCCGATCGACCGGGGTGCCGCCGGTGCGGACCGTCGCGCCACGCTCGACGGCGTCGGCGACGAGGTCGGTGACCTTGGTCACCGCAGCCGCGGTGATCAGCGGGCCGACCACCACGCCGTCCTCGGTGCCCCGTCCCATCGGCAGTTCCTGCAGCTTCGCGGTCAGCCGGTCGGCGAACTCGGCAGCGACCGGTCGCTGCACCAGGATGCGGTTGGCGGCCGTGCACGCCTGACCGATGTTGCGCATCTTGGCCGCCATGGCACCTGCGACCGCGGCGTCGAGGTCGGCGTCGTCGAAGACCAGGAACGGCGCGTTGCCGCCGAGCTCCATCGAGGTCCGCATCACCGTCTGGGCACACGACTCGAGCAGCAGCTTGCCGACCTTGGTCGACCCGGTGAACGACAGCTTCCGCGACCGCGGGTCCAGGATCATCGGGCGCATCACGCCGTCGGCGTCGCTGGTCGTGACGACGTTGACCACACCGGCGGGAAGCCCTGCCTGCACAAGGATGTCGACCAGCGCCAGCGTCGACAGCGGCGTCTCGGCGGCCGGCTTGATCACGCTGGTGCAGCCGGCGGCGATCGCCGGGGCGATCTTGCGGGCCCCCATCGCCATCGGGAAGTTCCACGGGGTGATCAACAGGCTCGGCCCGACCGGCTGCTTGCTGATCAGGAACCGGGAGCCGCCGGCCGGGGCGATCATGTGGCCGCCGTCGATCCGGACCGCCTCCTCGGCGAACCAGCGCAGGAACTCGGCCGCGTACGCCACCTCGCCCCGCGACTCGGCCAGCGGCTTGCCCATCTCGAGGGTCATGATCAACGCGAGCCGCTCGGTGTCGGCGAGCAGCAGGTCGTACGCCTTCGCCAGGATCTCGCTGCGCTTGCGGGGTGCGGTGGCTGCCCACTCGGCCTGGGCGTCGGCGGCGGCGTCGAGGGCGGCGCCGGCCTCGCCGGGGTCGGCGTCGGCGACCTGGCACAACTCCGCCCCGGTCGCCGGGTCCTCGACCGGCATCGTGGCGGCGGTGGTCACCCAGTCACCGCCGACGAACAGCCCGGTGGGCAACGACGCGATGACCTCCTGCTCCCGCTGCTGCTGCTCGTGCTGCGCCTGCTCGGGGGTCGTGGTCGAGGTGCCGGATTCCGCCGTCCGATCCATGTCGTACTCCTTGCCGTTGCCGAAGGGTGCAAGTATTGTCAACAATCAGACAACAGCCTACCTCCGGAGGTGTCCCGATGGCGACCCTGTCACCCCATTTGCGTCAAGCCACGCCGGTCGTGGTGGACCATGCCAGCGGCTGCGAGGTCTTCGACGCCGACGGGCGCCGCTACCTCGACTTCACCGCCGGCATCGGCGTCACCAGCACCGGGCACTGCCACCCCACGGTGGTGGCGGCCGCCCAGCAGCAGATCGGCAAGCTGATCCACGGGCAGTACACGACGGTGATGCACCGCCCGATGCTCGACCTGGTGGCGCGACTCGGCGACGTCCTCCCCGACGGGCTCGACTCGGTCTTCTTCGCCAACTCCGGCAGTGAGGCGGTCGAGTCGGCGCTGCGGCTGGCCCGGCAGGTCACCGGTCGGCCGAACGTGGTCGTCTTCCACGGTGGGTTCCACGGCCGCACGGTCGCCGCCGCGTCGATGACCACCTCGGGCACCCGGTTCAGCGCCGGGTTCTCCCCGCTGATGGCCGGGGTGCACGTCGCGCCGTTCCCGAACGCGTACCGCTACGGCTGGGACGAGGCGCAGGCGACCGAGTTCGCCCTGCAGGAGCTGGACTACCTGCTCGCCACGATCAGCTCGCCGGCCGAGACGGCGGCCTTCGTGGTCGAACCGGTGCTCGGCGAGGGTGGCTACGTCCCCGGCAACACCGCGTTCTTCCAAGGGCTGCGCGAGCGCGCGGACGCCCACGGCATCGTGTTGGTGTTCGACGAGATCCAGACCGGCTTCGGCCGGACCGGCAAGTATTTCGGCCACCAGCACTTCGGGGTCCGGCCGGACGTGATCACGATCGCCAAGGGGTTGGCGTCCGGCTTCCCGCTGTCGGGGATGGCGACCTCGGCGGAGTTGATGTCCAAGGTGTGGCCGGGATCGCAGGGTGGGACGTACGGCGGCAACGCGGTCGCGTGTGCGGCAGCGCTGGCCACCTTGGAGGTGATCGAGGCCGAAGGGCTGGTCGACAACGCCGCGACCCGGGGTCAGGAGTTGATCAGCGGGGCCCGGGCGAGTGCGACCGCCGCGATCGGGGACGTCCGCGGGCTCGGACTGATGGTGGGTCTGGAGTTCACCACCGCCGACGGTCGGCCCGACACCGAGCGGGCGTCCGCCGCACAGAAGCTTGCCGCCGAGAAGGGCCTGCTGATGCTGACCTGTGGCGCCCACATGAACGTGGTGCGCATGATCCCGGCGTTGGTGATCAGCGCCGAGCAGGTTGCCGAGGGGTTGGCGATCTGGTCCGACGTGCTGGCCGAAGTCTGAGGAGGAACACCGTGTCCCGTTTCATCACGATCAGCCTGACCAAGCGTCAGGTGTCCTGTCGCGCCCGGTTGCTCGACGACGACGCCCCGCTGACCAGCCAGGCGGTGTGGGACGTGCTCCCGCAGACCGGCGACGCCGTCCACGCGAAGTACGCCCGCAACGAGTTGTACGCGCTGTTGCCGCGGATCACCGCCGCTCCCCGGCGCGAGAACCCCACCGTGACACCGATCCCCGGCGACGTCTGCCTGTTCGACTTCGAGCCGTGGGAGATCGGCAACCCGGCGTACGGCTATGAGCCCGGCTCCACCGCGTACGAGGCGGCCGGGGCGACCGACCTGGCGATCTTCTACGGCCGCAACAACCTGCTGATCAACGGCGACATGGGCTGGGTGCCGGGCAACGTGTTCGGCGCCATCGAGGAGGGCCTGGGCGAGATGGCCGAGGCCTGCAACGACGTGTGGCGCAACGGGTTCGCCGGGGAGCAGCTGACCTTCGCCCGGGCCTGAGCTGGGTTGACCTGTGCGACACTGGCCGAAGTTCGACCCGACCGCACCGTGCCCGATCATCGGCGCGCTGGCCGAGCAGTATGCGCACCGTCGGCAGCGAGATCGTCGGGATCCTGGGCATCGGGATCCATGACGCCCTACGCGAGGTCGTCGGGAACCAGCGGGAGGATGCGCTCGTACAGCTTTCGGAGGTCTGCGCTGCTCAGGGGCGGCATGATCACGGTGGCCCCGAGCGCCAGGACGTACGGCAGCATCGCTCCGATGCGCACGTCGTCATCGTCATCGCTGACCCGTCGCCACACCCGGCGCAGCGCCCCCACACGTGCCGCGTCGACCCGCTCCTGGGTTCGGGCCGCGTCGACGTCGGCCAAGGCCCAGGCGCGCAACGCGATCTCGAGTCGGGGTCGATAGACCTGGTCGTCGGATGCGGTCACCATCTCGATGAGCCCCATGAGGATCCGCCGCGCGGTGGGCTCCCCACGTGCTGCGTCGATCGCTTGTTGGAGTGAGCTCGTCAGGATGTCCTCCACGTGGTCGAGGAGGTCCTTCTTGAAGCCGTCCGCGCCGGCGAAGTGGTGGTGGAAGGAGCCCTTGGACAACCCGAGCCGCGCGGCCAAGCGGTCGATCCGCACACCCGCGGAGCCCTCCTCGACCAGGACCTCGATGCCTTCGTCCAACCACCGATCGCGTGCTGCGCTCATCTGCGATGCCGCCCTTCCGGGACATGGGTCTCGGACGTCGCCCGTGCCATGATCTCGCCCGTCACAACACGAACCCGAACAACGCCACCGCGACACACAG
The DNA here is from genome assembly GCF_050157065.1 of Carbonicoccus niuqiaonis. Lineage (GTDB taxonomy): Bacteria > Actinomycetota > Actinomycetes > Propionibacteriales > Propionibacteriaceae > Avipropionibacterium. The sequence goes on from NZ_CP189573.1 coordinate 2,723,285, forward strand.
GGCGAGCATCCCCGTTGCGTTCAGGAACAGGTTGCGCCCGAAGTCGCGGGCCCGGACGTGCATCGCGATGGCGACGACGAAGTAGGCCACCAGCGCCACCGAGGTCACCGCGCCGAGGTACGGGACCCAGATCCCGGCGATCAGCCCGGCCGCAGCCGCGAACTTGATCGGCGGCGTCAGCCACCACAGCCGCCGGGGGAAGCCGACGTCGTCGAAACACTGCGCGATGAACGGGACCGGCTTCAGGCAGATGACGCCGTCGACCGCCTGGACCAGCGCGAGTGCGACGACCAGCCACACGGGATCGGGATACGCGGACATCAGGGACCTCCACCGAAACCTACCATACCGTATGGTATGTTCAACGGAAAAGTACGCAAGGTGTACGTGCCATGCTGAAGGCCGCGTGCATCCCGTGCTGGGATGCACGGTGGTATCGTTGTGTCATGTCGAGACAGATCGCCGTCAGGCTGCCCGATGCCATGGTCGACTACCTGGACCAAGCGGTGGCGCGCGGACAGGCGCCTTCCCGGGCCGCCGTCGTCACCAGCGCGCTCGAACGCGAGATGCGTGCACGGATGGCGCAGCGCGATGTGGAGGTCCTGCAGGCCACGGGCGCCGAGGACGACCTGGACGATCTCGTCTCGTGGACCGTCGCCCACCCGACCCCGGTCGAGGACTGACGGTGCGGGAGATCTGCCTTGCGCGGCTGGACAAGACCCGCCCCGTCGTGGTGCTGACGCGTGAGGCGGCACGTGGCGCGATGTCGATGGTCACCGTGGCACCGATCACCACGACGATCAAGGGCCTGTCGAGCGAGGTGCCCGCGGGCCTGGCCAACGGACTGCAGCAGCCGTCGTCGGTGTCGATCGACAACGTCGTCACGATCCCGTCCTCGTCACTCGGCCGGACCGTGGGTCACCTGTCCCCGGAACAGGAGCAGGAACTCGCGCGGGCGATCGTGCTGGCCTACGACCTCGAGATCCCGTTGCTGGGCTGAGTGCGGGAGCCCTGCCCCACCAGCCACTCCACGTAGCGGGCCATCGCGAGCACCAGATCGTCGGAGTGGCGCGGGCCGACGATCTGCAGGCCGACCGGCAGCCCGGCGGCCGTCATCCCGACCGGCACGCTGATGGCGGGCTGCTGGGTGAGGTTGAACGGATGGCTGAACCCGGCCCAGTCAGGCCAGTTGCGCAGGCCACTGTCGGGCGGCACGTCGTGGCCGGCGGCGAACGGCGCCACCGCGACGGTCGGGGTGAGCAGCAGGTTGTGCTCCTCGTGGAAGTTGCCCATCGTGATGCCGACCGCAGCCGCCACCGACCGGGCCTCCAGGTAGTCGACCGCACTGGCCCGGTCCCCGGCATCCCACATTCGCCCCAATCCCGGGTCGACGGTCTCCCGAGCCCCCGGCATCCGACCCAGCAGGGTCGCCGCACCGCTCGACCAGAGCACCTCGAAAGCCTCGACCGGGTTGGGAAATCCGGGATCGGTCGCGGTGACGTGGACTCCGGCGCGGTCGAGCTCGGCGACGACGCCGTCGACGATCCGGCCGACCTCATCGTCCACGGTGAGGTGGCCCAGGTCGCGGGAGTACGCCACGTGGATGCCGGTCACCTCACGGTTGAACTCGCCACGGAAGGTGAGGTGCGGCGGCTCCAATGACGTCGGGTCACGATGGTCGGGCAGCGCCAGGATGTCCATCAGCAGCGCGGCATCCTCCACCGTCCGGGTCATCGGCCCGGCATGGGCGAGCGGTCCGAACGGGCTCGCCGGATACATCGGCACCCGGCCGTACGTGGGTTTGAGGCCGACGATGCCGCAGAACGAGGCCGGGATCCTGATGCTGCCGCCGCCGTCGGTGCCGATCGCGACCGGCCCCATGCCGGCCGCGACCGCCGCACCGGCACCCCCGGACGAGCCCCCCGCCGTCAGCGACGTGTCGTACGGGTTGCGGGTGATGCCGCACAGCGGGCTGTCGGTGACCGCCTTCCACGCCAGTTCGGGGGTGGTGGTCTTGCCGACGAAGACCATGCCGTCGGCCCGCAGTCGGGCCACTGCCGGGGAGTCCTCGGTCCACGGCCCGGCCGGGTCGATCGCCTTGGACCCGCGCAGTGTCGGCCACCCCTCGGTGAGGAACACGTCCTTGATCGAGATCGGCACCCCGTCCAACAGGCCCTTGGCGTAGCCGGACCGCCACCGCGTCTCCGACTGCTTGGCCTGCTCAAGGGCGACCTCCCGGTCGACCAGGCAGAACGCGTTGATTTCGGCGTCCTTCGCCTCGATCCGGTCCAGCACGGCGGTCGTCGCCTCGACGGGTGACAACTCGCCGGCCCCATAGGCCGTGACGAGCTCCACGGCAGTCATCTCGGTCGGTTCCACGTCAGCTCCCCGGTACGTATCCCAGTGTCTTGTCCACCACGTTGTGCAATGGCTGTTTCCCCTGCCACCGTACGAAATTGTCGGCGAACACCCGTACGAGCTCCTCACGCCACCCCACGACGTCGCCGGATCGGTGGGCGGTGATGATCACCTGCGGCAGGTCCCACAGCGGGTGGGCGGTCGGCAGCGGTTCGGGGTCGACCACGTCGAGGGCCGCACCGGCCAGCCGGCCGTCACGCAACGCGGCGACCAGCTCGTCGGTGCGGACCAGTTCGCCCCGTCCGACGTTGATCAGCCGAGCGCTCGGTCGCATCGCGGCGAACGCCTCGGCGTCGAACATCCCGCGAGTGGCCTCGGTCAGCGGTGCCGCGGCGACCACCCAGTCGGCGGCGCCCAGCTCGGCCGGCAAGTCATCGGGACCGCACACCGTACCGAAGTCGGGGTCGTCGGTACGCGCCCGACGGCCGGCACCCCGGACCGACACGCCGACCGCACGCAGGGCCCCCGCGATGGCCCGGCCGATCGGCCCGGTCCCGACGACCAGGGCATCGGTGCCGGCCACGCGTTCGGACTCACGGTGCTGCCATTCGTGCTGCTGTTGCTGCCGGACCGCCCCGGGCAGGTCCTTGGTGAAGGCGAGCACCTGTCCCAGCACGTACTCGCCGATCGCCGCGTCGAACACGCCACGGGAGTTGGTGACGACGACCGGGTCGGCCACGACCTCCGGGCTGAGGAACCGGTCGACGCCGGCGGCCGCGACGTGCAGCCACTGCAGCCCGTCGGTGGCGTGCCAGGCATCGGGCACCGCCCGGCTCAGGAAGTGGTAGGCGAACAGCACGTCGGCCCCCGGCAACGCGTCGGCCAACCCGGCCTCGTCGACGTACCGGAGCTCGGCCTGCTCGGCCACCGGGGCCATCTCCTCGGTCGAGGGCAGCCGTCCGTCGTGGAGGACGACGACGACGGGCTGGCTCGGCACATTGACAACGTAGGATCGAGCCATACTATTGTCAACAATCTGATGATCCCGCACGAAAGTAGGTCCGGGATTGGAGCTGACGAGCGCGGACTTCGAAGGTCCGCTGGCCCAACGTGGCATTGGCATCATCGCGCCCTTCGACCTGGCGTTGGAGCGTGAGCTGTGGCGTTGGGCCCCACTGGAGGTGAGCTTTCACCTTGCCCGCACGCAGTACGAGCCGGTCACGGTCAGCATGGCCATGGCCGAGCTCGTCTCCGAGCCGCGCCACCTGGCCGAGGCCACCCGCTCGGTGACCGGCGTCGAGCCGGAGGTGGTGGCGTACCTGTGTACCTCAGGCAGCTTCATCCGCGGCCTGACCTACGAGGCCGACCTCCAGGCGGCGATCCGGGCCGCCGGTGCCCCGCAGGCGGTGACCACGTCGGGGGCGCTGGCCGAAGCCGTACGCGAACTCGGGCTGACGCGGATGTCGGTGATCACCCCGTACGACGCGGAGCTGACCGACAAGCTGCACGACTTCCTGGGCGAGCTGGACGTGACCGTGCTGCGGTCCAACCACCTCGGACTCGGCGGCGGCATCTGGAAGGTCAACTACCGCACGGTGGCCGAGATGGTGATCGCGGCCGACGACCCGTCGGCCGAGGCGATCTTCATTTCGTGCACCAACCTGCCGACCTACGACATCATCGCGCCCCTGGAGCAGGAGCTCGGCAAGCCCGTACTGACGGCGAACCAACTGACCGTCTGGGCCTGCTTGGGACGGATGGGCCTGCCGATGGTCGGCCCGGGCCGGTGGCTGCGCGGCGTCTTCCAGGATGATCTTGAACCCCCGCCCCTGCCCCAGGTCCCCGAGCCGGCAGCCGAACCCGACCCCGTGACCGAGCGCGACGAGAGGACTTCGTGATGACGACCGTTCCCCCCGGCGGTGCGACCGCCGGCTTCATCTACCCCGACCACGCGGCCGAGCAGGACTACCCGTACGCGGCGGAGCTGCTGGGCGCCCGGCTGCCGGTGGTGCACGTCTACGGCACCGACCTGCACGCGGTCCCCGAACTGCTCGACCTCGGCAAGCCGGAACGGCTGGCCGCCGGCGCGGCCGACCTGGCCCCGTACGAGCCGGCCGCGGTGGTGTGGGCGTGCACCTCGGGCAGTTTCGTGTACGGGTCCGAGGGGGCACGGCAGCAGGCTGATCAACTTGCCGCAGCCGCCGGGGTTCCTGCCTCCAGTACGAGTCTGGCCTACCTGGCCGCGTTGCGGGCGCTGGAGATCAGCACGGTCGCGGTCGCGGCCAGCTACCCCGACGAGATCGCCCGACTCTTCGTCGACTACCTGGGTGCGGCCGGGGTCGAGGTGGTGTCGATGTCGAGTGCCGGCATCGAGACTGCCGCCGAGGTGGGAACCCTCTCCCCCGAGCAGGTGCTCGCACTCGCCACCGCCCATGATCATCGCGACGCCGAGGCGCTGTTGGTGCCCGACACCGCGATGCGGACCCTCGGGGTGGTGCCACAGCTCGAGGCGGCCCTCGGCAAGCCGGTGCTCACCGCCAACCAGGTGACCGTCTGGGAAGGCCTGCGACTGGCCGGCGTCCGGCCGCACCATGATCAACTCGGCCGGCTGTTCGCCGCGGAGGTCGCCGGTGCCGATCGCTGAGCTCGCACCCCGACCGCGGCCCTCGACCGTCGAGTACATCGCCGAGGAGCTGCGGACGGCCATCATGACCGGACGGCTCGCCCAGGGTGAGCAGCTCGGCGAGGCCGAGCTGGCCGAACGGTTCGCGGTGTCGCGCGGGCCGTTGCGTGAGGCGATGCAGCGGCTGGTGTCGGAGGGGGTGTTGGTGGCGATCCGCAACCGGGGGGTGTTCGTGGTCGACCTGACGATGGCGGACGTGGTCGACGTCTACCGGACCCGGTCGGTGATCGAGCGAGGGGCGATCGAGCAGGTGATGTCCCATGATCGGGAGTCCGCCCACCGTGCCCTGGCGCCGAGCGTCACCGCGATGCGCACCGCGGCCCGCCGGGGCAACGGGTCGGCGGTGTCGGACGCCGACCACGCCTTCCACGAGACGCTGGTGAACCTGTCGGGCAGCCCACGGTTGATCCGGGCCATGCGCACCCTCGTGGTCGAGACCCGGATGTGCCTGGGTGAGTTGGAGACCACATACGCCGATCTGGAGACCCAGGTCACCGAGCACGAGGACCTGCAAGAGGCCATCCTGCACGGGACGCCGGCCCGGGCGAAGCAGCTGCTGGTGTCCCACCTCGATGACGCCGTGCACCGACTGCAGGCCAAGCGGGATCCGGTGCCCGGCGAGTGAGGGCAGCCCGTCGGGGCGGCTACCCCTTCGTCGCGTAGTAGCGACCCAGGAACTCGTCACGGAACGCGTCCAGCTCGCCGGCCACCAGGGCCGCCCGGATCCGGTCGACCAACCTGATCACGAAACGTTCGTTGTGGATCGTGGCCAACGTGTTGGCGATGATCTCGCGTGACTTGAACAGGTGGTGCAGGTAGGCCCGGGAGTAGTTCGCGCAGGTGTAGCAGTCACACTCGGCGTCGATCGGGTCGAGGTTGCGCCGGTTGGCCGCGGTGGTCACGTTGAACCGGCCGTCGTGGCTGTAGAGCGCGGCGTTGCGGGCCACCCGCGACGGCGACACACAGTCGAAGGTGTCGACCCCGGCGGCCACCGCAGCGAACACGTCGTCGGGTTCGGAGATGCCGAGCAGGTGGCGCGGCCGGTCCTCGGGCAACTCGTCGGCACACCAGCCGACGATCGTGCCGAGGTTCTCCTTCTCCAACGCACCGCCGATGCCGTACCCGTCGAAGCCGTACCCGTCGGACCCGGACCCGGTCGAGCCGGCCCCGTCCGGCCCGTCCCCGGTGTGCCGCAGCGCGGCGAGGTCGCGGCTCGCCTTGCGGCGCAGGTCTTCGTACTGGGCGCCCTGGATCACCCCGAACAACGCCTGGTACGGCCGGTGCGACCGCTCGGTGGTGAGCCGGTGGTGCTCGGTCAGGCAACGCTGCGCCCAGCGGCGGGTCCGCTCCAGCGACTCCTCCTGGTAGCCGCGGGTGTTCATCAGCGTGGTCAGCTCGTCGAAGGCGAAGATGACGTCGGCTCCGAGCTGGTGCTGCACCCCCATCGACACCTCGGGGGTGAAGCGGTGGGTGCTGCCGTCGAGGTGGGAGGTGAAGGTGACCCCGTCGTCGTCCACCTTCGCCCGCCGCTCCGTCCCCTCGGCGATCACGTCGTCGTCGGCCAACCCGGCGGTGTCCATCGCCAGCACCTTCTTGAACCCGACGCCCAGGCTCATCACCTGGAAGCCGCCCGAGTCGGTGAACGTCGGGCCCGCCCAGTTCATGAACGCCCCCAGCCCGCCGGCCGCGTCGATCAGGTCGGCACCGGGTTGCAGGTACAGGTGGTACGCGTTGGCCAGCACCGCCTGCGCCCCGATCTCGGTCAGCGTCTCGGGCAACAGCGCCTTCACCGTCGCCTTGGTGCCGACCGCGATGAAGGCGGGCGTCTCGATCGGGCCGTGCGGTGTGGAGATCACCCCGGCCCGGGCGTGGCCCTGCCCGGTCGCGGTGATGGTGAACCCGAAGTCGTCCGGCGACGGCGTCATGGCCGCCCCATCCGCAGCCAGCCAGCCGCGACGGCCCCCGCGGTCGAGGTCCGCAGCACCCCGTCACTGATCAGGGCCGGACGTGCCCCGGCGGCGGTGAACGCCGCCAGTTCGTCGTCGGTGATGCCGCCCTCGGGGCCGATGATGATCATGATCGGGCCGGGCCGGCCGGCCGGTGTCGTCGACGGATCGAGCACCTGCGGCAAGGTTTCGGTGGCGGTCTCGTGCAGCACCAGCCCGACGGCGCAGTCGGCCAGCAACGCGGTCACGCCGTCGGTGGTCATCGCCTCGTCGACCGTCGGCACCCGGAATCGCCGGGACTGCTTGGCCGCCTCGCGGGCGGTGGAGCGCCACCGGCCCAAGGTCTTGTCGGCCCGCTCGGTGGTCCACCGCACGATCGACCGGGTTGCCTGCCAGGGCACGAATCGGGTGACTCCGACCTCGGTCATCAGCTCGACCGCCAGCTCACCGCGGTCCCCCTTCGCCAGGGCCTGCACGGCGATCACCTCGGGCTGCGTCGCCGGCTGGGTCAACCGCTCGGCCACCTCGACGACGAGCCCCTTCTTCGAGGCCGACACCACCGGTCCGCGGATCGCACCGCCGATGCCGTCGGCGACGATGATCACCTCACCGACCGCGATCCGGCGGACCACGGCGGCATGGCGTCCCTCCTCGCCGGCGAGTTCGTACGTCTGGCCGACCTCGGGCAGTCGGTCATCGGTCCCGGCGAGGAAGACCGGATCGGTCACTGGCCGACGAAGGCGTCGCGCAACCGACCGAAGACCCCACGGTGGTGCTTCTGCACCGTCACCTCCGGAGCCTCCTCACCGCGCTGTGCGGCGAGCTGACGCAGGGTGTCGCGCTGCTGGTCGTCCAGCTTGGTCGGGGTCTGCACGAGCAGGGTGATGCCGAGCTTGCCGCGACCCTGGCCCCGCAGCTTCGGCACACCACGGTCCTCCAGCACGATCCGGGTGCCGGACTGGGTGCCGGACGGTACCTCGACGCTGACCGTACGGTCGGCGACGTCGGAGTCGTCGCGGTCGGCGTCGATCGTGGCGACGTCCACCTGGGTGCCGAGGGCGGCCGCGGTCATCGGGATCTTCACCACCATGTCCAGGTCGTCACCGTCGCGCTGGAATACGTCGTGCGGGGCGACGCGCAGCTCGACGTACAGGTCGCCGGCCGGGCCGCCTCCCGGACCGACCTCGCCTTGGGAGTCGAGGTGGATCCGGTTGCCGGTGTCGACGCCGGGCGGGATCTTCACGTTCAGCGTGCGCGCCGACCGCACCCGACCCTCGCCGGAGCACTCGTTGCACGGGTTCGGGATGATCGTGCCGTAGCCGCGGCAGTTGGGGCACGGCTGGGTGGTACGGATGTCACCGATGAACGACCGCTGGATGTGCGTGACGTCACCTTGGCCATGGCAGGTGGTGCACGGCTCGGGCTTCGACTCGCCCTCCGCCCCGCGACCGTTGCAGCGCGGACACAGCACGGCGGTGTCGACCCGGACCTGCTTGGTGATGCCGAACGCGGCCTCGGCCAGGTCGAGCTCGACCCGGACCAGCGCGTCCTGGCCCCGCCGGGTCCGCGAGCGCGGGCCGCGACTGCTGCTGCCGTTGCCCTGGCCGAACATCGCGTCGACCAGGTTGGTGAAGTCGAAGCCGGCCTGCCCGCCACCGGGGAAGCCGCCCATCCCACCCATGCCGCCCATGCCGCCGGCACCGGGGCGGGCGCCCATGTCGTACATCTGCCGCTTCTGCGGATCGCGCAGGGTCTCGTACGCCTGCGCGACGGCCTTGAACTTCTCCGCCGCATCGGGCTCGCTGGCCACGTCGGGGTGCATCGTCCGCGCCTTGCGGCGGTAGGCCTTCTTGATCTCCTCGGCCGAGGCGTTCTTCTCGACCCCGAGGATCTCGTAGTAGTCGGTTTCCGGGCTCATCTCATCCTTCGCTCAGGAAGCGGCTGACATAGCGGGCAATCGCGCGCACCGAGGCGATGGTCGCGGGGTAGTCCATGCGGGTGGGTCCGACCACACCGAGGGTGGCCAGGGCGTCACCGCCCACGCCGTAACCGGTGGTGACCACCGACGTGGCTCGCAGTTCAGCGTACGGGTTCTCCACCCCGATCCGCACGGTGACGTCGTCGGGGCTCGCCGCCTCACCCAGCAGCCGGAGCAGGACGACCTGCTCCTCCAGCGCTTCGAGCACCGGTTGCAGGGTGCTGGAGAAGTCGGGGCCGAAGCGGGTCAGGTTGGGCACGCCACCGACGACGACCTTCGTGCCGGGGTTGGTGGCGAGCAGGTCGATCAGGGTGGCCACGGTCAACTGGCCCAGCGTCCGCTCGTCGGGACGCAGCTCCATCACCAGCCGCCCCAGGGCGGCCATCGCCTGCTCCGGCGTCTGCCCGACGGTCGCGGTGTTGAGCCGGGCCCGCACGTCGGCCAGCACGTCCGGGTCGTGGTCGTGCAGCTCCAGCACCCGCTGCTCCACCCGACCTGACGAGGTGACCATGATCAACATCGCCCGCTCGCTGGTGAGGCTGACCAACTCGACGGTGACGACGGCCTCGTGGTCGCGGGTCGGGTACTGCACCATCGCGACCTGCTGGGTGACCTGCGCCAGCAGCCGTACGGTTCGGGTCACCACGTCGTCGATGCCGGCCGCCCCGGAGAAGAAGGTGTGGATGGCGCGCCGCTCCGCCCCCGACAGCGGCTTGACCGCGCTCAGTCGGTCGACGAAGAGGCGGTAGCCCTTGTCGGTCGGGATGCGCCCGGCGCTGGTGTGGGGCTGGGTGATGTAGCCCTCGGCCTCCAGCACGGCCATGTCGTTGCGGACCGTCGCCGGTGAGACGCCGAGGTTGTGACGGTCGACCAACGCCTTGGAGCCGACCGGCTCCATGGAGTCGACGTAGTCGGACACGATGGCACGAAGTACGCTCAGCTTTCGATCATCCATGTCGATCCTCCCGTCGGTCGCTGGTCGGCATGCGCTGGCATGAGTCGTTGGCACTCAAGAAATGCGAGTGCCAGTCTAACCCGCCACCGAAGGGCCTGTCCGGGACCATGAAGGAGCCGTCCGTGCCTGAAGGAGACCACCCCATGACCGACCGCACCACCAGGTCGTCACGCTTCACCCTCGGGGAGTGGCAGCCGGTCGCCGACCGAGTGTGGCGCGCCGTGGCCGAACCCGACCAGGTCACGATCGGCCTGGTCGCCGGTGACACCGGCGCCCTCGTGGTCGACACCGGGTCGTCCCCCGAACAGGGCCGGGCGATCCGGGCGGCGGCGGAAGAGCTCGCGGGGGTGCCGGTGACCGCGGTCGTGGTGACCCACGGCCACCGTGACCACATCCTCGGCCTGGCCGCCTTCGACGACGTCGACAGTGTCGGCCACGAGTCACTCGCCGATGCCGTCCACGACCCCGACCTGCTGGCCGACGCCGAACGACTCGGCGTCCCGGCCGATGCGGTGCGGGCCCCACGGCGTGGCATCGCCGCGGTCGCCGTGATCGACCTGGGTGGGGTCCGGGTGGAGGTCGTGCACGCCGGCGAGGGGCACACCGCCGGTGACGTGGTGGCCTACCTCCCCGACGCCGACGTGGTGTTCGTCGGTGACCTGATCGAGCAGGGCGACGCGCCCTCGTACGGCAGCGACTCGTTCGCCGCGGAATGGCCGGCGAGTCTCGACACCGCGATCGGGCTGGTGGGTGACAAGACCGTCGTCGTCCCCGGCCACGGCGAGCCGCTGGGCCGGATCGAGGCCATCACGGCGCGCTCCGAAGTGGCCGCGGTCGCCAACGAGATCGAGTCGCTGATCGACCGCGGTGTCGGCGCCGACGCGGCGCTGGCCGAGGGGAACTGGCCCTACCCCGTCGAGCGGATCCGCGACGGGGTCGCCGCCGAGTACGCCCGCGCCGCCGACCGGGGTGTCCGTGGCACCCGGCCCACCCTCCCGCTGGCCTGACCCGCGACCTCGCACCGCACCCCGTCACCCGGTGGCCGACGGTCAGGGGGCCAGCGAGAACGGGACCTCCGGGTCGAGCACGGCCGTCGCCCACGCGCGGGCGGACTTCGACACCGCCCGGTCGTCGGTGACCCGTTCCACGAGGGTGCTGCCGGAGGCGTACTCGCCGAGGACGAACACCAGATCACCGGCGGCCACCTCGTACTCGGTCCACGCCTGGATGGTCCGGCCGTGCGGCGGAGTGGTGTCGTCGTTCACCGGAGGGAGCAGCGGTGGATGCCACGACAGCTTCGTGAACCACGCCTCGACCGCTTCGGTCGGGACCAGCTCGACCTCCACCTCGGCCTGACGTCCCCCCGTCAGGGCAACCCCGATCGCCCCTTGGTCACGCAGCTTCCGCCGGGCCGCGACGGCGGCGTGGAAGAGTTGCCTGGCGCTGTACTCACTCCCCTCGAAGTAGTGGTCCACGCCCAGCCGGTTCAGCTGGTGCATGCCCTCCAAGCCCCAGGTGCCGCTGTGGCAGACGGCGATCAGTGCCAGCTCGTGCAGCCGCCCCTCGATCTCCTCGTTGCCCAGGATGTCGACGATCTCCTCGGTCACCCAGACCGGCCACATGTCGGCGGTGGCGTCGGCGAGGTCGAGGCCGGAGAGCCGGGAGATCCAGTCGATCCACAGGTCCTGTTCGAGGAAGAACGAGGCCCGCTCCAACAGCGGATGGTCGGCCAGTGCGGCGAAGGCGCCGACGGCCTCGCCCAGCGCGGCGATCCGGCCCAGCGGGACGGCCCGGACGGCTGCGGCGAGCAGGTCGACCTCGGCGGCGAGCTGGTCGACGTCGGCGTACCCACGACCTCCGGTCGCCCAGGCGCGCAGGTCTCCGCGGACGGCGGCGGTGCGTCGCGCCACCGGCGCGAAGTCCAGGCCGACCTGGGCCAACCCGGCCAGCGCCTGCCACGCCGCCGCGGTCTGTTTCCAGCCGTCCAGTTCCTTCAGCCGAGGGTCCAGGTCGTCGGGCACCGCGTACGCCTCCGGCGCGGTCGTGGGCCCCGGCTTGAGGGCGTCCACGCCGGCGCCGACGATGATCTCGCCGACCTCGGACAGCGCGTCGTTGAAGGCCTGCCGCAACCCGGCCGCCGCGCCCAGCACGGCACCGCTGACCGGTCCCAGGGCGACGGCGATCAGGATCGACTGTGCGAACCCGAGGATCACCGAGGCCGCACTCTCCTCGGCCGCCGCGACCTCGGCGCGCTTCAGCGTGGCCTCGAACCCGGTGTGGGCGGTGCGGTACTCGGCGGCGTGCCGCTGCAGTGCCTGATGGGTCCGGCGGTTCGCCTCATGGGCGGGCTGGGTCACCTCCTGCAGCTGCTTCAGCACCGCCAGGGCGGCCGTGTCCAGTTCGGTCGCCTGCTGCAGCGCCGCGGCGATCCGGCCGGCTCCGCCACCGCCACGGGCGCCGGCCACGGCCCGGTTGGACAGCGCCTGCTGCTCCTCGACCGGCTGGGTCACGGGGCTGCGACGCGTCGTGACCGGTTCCGGCTCGAGCTCCTGCTTGTCGGGCATCGCCGTGACCTCCCCGGTCCAGCCTCCGCCGATGACGGGGCCGGGCACAGTACGGCACGGGCAGACCTTGGGACAGCTGGGCGGGACAGGCGGGCGGGACAGGCGGGCGGGACAGGCGGGCGGGACATCTCGCCGGGACAGGCGGGTGAATATTCGGTTGTGTCGCGCCGCTGGCGTCTGTATCGTTTCTCTAGATCGATTTAGAGAATCGTTGCAGTAACGCCGACGACGACCGGAGAAGGAGTGGTGGACCATGAACCGGCGCCCCACCATCAAGACCGTGGCCGAGGCCGTCGGAGTCTCCACCTCGACCGTCTCCAACGCCTACAACCGGCCCGACCAGCTGTCGGCGAAGCTGCTGGCGCGGATCAAGGCGACCGCCGAGGAGCTCGGCTACCCCGGCCCCGACGCCGCCGGCCGCAGTCTGCGCAGTGGCCGGGCCGGCGCAGTCGGCATCCTGCTCACCAACACGCTGTCGTACGCGTTCTCCGACCCGTACGCGGTGCGGTTCCTGGCCGGAGTGTCACAGGCGGTCGAACCCACCGACACCAGCCTGGTCGTGCTGCCACCCTCTCCGGAGGCGGTGCAGCGGGCCCACATCGACGCGATCGCCACCTTGTGCATCCCCAGCAGCCACCCCGCGACCCGGGCCGCGGCGGCGCGGGGCCTGCCCATCGTCGGGACGACGCTCCCCGATCAGGCCGCCGACCCGACCGGGACCGACGACCCGACCGGCACCGACGACCCGACCGGGACCGCTGGGCCCGGCCGGGCACCGGGGTCGTACGTGGCGATCGACGACCGGGAGGCCGGTCGGCTGATCGGTCGCCACCTCGCCCGGCTGGGGCACCACCGGGTGACGGTCCTGCTCGACACCAGTACCCCGTACGGGTCGGCCGGGACCGAGGTCGGGCCCGCCGAGATCCTCGACCCCGAGTGCTGGGCCCGCTGGCTCGGCCTCCGCGAGGCCATGCCCGGGGCGGAACTGAGTGCGGTGTCGGCCGGCCACAACTCGTACGAGTGCGGGCAGGCCACCGCGGCGGCGGTGCTGGATCGCCAGGACCGCCCCACCGCCGTGGTCGCGGTCAGCGACGTGCTGGCACTCGGCTTCATCGACGCGATGCGTCGACGCGGCCTGGACCCCGGACGCGACCTGTCGGTGGCCGGGTTCGACGACATCACCGGAGCCGAGGCAGCCGGCCTGACCACGGTCCACCAGCCGATCGAGGACAAGGGCCGCCTGGTGGGCGAACTGCTGCTCGCTCCCGGCGCCGAGCCCCGACGGGTGCTGCTGCCGATCGACCTCGTCGTCCGGTCCTCGACCGGACCCGCGCCCACCCCGTCCCGCAGCTAGCCCCGCTGGATCCGAGGACCCGAGACCGCGAGAGGAGGAAGACCCGTGTACAACATCATCGACGTCGCCGGCCCCAGTCGGCGACTCAGCCAGTCAGCCCTGCCCGATGCCCCTGTCGTCCCGGAGCCGGAGCGGCCCCACGGCCGACGGCTGACCACCCGACTGGCCACCGCACTGCGAGCCCTGGCCCGCCACGAACTGCGGCTGGCCAATCGGATCGACCCTGCGTACCGGCCGGGACTGCCCCTGGCCTGAAGCCCCCGCCGGCGGGCGGCCCGCACGGTCCCCGCCGCGCCTCACCCGCCACGGGCAGGTTGCGGCCTACCGTGGCCCGGTGACTTCCCCAACGGACCGCTACGGCGGCGACGTCCTGGCCCGCGGCTGGCAGCGTGCCGGCAAACCGACCTCGGTCAAGACCGTCGTCGAGGTGGGCATGGTCGTCGAGGACGTGACGACCGGGTTCTGCGGTGCGGTGACGCGCTGGGAGAACGGTCTGGTCGTCCTCGAGGACCGCCGCGGCAAGCAGCGCAGTTTCCCGCTCGGGGCAGGCTTCTGGATCGACGGCAAGCCGGTCGCCCTGCAGGCCCCCGTCCGCAGACGGACCGGTGCCGCGGCCATGCGGTCGGGTACCGGGGCGTCGGCGCGTACGGCCTCGGGCTCGCGCAACACCGGGCCCGAGAAGGCGAAGGTCGCGCTGCCGAGCCGGGTCTACGTCGAGGGCCGCCACGACGCCGAACTGGTCGAGAAGGTGTGGGGCGACGACCTGCGCCACGTCGGCGTCGTCGTGGAGTACCTCGGTGGCATCGACGACCTGACCGGCATCGTCGCCGACTTCGCCCCCGAGCAGGGTCGGCGCCTCGGCGTGCTGGTCGACCACCTGGTCGCGGGCAGCAAGGAGTCGCGGATCGCCGAGCAGGTCCGCAGCGGGCCGCACGGCGAGTACGTGATGGTGACCGGCCACCCCTTCATCGACATCTGGCAGGCGGTGAAGCCGACGTCGGTCGGCATCCCCGGCTGGCCCGACGTCCCGCGTGGCACCGACTGGAAGTCCGGCACCTGCGCCCGACTCGGCTGGCCGCACGCCGACCAGGCCGACATCGCCCGGGTGTGGCAGCACATCCTGTCGAAGGTGTCGGGCTGGGGCGACCTCGAGCGCCCGCTGCTGACCGAGGTGGAGCGGCTGATCGACTTCGTGACGATGGACCACGAGGTCGGCGAGCCGTAGCGCGGTCGGCGGGCGCAGGTCAGTCGAGCAGGTCGACGACGATCCCGTCGGCCAGCAGACGTCCCGACAGGGTCAACGACAACCGCCCCCGCCCGTCCCCGACGTCCCCTTCCCCGACGTCCCCGTCCCCGTCCCCGACGTCCCCGTGCACGACACCGTGCCCGGCCGCCACGATCGCCGGCACCCGGGCCCGCTCACTCTCGGTCAACAGGGACAGCTCGAGCCCGTCGGCGAGCCGCAGCCCGAGCATGATCAACTCGACCCGGCGGGTGCCGGCGTCCAGCAGCTCGCGCGCCTGGGCCGGCGACTCGCCCGCCATCACCCGGGCCGCCCAGGCCGCGGGATGGCGCAGGTTCCACCACCGCACCCCACCGGCATGGCTGTGGGCGCCCGGTCCGACCCCCCACCACGGGTCGGACCGCCAGTAGGCGATGTTGTGTCGACAGCGGTGCCGTTCGTCGGTCGCCCAGTTGCTCACCTCGTATGCGCGAAATCCCTTGCCCACCAGGGTTTCCTCGGCCTGCAGGTAACGCTCGGCCTGGACGTCGTCGTCGATCATGGCCAGCTCGCCGCGCCGGATCCGGCCCGCCAGCCGGGTCCCCTCCTCCACGATCAGGGCGTAGGCGCTGACATGATCAGGTTCGGCGGCCAAGGCGCTGTCGAGGGTGGTCTGCCAATCGGCTGCGGACTCCCCGGGGGTGCCGTAGATCAGGTCCAGGCTGACCGAGTCGAACCCGGCGGCCCGCGCCTCGGCGACGACCTCGACGGCCCGGCCGGGGGTGTGCTCCCGGTCGAGCACCCGCAGCACCTGCGGCACCGCGGACTGCATCCCGAACGAGATCCGGTTGAACCCGGCCTCCCGCAACTGCGCCAGGTCGGCCGCGGTCACCGAGTCGGGGTTGGACTCGGTGGTGACCTCGACATCGGGTGACAACCCGAACCGGTCGTCGATGGCGGCCAGCACCGCGGCCAGGTCGGCGGGCGGCAGCAGGGTCGGCGTACCGCCACCGAAGAAGACCGTCGACACCCCGGCCACCTCGGGCAGCACCCGTCGTGCGAGGTCGAGCTCGGTGACCGCCGCGGTGGCCCAGGTGTCGCGGCTGGCGCCCGGGCCGGTGCCCAACTCGGCCGCGGTGTAGGTGTTGAAGTCGCAGTAGCCGCATCGGGTCCGGCAGTACGGGACGTGGACGTACACCGACAGCGGCCGGCCCGCCACCTCGGTCAGCGCGGCGGCCGGCAGCGTCCCGTCGAGCGGGGCTGGGTCGCCGTCGGGCGGAGGGCCGGGAGTCACCGTTCGACCCTACGTGGCCGACGCGAGGCGATCATCGCCGACGGGATGCTGCCCGGCCATAGAAAATTCAACTAGGCTGTTTCCTCGTGACGAAAGCACGGCACCGGGTGCGGGCCCCTCGCACCCCACGAAGCCTGCGGCGGGGTGAGACCCCGCTCGCGTGGGCGTTGTTGGCACCCAGCCTGGCCGGGATCGCCGCGTTCCTGGTGCTGCCGATCTTCGTCGTGACGTGGCTCAGCTTCCACACCTGGGACCTGCTCAGCCCGATCGCCTGGGTCGGCCTCGACAACTGGATCAGCATCCTCAGCGAGCCGACCTTCGGCCACTCGATGCTGGTCACGGTGCTGTTCGTGCTGATGGTCATCCCGACCCAGACGGCGCTCGGCCTGCTGATGTCGCTGCTGCTGTCGCGCGGGTTGCCCGGGTCACCGGTCTTCCGGGTGCTGTACGTGATCCCGTGGATCTGTGCCCCGCTGGCGCTCGGCGTGGTGTGGAAGTGGATCTTCGCCCCGTACGACGGCGCGCTGAACGCGCTGCTCGGCACAGGGGTCGAGTGGCTGACGACCCCCGAACTCGCGCTGCCGGTGGTGGCCACGGTCAGCATCTGGTCCCAGGTCGGGTACGTGACGCTGTTCTTCATGGCCGGCCTCGCCGGGATCCCGCAGCAGTTCCTGGAGGCGGCCGCGCTCGACGGGGCGAACGCCTGGCAGACGCTGTGGCACGTCAAGGTGCCGCTGCTGGGGCCGACGCTGTTCTTCGTCCTGGTCACCGGTGTGATCTCCAGCTTCCAGGCGTTCGACCAGATCTACGCCCTCACCCCGAACGGTGGACCGCAGCGGGCGACCGACGTGATCGCCGCCCGGATCTACCTCGAGGCGTTCGGTGGCGCGTTCAACTTCGGCCGGGCCTCGGCGATGGCGCTGGTGCTGTTCGTGGTGCTGATCATCGTCACCGTCGCCCAGCAACGGTTCTTCGCCAAGCGGGTGACGTATGACCTCAGTTGAGCCCCCATCCCGAGCACGGTCGTCGATCGCCGTCCCCGTCCGGTTCGCCGGTCGCCGGGTGTCGCCACTGTCGGCCGTGATCACGTACGCGGTGTTGCTGCTCGGTGCGGTGATCACCGTGGGGCCGTTCCTGCTCAGCTTCGCCACCTCGCTGAAGTCACCACAGCAGTTCGCCTCCGAAGGCGCGCTGGCGCCGCCCGATCCGGTGAGCACGGTGAACTACGCCCGGCTGTTCGCCGAGCGCGGCTTCGGCTCCCCGGTCGCGGTCACCGCCCAGGTGGTCGCGGTGCTCCTGGTCGGGCAGTTGCTGTTCTCGATCATGGCGGCCTACGCCTTCGCGCGGATGGAGTTCCGGGGTCGCGACACGCTGTTCTGGATCTACCTGGCAACGATGATGGTGCCGCAGGTGGTGACGGTGATCCCGCTGTACACGATGTTCACCCAACTCGGCCTGCGGAACACGTTCTGGTCGCTGGTGCTGCCGTTCGTGTTCGGGTCGCCGTACGCGGTGTTCCTGCTGCGCGAGTACTTCCGCGGCATCCCCGAGGACATCCTGTCGGCCGCCCGGGTCGACGGGGCCGGCAGTTGGCGGATCCTGTGGCTGATCGTGGTGCCGCTGTCGAAGCCCATCATCGCCACCCTCGCGATCATCACCGTGGTGACCCACTGGAACAACTTCATGTGGCCGTTGATCATCACCACCGGACCCGACTGGCAGGTGATCACGGTCGCCACCGCTGCACTGCAGACCCAGTACAACGCCAACTGGACGCTGGTGATGGCCGCCACCACCGTGGCGATGGCACCACTGCTGATCCTGTTCGCAATCTTCCAACGCCACATCGTCAACTCGATCTCGCTGACGGGATTCAAGTGAGCAGCCGATCCCCGTCCCGCAACGCACAGTCCCACCTGCACGTCGTCAACCCGCAGTTCATCAGCACCGAGTTCGTCAACACCGAGTTCGTCAACACCAAGGAGCAGTCATGACCACCCACCCGTTCTCCCGCCGTACCCTGCTCGCCGGTGCCGGCACCGCCGGCCTGGCGGTCGCCGGGCTCGCCGCCTGCTCCCCGGCACAGCAACAGCAGCAGAACCCCGGTGGCGAGGGCTCCGGCGAGGGCGGTGGGCTCACCGGCACCGTCACGATCCGGCTCTGGGACGAGCAGGTGCAGCAGGCGTACGAGGCCGGCCTGGCCGCGTTCGCCGAGCAGGAACCCGGCATCACCGTCACCACCACGCTGGTGCCGTGGGCCGACTACTTCACCAAGCTGCGCACCGACGTGGGCGGTGGCAACGCCGACGACATCTTCATGATCAACGGCTCCTACATCGAGCCCTACATCACCAACGGCAACATCATCGAGATCGGGGCCGACTTCGACGACCTCAAGGCCGACTGGATCCAGCCGGCGGTGGAGCAGTACAGCTCCGACGGCAAGCTGTGGGGTGTGCCGCAGTTGACCGACGGTGGCATCGCGATCTACTACAACGCCACCCTACTCAAGGATGCCGGGCTGACACCCGACGACCTGGCCGACCTCAGCTGGGGCGGCTCGGCCGACACCTTCTTGCCGGTGCTGCAGAAGCTGACCGTCGACGCGGCCGGCAAGCGTGGCGACGAGGCAGGCTTCGACGGCACCAAGCCCGGCACCTGGGGCTACTCCGCCGCCCAGGACCTGCAGGGCATCTACTACAACTTCCTCGGGTCGGCCGGCGGCGACTTCCAAGGGCCCGACGCGGAGTTCATCTTCGACTCCGAGGCCGGCCGGGTCGCCTTCGGCTACCTCGTGGACCTGATCAACAAGCACCACGTCTCCCCCGCCGCGTCCAACACCAACGACAACGGCGACTTCACCCGCGACCAGTTCCTGCAGGGCAAGATCGCACTGTTCCAGTCCGGCATCTACAACCTGAAGAACGTCGCCGACGGCGCCGAGTTCGAGTGGGGCATCGTGCCGATGCCGGCCGGTCCGGAGGGCCGGATCTCGGTGGTCAACAACGTCGTGGTGGCCGGCAACGCGGCCAGCAAGAACCCGGAGGCCACGGCGGCGGTGCTGCGCTGGCTCGGCTCGGCCGAGGGTGCCACCCACATCGGGACGACCGGTGCCGCACTCCCGGCGGTGGCCGGGGCCCAACAGGGGTTCACCGACTACTGGGCCGAGCAGGACGTCGACCCGTCGCAGTTCGCCGAGCAGGGCAAGGGAGAGTCCATCGGAGCTCCCACCGGCCCCAACTACGGGGCGGCGCTGGAGGCATGGAAGCCGTTCTTCAACGAGATGTTCCTCGGCCGGATGCCGGTGGCCGAAGCCCTCACACAGGCACAGGAGGCGGCCAACAAGGCGATGGCCGGCTGAAGGCCGCTACGCTGCAACCCGACCGACGAAGGAGTCCCCCCCCATGTTTGGTGTCCCGTCAAGAACGTTTGGTGTCCCGTCCAGAACGTCTGGTGTCCCGTCCAGAACGTCTGGTGTCCCGTCCAGAACGTTTGGTGTCCTGCCCCGACTGTTCGGTGCCCTGCTGCTGGTGCTCGCCGGCCTGACGACAGCACCGAGCGCCGGCGCGGCCGAACCGGTCACGCACGTGTACGTCGCACCGGACGGGGGTGCCGCCGGCGACGGCACCCGCGGCAACCCGTTCGGCAGCCTGGCCCGGGCGAACGCCCACCTGACCGCACTGGCTCCGGACACGGCGGTGCAGGTGCACCTGCAGCCGGGTGAGTACCTCGAGGTCGGAACGCGATGGACGTACCACTCGACACACCCGACGACGATCGGCGCCGACGGCGGGATCGCGACGTTCAACGGGCAGGACGACTTCGCCGACTACATGGTCAAGATCATTCCGACCACGGCGCGGGCGGACATGAACCTGACCGTACGGAACCTGCGCTTCACCCACGCCACCAACGGCCTGCAGGTGAAGGGCGCCACCGACGTCACCCTCGACGACCTCCGGTTCGACCACATCGGTACGGCGTTCTCCCCGGTCGGGACCGGCTACGCCGCGTTGAGCATCCAGAACGTCGACGGGGTCGTGGTCAACCGGCCGGTGTTCAGGAACCTGGTCAACGTCCCCGAGCAGCTGGCCCTCGTCCACGCGATCTACGCCGCGAACGACGCCGACAACGTGACCGTCACCGACGTCGACATCCTGCGGGTCTCGGGCGACCCGTTGCGGTTCCGCAACGGCTCGGACAGCTTCCACGTCCTGGGCGGCACGATCCGCAACGCCGGCGAGTTCACCGCGTTCTCGGAGTGGTTCGACCAGACCCGCAACGAGGCGCGCTCGCGCGACGCACGACTGGTCGGGGTGTCGGTGTCGGGCGGCTTCGACTCCGAGCTGCAGACGGGCCGTACCGCCTGCTTCCAACGGTTCACCCTCGTTCCGGTCGACCCCTGCTACATCACCGACCTGCCCTGAACACGTCTGATCGGTCCGTGACCCACTGCTCGCAATCGCTTGCATCCCTGCTAGCGTCTGGCGTGGCCGCCGCAGCGGACGGCGGAGTCAGCCATACGTGAGGATTCATCGTGACCACCATCGGCGTCATCGGCATCGAGAACAGCCATGTCGACCACTTCGTCCGGCACCTCAACTCCGAGGATCGCCACCCGGACTTCAAGATCACCCACCTCGTCGGGGGTGAGCCGGACCGACAGGCCAAGCTGCAGGAGGCCGGTGGCATCACCGAGCTGGTGGCCGAGCCCGCCGACCTGGTCGGCAAGGTCGACGCCGCCATCATCTGCACCCGCGACGGCGGCAAGCACGCCGAGCAGGCGCTGCCGCTGTTGAAGGCCGGGATGCCGGTGCTGGTCGACAAGCCGCTCGCGGCCTCGGTCGCCGACGCCCAGGCCATGCTCGACGCCGCCAAGGAGAACAACGCCCTGCTGGTGTCCTCGTCCGCACTGCGCAACGTGCCGGAGATGGCCGACCTGAGCTCGGCCACCGCCGACCGTGGCGCCACCGCCGCGATCCACGTCTTCGGTCCCGCCGACCCGGACTCGGAGTACTCGGGCCTGTCGTTCTACGGCATCCACGAGATCGAGGCCGCCCTGCAGATCGGTGGCGACGCCGACTTCGGTGACGTGACCGTCGTCCGCGGCGAAGGCTCGATCATCGCCAGCACCACCATCGGCGGCGTGCCGACCACCATCTCGTTCATCACCAAGGACGACGAGGGCCAGGTCAAGTTCTTCGCCACGGTCGTGGGCCGGCACGGCATCACCCAGACGCCGCTGACGCTCGGCAAGGACTACAACGCCCCCATGCTCGACCTCTTCGTCGACATGCTGAAGACCGGCAAGGCGCCGATCGACGACGCCACCCTGCTGCGTCCGATCCAGCTCCTCGAGGCCATCACCTCGCAGCTCTGAGGTCCCCCGTACGGCGCGAGACCCCGGGTCCACCGGCGCATCCCCGCACGGGGATGCCCGTGGGCGCCGGGGTCCCGTCGTCTCCGGACCGGTCAGCGCCGGCCGTGCAGCAGCTGCACCAGGGCACTGACGCGGTCGACGTTGCCCTCCGGGTGGCGCAGGGTCATCACGTCGATCGGCAGGTCGAACAGCAACCGACTCCGCGACTTCGCCACGCTGAACTCCCGGATGCCGTCGTCCCCGTGGATCCGGCCGAACCCTGAGGCGCCACGACCCCCGAACGGCAGCGTCGGCGTGCCCATGAACCCGATTGCGGTGTTGATCGTGACCGTGCTCACCCGTAGTCGGGTGGCCAACTGCTTGGCTGCGGCGACGTCGGCGGTCCAGATGCTCGCCGTCAGGCCCAGCGCGTTGGCGTTCGTCCGCTGCACCGCTTCGGGCAGGTCGGGCACCCGGTTGACCACCAGCAGCGGCCCGAAGGTCTCCTCCGACACCGCCGCCGAGTCCTCCGGGGCGTCGACCACCACGATCGGGTCCACGAACGGTCGGTGGAACGCATGCTCGCCACCGTGCCGGACCTGGGCCCCGTGGCTGATCGCGTCGGCGAGGTGGTCGGCCACCACGTCGGGTCCCTGCGGCAGCACCATCGGTCCGTACGGGGCTGCCACGTCCGCGTCGGCCCGGATCCCGTCGAGCTCACGGTCGAGCTCACCCAGGAAGTCGTCGGCCGCCTCGTCCACGACGTAGACCCGCTTCACCCCGGCACAGGTCTGTCCGGCGTTGCTGAACGCGCCGAAGGCCACCGACTTGGCGACCGCCGCGAGGTCGGCGTCGGCGGCCACCAGCGCCGCATCCTTGCCGCCGCACTCGAGCACCACGGGTGTCAGTGACTCCGCGGCCTGGGCCATCACCTTCTTGGCGGTCGCGGTCGATCCGGTGAACGCGACCTTGTCGACCCCGGACCTGATCAACTCCGCACCGGCCCGACCGTCACCGGACAGGAACTGCAGCACGGGTCGCTCGGGGTTGGCGCGCAACCACAACCGGGCCAGCAGTTCCGCGACACCGGGGGTGTACTCGCTGGGCTTGAAGACCACCGCGTTGCCGGCGGCGAGGGCGTACCAGATCGAGCCACCCGGGGTGAACAACGGGTAGTTCCACGGCCCCAGCACCGCGACCACCCCGTACGGCTCACGCTCCACCGTCGCGTAGGTGTTGAGCCCGAGCAGTCCCGGGTACACGGTACGGCGACGCATCACCCGGCCGGCGTGGCGGGCCGCCCAGTCGAGGTGGACCATGCTGATCATCACCTCGACCATCGCATCGGCCATCGGCTTGCCGGCCTCGGTGCTGATCATGGTCGCCAACTCGTCCCGCGCCGCCACCAGTTCGTGCTTGTACGCCAACAGCCGCCGCTTCCGCTGTGCCGCGGTCAGCCCGGCCCACCAGTCCGCCGCCTCGCGCGCGGTCCGTACGGTGTCGGCCACCTGGGCCGGGGTGGGCTGCGGGTAGGCGGTCAGCTGTTCGCCGGTCCGGGCCGCACGTCCGGGGCCGGTCGGGCATTGCGTGGTGTGCGTGTCCGTCACGGTGGTTCCTGCCTGTCAGCTCGGCTGTCCCACCGGAGGTCCTGGTGGGATCGTCGGAGGTCCTGGTGGGATCGCCGGAATCCTCGTGGGATCAGTGGGACAGCTTGGTGGATCGGGTCCTGGCTCCATCGTGCCCCACGTCGCCGAACGGCCCGCCGCAGCCTTGGCGCGGGATGGAGAATGGTGGCCATGGCGACCTCGACCGGCACCAGCCAGACTCCGAGCACCATCGGCACCGCCCCTCGGCTGTCCGACACCATCGGGCTGGCCGCCCGGCTGCTCGGGCAAGGGGCCGTGCTGTGGGGCCTGGGCGTGTTGCCGGGGGACCCGACCGCGAAGCTGTTC